>JAOLZN010000009.1 GCA_028343855.1 Candidatus Nitrosopumilus sp. | reverse complement strand
AATATTTTTTACTACTACTACTTAGGCATAAAATAAAGTATTTCATTAAAACAATCTCTCGTAAGGTAATTTAGTAAGATTTCTCTGAAAAAAGAAATGGAACCATTTGATTCGTTTTTAATATTTATTGCAGATTTTTTAGGTGATCATCTTTATGAAGGAATATTTTTTGCTGCATTAATTGAAACTGTAATTCCTCCAATTCCAACTCTCGCAATATTTCCAACAGCTGGATTTCTAGCATCACAACAAGGAATTCCATTACTTGAAGTGATTCCTATGATTATTCTTGGAGCAACTGGTGCAACCATTGGAACATCTATCATCTATCTAATTGCATTGAAACTTGGACGTACTGTTTTACTAAGATATTTAAAAAATTTTAGAATCACTGAACAAAAATTAGAACGTGTGGAAATATGGTTTGAAAAATATGGTGATAAGGCAGTTTTGATTGGAAGAATGGTTCCAGTTATGCGAGAAATGATTTCAGTACCTGCTGGATTATTAAAAATGAAAATTCCTAAATTTATTTTATTTACTTTTATTGGTTCCTGTATTTGGGCATCCATTACTATACTTAGTGGATATTATTTTGGTGAAGCAATGGGTCTTACTAAATAACTTTATTTTTTAATTTAAAAATTTCCTATTGTTTTTTGTTTTTTCTCTTCCCAAATTAATTCCATCTTTCCCAAATTTTCTCCTAAATTATTTGCAGTTGCAGGCCCAAATCCCTCAAAATGATTATTGGCCATTACCATTGCTAGTGGAATATCTGAAATTTCTGTCAATTTTTGTGCCCATTTTTTAATAAAATTTGATTTATTTTTTCTTATTGTACCAAATTGTTTATTTGGAATACTTCTATCTCCAATTAATCTAACATAAAGATAGTCTGATGTTATTGGAAATGGATTGTTTACACCCTCTACCACATTCCAAACAAGACAATGTTTTTTCTGTTTAAAATAATTCAACGCTTTCTCAGTAAACCATGATTCGTGTCTTCCTTCAATTGGATATACAAAATCATTAGGTAACATATCAAATAGTTTTTCTAATCTTGGTTTTGCTTCATCAAAAGTTAGTGATGGTGGTAATTGTAATACTAGTGCTGAAATTTTTTCATGAATAGGTAAAAGTGATGTTAGAAATGAGAAAACTTCTGAATTTATGTTATCTAATCGTTTTTCATGTGTAATAATTGATGGGAATTTAGCTGTAAATTTAAAATGTCTTGGTGTATCTACATTCCATTTCCTAACAATTTCTTGTGATGGTATTTTATAAAATGTTGAATTTATTTCAGTGATGCTAAAAATTTGTGCATAATATTTTAGCCATTCAGAACTTTTTAGATTTTTTGGATAAAAAGTTCCAGACCATCCTTGATAACTCCATCCAGTACACCCAATTTTGATTTCCATATTTTTTATCTATATTCATCTCCACAATCACCTATTGTATCAAACAAATCATTTGATTTTGAAGTGACTGAAGATATTAATGAAATATCATCTTGATCTAATTTTAATTCAAACACTTTAGAATTGTCTTCTCTATGATCCGAAATTCCTAATCTGGCTCCAATTATAACGCCTGCAACTTGTGGTTTATCTAGAATAAATCTTGTAGCAATATTTGCAATACTACAATTATGTTTTTTTGATATATTGTCTAAAATTATTAATAATTCTTGAAATAATTCCCATCCTCCCCATATGTCAATCATATTTTTGTATTTTTGTAAACTTGCTGTAGTTAAATCTGCTCTAGTGGGTTCATCTACGTTAAGATATTTTTCTGAAAAAAATCCACCTAATAGAGTTCCATAACTGAGAATTTGAATTCCATATTTGATAAAAAATGGTACCATTATTTTTTCTGGTCTTTGATCTAAAATAGAATATTGAACTTGATTTGATATAATTTTAAAATTATTTTCAATAATTATTTTAATCCTTTCAGTATCAAAATTTGTTAATCCTAGATGTTTTATTTTTCCTTCATTTTGTAATTTTGATAAGTGTTTTAATGCATCAAGATAACTAGAATCTTGATAATCCCACCAATGAAATTGTAGTAAATCAATACAATCTGTGTTCATTTTTTTTAATGACTCATCAATATAGTGTGTTACAATACTGTTGCTCATTGGACCTGGATTAGGAACAAATTTCGTAAATGCCTGAAAATCATATTCATTTTTTTTACTAAATTTTCCAATTAATGATTCTGCAGGACCATAAATATCTGCAAGATCCCATGTTGTGAAGCCTAATTCTTGATATCTTTGCATATCTTTTATTGCTGATTCAGAATTAATCTGTCCATGACCGCCTGCTACTTGCCACATTCCATTTAGAATTCTACAAATTTTTAAATCATTACCTAGCATTATTTTTTCCATAATCAATAATTTAATGAAAAATCTCTCTAAAAAATAGTTCACTTTTTAATTACTATCTAAATTATGTTCTTATATTGTAAAAAATAATGTTGAATTTTTTAATTATATACTAAAGACAATAATTTTATTTTACAAAGATCTATAAGCTAAGAAAAAATCTTTTTCGTTAGAAATGCTTACAACTAAAGATTGGTGGGATGATTTTCCTGACCTTGAACAAGATTTAGAAGAAAATTTCAGATAAGAATATAGAAATATCTAAATCACAACACCCTCTAACAGATAATTACAATGGAATTACCTCGTGGAATGAAGGATTTTGTGGGTTCTGAAACTGCAAATATAGAACATATTAGATCTCATTTTAAACAACTTTCAAATTTGTATGGTTTCTCATTTATGGATCCTTCTCCAATTGAATTATTATCCACTCTTGAAACTAAATCTGGCCCTGCAATTAAAGATGAAATTTATTATTTCAAAGATAAAGGAGATAGAGAAATTGCATTGAGATTTGATTTTACAATGGGTCTAACAAGATATGCTACATCTCAAAAATCTATGAAACTTCCAGCAAAAATTTCTAGTTTTGGTGGAGTGTTTAGATATGATGAACCTCAAAAAGGACGTTATCGATTTTTCCATCAATGGGATCTTGAAATTTATGGTAAGGCAAATTTAGAATCAGAATCTGAAATTATTGAATTAACTTCAAGATTATTTGATTCATTATTACTCAAAAATATTACAATTGACGTTAATCATAGAAATCTTGTTGAATCATATATTAACAAAATTTTTGATTCAAAGGAACCTCAATTAGTTGGTGATATGTTACGTGCAGTTGATAAAATTGCAAAAAAATCAAAAGATGAAATTATTAAAGAATTTGAGGACAGATACGATAAAGAAAACCTAGAAAAAATTTTAGAATTTTCTCAAATTAAGGGTTCAATAAAAGAAGTTGAATCTGTATTTGATGTATCTCAATTGGAATCATGGGATGAAATTAAGGCATTATTTGAATCACTAGAGAATAGAGGAGTGTCTAATGTTCGAATTAATTTTGGAATAGTTAGGGGGTTGGATTACTATTCTGGAATAGTTTTTGAAGTATTTGATAAAAATTCAAAACTTGGTGCTTTAGCAGGTGGAGGAAGATATGATACTCTGACGAAAGCTTTCAAAAGAGATGATATTGGTGCAACCGGTGTTGCAGGTGGTGTTGAACGAATTATTTTAACAATGCAAGAACAAAATATTATTTCAGAAGTTGAGTCATTTAGAGTTTCAATTTTATACATTAATGATGAAATGCAAAAAGTTGCACATTCAATTACTTCTTTACTTAGATTAAACAATATTCCAACTGATATTGATTTAGCTGGAAGAAATCTAAAAAAACAAATGGATATTGCTAATACTGCAAGATTTACAATTATTGTTGGGCCCCAAGAATTGGAAGAAGGAAATGTTGTACTCAAAGATATGAAAACTGGAATTGAAGCAACTATCTCTTTAGAAAAATTAACTGATGATCCAAAATCTGTTTTTAATTTAGAAATGCTTTAGTTAAATTCATAATTTCAGTACCATTTGTTAATGAACCAACTACAATACAATGATTATTTGCTAAAATTCCTGATGAGACATATGGTACCCCTCCATTTATTGATGATTGTTCTACATTTACGCCTAATACATCAGCAATAATTTCTAAATCTTTTTCTTCTGCTTCTGGATGAATTGCAGCACCTGTATTATTTGCTCTAAGTGTAACCCCTGCTAAATGAGTTCCAGCTATCTTTTTTTGAAGTACTTCTACTCCCATTACATCTGATATCACTTTACAATTTTCCTTTGATAAAGCTGGTGAAACAATTGCTCCTTTGTCATTAGCACAAATTACATTTCCAAGTGCATTAAATTTAGTATCTAAAACTCCAATTTCTAAATCTGTTTCATTTTTCAAATAATCAAATTCATCTTGATATGCTGTAGATGGTAATAGAAATCCTTTATTGTTCATAACTGACAATGCTCCAATTAATCTTGTATTTGCAATTGCTGTATACATTACTTCAATATTCAAATACTCTTCTAGTTTTTTTGCTTTAGTTTCTGCAAATCCCATTGGAACTAATCCTATTGTATCATTAACACTAACGTAAACTCCTATGTTTGGTCCTCTATACACATCATACTTGATAATATCCATATCCAGACTATTGATCGTTCAACGTTATGAACGTAAGGAAATTGTTACTGCCTAATTGATCGATGATTTTAATTATAATTTGATGAAATTCTTTGATACCATCTAGCTTTAAATAATAACATCTTGAAAATTTTGTTATGCCAATAGCAGAAAATTTTCCTGAAGGTCTAAATCCAACTGGAAAAATCAATCTAGATGATGGAAATTTCCACATAATGTGGGGTCCAGGTAAAAAAACAAACACTGACGGTTCACAAGCTGAAGTATTCGCAGATACCGACGTTGTAGCAGCCTATGCTGCAAGAGGGGAAGAACAAGTTCCTCTTGGTATTAGTGGAACTATGGTTGCAGTTGATTGGGATTCCTGTGTTGCAGATGGTGCATGTATAGAAGCATGTCCTGTACAAGTATTCCAATGGTACAGAACTGAAAAAGATATTCCAGCAAAAGATGTTGTTGGACAAACATTTGCAGGAACAGGTAGTGATGTGAAAGATGAACGTAAAGATCTAACTGATAAAGCAGATCCAATTCGTGAACATGATTGTATATGGTGTATGGCATGTGTATCAGTTTGTCCACCTCAAGCAATCAAAGTCGATCAATCAAATGTTGAAAAACACGAAAGTGCCGCTAAAACTCTTTAAATTAATCGTTTTTAGATAATACAATTTTATATTTTTAATTTAGTCTTGACTAATTTTCTCTAGCTTTAAATAATATTCTAAATAACCGGATCCAATGGCAGATCTACAAATACCAGAAGACTTTTGTCACAACGATGTAGAACCAAAAGGAAAAACAAGCCACGGTGATGGTGAAAATTTCCATTATATTTGGGGTGACGGAAGAACTGATGGTGCAGCATTCTCAAACGATGATGTAAAGGCAGCCTATGCAGAAAGAGGGGAAGAACAAGTTCCTCTTGGAATTCATGGTACTAGCGTTGCAGTCGATTGGGATTCATGTGTAGCAGCTGGTTCATGCATGAGTGTATGTCCAGTTCAAACATTCCAATGGTTCAGAACCGAACAAGATATTCCAGCAGCAGATACAGTTGGAGCAACTTTTGAAGGAACTGGTTTAACCGAACAAGATGAAAGATTAGATTATACCGACAAATCACAACCAATCAGAGAACACGATTGTACAGTTTGTATGGCATGTCAAGAAATTTGTCCTGAAGGAGCAATCCTTATTGAATCAGCTAACCAAGAATGGCACGAGAAAGCAGCCGGAACATATGTAATTATGAAATCTGGTTCTGAAAATCCACACGCACACGATTAAAGAATTTTTTCTTTTTTCTTATTTTTATATTTCATTATCAACAGATTTTAATCACTATTTTCAACATTTTTTGCCGAGGTCGCTTAGTCCGGTAGAGCGCGGGCCTTGAGAGCCTGTGTGCGCAAGCACGCGGGGGTTCAAATCCCTCTCTCGGCGTTTTATTCTTCTACTTTTGCAATCTCTGCAAGCATAGCAGACAATTGAATTTCAGAATTTGCTCCTACTAAAATTCTATAATCGTACTTTGCAATAATTTCTAAAATTTCTGATAATTTTTTGTGTTGTGATTTAAAGACTGCAGAATTAAAATATTTTAGAAAATCTGATACTGACATTCCATAAACTTTGATTAATTCAATCATTTTCTCTCTTGCTTCTACAATTTTGCCAGATAATGCAATTTTTAATACTTCATCAACATCTGTTGTTTTAGTTAATCCTGCTGATGATGCTACAGTTTCTTCACTAATTTCTCCAAGACTTGCAGTAGCTTGCATCAAATTAATTGCATGTCTTAAATCTCCTTGAGAATAATCAAAAATCGATTTTAATCCTTTTTTATTCACTTTGATTTTTTCCTTTTTTGCAATTACTTCTAATCTACCAATTATGTCGTCTTCTGAAACAGTTGTAAATTTGAATGTGGCACATCTACTTTGAATTGGATCGATAATTTTTGAAACGTTATTTGCAATCAAAATAAACCTACAAATCTTTGCAGTATCTTCTATTATTCTTCTTAGTGCTGTTTGTGCATCTGAAGTCATTTCATCTGCTTCATCTAAAATAATAATTTTAAACGGTACATCTGATAAACCTGCAAACCCTGAAAATTTCTTCACTTTCTCCCTCACCATCCCTATACCTCTTTCATCTGAAGCATTAAGCTCCAGTAGATTTCCTTCTATGTTATCTCCTAAAATTTGTCTTGTAATACATAATGCAGTAGTTGTTTTACCTACTCCTGCAGAACCAGAGAACATCAAGTGTGGCATATCTGTTGGATCTTTGATTAATGCTGATAAACTACCGATAATTTCAGTTTGACCTACTATTTCTGAGACTTTCTTAGGTCGGTATTTTTCTACCCACATTCCTGTTGCTGACATATCAGTACCAAAGCCTAATCCCATTAATAAATCCGAATTGGTTATTCTCTAATACTATCTATTAAAATTCAAATCTGTCTAAAATATTCCTAGCCTCAACCTGTGATTAATTAGGATCAAATGATCTCACTAAATTGTTAAGAGAATTGATCGATCCGATACTTGAGGATCTAAAATTGATAAGTGATCTCATATGAAAATTAAAGAAATAGAAAAAGTACATTCGATAGGATATCGCCTAAAAGATGCTAAAGTTACAGTTAATCAGGACTTCAAGTATAATGTTGCAGGTGTCAAAATTGAAGGCGTTCAAGGTGATACTAATAACATGCCTCAATGGATTGGAAAAATTTTGAATGATAGTGGAGTAGGCACAATGGATATGCCTGATATGATTACTGAATTAAAACAAGCATTATCTAAAGAAAAAATGGTTGGAGAATATCAGTTATCCACATTAGAACCTCATTTCTATATTAAATTAAAACAATCTATGAAAGAATTGAATCGAGATGATTTTAATCACGTTGAAAGTATTTTATTGGAATTGTTCAGAATGCGAAGAGGAAAAATTGTAAAACTTGCAGACTCTATTAAACTAAATTCTGATATCTATAATCAATTAACCGTTGAAGAAAATATTTTCTATAAAACCATTTATGATAATAGTAAAGAATTTGAAAATCAAGTAAGAGGAAATACAAATGAGTAGTCAAACTAGTTCTTTTACTGATTCTGCTTTATCTGATAAGGTAAAGGAATTTCTAACTCGATTCAAAGACAAACAAGGGAATTACAAGTACGTTGATGCCATTGATGCAATGATGCCTAAAAATGCAAAATATATTGTAGTTGATTATAATGATCTTGTAACAGAACCTGAAATAGAAATTATTTTTTCTGAAAATCCTGATAGAATATTTGATGCTTTTGCAAGAGCAATCAAAGAAGCATTACAAACAAGATTTCCAGATTATGCTGAAAAAATAAAAGAGGAAGTTCGCGTACGAGTAGCAAATTTTCCACTTGAAAGAAGTTTAAGACAAATTAATGCAGAAACTATTGGAACAATGACCAGTGTTTCAGGAATGGTTGTTAGGGCATCAGAAGTTAAACCTCTTGCAAAAGAATTGGTTTTTGTTTGTCCTGATGAGCATACTACAAAAATTATTCAACTAAAGGGAATGGATGCAAAAATTCCTGTAGTATGTGACAATCCAAATTGTAAACAAAGAGATTTTGAATTAAAACCTGAATCTAGTAAATTTATTGATTTTCAAATTCTCAGATTACAAGAACTTCCAGAGGATTTACCTCCTGGACAACTACCTCATTATATTGATGTCACAATTAGGCAGGATTTAGTTGATAATTCAAGACCCGGTGATAGAATTATTCTTACTGGAGTCGTTAGAGTAGAACAAGAATCTGTTACTGGAGTTCAGAGAGGTCATAGTGGATTATATCGATTAAGAATTGAAGGCAATAATATTGAATTTTTAAGTGGTCGTGGTTCTAAAACCGATAGAAAAATTGGCAGAGAAGAAATTTCTCCTGAGGAAGAAAAGAGAATAAAATCTCTCGGTCAAAGTTCAGATGTTTATCAAAGATTAATTGATTCATTTGCTCCCCATATTCAAGGTCAATCATTAATCAAAGAAGCTATTTTGTTACTAATTGTTGGATCTAATCAAAGACTGCTAGGCGATGGTAGTAAAATTAGAGGAGATATCAATGTATTTTTAGTTGGAGATCCAGGTACTGCAAAAAGTGAAATGCTAAAATTTTGTGCAAGAATTGCACCACGTGGTTTGTACACTTCTGGTAGGGGTTCAACAGCTGCAGGACTTACAGCAGCTGTAGTTCGAGATAAAACAGGAATTATGATGTTAGAAGCTGGTGCTGTTGTACTTGGTGATCAGGGTTTAGTAAGTATAGATGAATTTGATAAAATGAAACCTGAAGATAGAAGTGCTTTACACGAAGTTATGGAACAACAATCTGCAAGTATTGCAAAAGGTGGTATTGTAGCTACACTAAATGCTAGAACATCAATTTTAGCTGCAGCAAATCCTATGTATGGAAAATATGATCCTTTCAAAAATATTACAGAAAATGTTAATTTGCCAATTCCGTTGTTAACTAGATTTGATTTAATTTTTGTTGTTAGAGATATCCCAACAAAAGAAAGAGATATACAGATTGCAACACACATTATCAGACGAAATACTAGTTCTGGAATAGATAAAAAATCTGTTATTGAAGTTGATTTGTTAACAAAATACCTATCATATGCAAAACGTGGAACACCTGAATTAACAAAAGAGGCAGAAGCAAAAATTCTTGATTATTATTTACAAATGAGAAATGTAGAATCTGAAGAAATGATCACTGTTACTCCAAGGCAATTAGAAGGAATTATACGACTTTCAACTGCTAGAGCCAGATTACTTATGAAAGATAAAGTAGAAGAGGAGGACGCTGAGCGTGCAATTTTCTTAATTCAAAGTATGCTTCAAGATGCTGGTGTTGATGTTAATACAGGTAAAGTTGATCTTGGTGTTTTACAAGGTAAACCTCGCAGTGAAGTCTCAAAAATGCAATTATTCATGGATATTCTAAAAAGTTTAGAGGGTGATAACAAAGTAGCTGTTGAAGAAAGGGCATTTGTTCAGGAACTTGAAAAAACTGAAAAGTTTACTGAAGAGGAAGCACGAAACTATATTCGAAGAATGCTTAGAGAAGCATCTATTTATGAATCAAAACCCGGTCATTATAATCGAGTATGAAAATAGAAAAACTCTCACTTCCAGATTCTGCAATTGAATTTTTAAAATCACAAGGATATGAAAAATTATATCCTCCTCAAGCTGATTGTATGAAATCTGGATTATTAGACGGAAAAAGTATTTTGGTTTCTGCACCTACTGCAAGTGGAAAAACTTTGATTGCAATGATTGCAATGCTTAATTATCTTTCTAAACATAAGGGTAAAGTAATTTATCTCAGCCCATTACGTGCATTAGCTGCTGAAAAGTTTACAGAGTTTAAAAAATTAGAAAAAATTTCTATTGGTAAAAAAATCAAAACAAGTATTTCTACTGGTGATTTTGAACATATTGAAAAAAATTTAGAAAATAGCAATGTATTAATTTTAACAAATGAAAAAATGGATTCAATAATTAGACATGGAGCTGAATGGATTGAAGATATTGGATTAGTGATATCTGATGAAATTCATCTAATTGGAGATGAAAGTAGAGGACCTACACTTGAAATGATTTTAACTCATTTAAAATTATTAGATAATACACCTCAGATTATAGGTCTTAGTGCAACAATAACTAATTCAAATGAAATTGCAGATTGGCTTGATTGTAAATTGGTAAAAAATGACTGGCGACCAGTTCCATTATCTGAAGGGGTTTGTGACGGTGGACAAGTTACAATGAGTGATGGTGAAACATTTGAAGTTAAACCAAGTTTACGTGGAATTCCTATAGATTTAGGCGTACAATCTGTTCAACAAGGTGGTCAATCTCTTGTTTTTGCTGAAACTAGAGTACGTTCAAAATCTTTAGCAACAAAAGCAGCTGACGCTGTTTCCCAACTTTTACAAAAAAAGGAACTAACTGCATTAGAAAAAACATCTAAACAAATTCTTGCAGAAAATGAACATACTGAAATTGTAAAAACTTTAGCAACTCTTATCAAAAAAGGAGTTGCATTTCATCATGCAGGATTAAATCAGAAATGTAGGGAAATTGTTGAAAAGGAATTCCGTAAAGGAACAATTAAACTACTTTCATCCACTCCAACATTAGCAGCTGGTGTAAATCTTCCGGCAAGAAGAGTTGTTATTTCAAATATTAATAGATACAATGCAAAAGTTGGTGCCAATAGACCAATTAGTGTTTTAGAATATAAACAACTTTGTGGAAGAGCTGGACGACCACAATATGATAAGTATGGTGAATCCATTATTGTTGGTAATGGAAATACTGAGGATTTAACAGATTATTATATTCATGGTGAACCAGAACCTATTGTTTCAAAAATTACTGATGATAAGTCCCTTAGAACACATATTCTAAGTGTAATTGTTACGCACCCTGGAATAAAAAAAGAGGAACTTCTTGAATTCTTTTTACAAACATTAGGTGGGCTACAAACAACTAAAGCTACTCTAAGTTTTGCAATCAATATTTCTTTACGTTTTCTTTCTAGTCAACAATTAATAATTAAAAAAAGTGAAAGATATGCTGGAACTGCATTTGGAAAAAAGACATCAATGCTTTACATTGATCCTTTAACTGCAACATACTTTAGAGATGCAATAGATAATGTATCTGAAAAACGAAACCATACTTTTGGATTTTTACATTTAATGACAAATTGTGAAGAATTTTTTCCTAAATTTTCACTTAGAAATAAAGACTATGAATCTACTAGTCTTATGATTGAAAACCATTCTTCAGAATTAATTGAGCCTATATCCGAATATGATTGCTCTAGAAGTCTTTTAGCCTTACAAATGTGGATTACTGAATCAAGTGAACTTTCTTTATCTGACACCCTTGGAATTGAGGCTGGGGATATGCACAGAATGGTAGAAAATGCAAATTGGCTATCTTATTGTCTTAGGGAAATTTCTAAGCATATTGAAAGAACTGATTTACTTGAAGAATTTAGTGATTTGAGAAAAAGAGTGGTTTATGGGATTAGAACAGAATTATTAGATTTGGTACGCGTAAAAGGAATCGGAAGAATTAGAGCACGCATGTTGTTTAAACATGGCATAAAAAATCTAGATGATTTATCAAATATTTCTGTAAATAATTTAGCAGAGATTGATAAAATTGGTTTAACCATAGCAAATAACATTAAAGCTGAATTAAAGAAGGTTAGATATTGATTGAATTAATTATTCCTACAATTATTTCTTGTTTAATTGCATTTTTTGTAGTGTATTTGACTACTCCACCATTAATCAAAATTTTGGTAAAAAAGAATTACACTGTAAAAGATATGAATAAAAAAGAAAATGTAATGGTTGCAAGACCTGGTGGAATATCTATAATATTGGGAATTGTTGCTTCAGAAATTGTTCTTTATGGTTTTTTCCAACTCAATGAAATCCTTGCAGTAATAATTACAACTACCGCGGCATTTCTAATTGGATATGTTGATGATAGAAAAGTAATGGGAGGTTGGTTCAAACCTGTGGCCCTTGCAGTCGCCGCACTCCCAATTATTTTTCTTGGTGCATATGATTCTGATCTTGCATTCCCATTATTTGGTGATGTTCAAATTCCGTTACTTTATCTTGGATTGATAATTTTTATGATTCCTATTACTGGAAATACAATTAATTCTATTGATGTTTTAAATGGTGTTGCTAGCGGTTTTATGGTAATTGCAAGTTTCACATTAAGTATCTGCTTATTTATTTTACAAAATTATGAAATTGCTATTGTAAGCTTACCTCTAGGATTTGTTTCATTAGCATTTTACAAATATCATAAAATTCCAAGTAAAATTTTTCCTGGAGATTCTGGGGCATTAACATTTGGTGCTATGTATGGTGTAATTGCAATTATTGGAGGTGTAGAAATTATTGCAGCAATTGCATTGTTGCCTGCTGTGATCAATTCATTTTTGTTCCTATCTAGTGTAAAACGAGTAGTAGAACATCGACAAATTAAAGGTAAACCTGTAGAGCATACTGATGATTTTAAATTAAAATCAACTAATGATAAAACAGCACCTGTAACTTTAGTGAGATTAATCCTTGCTGCATGCCCACTAACTGAAAAACAAGTTGGATTTACAATTTTCAAACTTACATTCTTTTCTGGAATCTTAGCTATAATTACTGCATTCATGATGGGTATTTCACTTTGAAATCCGGACTTTATGGTTTTCTATTTGCAATGTGGGTTTTGATACTTCTTGGTGGTGGAATAATGGTTGTATTGCTAGGTCCATTTTCAATTCAACAATTTGGTGATTTTCATTGGGCAATAGCATCTGGAATTAAAGTAATAGTTGCTTTGGTATTAGTTGTAATATGGATTTTAATTTTATCCAAATTAAAAAACTATATCTTCAAAAAGGAATTAAACTTTTAACTATCTATCCATTTTTTTCGTTTTTTATCATATTCTTCTCTACTGTATCTTAGAAAAGCTGGAGAACCTGCAACAACAGTATTTTCTTCAACATCTCTTGTTACAATAGCTCCCATTGCAACAACACTATTTTTTCCTATAGTAATTCCTGCTTTGATTACTGCACGTGCACCAATAATTGCATTATCTTCAATTGTAACTCCTATCATTTTATCACACATTGGAAAAGGATCATTTGTTAAAACAGCTGCTGGACCAATGAATACATTTTTTCCAATTCTAGATAATGGTGGAATGTATGCTTGCCCTTCAATTTTTGTATTGTCTCCAATTTTTACATCATAATCAATATGTGCAAGAGAACCAATCTTTACATTGTCTCCAATTTCTACATCATCTCCAACATATGAAAAATGCCAAATCTGGACATTGTCTCCAATTTTTGCCTTTTCAGAAATAAAATTTGTTACCATTTTCTATAAATGCCATGGATTTGCCTTTGTAATAATTTTTTCAGGCAATTTATCCTTGTTACTTTTTAAAAACTCCATTTCATGTTTTTTATCTCTTAGATCATCTGGCAGCATAATTGGAATTTCTTCCATTATTGGATAAAATCTAGAACATTTTGGACAAAATATTGCTCCTTCAATCACTACATCGTCTTTTTGTTTAATTTCAAATAACTCTAAAGGATGATTCTTGTCTATTGGACATGCTAGTATTTCCATCATTGTTTTATTCATTTTAAATTCAGATAAATTGGAGTTCCTTTTTGACTAGATAAAAGTGCCGCTTCTGCAATTTTTGTAACATTTACCGCTTCTTGTGATTTAACAATTTGTTCAGTCTTTTTTTCAATTGCATCTAAGAAATTTCGAATTTCTCTCAACAACGGCTCTTCTTTTTCATTATGAATAATTTCAGATTCTTCATTTTTTTCAACTATGATTTCTTGAGTTATAAAATCTGATGAAATAATTGCTTCTGTACATACTGCACTAAATTTTCTAACTTTTTTTGGTGTAATCCAATTTGAAGAAATTATTGCAACTTTATCATTTTTATATCCTAACATAATACTTGCAAAATCTTCATGTTCATGTTTAATTTTTCCTGCACGTGCAAAAACTACTTGGGGCATATCATTAAACAACCAATTGGCTGTATCAATATCATGAACTGAAGTATCATAAATAATTCCAACATCTTTAATATGTAATGGCATTCTATTCTCTCGATGAAACTCTAACATCACTAATTCTCCATATTTTTTCTCATTAACAATTTTTTTTACAACATTCACTGCTGGATTAAATCTTTCAATATACCCACATGTCAGAATAACTTTATTTTTTTCTGCTAACCTTGCAAGTTTTTCACCATCTTCAGATTTGTATGTCATTGGTTTTTCTACAAAAACATGTTTTTTTGATTCCAATAATTTCATAGCAATTTTTGTATGTGTTGATGTTGGTGTGACAACAAACGCTCCATCAAATTCTTCTGATTCTAATAATTCCTCAATTGATTGATAATAATTTACAGAATATTTTTCTCCATACTCTTTACTTTTTTCAAGATTTGCATCACATATTGCCACAAGTACGCCTAATTCAGACAAAATTCTTGTATGGTTTTTCCCCCATCCACCTGTTCCAATTTGAACTATTTTCATCTAATAGACCTCAGTTAACCAATGAACATAATCAATATTTTTATTCATTACGATGTCTGAATACTCTTGCATCATTTTTTTTGTTACATCTCCAGGTTTACCATTACCTATTTTTTTAGAATCCATTGAAATTACAGGTGTTATTTCTGCAGCTGTTCCTGTTAGAAAAATTTCATCTGACATAATTAATTCACTTCTTTTGAAGTTTCTCTCAATTACATCAATATCCAAATCTTTTCCAATTTTTATTATTGCATCTCTTGTAATCCCTTCTAATGCTGAAGATGATAGTGATGGTGTAATCAATTGACCCTCTTTAACGATGAAAATGTTTTCTCCTGGTGCTTCACTCACATTTCCATCTTGATCCAGTAAAATTGCTTCATCCACTCCGTTTCTTTTTGCTTCTTGTGTGGCAATTATTGAATTGAGATAATTTCCTCCCATTTTTGCTTGTGTGGGAGTAGAATTATCTGAAAACTTTCTCCATGATACAACATTTGCAGTTATTCCATTTTTATCAAATAAATCTCCAAATGGAAATGTAAAAATTGCAACATTTGTTGGGGCTTTTTCTGTAACGTGTAAATTAATTCCATAGTTTCCTACAAAATAAAATGGTCTGATATAACATGATTTTTTGATTTTATTTTTTTTACAAATACCAATAACTGCATTAGTAATTTGTTCATCTGTGAAATTTAATGAAATATTATAAAATTGACCTGATTTTCTAAATCGCTTTACATGTTCATCTAATCTGAATATGTTGAGATTTTGTCCATTCCAATAAGCCCTTATTCCTTCAAAAACTGATGTTCCATAATGGATTGCATGTGTTGTTATTGGAACTTTTGCTTTTTCTGTAGGAACATACTTTCCATCAAACCATACGTATTTTGAAAACGGAAGTGACATGAAAAAATTCTATCAATTCTGTATTAATCTCTATTTATTTTGAATACCCTTCTTTAGGAAATTTCATTCCTACAATTCTTGTAGTTTGATCTTCTTGTTTTGCATATTTTTCTACTGTTTTCCATTCTTCTTCAATAATTTTGACTATTTGTTCTGGAATATCTTCTTTCCAAGCAGAATTTTTTTCTAGTGCTGCATCATACATTTTTTCTTTAACTGATGTTGCTGATAGTGGTTTTCTTTCCCCAATTTTTGGTTTTAATCTATACAGTTTTAGCATATATCCTTCTGCCTTGTCACCTGTATATGAAAAATAATCTCCTTCGACCCCGTTAAGAATTTGTTTTCTTAATTTCCATGATTTTCTTCTAACTAATGGTGGAAGATATTTTTTGAATGGTGCTAAAAATGCATAATCATCAGTAATTTTAATTGAATCTGCAAAAATTGATTCTAACATCTTTTTTCTAGTTTCAAAATTAAACGGGAAACTTTTACTATTTACTTCTCTATCATCATACTTGAAAATAACGGGCATTACTTTTACAATATCTGCATTTTTTTTCAATTCTTTAATGATCTCTATGTGAGCATTAGTTACGGGATTTAGATGAGCAAGATATAGGGCTGTTTTCAATTATGATTTCTAAAATATTCTCATATTTCAATGATTAATTTTAACAGTTTTATCCGTATGATTCGTATTTAACTTCAAAACTTCCATCTTCACGTTTATCGTGTTGTGTAACGAATCCTTTTGGATTTAAGAAATCCATTACTCCATCAATTGTTCCTTGCCAACCACAAACATAGAAAATTGTATTTTCTTGAGTTATTTTTCCTCCAACTAATTCCTCTAATGGTGACAAACCATTATCTCTAGGTCTTAGAAATGTCTCAACTCTGCCAATTTGACCTGCCCAACTTCTGTTAAACCATTCTTGTGGCCTACTGATTGCTGCTCTATATTTGAAATTCCATTCATCCTTACCTTTTGCATTACTTTCATCTTCAAAACCTGTTAACATGTCTTTGTAACTTAATTCATCAACATAACTTGCACCATGTAAAATAACGATTTCCCTTTTATCGTTTGTATCATGAAAATGCTGTGCAAAACTAACAAATGGTGCTAATCCTGTTCCACCACCAATACACACAATTCTTCTTGTATCTTTTTCACCATTTGGTAATTCTTCACTAATTCCTAATGCTTTACCTGCTGGTTTTAACCAAAGTATTTCATCACCTTCTTTTACATTAAATAATTGAGTAGTTAATCTTCCTGGAAGTGGTTTTCTTACCCATCTAATTACAAATTCAATATACTCTTTATTTTCTGGATGTGATGCAATTGAATATGCTCTTCTAACAATTTTATCACCGTCTAGTGGGTTTGGTAATCCTAATGTAAGAAATTGACCTGCTTGAAAATCTGGAACTGGACCATCTTTTGGAACAATTCTGATAATTACAAGATCCTCTTTAATTAATTGAACATATGTGACGGTTGCTTTGTTATCTACTACCATGACAATTCAATCATCCCACTGAAGTTTAAATATATTGTGATAATTTCACTAACCTAACTAATTAAATCGCTAAACGTTAATAACCAATTTAAAAAATATTATTCAATCAGTATTCTGATTATTGGGCCGGTCGTCTAGTCTGGTAGGATAGGTGCATGGCATGCATCGGATCAAGGGTTCAAATCCCTTTCGGTCCACTTATTTTTTTATTTTTAATAATAGATTTTTAATTTGTTGATCATCATTTTTTGAAATTTCTTTAATTTTTTCTTTTGTAACCAAAATATTTGCTTGAATTGCTGCCTGTAATGCACTTTTTTGTACATCTAAATTATAATCTGAAAATGCATTTAAAATAACATCTGCCATTGTCTCTGCTTTTAGATATCCTAGAGATCCAATTGCACAGGATCTTACCATTGCATGTTTGTCATCTACAAGTTTAACTATTTCTGGAATTGCACTTTTTTCATTTCTGTTTGCTAATACTAGCGCTATGAAACCTTTGATATTTTTATTTGTGGACTTAAGATTATCAATTAGAATTTTTGAAATTTTATTTTGATTCAATATTAGTGCATTAAACGCTTCTCCTCTAACTTGAATGCTGTCATCATTTAATCTTAAAATAATTTGTTGTAGTATTTGCACATTATTTGTATTATGTAAAGTCTCTAAAATTCTAATTTTTTCTTGAGAATTTTCTGATTCAAGTATTTTCAAAATATCTTTCAAACTATTTTTAAATTCATTTTCAAGTTAATAACCTTAGATTTTTTCAAATTTTTATATTATTTAAAAAAAATCAATTTTAACTTTAAATTATCGTTAAATACTATACTATCCATGTCCACTGAAACTAGAGACACCATATTCATTGGGAAAAAACCATTGATGGCATATGTGACATCGACGCTAATTCAATTAGCAAATGTACCTTCTGTCAACATCAAAGCTAGGGGACTCAGCATAGGTCGTGCTGTAGATGTAGCTCAAATTGTTGCACGAAAAACTGAAAATGCCGGATATTCTATTGGAAATATCAAAATTGATTCAGAATCTTTGGAATCAGAAGATGGTAGAACACGTAATGTTTCAACAATAGAAATTGAAGTAAAGAGAAACGCAGAATAGTTAACTTTACTTGAAATTTTTTATTTTCTTTTTGTAAACTTGTATTTTGTTTCCATTTTTTTGAATTTATCTAATTCTACTAAATTATTAAATTGATCAAAATTTACCACTTTTTGTTTATATTTTGAAGTAGTTCCTGAATTTTTTAATTCTTGTAAAATATTCATTGTTGCAAAAGTGTTGGCAAATAATACTGATAATGGATATAGGATTATGTTAAATCCAATTTTGTTTAATGTTTGTGCAGAATTCATTGGAGTTGCTCCTCCTTCAATCATATTTGCAACTAGTGGTGCATTGATTTCTTTTCCTATTTTTTTCATTTCTTCCAATGTTTTTGGGGCTTCAATGAATACTGCGTCAGCACCTGTTTTTTTATTTTGAAGTCCTCTTTCAATTGCTTTGTCTAGTCCTTCTGTTGCTCTTGAATCGGTTCTGGCAACAATTATGAAGTCTTTATTTTCCCTTGCATCAATTGCAGCACCTAATTTTTCAGTATATTCTTCTTGCGGTATCACTTCTTTTCCTTGCATATGTCCACATCTTTTAGGCCATTTTTGATCCTCTAGAAATATACCTGCAGCACCTGCAGATTCTAATTCTTTTACTAATTTCCAAACACTTAGTGCATTTCCATACCCTGTATCTGAATCAACAATAAGTGGAACTGAAATTGCATTTGATATTCTTCTTGCATTATCAACTGTTTCAGTTGCACCAATAAATCCATAATCTGGCATTCCAAATAATGTTGCTGATGTTCCATAACCTGTTTGAAACATAGCATCAAACCCAACCTTCTCTGCAATTTTTGCTCCAATTGCATCATATACACCTGGTATGACAAGAGGTTTTTTTGATTTTATCATACTAGCTAACTTTTTCATAAGTTTCTATTTTCTTTGAATTATTTATTAATTATTTATTATTCTATTTTGATCTTTTTACCTTTTCTATCTGTGTCCTTTTTTGTTGCTTTACCTCCATTCATTTTATCTAATTCATCTTGAAGAAATTTTTTATATTTTTGAGTTTCATCATCTGTCATATTTGATAAATTAGAACTTAAAATGGAACCCATAGATGAAATTTTTTCTAATAAATCTAATGCAACAAATCTTCCTACATTTCCCAATCTGAATAAAACTTCTAATTGATTTTTTACAATATCATTGATTTTATCCACATCTTGTGCTGTTTCTAAACCCTGCTTAGTTAATTGATATCTTCCATCTTTTGTTTCCTCAATTAATTTCTCATCCAATAATCTGCCTAGCAGTGGATAGATTAATCCTGGAGATGGTTTCCAAATCCCATTACTTTGTTCAACAGCATAATCAATAATTTCTTTTCCCGTGTATGTTTTCTCTTTTAACAATTCTAATATGAAATATCTTGAAAATCCTCTTGGTATTGAACTTCCTACTCTTTGAAACCATTCTGAAATCATCACTAGTGATATCACTAGTGATATATTTTAATATTTCTGAATCTACTTGAACAATACTTCATATTTAACCCAAAAATACTATTTTTGTATTAAAAATGGCTAATTCATTAGAATTTGATCTCATCATTTGTGGTTCTGGTCTTGCAGGATTAAGAGCCGCAATCTCAGCTGCAAAGAAAGGTCCACATCTAAAGATTGGTGTTGTTTCTAAAGTTCAAGTAATGCGTTCTCATTCAGTTTCTGCAGAAGGTGGAACTGCTGCAGTACTTTTTGAGGATGAAGGTGATACAATTGAATCTCATGTTTATGACACTGTAAAAGGAAGTGATTTTCTTGCAGACCAAGATGTTGCAGAACGACTTTGTGTTGAAATGCCAAAAGAAATTCGTCAATTGGATCATTGGGGAATGCCTTGGTCTAGAAGAGATGATGGTAGAATTGATCAACGAAATTTTGGTGGTTACAGTTTTCCTAGAGCAACTTATGCATCAGATAAAGTTGGATTTTATGAAATGCAAACTTTGTATGATACATGTCAAAAATATGATAATATTGAATATCTTAACGAATGGTTTGTAACATCAATTATCCATGATAGTAAAAAATTCATGGGTGTTACTGCAATTGAATTATCTTCTGGTAATTTTTACACCATTAAAGGAAAAGCTTTGATCATTGCAACCGGTGGAGCTGGACGTTTGTATAGTTTTTCAACTTATGCACTATCATCTACTCCTGACGGATTAGATATGGGATTCCGCGCTGGTATGGCATTAAAGGATATGGAATTTGTACAATTTCATCCAACTGGAATTTTACCATCTGGAATTTTAATTACTGAAGGTGCAAGAGGAGAAGGTGGATACTTGCTAAACAATCAAGGAGAACGATTTATGAAAACTTACGCTGCTGGAAAAATGGAATTAGCTCCACGTGATATTGTTTCAAGATCAATTATGACCGAAATTCAAGAAAGTCGTGGATTCAAACATGAAACTGGTGTTGATTGTATGAAACTTGATTTGAGACATCTTGGTGATGAAAAAATTAAAGAAAAATTAGGTGGAATTAGAGAAATTTCAATTAAATTTTCAGGAATAGATCCTTCCAAAGATTTGCTTGACATTAGACCTGTTTGTCACTATATGATGGGTGGATTACATACTGATATTGATGGTGCAACTGAAATTCAAGGTGTTTGGGCTGCTGGTGAGGCCGCATGTAACAGTGTACACGGCTCAAATCGTTTAGGTGCTAATTCCACTTCTGAATGTATTGTTTGGGGAAAAATTACTGGTGAACTAGCTGCAGAATATGCTATGAATAATAATAATGGTGATCAATGGCCTCATCATTTAGTTGCTTTGGAAGAAAAAAGAATCTATGATGGAATATTTAGAGGAAATGGAGATGTAAACCCATATGAAATTAGACAAGAACTAACTGATACTTTGAATGACAAAGCATATGTTTTCAGAAATGAAACTGATCTTGTTGATGGTTTAAAGAAAGTTAGAGAATTAAAAAAACAAGCTTGGAAACATGTTGATGATAAAGCAAAAGAGTACAATACTAATTTTGCAAATGTAATGGAACTTGATTCTATGTTCCGAGTTGCTGAAGTTCTACTAGTTGGTGCAATAAATCGTAAAGAATCTCGTGGTGCTCATTCAAGAACTGATTATCCTAAACGTGATGATGAAAATTTCTTATATCACACACTTGCATATTATGATCCAATTGAACCAATAATGAAAACACATCCTGTAACAATTACTAAATACAAACCAGTGGAGAGAAAATACTAGATGACTCAAGATGAAAATAAAGAAGGCATCAAAGGAATGGCCAACCCTGGCCGTTATGGAATTGAAAGAATAGCCTATCTGTTAATGCGTTTAACTGGATTGGGATTGTTAGGCTACTTTATTGCACATGTTTATGAAACAAGTAATATTTTACGAGGTAGAATGGGCTGGGATGATTTTCTAGCAATGACTCAAACCACTGAAGGTCATATCTTTTTAGTTCTTGTAATTGGTATGTGTGTTTTTCATACTGGAAATGGAATTAGAATTATGTTGGGACATGGTGGTGTTGGTGTGGGAAAACCTGCCAGACCAGATTATCCATATGACCCTGCATCCCAAAATTATAGACATAAAATAGGAATTTACTCCTCCATCGTCCTTGCAGCAGTTGCAATGATGTATGGAATGGCAGTAATGTTTGGTGAATAAAATGAAAGAAAGTACAATAATGAAAATTCACTATGGGACTGCTTTAGCATCAGTTGGATTAGTTGCAGTTCATATTTTAATGCGTTTAACAACTGGGTTTTCAGACTCTTTATCTTATGAAAACGTTTTAGCAAATTATCGATCCGTTCCTTATGTAATAATGCTTGAATTGATTTTGATTTTACTTGCAGTACATGGATTTAATGGATTAAGAGTTATTTTACTAGAACTAAAACAAGGTAGGGTTTATGAAAAGGCTGTTTCGTACGGTGTTGTAATAGGAATGATTGTATTAATTGGATATGGCTCAAGAACAATAATTATGACAAATATGGGGATGGTATAGAAATGGCTCAGGTTTCTAGTGTTGCAGATGAACAACCACCAAATCCACTTTCTACAACAAAATCCATTTTACTTAGAATTTCAAGATTTAATCCTGAATTTGATGAAACAAACAAATTCATGGAGTTTACCGTATCATATGAAAAATGGACAACAGTACTAGAAGCAATTCTAGATGTTAAAAAACATCATGATCATTCAGTAGCTGTTCGTTATTCTTGCAGACAAGCTACATGTGGATCTTGTGGTATGTTGATTAACGGTAAACCCCGATTAGCATGTTTTACTAAAATTAGTGAATTAGATTCTAATGTTGTAACTGTTGAACCTATGAATAATTTTCCAGTAATTCGTGATTTGGCAGTAAAGTTTGAAAGATTATTTGACACACACCACAAAATCAAACCTTATTTAATTAATGATGATTCTGAAGTGAATTCTAATGAAAAAGAATTTTTACAATCTCCTAAAGAAGTTGAAAATTATATTCAATTTGCAAATTGTATAAAATGTGGTTTGTGTAATTCTGCATGTCCAACTATGACTACTGATTCCTCATTTGTAGGACCTCAAGCATTAGCACAAGCATATCGCTATGTTGCTGATAGTAGAGACAAAGGAAAAGATACTAGACTTGACATAATTGATGAATCCCATGGAATTTGGAGATGTCACTTTGCTGGTTCATGTAGCCAGGTATGTCCAAAAGGTGTTGATCCTGCTATGGGTATTCAATTCCTAAGAGGATACCTTTTAGGATTTAGAAGTTAATCTGTTTTTTTTGGAAGTTCATTTACTTTATTGGGATTAGGACTATTGTTTACCTGGTTGTTGATTTGTTCTGCCATAAAATGATTTGACACATTTACTTTGACATCCTCTACCCCATCTACTTTCAATAGATAATCATGAACATCTTGGCAAATTTTGAAACCAAATACTGCTGGACAGAAAGGACTAGTTAGATGCAAATCCACCTTAACATTACTATCATTGATGTCTACTTCATCAATTAATTCTAATTCCACAATGGATGTGTTGATTTCTGGATCTACAATCTTTGATAATTCATCAAAAATTTTGACCCTAAGTAATTTGATATCTTGGCTCATGTCGAAAAATCATTTATGCTATATATAACCATTTTACAACCTTAGGTGTTGTATCGTTCACGACTTGGGACTGATTTAAGCAATATCACTCTAGATTATGTCTCATCTATAGATGATGATTCTCAAATTGCTCTGTATGATATTATTGGTAGTCAGGCTCATACAGTAATGTTACTAGAAAATAAAATTATAAGCAAAAATGATGCAAAAAAAATTTTATCTTCTTTAGAAGATTTGAAAAGTGAAAAATTTGATTCATCATCTGGTGCAGAAGATATTCATGAATTAATTGAATCATTGGTAATCAAAAAATCGGGTATGGCAAGTGGAGGAAAAATGCACACAGCAAGATCAAGAAATGATCAAGTTGTTTTAGATATAAGAATGAAAATTAGAGATGACATCAATATTATTTGTAATTGTCTTTTAGATACTATTGAATCACTTGTATCTGTTTCAAAAAATCATCAAAAAACAATAATGCCATTTTACACTCATCTTCAACAAGCTCAAGCAGGTTTGTTTTCACATTATCTTTTAGCTCAAGCAGATGTTTTGTCTAGAGATTTCCAACGATTGTTTGATACTTTTGAAAGAATTAATCAAAGTCCACTTGGAGCTGGTCCTATTGGAGGTACAAGTATTGCAATTGATAGACATAGCACTGCAAAGATGTTGGGTTTTGACAATGTTGTTGAAAATTCTCTTGATGCAACCAGTGCACGCGATTTTGTAGCAGAGTATGTTGCAATGATTACTATTTTGATGACTAATCTAAGTAGAATTTCTGAAGATTTTATTATTTGGTCTACATCTGAATTTTCTTTTATTGAATTATCTGATGAATTTACATCACCTTCTAGTGTTATGCCTCAAAAAAAGAATCCTGATATTTTAGAATTGACTAGAGGTAAAACTGCAGAAATTATTGGTAATCTAACTGCAATTTTGACTACTGTCAAAGGTTTATCCTCTGGTTATGGACGAGATCTACAACAAATCAAATCATCTATTTGGTCTACATCAAAAATTTCTATCAGTGCATTACTAATTATAAAATCAATTATTCTAACTATGAAAGTAAATGAAAAACAAATGAAAAAAGTTACTGAATCAAGTAATCTAATTGCATTGGATATTGCTGAAAAATTAGTACAAGAAGGAGTTCCATTTAGAGTGACGCATAAAATTGCAGGTATTTTGGTACAATTAGCACATGATTCAAAAAAACCTATTTCTAAATTATCTTCTATGGAAATCAAAAAATCTGTTATTGGTACTAAAGTAGATCCAAAAATTGTTTCTAAAATTATTTCTACAACTAGTGTTGTTTCATCTCTAAAAGATAGAAAATCATTTGGTTCTTCAGGTTATGATGAACAAAAAAGAATGATTTCTGATAGAATTCAAAAAATCAATACTTGGAGATCTGATATGTCTAAAAGAGAAAATAAAATCAAATCATCCATTGATGAACTTCAGAAATTAGTTAATGATCTCACTTGATTAATAGAAAGGGAGCGGGTCTAGAGGGATTCGGACCCTCGACAACCGGATTAAAAGTCCGGTGCGCTACCTGGCTGCGCCATAGACCCACACATAAAAATTATTTTCGTGTATAATTTAGTCTTTTAGAAATCTGTGTTATGACAGAAACTTTTAATCTAGGATTTTGATTCATAGTACTTGTGCCCTTGTAGTATAGCCCGGTCTAGAATTCGGCCCTGTCACGGCTGAGACGCGTGTTCAAATCCCGCCGAGGGCGCCATTATTTCTAATTATTTGATTATTTTAGCGATCAATTTTTCTAATTATTAAAATTATTATCAAATTTCTTCTTACAAGAATCTTAAAATTCAGGGAATTTTAGGGAAATTTATTGTCTGAAGAGAAAAAAGAATCTGAAGTGGAAGCAAAATCTCCTGAAGAGACTAAATCTGAAGAACCATCTGCTGAGGAAATTAAAAAAACTGAAGACGCAAAAGCTGAAGCAGAATCTAAAATTGCTCAAGAAGCAGCAGCTAAAGTAGAGGCAAATGCAAAAGCAGTTGCTGATGCAGAAGCTGCAGTGAAACTTGCTCTTGAAAAAGCAAATGCAGCAAGAGCTGAATTGGAAGCAGCAGCTGACGAGGAATACAAAGCAATTGCTGCTGAAGTTAAAGCAGACACTGCAAAAAAAGTGGATTTCACTTTCAAAAGAAAAGGTGAAGAAATTTTTAGACGAGAGATGGGAGAACCTGAATTTTGGTTAGAAAAAGAAGATAGATTCCCAAGACCTATACTTTCAGCAGATGAACAAGAATCCATTACAAGACAAGCTGAAACACCTCAGGATCAAACTCCAGAATATAATCCACAACACGTACTTAGTCCAGAATTTGGTGGTGTATCAAATTATGAACGCGGTGTTGATTCCTTCTTAGATGAATTAAAAGCTAAACTTGCTAAACAAAAAAGTGATCCTGATTCAACCGAAAAAGAAATACTTGCAACAGAAAATGAAATAACTTACTTAGAATCTATACATGAAAATTTCTATATTGGAATGAATGTTTTTAGAACTGCCAAAGGTGGAAGGAATAAAATTAGTGCATAGGATGGTATGATGATATGGACCACGTAATTTTTGATGTAATGAATGCTAGAGTGACTTTCAAAAATGTTCCTATACATGAATTATCTAAATTTGCTTTCAAAGATGTTGCAGCAGCAGCAGAGACATTTAGGAACATTGATGGTGTTGATGAATGTATAATTATTCAAACTGCAAGTAGAATTGAAATTTTTACAGTTAGCAATACAGAAACTACTGATTCACCAGATGCAAGAAGAGCTGAGGGTAAAACTCTCATTTTAAATCAAGTAAAAGAAACATGGATAAATTTGACAAAATTAGAACAAATTGACATTGATCATTTTGATCAAACTATTGAGGTTTACAAAAGTGATGATGTCTATCTTAATCTCCTACGTTTAGGTTCAGGAATTGATTCATTTGTTGTTGGGAAACAAGAGGTATTTGATGAAATAGTTCAATCATTATCTCATGCTAAATCTGCAGGAACATCAGGTACCATTCTGAATAAATTATTTGAAAGTGTAATTCGATTATCTACTAGAATGAGAGATACTACTGGTATTGCAAAAGATATTGTTTCTCTTGGTGATACTGCAGTTAAATTAGTTGAAGAGAAAGCAGGATTGGATTCAAAGAAGAAAGTTTTGTTAATTGGTACTGGTAATCCTGCTGCTTTAGTTGCAAAATCTCTAAACAAAAAAGAAATCTCTTACGATGTAACTAGTCGATCTATTGAACGAGCTACTGGATTTAGTAATATTGTTGGTGGAAATCCAATATCATTTGATGATATTTATTCAACATTTGATAAATATGATATTATTTTTGTTGCAACAACATCTGATTACTTTTTAATTACATTTGATAGAATTCGTCTTGTAATGGAAGAAAAGAAAAAAGGTACATTGATTTTAGATTTATCTGATCCAAGAACTGTTGATGAAGGAATTACAGCTCTTCCTGGAATTAAATTACTATTTAGAGATCAAATTGCAGAAATCTATGATGAAAGTGTAAAGGATAAAGCAACAATCGTTCCTGCAGTCGAGAAAATTATAGAAAAAGAATTACCCGTTTTATCTGCTAGAATGAAAAGATTGGATGCTTAAAATTTATTATTTTTGTTTTCTAATTAGAATTTGTTTTACTGCTTCAACCGAATAATCTATTCCATGTACTTCTTCAGCATGATTTCGAAAATCTTTAATAACTTTTTCAGTTTCGCCATCTGCTATAAAATCACATTCAAAACCGTAATCTCGACACATAATTTTAGGCATATTTTGTTGAAATTGATATCAGTATAAAAATTAAGATATTTTTATTTAATTATAACACTAGGTTGATTTTTTTATCCGTATGATTCGTATTTGATTCCAAAACTACCATCTGATTTCTTTTCATGCTCTGTAACGAAACCTTTTGCTCCTACGTGGTCAATCACTCCATCGATCGTCCCTTGATATCCACAAATGTAGATGATTGAATTTTCTGGAGTTAATTCTTCGCCAACCATTTCTTCAACTGGTGATAAACCTGTTTTTTTATCTGGTTTAAAAAATGATTCAACTCTACCAACATGACCATTCCATGATCTGTTAAAGAATTCTTTTGGTCTACTAATTGCTGCTCTATATCTAAAATTCCATTTGTCTCTTCCTACTTTTTCACTTTCTAATTCCATATCTGTTAAGAGTCGTTTGTAACTTAATTCATCAACATAACTTGCACCATGTAAAACAATTACTTCTCTAGTATCATTTGTATCATGGAAATGTTTTGCAAATGCGACAAATGGTGCTAAACCTGTTCCTCCACCTACACAAATTACTCTTCTATTATCTTTTTTACCATTGTGTAGTTTATTGCTAATTAGTAATGCTGCCCCTGTCGGATCACCTAAAGTTACTTCATCACCAACACTAAGATAAAATAATTCAGTTGTTACTCGACCTGGAAGTGGTTTTCTTACCCATCTAATTACAAATTCAAAATAATCTCTATTTTCAGCATGTGATGCAATTGAGTATGCTCTTCTAACTACTTTTTTTTCTGCTGGTATTGGAAGACCAATTGTTAAAAATTGTCCTGTTTGGTATTCTGGCATTCCATTTTCAGGAACTAATCGTATGACTACTAGGTCTTCTTTTAGCAGTTCTCTGTAGACAACTTTTGCCTTCATTTCTGTAACCATACAACGAGGTTTCCTGTTACTTTGGATAAATATATTTCTCTTATGAGGTAATCCTAAGGTTGATCTAATTACTATAATTCTAATTAATTTGTGACATTATTTCATCTAGAATTTTTTGATTTGCTGCAGCAATGAATGATACTCTTGTTTCATAACTTAGATCTGCATCAAGTGGATTCAAATCTGCATCTAAAAGTAATCCTCCAGCTTCTTTTACAATAATACATCCTGCAGCAATATCTTGAATTCTGATTTTATCTCTAAAGTCAATAAACACATCCATCAAACCTCTTGCAAATAATGCCATTTCTAATGCATTAGCACCAAAATGTCTTGTATGATTATGATTTTGAAATATTGGATACATTCGCTGCATTAATTCATTAGAACCACCAGACGTGTTAATTCCAACAATTTTGTAAATTGGTTCTTTTTGTTGAACTTTAATTTGTTTTTCATTCAAAAATGAACCCTTATTTTTTGAAGCCCAATACATATCTCCATTTGTTAAATCTGTAATTACACCATCTGTAATTGAACTAAGCTTATCTTCTGTTGCAAATGCTAATGAACTACAAAAAAATGGTACACCACGTACTGCATTTGCTGAACCATCTATAGCATCCATGATGATGTAACCTTTTGAATTATTTGATAATTCAACTCTACCACATTCTTCACCCAACACTATACATTCAAAATTAATTTTTTTTAAATAATCTAAAACAGTCTTTTCAGCAATTATGTCAATATTTCGTGAAATATCTCCACCTGCTCCTCTTCCAAAATCTCCTGCAGCATCTTCTGTCCCTGCTAAATCCTTTACATTTTGATAAATTTGATTTGAAGCTTCTTTGAGAATATCTATTACTTCCACAAAAAATAATTCTTCTTTCGTAATTTAAGTGAAGAAATTTTTTGTTTTGAAAGCATAAATAACAACACATAGAATTGTGATTGTGAGTGGAAAAGACGAATCAATTTTTAGTAAAAGTGCTTTAATGGGAACAAAACCCGGAAAACAAATCATTAAGCAAGGTTTGTTCAAATCAAAAGGATTCAAATTATTTAATCAGTATAAACAAGAGGCAGAAGATACATTTCCAGCATTTGCTCAAAGATTTGCAAAAAATCTATTTGACCAAATTAATGCTGATGAATCCCCAAATACCACACAACAACAATTTGCTGAAGAAGTAGGTTCGACTGAAATTATTTTAAATGCATCTGAAATTGAACCTATAAAATCTAAATTACAAGACTTTGATACTTTACATGATAGAGTTCTTCGAATTTTGAATTCAAATTTTGTTAAAATGACATTTCCTGTTTTTAATGGACTCTTTGATGCATCTACAGATTATTTCAAAGATGATAAAAGTACAACTATGAGGGAGGATATTGTTGATGGTCATATTATTGCAATTGATCTTAGTGAGCCAATGGATAGAATTGTTGACAAAGATGAAGATTTAGAATATTTGGATGATTACAAACTAATGAATCCATATATTTTGAAACTTGCCAGAGAAAAAATTTCAAAAGGTGGTGAGGATGTGCTCAAAGAATTTGAAGAGGGTTTTAAACAAGCAAGAATTGGACAATATCTTGATACAAAATTAAAAGACAAACCTGCAGAAATTACTGAGGAAGAACTAATTGAAAGTTACAAAAAATATCGCTCTGTAATGGGTACTGCGGGTAGAAACATGGCTTTGAATCGTGCACCTTTAGCTGATATCTTTTACACTGGAATGGCAAAGGCAGCTGAATCTGTTGGATGTGGAAATGAAATTGAAGACAGTATTAGAGACAGAGCTGCAAAAATTCCTTCTTGGCCACTATTTTATTCATTGAAAATGAATGATGCAAAAAGTGGATTTGAAGAAACAATGAATCATAGTGAATCCTATCTAAGTGAAGCAAGAGATGCTCTTGAAAAATTACCTAATGATTTTTCACATACAAAGTTCTTAGAATTTCTCTTTCTTACTGTTGAACATTATAACCAATTTTGGTACAAGAAATTACAAGAAGAAAACATCTGGTCAGATTTGAACAAAAATCTTCCAACCAAGTGATAAAATTGATGTGGTCTGAAAAATATCGACCTCAGAATATTTCTGATATGGTGGGTAATGAAGAATCACGTGCAAAAATAATCGAATGGTTTGCAAAATGGAAAAAGGGTACAAAACCTCTTTTGATAATTGGACCTCCTGGAATTGGAAAGACTACCATTGCATATCTTTTAGCTAAACAATTTGGTTATGATATGATTGGACTTAATGCCAGTGATGTACGAAGTAAATCTAGAATTAATGAAATTCTTACCCCTGTTTTGGGTAATGTCAGTGTTCTGGGAACTCCAATGATTTTTGTTGACGAGGTTGATGGAATTCATGGTCGCGGAGATTATGGTGGTGCTTCAGCACTCGTTGATATCTTGAAGAAACCAAATGTTCCAATTTTACTTGCTGCTAATTATGATGATTCAGATAAAATGAAGAGTATCAAAAAAGCAGTTACAACAATATCGTTTAAAAAAATTCCACCAAGGTTATTGCGTGTATATTTGAATAATATTTTAAAAAAAGAAAATGAAAAACTTAGCCCTGGTTCTTTAATCAAAGTTATTGATAAATCAAAAGGTGATATACGCTCTATGATCAATCTTACTCAATCTTTGATTACTGGATTCAATCCTCAAACAGAAACTTCGTTTGAGAGTATTAATGTTGAAGATGGAGTAAATGCATTTTTCAAAGCAAATTCAATTGAAGAAGCTAGAGGAGTTTTGTATTCCATACAAATTGATCCTAGAGAAAAAATTAATGCATTTTATTCTAGTATCATTACTAGTGATTTAGATAGTACTTCACTTGCAAAATATTTAGAAATTATTTCTAATGCTGATATGTTATTTGGAAAAATTATGAAAACACAAAATTGGAGATTACTACGTTATCTTAATGATATTTTAATTAATTTATACCAAAAAGATGATAGAATAAGATATTCTAAATATAATTTATCGTGGCCACTACTTAATAGAATTCGTTGGGATGGAGCAAAAATTAAATCATTATCTGCTGTAATGGCAAAAAAATTACATCTTTCTTCTAGTTCTTTTGTAACTTTGTGTTTACCATACATTTTATTTTGTATTAAAAATAAAACCTTACAGTTAGAATTAGAAGAAACTTTTGGTGATATTATTGATAAGGAGATTAAATTGACACAATGAGTTGGATAAAAATTCCAATGAAATTTGTTGGAACTTGTATTGTTTGTAATGATAAAATTGAAATTAATGAAATTGGGTTATGGTCAAAGGGTGTTGGTGTAAAGCATGAAAAATGTGCCCAAACAAATGAATTACAATGTATTGTATGTGGTTCTCCAGCTGGATGCTCACAATGTGAATTTCAAGATATTTGTGATATTCCAAACGTATCTCAATTATGTATATGCAAAAAATGTAGTGATGAAAATGATGCTTTTAACTCATATCAAAAATCCTCTAACCAGAAATTCCGCATTCTTAATTCTTAAAATTTACATGATCTCTAATTTGATGAATTATCTCTATTTTCAATCTAGATTAATATATGAAAAGTATTTGGATCAAATAACATAATGCATTCTGAAAAGATTGATGAATATACTAAAAACAATAACACTGCATTACAAGGCGGTGGTCAAGATCGCATTAAATCTCAACATGAGAAAGGTAAACTAACTGCTCGCGAAAGGATCGATCTTTTACTTGATGCTGGCACATTTGTTGAAGTTGATCCGATGACTACTCACCATTATTATGAATATGATATGCAAAAAAAGAAATTTTTCACTGATGGTGTAATTGGTGGTTATGGTAATGTTTCAGGACGTCAAATCTTTGTATTTGCATATGATTTCACTGTACTGGGTGGAACACTTAGTCAAATGGGAGCTAAAAAAATTACCAAATTAATGGATCATGCATTAAAAACAGGATGTCCAATTATTGGAATTATGGATTCTGGCGGTGCTAGAATTCAAGAAGGAATTATGAGTTTAGATGGATTTGCTGATATCTTTTATCATAACCAATTAGCTTCTGGAGTTATTCCACAAATTACTGCCAGTGTTGGCCCTTCAGCCGGTGGTTCGGTATATTCTCCAGCAATGACTGATTTTGTTATAATGGTTGAAAAAATTGGAAGTATGTTTGTAACTGGACCGGATGTTGTAAAAACAGTATTAGGTGAAGAAATTTCATTTGAAGAACTTGGTGGTGCAAACACACATGGTTCAAAAAGTGGTGTTGCACATTTTGTTGCAGAAAATGAATACGAATGTATGGATTATATTAAAAAATTAATTTCCTTCTTACCTCAAAATAATACTGAACAACCACCAAAACTTTCAACTGATGATGATCCAAACAGACTAGATCATAATTTAATTAACATTATGCCTGAAAATCCTTTACAGCCATATGATATGAAAGAAATTATTAATTCAATTGTTGATAACCATGAGTTCTTTGAAGTTCATGAATTATTTGCACCAAATATTGTAGTGGGATATGGTAGACTGAATGGTAATGTTGTTGGAATTGTAGCTAATCAACCAATGCATCTTGCAGGCGCATTAGACATTGATTCATCAAACAAAGCATCACGTTTCATTAGATTCTGTGATTCATTTAATATTCCAATAGTTACTTTAGTTGATACACCAGGTTACATGCCAGGTTCTAATCAAGAACATAATGGAATTATTAGACACGGAAGTAAATTGCTCTATGCATATTGTGAGGCAACTGTTCCAAGAATAACTTTAGTCATTGGAAAAGCATATGGTGGCGCATACATTGCAATGGGAAGTAAAAATCTCAGGACTGATGTTAATTATGCATGGCCTACAGCTAAATGTGCTGTTTTAGGTGGTGAAGCAGCTGTAAAAATTATGAATCGAAAAGAACTAGCTGCTTCTGATGATCCTGAATCTCTTAAAAAACAACTAGTAGATGAATTCGCAGAAAAATTTGAAAATCCATATGTTGCTGCATCTCATGGAACAGTTGATAATGTAATTAATCCTGCTGAAACCAGACCTATGTTAATTAAAGCATTAGAAATGCTTGCAAATAAAAGAGAAAAACAATTACCTAGAAAACATGGAAATATCAATTTGTGATTGAAGATGATTGAGAAAGTACTTATCGCTAACAGAGGAGAAATTGCATTACGAGTAATTCGAACCTGTAAGGCACTTGGAATCAAAACAGTTGCTGTATACTCTGATGAAGATACAAATTCAATGCATGTGAAACAAGCTACTGAAGCATATCATATTGGTGAAGCAGCTCCTGCAAAATCATATCTAAATCAAGAAAAAATTTTAGATGTAATGTTATCATCTGGTGCAGATGCTGTACATCCTGGTTATGGTTTTCTATCTGAAAATGATGATTTTGCTAGATTGTGTGAGAAAAATAAAATTACTTTCATTGGTCCATCTGCAGATTCAATGAATCTTTGTGGTGATAAGATGGAATGTAAAGCTGCAATGTTAAAAGCTGATGTTCCAACGGTCCCTGGAAGTCCTGGTTTAGTAAAAGATGCAGAAGATGCAGCAAAAGTTGCAAATGATATTGGATATCCTGTTATGTTAAAATCAGTTTATGGTGGTGGAGGTCGTGGAATTAGAATTGTAACCAATGATAAAGAATTACACGACGGTTTTGAAACCGTAACCTCTGAATCAATTGCAGCTGTTGGAAAATCTGCAATCATTGTTGAGAAATTCTTAGAAAAGACAAGACACATTGAATATCAAATGTGCAGAGATCAACATGGAAATGCAGTACATCTCTTTGAAAGAGAATGTTCTATTCAAAGAAGAAATCAAAAATTAATTGAACAAACCCCTTCTCCTGTTGTAGATGATGCAAAAAGAGAAGAAATTGGTGAAATAGTTGTTAGAGCAGCAGAGGCAGTTGATTATACTAATCTAGGAACTGCAGAATTTTTGAGAGCAGATAATGGAGAATTTTATTTTATTGAGATTAATGCAAGACTTCAAGTCGAACACCCAATAAGTGAAATGGTTTCGGGATTAGATTTTGTCAAATTACAAATTGATATTGCAAATGGAGAACCACTTCCATTCAAACAAAAGGATCTAAAAATGAATGGTTATGCAATTGAATGTAGAATTAATGCTGAAGATACATTTTTGGATTTTGCACCGTCAACAGGACCTGTTCCGGATGTAACAATTCCTTCAGGACCTAATGTTAGATGCGACACTTATCTTTACCCTGGATGCACTGTTTCACCATTTTATGACTCATTAATGGCAAAACTCTGTACATGGGGACCAACATTTGAAGAATCTAGAACCAGAATGCTTACTGCATTAAATGATATGTATGTTGAAGGCGTTGAAACTTCTATTCCTCTTTACAAAACAATTCTTAAATCTGAAGAATACAAAAACGGTGAATTATCTACTGACTTTTTGAAACGTTATGGTATGATTGACAAATTAACTGAAGATCTTAAAAAAGAAAAAGAAAATAAAACTGATGCCGCATTAGCTGCTGCAATCATTCATTCTGAATACTTTAAGAGTCAAGTACAAAACAATTCTAACAATAGCGCAAACTGGAAAAATAAACTGGACTGATAAATATGACTAATTTTAAGATACAAGAAATTGAAAAATCCTTTGACGGAAAAATTTTAGAAAATCTAGGTGATAATGACTACATAATTAAAATTAATGATAATGAACACAAATTAAAAATTATTAGTATGAATTCAAGTGGACTAGAATTTATCTTAAATCAACAATACCATAAAGCAAAATACTTAGACCAATCTACTAACGAAATGAATATTGTAATTGATAATGTCCCAATGATAATTAACTTACATACTCATTATGACAAAATTGTTTACAAAAATTCTGGTGGTGGCGCAACTGGTGGAGTACAAAAAACATTAAAGAGTCAAATTCCTGGAAAAGTTGTTTCTATTTCCGTTGAACATGGAGACAATGTAAAGAAAGGTGATGTAGTTTGTACTTTAGAATCAATGAAAATGCAAGTTGCAGTTAAAGCACACAAAGATGGAGTTGTAAGAAACATCAAAGCCAAGGAAACTGGAACTGTTGCTAAAGGCGACGCAATTGCTGATATAGAATAAAAAATTATTTATTTTAAAAAGTTTTTAATTTCATCATAATTTGGTTCTTTTAGTGGATCTTCTGATACCCATTTGTAACCAATTTTTCCATCTTCCATAATTATGAATACTGAACGTTTAGCTGCATTGTAATCTTTGATATGTAACAGATCTTTTAATAAAATATCATATTCTTTGATGGTTTTACTAGTATAATCTCCTAATAATGGAAAATTGAAATTATGTTTTTCTGCAAATGCTTTGTTTGCAAAAGGACCGTCATTACTAATTGAAATTATTTGTGCACCCATATCTGAAATTTCTTTCCATGAATCTCTAAAAGTACACAATTCGACTTCACAGACTGGTGAACTGGCTGCTACAATGAATGATAATACAATCTTTTTACCTTTAAATTCATCCAAAGTCCTCATTTTCAATTCTGTATCTGGAAGTTCAAAATTTGGAGCTGGATCGCCTACATTTAGTACCATGATCGGGAATTTACTATTATCCTATAATTACTTTTCAAATCATATTTTTAGAAAACCCTGATCGGAAAAACGAAGCATATCTTATTATATAAAACTCAGAAATGAAAGTTAAATTGGTCGGAGAAATAGCGGGCAATTATAGCACCGTCGTATTGATGTTTGGGTTCGCAGTAGTAGCAATGGCACCCGCATTATTGATTTCCCGAATGATATCACCTCGTAAAAAGAGTAACCCTGTAAAATTTTTGCCAATGGAATGTGGTCAAGTTCCAAGTGGTGAAGGAAGAACTCATTTTATGATGCAGTATTACCCGTATATTCTGATGTTTGTTATTTTTGATGTTGTTGCAATTTTCTTATATGCTTGGGGTAGTGCACTATTGGAACTTCCAAAAAGTGCAACATTACCTATGATGGGATTTTTAGCAATTATGTTTGGTGCAATGTCATTTGCACTTTATCAATCAGGGAGAAGAAGAATATGGTAGTTATTTATACAAATCATGTTAACGGGGGTTGGGAATAAAATTGCTTAAAGATTTAGTAACGCCAGAGAATGCAAATGTCTTCATAGGAAAATTAGGAGATATTTTAGAAAAAGCAATTGACAAACCATTGGGCTATGCTATCAATTGGGGTAGAATTTGGTCACTTTGGCCTGTGCATATTGAAACAGCTTGTTGCAGTGTCGAGTTTGGTGCTGCATCAAGTCCGAGATATGATGTTGAACGATTTGGTATCATTGAAGCATTTGGTTCACTTAGACAATGTGATCTAATTGTTGTTCAAGGAACTATTACACGAAAAATGGCTCCACGTCTTAGATTAGTTTATGATCAAATGCCAGAACCAAAATATGTGATTGCAATGGGAGCTTGTGCGATTACTGGAGGATTGTATTTTGATTCATACAATGTATTGCCAGGAATTGATGGAGTTTTACCAGTTGATGTTTACGTTCCAGGTTGCCCACCTAGACCTGAAACTCTCATCCAAGGATGTATTTTGTTACAAGAAAAAATTAAGAGAATGAAGGCTAGGAAGTTTGTATAATGAGTACTGATACTAAACAAGTTACTGCTGATGAAAAACCAGCAGCAAAACCAGCAGCAAAACCAGCAGCAAAACCAGCAGCAAAACCAGTTGAACTTCCTGCATTTGAAAAAAGTATTTCTGATAAGGTTGTTGAAAAATTTGGTGATAAAATTGAAGTTGAATTTGTTAAAGAAAATAGAGTTGGAATAAAAGTTAGCAGAGACGATGTTCATGATGTAGCAGAATTCATTCGAGATGGACTAAATTATGATCATGTAGAATCTGTTTCTGGTGTAGATTATCCTCAAGATAAAGAAATTGAAGTAGTTTATCATATTGGATCTTATTCTGATTCCTCTTTAGCCAAACAAATTCTTGTTTTAGCAACTAGAGCACAGAGAGAAGATAATCCAATTCCTGGCAAAGATGCCACAAAATTACCATCTCTTAGAGATATATTCTACAGTGTAGAATTTCATGAAAGAGAAGTTTTTGAAATGTTTGGAGTATACTTTACTGGACATCCTGATAATAGACGATTATTGTTGCCTGAAGATTGGGCAGATTTACCACCTCTCCGAAAGGACTTTGCAATAAAGGGACGATAGATATGACCGCAGAATTACCTCCTGGATTAGCAATCCAAAAAGTTGATGAGAGAATCATGACTCTCAATGTTGGACCACAACACCCTGGTTCTGGACATATGAGAATTATTGTACAAATTGATGGTGACTATATTGTTGCATGTGATCCTGATCCAGGTTATGTTCATCGTGGAGAAGAAAAAATGGCCGAATATAGAAATTATATTACAAATATTCCTCATTTAGAAAGACCTGTAATTCACGATTCTTGTAATGTTCTATATCCATATGTCTTGGGTGTTGAGGAATTACTTGGTATTGAAGTTCCTGAACGCGCAAAGTATGTTCGAGTAATTTGTTCAGAATTAAATCGTTGTATCTATACAATGTATTGGCTTGCTATCTATGGAATTTTCTTAGGTCATTCTACAATGTTTATGTGGCCTGCAGGTGATCGTGAACTCTTAATTGATCTTATGGAAAAAATAAGTGGTGCAAGAGTAACTCATGCACACTTTGTTCCAGGTGGAGTTAGAAATGATTTACCACCAAATTTTGAAGAAGTTTGTTTACGTCAAGTAAATTACTTTGAAAAACGTATCAAAGAATATGCTGCAGTCTTTTATGATAATCCAATTCTAATTTCAAGAACACAAGATACTGGAGTTCTTTCACGTGAAGATGCAATTCGACTTGGAACAACTGGTTCAGTATTGCGTGCAAGTGGAGTAGACTATGATTTAAGACAAAAGGAACCTTACGATGTCTATGAGGAATTAGACGTTCACAGTAATGTCATGAAAGAAGGCGATTCTTATGCAAGATCCAAAGTTCCATGGCTTGACATGATGGAGAGTTGTAATATTATTAGACAGGCATTACAAAAAATGCCAAAGTCTGGTTCTGTTAGAGTTAAATTAAAACCAAATCCAAAGGGTAAGGGACTTGATTCCGTATACAAACGTGTAGAATCTGGTAGAGGTTCTTTAGGATGCCATATTGTTTCTGATGGTAAAGTTGAACCATACAGATTAAAAATGAGTGTTGGTTCATTTAGAAATCTAATTGCATTACCATATTTGCTAAAAGGTGAAAAACTTGGTAACATGCCATCTGTTTATTGGAGTCTTAATTACTGGCCAGTGGAGGCAGACCGATAAATGTCTGTAATTGCACCAAATTTCAAACTTAGTGGATTTATCAAATCTATAATTGATGATGTTGTATGGTTCCTTTTGATATTTTCTTTAATTGGTTTTCCAGTTATTATGATGGTTTTGTTTTTCATTCCAATGCCAGTTATTGATGGCGAATTACTTACACCATTTCTTGCATTTACTTATTTAGCGGATCCAACTCGAACACTTCCAATTGTTCAAGCATTTATGACAACTGATATGTTTAAAGTAATGGCATTTCCTGGATTTGGTTTTGCTGCATTATTGGCTGCTGGTACTATTTTTGTTGAAAGAAAAATGTTAGCAAAATTACAATTAAGAGTAGGTCCTTTTTACTGTGGAAAAGTAGAAGGTATTTTACAATTAGCTGGTGATGGTTTAAAATTAATTTCCAAAGAAATTATCATTCCAGCAAAAGCTGATAAGCCTATTTTTTGGGCAGCTCCGGTTCTGTTTGTCGCATCTGCAGCAGCGTTTGTTGCATTAATTCCAGTTGCACCAGGTTGGGTAGTTGCAGATGTGGATATGGGATTGCTTGCTGTTTTTGCTGTAATTGGATTTTTTCCAATTGTAACTATTCTTTCTGCATGGTCTGCAAATAGTAAATTTCCATTCATTGGGGGAATTAGAGCATTATTCCAAATGGTTTCATTTGAAATTCCATTAATTCTATCTTTGTTGGGAGTTGTAATGGTTACTGGAACTCTTAACTTATCTGAAATTGCAGCAAGTCAATCTAGTTTCCCATGGATTGTATTTTTACCAGTAGGTGCAATTGTATTTTTCATTACAATGCTTGCAGAATTAGAAAGAATTCCATTTGATTTACCTGAAGCAGAAAGTGAAATTGTTGCTGGATGGTTAACTGAATTATCTGGAATGATGTATGGACTCGTTCAATTAGGAACTTATTTGAAACTTTACGCATTTGCAGCATTATTTGTTGTATTGTTCCTTGGTGGTTGGAATGGTCCAATGATTGTTCCTCCATTCCCAATGGATCTTGCTACTGAAGGAATTGAGCTTGGTCCTGTAACTGCAAAGATAGGTGGATTGGAACCAATACTTAGTCAAGTAATTACTCAAGAAATGCTTAATGGAACATTGATGTTTGTTCTAAAGACTGTTGGTGTTATATTTTTCATATTATTACCAAGAGGTGTTTTCCCAAGAATTAGAATAGATATGTTACTAAGTCTTGGATGGACCAAATTGATCGGTCTTGCTTTCGTTAACATCTTTATTGCACTAGCTTTGGTTTACGCTGGAGTGCTAGGGCCAGGAGGATTACAATGACGAATACTGCTACAGGAATTATACGTGCATTAAATTCTGGAATTAAACATATTGCAACTAAACGATTTACTCTTCGTTATCCTGAAGAAAAATTAAAGTTCGTAGGTGATGGTTATCAATTTGATCCTTCTACAGGAGTTGGAATTGCTGGTCTAAAAGGTCGTCATATGCTATTCCATGATCACTGTACTGGATGTCAATTATGTTCTATTGCATGTGAAGGCGTTGCTGAAGCAATTGCTATGGTTAAAGTTCCAGAAGAACAAAAACAAAATAAAAAATCTATCATGCCTCAAATTGATTATGGAAAATGTGTCTTTTGTGGTTTATGTGTAGATGCATGTCCATTTTATGCACTTTACATGACTAATGATTATGAATTATCTTCATTTAGCAAAGAAGGTTTGATTTACACCCCTGCACAATTAGCAGTCAAACCCTATGTAGAACAAGATAGTGAAATTGTAATTACTAAATACGGAGCAACCCATGGCTGATGCTGCATTTCTTGCATTAGCCGTTATTACAATTGGTTCCGCAATTGCTGCACTAGAAATGAGATCTTTAATTTATGGTTCAATTGCATTAATGGGAACTCTTGGTGGTATTGCTGGATTCTTCTTTTTACTTGATGCACCATTCGTTGCATTGTTTCAATTAGCAGTTTATGTTGGTTCAATTGCTGTCTTAATTTTATTCACTGTCATGCTGGTAAAAAGAGAACTTATCTTCAAAAAAATTGAAGATAGAAAAAGAAAATTTGCAGGAATTGGTTTAATGTTAATTGTTATGGTATCTTTAGGTGCTGTGTTCTTAGATTCTGGAATTAAAACAATAACTACAGATGAACCAGCAGTTAATTTTAGAGATATTGGTACTGACTTTGTTACTTACTATTGGCCTGCATTAATTTTAATGGGTTTAATTTTAGCCGGTTCAGTAACTGGTGCATTAGTTCTAGCTAGAAGAGAGGATGTGGAGAATGACCAACGAGTTAGTTGATTTTACATTAGTTTCTATTGCTTTACTGGCAATCGGAATTTATGGACTTGCAGTAAAACGTAATTTCATTAGAATGTTATTTGCAGTAGAAATTATTATCAACGCAGCAAATCTTAATCTTGTAGCATTTGGTAGATTCTTGCCTCATGCTGGTGGTCAAACTATGGCGTTATTTTCAATAGCAATTGCAGCAGCAGAGGTAGCTGTAGGATTATCATTGATCATTGTAGCATACCGTATGTACCAAAATGTCGATATTGCTGACTTCAGGAGCTTGAAAGGATAATGGAATATGCATTATTACAAGCAGTTTTCCTGCCGTTACTGTTATCTCCAGTAGCATACATTCTTGGAAAAAAATTCGGTCCAACACCTGCAATGTGGTTTACATTCGCAATTTTACTTTACACTACAATTCTAGTAATTAACGCAGCACTTTCTGGAACAGTAGAAGAACATTATCCATGGACTGAACAATTTGGTGAATTTGGTTTCTTAATAGATGGACTTGCATCACCATTTGCAATAATGATTTATGTCTTATCTACAATATTGGCAATTTATTCAAAACCATACATGATTCATAAATTCCATGAACAATTTGAAGAGGAACAAAAAATCAATACTTCTGAAAGTGGTCAAACTTCAGTTGTTGAATCTACTGCTCTTTCAAATTATGTAAATGCAAAATCTGGTCTTTACTTTGCACTTTATCTTGTATTTGCAATGGGAATGCTTGGAACAGTTATGTCCACTAATTTGATTGAATTTTATATTTTCTTTGAGGTTATGTTAATCCCTGGTTTCTTTTTAGTTGCCTTATGGGGTGATGGTCCAAGACGAAAAATAGGTTTAATGTTCTTATTTTGGACTCATGCAGGTGCTGTTGTTTTATTATTGGGATTCTTGATGATAGGACTCACTATTGGCAGTTTTGACTTTGCAGATATTCAGGAATCTGAACTTCCTGGAGATATTGCAATGTATTCTGCTGTAGCAATTTCAATAGGTCTTGGTGTCAAATTAGCAGTTTTCATGTACCACATTTGGCTTCCATATGTTCACGGTGCAGCACCTACACCAATCAGTGCATTATTGTCTCCAGCAATGATTGGAATTGGAGCTTATGGTCTCTTTAGATTAGTTGTTGAATTCTTACCTGTAACATTTTCAGAACTTGCGATTTGGTTCCATATTTGGGGTCTTGTCACTATGATCTATGGTGGTGCAATGGCATTAATGCAAGATGACTTGAAACGTTTCCTTGCTTATTCTAGTATCAGTCAAATGGGATATCTGTTATTCGGTATAGGATCAATGTCTGCATACGGTCTTGCAGGTGCTGAAATGATGTATGTAACTCACGCTATTGGTAAAGGCATTCTCTTCATGATGGCTGGAATTATTATTGTAAAAGTTGGAACTAGAAGTTTCTCAAAACTTGGAGGTCTTGCTGGTAAGATGCCAATTACTGCAGTATGTGCAGTTATTGGTGCATTAACAATAATGGGAGTACCCCCAACCAGTGGATTTATGGGTGAATGGATTATGTTTTACGGTGCATTAGAAACTGCAATTGCAGAAGGTTCTACAGTTAGAGCAGTAGCATTTGGATTAGGTCTTGTTGCAACAGCACTTACAATGTCTTACATGCTTTGGATGCTAAAACGCGTATTCTTTGGTAAACTTCCTGAAAATCTTCAACATGTCAAAGAAGGAAGTTGGTACATGACAATCCCAATGATGGTTCTAGCAGGATTTTCAATTGTAGTTGGAATTTATCCTGATATTTTCTTGAAAACAATTATTCCATACATGAACGGAGTGATGGGGGTTTAGATTATGGCAACTGAATTGATGGGATTTGAAATTACAAGTGCATGGTTAATCTGGATGCTCCCATTTGCTGCAGCATTAATTATGCCAGGTATTGGAAAATTATCTCAAAATGCAACAAAATATGTTGCAGTTGGATTTGCTTTAATGAGTGCTGTGTCTGCAGCATCCTTAGTCCCTCTTGCATTAGAAGCAGGTGAAGTTCATAGTCAAATAATGTGGATTGAAGCACTTGGAATTAAAGCTGGTGTACTAGCAGATCCTCTTTCAATTATAATGGCAAACGTTGTTGCTTGGATTTCTTTCTTGATTATGATTTACAGCACTGGATATATGAAAGGCGATAAAGACATTACAAGATTCTGGTTCTGGATGATGTTCTTTATTGGTTCAATGCAATTAATTGTATTATCTGATAACTTACTTCAAGTATTCTTTGGTTGGGAAGGTGTTGGACTTGCATCATATGCATTGATCAGCTTTTGGTATCGTGATAAAAAGAAAGATCATGTTGGTGTTGAAGGACGAACTGTTCTTGGAATGTTAGATTACTATTCACCAACACACGCTGGTATGAAGGCCTTCATCATGACAAAAGTTGGAGATGTAATGATGATTGCTGGTATGCTTTTGATATTCTTGTTTGCAGGAACATTTGGATTTAAAGAATTAATGGGTAACACTGATTGGGCAACTTCAATGGCTGCTCAAGGATTACTCGTTCCTGCGTTTGTTTTACTATTTGGTGGTGCAATGGGTAAATCTGCACAATTCCCATTAAATGAATGGTTGTTAGAAGCCATGACTGGACCTACTGCAGTATCTGCATTAATTCATGCAGCAACAATGGTCAAAGCAGGTGTCTTCTTGGTAGCAAGAATTGGTCCACTTGTATTTGCATTGGGTGCAGCAGGAATTTTGGCAGATCAATTCTTTGAAATTGTTGCTTGGACAGGTGCAATTACTGCATTATTACTTGCAACACAAGGAATGGTTAATCCTGAAATTAAGAAAGTTTTAGCATATTCTACTGGTTCTCAAATTGGTTATATGATGATGGCATTAGGTGTTGCAGGATTATCTCATCAATATGTTGATGGTTACACTGCAGGATTCTTCCACTTAATTTCTCACGCAATGTTTAAAGCTTCATTATTCATGGCAGCAGGATCACTGTTGCATATTGTTGGTTCTAGATTTATGACAGATATGGGAGGTCTGAGAAAACAGATGAAGAAAACTTATGCTTTCATGTGGGCAGCAGGCCTTGGTTTGATGGGAGCACCATTTATCACAACAGGTTTCTGGAGTAAAGATGCAATCTTTGCTGCAGTATATGAATCTGGAAATGAATGGGCATTACCATTATTCATTATTGCAGTTTTAACTGCTATAATTACAGCATTCTATACCACAAGAATGATTGGTTTGGTATTCTTTGGTAAGAAGAGTAAACATATTGAAAAGATGGAAGAAGAAGGTCATCATATCCATGAAGCATCAGTATCCATGTGGGTTCCATATGGTATTCTTGCAGTACTTACAATTGGTATTGGTATTATTGGATTATCTGCAGAAGAAGGATTGCATCATACGTTTGAATATTATCTTAAAAACTCATTTGGAATTTATAGTTCCCATGCAGCAGATGAATCTTCAATATTACCAGAATTCTTACAAGGACTCAATCCCGTCGCACTTGGTGCATCACTAGTAGCATTTGCTACTGGTATTGGACTGGGTTACATCTTTTACATTGGTAGATGGGTTGATCCTGTTAAATTTGTAAATTCAAATATTTTCTTTTATTCAATTCACAAACTTTTCTTAAACAGATGGTATCTTAACGCAATTGTCTATTGGTGCTTTGTTACAACACCATTATGGTTGGCAAGAGGTGTTTCTAGATACTTTGAGAAGACAGCAATTGATTACGGTATGAATGATGGAGTACAAAAAGCAGTTAGTTGGAGTGCTAAAGTAATTCAGGGCACTCAAACTGGTGTATCCCAATCGTATCTATTTGTATTTGGAGCAGGATTATTATTCGTAGTCTTGATATTGTTGATATAGGAGATTTGATGACATGTTAGAAATTACTTCAACTCCTCTTGTAATAATGGCAATATTGGGTACTGTTGGTATTCTCCTTCCGATCATTAGTATTGCAAGAAAAGAACAGGGTTCTAATTCATTTTATGCAATAATTGCATTTTCTGCAATAATTGTATCCATGGGATATGTTGGATATCAATTCATTGAAGATAATATTTCTGCATCTGCATTATTCTCTGAAGATGTGTTAGTTGATGATGCATTTGGTGGATTCTTTGCAATAGCTATGTTGGTAGTTGCTTTGTTCACTACTGTTGGCTCTTTTAATTATATGAGAAAACATAATTCTCCTGCAGTTTACTATTCTCTAATTTTACTTGCAACCATTGGTATGGTTCTTGTTGCATACTCAACTGACCTTGTAATGTTATTTGTTGCATGGGAGCTTATGAGTATTCCAACTTACATTTTAGTTGGATTTATGAAAAAGAATCCAAGCTCAAATGAAGCAGCTTTGAAATATTTCTTGTTTGGTGCATTATCTTCCGCAATTATTGTTTATGGAATTTCACTTTCATACGGATTAACTGGTTCTACAAATATTGGAGAAGTTATCCAAGGTTATTCAACACTTGACCCATCAATGCTTCCACTTGCGTTATTGTCTGTTGGATTGTTTGTTGCAGGATTTGGATTTAAGATGGGACTTGTTCCATTCCATCAATGGCTTCCTGATACTTATGAAGGTGCTCCTGCACCAATCACTGCTCTTCTTGCAGCAGCAACCAAAAAAGCTGGATTTGCTGCAACGATAAGAATTGTAGTTTTAGGAATGGTAGTTTTACATCTTGATTGGACTTTAGCTCTTGGTATAATTGCAGTAATGACAATGACTATTGGTAATGTTGCAGCAATCATGCAAAAGAACATTTCCCGAATGTTAGCTTATTCTAGTATTGCTCATGCAGGTTACATCTTGATTGGACTTGCTGTTGCTCCACACAGTTCTCTTGGTTTACAAGGTTCTTTGTATCAAATAATGAATCATGCTGTAATGAAAGGTGCTGCATTTATTGCAATTGCAGGAATTGTTACTACTCTTGCAGTTACCCATATTGATAAACTAAAGGGACTTGGAAGACGAATGCCTGTAACTGCACTTGGTTTGGTAATTGCATTGTTTGCATTAGCTGGTATTCCGCCATTATCTGGATTTTGGAGTAAATTGATGTTATTTGGAAGTGCACTAGATGCAGGCACTGCATTGTGGTGGGCTCCATGGCTTGCAATTGCAGGTGTTCTTAACAGTGCATTATCTCTTGCTTACTATGGTTGGTTAACTAGAAAGATGTACTTTGAAGGTGAAAATGAAAAGAGAGTAATTGAACCAAAATCTGTTATGGCAGTTATGATATTCTCAACAATTTTCTTAGTAGGATTTGGTGTTTATCCAGAACCATTAATTAAATTTGTAGAACTTGCAACTCCAGTATTTAATTTGGGTATTATGCCTTAAACGAAGTAAATTTAATTAATTCTTCTAAATTTATTTTTGCATCATTGTCTGGTATTTTTCTTAAAAATGCTCTTGCTTTTTCAGAATACTCTTTTAACAATTCTTCCATTTTGTTAAATCCGTCTCTAGGATCTACACTTTTCTTAATTAGTAAATTAAATAATTTCTCTTCATTTTTCCAATCTAGTAAATCATCTCTAATTTGATATGCGATTCCAAGGTTTCTTCCATACCCTGTTAATGCTTCCACCTGTTCTTCTGTTCCGCCTGCAATTATTCCTCCAGTTCTAGCTGCAACTTCGAACGCAGTTGCAGTTTTGTATTCTATAACTTTTAGATAATCATCAAATGTAATATCTCCACTATCTTCTAATCTACCTTCAATCATTTCTCCTTCACTCATTAACATTGCAGTTGTGGCCAAATCTTTTGTAATTCTAGCATTATCTAATCTGGATGATATTGCAAGAATTAATCCTAAAACAAAATCTCCGGTTAGAACACTTGTATTATATCCATATTTGACATGAAATGGATCCTTTTGTCTCCTCATAGTTTCATCATCTATGATGTCATCGTGTATTATTGACTCCATGTGTAAAAATTCCACAGCACAAGAAGCTGATAATACATTTTCATCAATCTTGCCAATACTCTCAGCAGCTAAACTCAAAATAATTGGTCTAATTCTTTTTCCACCTTCTAATGAGTATTTTAGAGGCTCGATAAATTCTGATTCTGAATACAATGATAATTCTTTGTCTAATGCTTGATCGATTTTTTGGATATATTCCCCATATGTTTCAAGTAGAGGATTAATTTCGATATTTTTCCTGTCCAAGATAATTGATCAAAAGCCTTCGTTATTAGTAATTAAATCTTGGTGCTCCAGCCGGGATTTGAACCCGGGATCACTGCCTTGAAAGGGCAGTATGCTTGACCGGACTACACCACTGGAACCCACGAAAATTTCTATTTTTGATCATAAAATCTTTTGGTACACAACAAAGATTTTTGTATTGGCAGATTTAGAATGAATTATGAACCTAATTCAAAGAATTGATGAAATAATTGAAGAAAGAAGCTTACTAAAACACCCATTTTATGAAATGTGGTCTGATGGAAAATTAACTCAGGAATCTTTAGCTGGATATTCAAAAGAATATTTTCAACTTGTAAAAGCAGTTCCTGAATTTATGACACCAATTATTCAACAAGCACCTAACTCTGTTATTACCGAATTGACTGAAAACCAGCAAGAGGAATCTGATCACATTAAACCTTGGATTAGTTTTGCAGGTGAACTTGGTATTTCAGAAGATGAACTCATCACATATTCTGGATTAGATAAAACTAACAAAGCTGTATCTGATTTGGGTAAATTAATGGATACTTTTGATGGTGGTGCATGTGCAATGTATGCATTTGAAAAAGAAATTCCAAAAATTAGTCAAACAAAATTAGATGGATTATCTGAATTCTATCAAATAACAAGTGATAAGGCAACTGAATATTTCAAACTCCACACTGAAGCTGATATTAGACATACAGCATCTTGGAGAAATATTTTAGAGAAATCAAATGCTGATACAAGTAATCTTGTTGAAATTGCTGAAAAATCTGTTTCAGCACAAAACTTGTTACTTGACAGTTGTTATGACGAATATTGTTAATCTCATAACATTTTATACCTCAAAAAATTTTTATGATTTTAGGGCCCGTAACTCAGCTTGGTAGAGTAACCGGCTCATAACCGGTGAGCCAAGGGATCGAAGCCCTTCGGGCCCATTATTTTCAATTAGTTTTAAAATGAGTGAATACAAAAATTACTGGCTGCAATGAAGAATCAGAGTTATATCTGAAATTGATGATTGGAAGGCATTTGTCTGAGCTGCCCAAATTTATTTACTAATTTGATTTTTTACTTTATCTAAAATTCTAGCATCAATCATTTTTTGCTCGTATAATATTTCTGTAATTTGTAGTATGTTTAGAATCGCATGCATCTTCACTCCTAGTTCTGCAAAAGCTTCTGTTGCACCTTCCATTCTATCAACAATTACATATGCATCTTTTACTGGTACGTTAACATCAGTAAGTGATTTTATTGCATTTACAACTGAACCACCTGTGGTTGCTACATCATCTATCATTACAACTTTCATTCCATCGTGAATTTTTCCTTCTACTGATTTTGAAGTTCCATAATCCTTTGGTTTGCTTCTGACATAGATTAATGGTTTCACTGTTTCAATTGCTAATGCTGATGCAATTACTAATCCTCCTGTTGGAACTGAAACAATACTCTCAAAATTTTCTAATCCAATATCTTCAGTAATTTGATTTTCTAGATATTTTACCATCATCCTAAATTCATGAGGATAACTTGGTACCAATCTTAAATCCACATAATATGAACTACTTTTTCCACTGGCTAGTGTAAAATCTCCAAATTTTATTATCCCTTTTTGATGTAAAAAGGTCACAAATTCTTTCACAAACTCCATGTCAATATTCACTACATTGGATTTATTTTGGTTTGTATTTAGTATCTATTATGCCTGAAATTTGGTTGAATTATGGGATAACTGACGTAGTTTTGGATATAAAGGCTGAAAATTTAGAGCAAAAAATTGATTCTGATGGTAAAATCATGGATGATTCTGCTATTACTGAAAAACTCAGTACTCTTGATTTATCCAAGCCTATGGAATTAGTAGTACTACATAATTCTAAATCTATTCTAAAAATTATCTCATCATTATTCACATTATGTGAACAAAAATCAAAACCTTTTCCAAAAATATTAGCTGAGAAAAAAATCCTCAATTTAGTTAAATCTGGATTACCTGAAGGTAGCTCAATCAATGAATTTGATGATGTAGATATTTCAAATTCCAATCTTGTATTTATGGCAGAAATGGGATTTGATGGTTTATTTGGTTATGAAACTGTTGCAACCCGTCTTATCAAAAAATTTGGTGACGAATCTATGCTTTCAGCATATGCAAAAAGACAAGGTAACCTTCCAACTCCTGGCCAGTACCCTGAAAGCTTAACTGAAGCCAAAAAATTTGCTGATAATTTTGAAATTCAAGCAATTGAAATAATTGCAAATTCTGAAGGAATACTTAATTTCACAATTGGCCATCCTTCTCAAACCCTTTCTACAACTAAAATTTTGGAATCAAATTCAATTAAGGATATTGGTGAACATAAAACTATGATATTGAGTACTGGTAAGGATGCAAGTAATGATACTTTAGGAAATTCTTTATCTTCACTGTGGAATTGTTCAAACGCTATCAAAAAAGATGGTCTTGCAATTTTAATTGCTGAATGTAAAAGTGGTTTAGGTTCAGATGCAATTCAACAATATATTGAAGATAGATTAACTTTAGAACAATTACGTAATCCTACAAAATATGTTAACGGTATGGAGGATTTACTATTTCTTTCAGAAATACAAAAGAATTTTCAAATTGGTTTGGTATCTATTTTACCTGAATTTTATGCAAAAAAACTTGATATGATTTCATTACCTGGAATAAAATATTCTATGGATTATATTTTAAAAACACAAGGCGTTAGACAAAAAATTGCAGTTGTGACTGATGGTGCAAGACTTTTTCTAAGGTAAAATCCCTGAAAGTAATCCTGATGGTAATGGAGCACACAAAATTGCTAATGCTATAATTCCAATATATGCTAATTTTCTATTTCTTGTAAGAGGGGAGATATCATCAAGTGGAGTTGCGCTTGGATTTTTGGTTGACATTACTAAAATTAAGATTGCCATGAGCCAATAATTTAGTAAAACAAGAACTAACATGCTTCCATAAGTTGCATATCTGTGAATTTTTTGACCCAAAAGTGTTCTAGCCATATGACCCCCATCAAGTTGCCATGCTGGAAGTAAATTCAAAAACGTAATCAAAAATCCAATCCATGCTGCAAACATCACTGGTGTCATTATTACTTCATGACCTGGTCCTCCTTTACCAAACACTGCTAAACTAGCAGTCATTAGTAATGGTTCTCCTTGTTCCCATTCTACTAGTATTTGTTCTGCAAACAATCCCTCAGCTATTCCTTGATCTAGAATTGGTGCAGTATATGCACCATAAAGTGAAACTATTATTGTTATTACAAGTCCTGCAATTGGTCCTGCAATTGCTACATCAAATAAAATACTACGATTAATTGTTAATCCTTTTGACTGAATGAATGCACCAAATGTTGGAATTCCAACAACTGGTAAACCTGGAATGAAGTAAGGCCAACTTGTTTTTAGTCTATGTGCTTTTGCTGCAATGATATGTCCAAGCTCATGTGTTCCTAAAATTCCTAATAGGGCAAGTGTATATACAATTGCCATTTGAAAAGGATCTCCAATTTCAATAATGGCATTCGTTCCAGACGTTCTATAATATCCATCAATCATTACAAATGAAATTACAATTGCAAACAACAATCTTGGTGTCCAAGTTGCATTTAACCATCTTCTAGATTTTTTTATTGTAAATTTTTGAACTTCAATGTAAATCCCATCATCCTTTTTTACTAATTTACAAACATAACTCATATTTTCTAATGCTCTTGCTAAATCCTCAAATTTTGTCTTAAATTCTAAATCCTCAATTTTAAATTCTAATGTAAATTCTGTTTTTGCAAATTCACCTACATTAAAAATTGAATTAACTAATGAAATAATGCCTTCTTGAGAATCCTCTTCCATCTATCTAATAATTTCTTATTCCATTAATGATCTTTTTGTTTAAAATTAAATATTGATAGTTTAATGATATAATCATGCAAGTAATTTTGAGACAATTGGGTGACTGTAGCATACGCAGAGCAGCTCCAAGCGATCTAATTTCAGTCATGGAAATTAATCTTAAAACCTTACCTGAACATTATTCAGATTATTTCTATGAGTCATTATTGCAGGAATTACCTGAAGCATTTTTGGTTGCAGAAATTGATGGAAAAATTGTTGGATATGAAATGTGTAAAACTGAATTTGGATTTTCAAATTTTAAAAAATTAGGTTTTGTAAAAAAAGGACATGTAGTATCAATTGCTGTTCTTGATGAATATAGAAAAAAAGGAATTGGTAAGGCACTTGTTGAAGAATCTGTAACTGGTGTAAAAACTAGGAATTGTGATGAATTTTACTTGGAAGTTAGATGTAGTAACACTGATGCTGTTCGTCTTTATGAAAAACTAGGATTTGTAATTAGGCAGGAACTAAATGCATATTACCGTGATGGTGAATCTGCATACTTAATGGCGATTGAATTAGATTGAAAGTTGTAATCATTATTGTACTTGCAATTTTTGTAATGATTGGTTCATCTTCAAATGCTTTTGGTGTTGTACTCGTATTTTTAGATAAAGATGTTTATGAAATTCCTACTCCTGGAAAGCCATTAACAATTTTTATTGATTCTCCTGGTAAGGTTACAATTTCTGTAAGTAATGGTGACATTGCAACAGTATTGGGTGAAACAACTTCTGGTGAATTTACAATTTACCATAATGATTATGATTTTGTTGAGGGTACAATGTTAATTGCAAATCATATTAATGATTATACTTTGAAGGAATGGACAGATGTTTCAACTTTTTCTAAAAATGCATCAACTGAATCTGCTAAAGAAACCACTAGTGTTAAATCTGGTAATGGCGGTGGTTGTCTAATTGCAACAGCAGCTTATGGTAGCGAAT
>JAOLZN010000008.1 GCA_028343855.1 Candidatus Nitrosopumilus sp. | reverse complement strand
GAGGTTCACGAAATTCTCGAGATAATTCTAGATCTAGTAGGGGAAGAAGCGATAAAGTTTTGAGAAAACAAGAGAGTTTCTATTCTGGTGGTTCTACAAAATTCAATGAATCATTACAGAAAAAATTATATGAAATTTTAGGTGGAAAAACATGTTCTAGTTGTGGTTCTACTGATGAACGATCTTTAGGTATTTGTGACGAAAATAATAATCAATTATCAACTGAAACTAGACGTGGTAGTAAAGCCGCATCTTGGGGAAAATATATTTCTGCACCTGATGTTGCTAAAAAGGAACTCAAAATATTCTGTTCAAATTGTAATGATGCTGTTGAACCTGCTCCTAAACCTCAAGAAGAACGTCCAAAAAATAAATCTAAAAGAAGTAAATATTTTCCTAGATGATCTTTAAGTTACTCTTTGGTAATTTCAATAACTGATTTAATCATTTTTGTAGATATTAAATTATGTTCTTTGTCTATAACTGATTGTATAAAATCTGCAAATTTTTCAACATTTTCTTCATCTTTGAGTAAAATACTATGAGCTGATTTATCTTTCAATGAAATAATCATTTCATTTTTTATTATGTTTAAAATTCCTGTAATGTATGTCTCTTTATCTTCTTTTATGAAAATAAGACTCATCAATTTTTGAGCTTCATATTCATCGTCACATGTAATTTCGGTTTTCATTTATTTTCCAAAAGAAATTGTTCTATTTGCTGTTTTGCTTTTTCTCGTTTTTCTTGATGTGTTTTAAGAAATTCATTAATTTTTTCAATTAAAATTGCCTTTAATTCTCCTGAAAGTAATTTTCCTGATTTGTAGTCTTCATAAATTTTCTTTAATTTACTGTCATCAGGCTCAAAAAATATTCTCAAATATTGATAAGATACATCAATATCTGGATTTCCACCTAATTTTCTATGTTGTTCGATATCTGGTTGTCCCCCTGAAAATGCGTATTTGTTAATTTTCTTTTTTACCACATCTGGTGAATCTGTTGTGTAAATTGTTCCTTTTTCTTCTGATGCGGACATTTTTCCACCAGGACCTGTTAATGCTGGAATCATTATGTTATGAATTAATGCTGGTTTATGTTTTCCAATTTTTTGTGCAATATCTCTTGTTAATCTAAAATGTGGATCTTGGTCTACCCCTAAAGGTATCAAAACTGGTTTATCTTCTATAAAACATGGAGCTGATTGTAATGATGTATAAAAAATCATTCCAATGTTTGTTTCATTTGTAAATCCAAATGTTGCTTTTGTATTAGAAAAATTTATTTTTTTTGCAACTTGAGCTGCAATTGGATATAATGTTTGAATATTTTTTGTATTGATAATTATTTTTGTTTTTTCTGGATTGAAACCTAATGCTATGAAATCTAGTGCATTTTCATATGCGAATTTGTTTGTCTCCTCTAAAGTTAAATTTGATTTTGAAAAGAATTTTTCATCATCAGTTAATTGAAAGTACAAATTTACATCAAATTTTTCTTGTAACCATTTTGCAAATACCCATGGAACTAGATGTCCTATATGGGTATGACCTGATGGCCCTCTTCCCGTATAAAGAAAGAATTCCTTACCTTTTTCATAATCTTCTAAAATTCTATTCATTTCTCTGTGGGAGAAGAATATTCCTCTTCTAAGCATGAAATGATCCTCACTTGTCATAGTCTTAATTTTCTCAAGTAATTCTGGTGATATTTTTTGAGTACCAAATTTTTCAATTAGTTTATCATAATCGATATCTCCTTCAACATGCCAAGGAGTTACAATAAATTCATCAGCTGACATTCAACATGACTTAGGTTAAGGTTTAAAAAGTCTTTTTCGATCTTTGATCTATTGTCACAAGTTTTTCATGATATTGAAAAAAAAATCATTAATTCACTTAAAGAAAATTCAATTCAGAGCCCTGAAACACTTGAAAAATCTACTCAACTCTCACCAGATCAAGTTCGACGTGGAATTGAATGGCTAAAATTAAAGGATTTAGCTATTGTAGATGAATCAAAATCCAGTGTAATTAGTTTGGGTAAAAACGGTTTAGATTCTTTTGAAAAAGGATTACCTGAACGAAGATTATTAAATTTGCTTAAAAATGGACCTAGAAAATTATCTGATCTACAAAAAGAATTAGGATTTGTTTTTGGTCCTGCAATGGGTTTATGTAGAAAAAATAATTGGATTGAAACTTCATCTGATGAAATTATTCTAAAAACAAATTCTTCCATATTACCTGGAGAAGAAACTCTTCAACAAATTGGAAGCGGTAAATTATCTAAAGATAAACTTGACACAACTGATTTAAATGAACTATTGAAACGTCCTGACTTTATAATTGAAGATGTAATAAAAAATAAAAAAATAAGTTTAACTTCATCTGCAAAATCTTTAGATATTTCAAATACTTCTGGAGCAATAGATGTTGAAGCTGAAGTTCCAGAAATTTTTGTTGCAAGAACCCATCCATTAAAAGATACAATTGATGAAATACGTGAGATTTTTGTAACATTAGGTTTTTCAGAAATACTTGGAAATATGACTCAGTCTAGTTTTTGGAATTTTGATGCATTGTTTACTCCACAGGATCATCCAGCAAGAGAATTACAGGACACTTTTTTCTTGGATGGTATTTCTGCAAAAAAAATTGCAACACCAGAACAAATTAGAAAAGTTTCTGAGTCTCATAAGAAAAATTGGCGATATCAATGGGATATCAACGAAGCTCGTAAAATGGTTTTAAGAACTCATACTACTTGTGTAACGATAAAACATTTAGCTGAAAATAAGCCTGATGAGGCACGAATTTTTTCACTGGGAAGAGTGTTTAGAAATGAAAAAGTTAGTTACAAGCATCTTGTTGAATTTAATCAAATTGAAGGTATTGTTGTTGGTAAAGATGCTAATTTAAGAAATTTGATGGGGATTCAAAGAGAATTCTATAAACGAATTGGAATTACTAAAATTAAATTTTGGCCAACTTTTTTCCCATACACTGAACCTTCACTTCAAACTATGGTTTACAATGAAAAATTAGGAAAATGGATTGAATTATTTGGAATGGGAATTTTTAGACCTGAAGTAACTAAGCCTCTTGGAATTACCAAACCTGTTTTAGCATGGGGTGGCGGTATTGAGAGAATTGCTATGTTAAAGTACGATTTAGATGATGTAAGAGAGTTTTATAATAATAATTTAGGTTGGTTAAGGAGTAACACAAAATGCCAGTAATTGAATTATCATACTCTCGTCTCCAAAAATTAATTGGTAAGGTTTCTAAAAAACAAATTTCTGATTCATTACCTTTTCTAGGATTAGATATTGAATCTGAAGATAAAGATCTAGTTAGAATTGAATACAGTCCAAATCGTCCAGATTATTCAACTGATTATGGAGTTGCACTTGGTTTACAGGGTTTACTTGGAATTAAAACAGGTTCAGTCAAACTCAATATTAAAAAATCTAAAAATTATTCCATATCCGTAAAACCAACTGTATCTAAAATTCGTCCATTTGTGACTGGAATTATTGCTAAAAATGGCAAAATTGATGATAAAACAATTAAACAATTAATGACTATGCAAGAGGATCTTCACTTTGGTATTGGCAGAAAACGAAAAAAATCTTCTATTGGAATACATGATTTAGATGAAATTTCATTTCCTTTGATTTACACCACCACTAGTAAAAATCATAAATTTATTCCATTGAATTCTGAAAAAGAACTTTCAATTTCTGAAATAATTAATGATACTGAAACAGGTAAAGATTATGGTCACCTCTTAGGACAATCTTCTCAAATGCCAATAATTTTTGACGTAAACCAAAAAACAGTTTCATTTCCTCCTATCATTAATGCTGCTGTAACTACTGTAACCACTAAAACAAAAAATCTCTTTGTAGAAGTTACTGGAATCAATAAAGATGATGCCGAAGATATGCTTTCAGTTGTAGCAACTATTTTGCAAAGTGCAGGATTCACATTAGAAAATATACAAATTTCTGGAGCAAAGAATTCTTCACCTAAACTTCAGGAAAAAACAATGAGAGTTAATCCTTCTTTGATTAATCAAACTCTTGGGTTAAACCTCAATACTTCAAAAATTATTGCTTCGTTAAAAAAATCTAGATTAAATGCAATATCTAAAGGGAAAAATATTGTCTGTACAATACCTGCATACAGATTTGATATTTTTGGTCCAATGGATTTAGTTGAAGAAGTTGCTTTAGGTTATGGCATTCAAAATTTTGAGCCAACAATGTCTCCTTCTCAAACTATTGGTCATACTAATCCAATATCACTTCAATTAAAATCTCTAAATCAAACAATGATTGGTTTGGGATTTCTTGAGGCATTAAATTCCAGTTTAAGTAGTAAACGTGTTTTGTATGACATGACAAATAGAGATTCTAAAAAAATTATTTCTGTGCTTGATTCAAAAAGTCAAGAGCACACTATTTTACGTGATTCTGTACTTCCTGGATTGATTGAGAATCTTTCAAGAAATATTCATGAATCCTATCCTCAAAAAATGTTTGAAACTGGTAGTGTCTTTAATCTTCATGATCCAATATCTGAAAAAATTAATCTTGCTGTTATTAGTGCCCATAAAGATGCAAATTTTACTGAAATTAAATCTGTTTTACAAACTGCATTGAAAATTGGATTTGGAATTCAAATTCAAACCAAGACTACAGTTAATTCTAGTTTTGAAGATGGTCATTGCGCTAATATTATTTTCAATGGAAATGTAATTGGAATTATTGGAGAAATTAATTCTAAAATTATTGAAAATTATAAAATTCGTGTACCTGTGGTTGGATTTGAAATATCTTTATCTGAATCCATTCTCAAATCTCTTTAATATTGAAATCAAAATCAACATAATTCCTAACCCAAATAATATTACTCCTATTGAAAGTTCAACAAGAATTTTTTGATAAATTTCTTTTTTATCGGTTTCAAATATTTGACTAGTGTTATTTTCTAAATAATTGAAATACTCAATTTGAGGATAATCAAATACTATGATAAATGCCCCTAAAATCATAATTATTAATCCAACTAAAAATTTTTTTTGATTTCTAATTTCCAAATATCCTTCACAAAATTTTATTTCTTTTTTAATAAATTTCTAATAGTTTTTAGTAGGTTTATCTGATAATTAATCGCCCAAGAGCAGGCACACAGACGGATTAGGATGACGCTGATCGTAAAGATACCAATGATTTCTAATTCACCCAGGTGTGCTACATTATGGGCAACCCCGGTTTCAGAACGTAATGAGGCGTATGGCTATGTCCAATGAAATTTTGCGAGTCAGAACCGGGGAACACTAAATCAATTCAAGAACCATTAAACGTTAGTCATAAAGCCAATATTGTAATGGTAAACTATTGGTTAGCAAAGCAGGAACCAAGTGGACCTAGAGGATATAATTTTGAACAATTGAAAAAAGACAAAACAACTGTTTGGGATGGTGTTCATAATAATTTGGCATTAAAACATATGAGAGAAATGAAATCTGGTGATCTAATTTTATTTTATCATACAGGTGATGAAAGACAAGCAGTAGGAATAATGCAAGTTACTTCAAAACCCTACCCCAATCCAAAAGAGGATGTTGAACGTTTTATTGTTGTTGATGTAAAATATAAAAAAACTCTAAAACGACCAGTAACATTAACTGAAATAAAAAATAATAAAAAATTCAAAGATTGGGAACTTGTTAGAATTTCAAGATTATCTGTAATGCCTGTACCAAAATCTATTTGGGATGAAATCTTAAAAATTTCACAAGGCTAGTTTAATCGCTTTATTGATATAGTAGAATTATCTAATTACTTCATGGCAACAGCTTATGTTTTAATAAACTGTGAACTAGGTTCTGAAGAAGCTATTATTGGGCAACTAAAGGGCTTAGAAGGTGTAAAAGAAGTTCATGGAACTTTTGGTGCATACGATATTTTGGCCAAGATTGAATCTGATACCGTTGAGAAACTACGAGAAACAATTACCTGGAAAATCAGAAAAATTGAAAAGATTCGTTCTACTCTTACCCTTATGGGTATTGAAGGCCAAACATAAACACCTTTTTTTTTAATTATGATTCTTCATTTTATTTTTGTTGTAAAAGAAGAAGATCTTGAAAAACGAAAGTTTGAGTTTGAATATATTAAAAAAATGGCACAATTTTACAAAAAATGGATTAAAGAAAATTATGGAATAGAATATGATGTTAAATGTGATGAATTAATTACAAAACCTAGAAGTATTTTTCAAAAACTTGATACTCATACCCTTGTTCGTGATCATGAACAACGTGGCAATGACACATATCATTTCTACTTGACTCATTTTAAACCTCTTTGGACTGATTGTACATGTGAAGGATATCACTCCGAAAATTTTGGAATGGTATTTTGGCAAGCTCCAAAAGAATCTGATGATGTTTTATTTTTAGCAGAAAAAAATTGTACAACTGTTTCACACGAAATTGTTCATGAGATGTTGAGAATTAAAGGGCATAAAAAATACATTCATGATGTTCATGATGTTTGGACAAAGCATTTCTATGAACAATTAGAATTTCAACAATACGGGGAAGATTTTCAGATCACTGAGGATAAACCTATGTTCTTAACAATGGATATTAGTAATTTAAAAAATTAATTTTTAAAATTTTAACATTTTGTAACTGAATAAATATTATTTTCAAAATTAGCAGTTTTGAAATCTAGTTTATTTTCTGGATCATTATCTCTAGACTCACTTAATTCTTTAAGTGCTACTAATGCATCTGCTCTAAAACCTACTGATGAACCATAAACAGCATCTGTTAGCATTGTTCCGTGGTCTCCTTTTTTAATATCATCTACCATTTGATAAAATCTATCTGTTTCTTTTTTGTTAACTGGATTACCTTTAGCTTTGTTATGTGCTACTGAAATATACATTCCATTATTTTTTACTGCAACTAGAATTTTATGATTTTTACCTGTTGCACCTGGTATGGTTTCATTTACTAATACTTCACATTTGTGATACATACTAGATACATATGCAAAAAATCTGTACTGTGCAAATTTCCCTGCATCATCTTCTTCACAATCTACAAAAACTTTGTGCAGTAAATGTAAAGCATCATCATTCATACTTTGTAATCTATCATCAATTCTACCCCTTTCAAGTAAATCTGATTTACATTCTTTAGCAATTAAGACTAGTATGAAATCTGGCAAATTATAATTTTTTAATGCTGCAACAAACGATCCTGCTTGTGACATTCCAAATTTTGGAAATCCTTTATTGACCAAATTCTACTCCATATTTAGAAAATTTTGAATTTATTGACAACGCATTAAAAAGCTGGGTTTGGCTTATAATTGTTGAGAATTCATATGCCTAGTCTGATATTTTTTCAAGTTTCAAATTGTAAATATTAAATTTGGGAAGAATTTTATCAATTTATGCAAATTAATACTTCACCCGAACTTGTTTCTAATGTTTATCTAAAATTAAAAGAAAACATCGTAAAGTTCAGAGATGTTGTTGGTAGACCATTAACACTTACTGAAAAAATTCTATCTGGTCATTTTAATGAAATAAATCAAACAAATCCTTCTGGTGGAAAGGATTATGTTTTTCTTAAACCTGACCGAGTTGCATTACAAGATGTTACTGGACAAATGGTTATGCTTCAATTTATGCAAGCAGAATTAAAACAAACATCATTACCAACTACTGTTCATTGTGATCATCTGATTCGTGCTGAAGTACAAGGTGATGTTGACATGAAAGTTTCTTTAGATGAAAATAGTGAAGTTTTCAAATTTTTACAATCTGCATGTGCAAAATATGGATGTGGATTTTGGAAACCAGGCGCCGGAATTATACATCAAGTAGTTCTTGAAAATTATGCATTTCCTGGTGGATTGATGATTGGAACTGATTCACATACTCCAAATGCAGGTGGTCTTGGAATGATTGCAATTGGTGTTGGAGGTTTAGATGCTGCAGAAACTATGGCTGGAATGCCTTGGGAATTACTTTATCCAAAACGAGTCGGTGTAAAATTAACTGGAAAATTAGACGGTTGGACTGCACCTAAAGATATTATTTTAAAAGTTGCTGAAGAACTAACCGTTTCTGGTGGAACCAATGCAATTGTAGAATATTTTGGTCCTGGTACTAAATCCATTAGTTGCACTGGAAAAGCTACTATTACAAATATGGGTGCTGAAATTGGTGCAACTTGTTCTATATTTCCTTATGATGAGAGAATGGAAACTTATCTTAAGTATACTAACAGAAAAGAAATTGCAGAACTTGCTAATCAAAATAAAGAATTACTAGTTGCAGATCCTGAAATTGAATCTAATCCTGAAAAATTCTTTGATAAAATAATTGAAATTAATTTGTCCACTTTAGAACCTCACATTGTTGGACCTCATACACCTGATCTTGCAAGATCCATTTCTGAACTTGCTGATGATGTAACATCTAATGATTATGTGGATCCAATTTCTGTTGCATTAATTGGTAGTTGCACAAATTCTTCTTATGAAGACATGTCTAGAGCAGCTAGTTTAGCTGAGCAAGCTAAATCTAAAGGAATTAAATCAAAGATTCCATTACTTGTAACTCCTGGTTCTGAACAAATTAGAGGTACAATAGAGAGGGATGGACAAATGGATTCTCTTAAAGAAATTGGCGCAACTGTTTTAGCAAATGCATGTGGTCCATGCATAGGACAATGGAATAGACCAGAATTAGAAAAGAATGAGAAGAATTCTATTGTAACTACATTTAACAGAAATTTTCCAGGACGAAATGATGGTCAAAGAACAACTCTGAATTTTATTGGAAGTCCTGAAATGATTATTGCATTAGCATTGGGTGGAAAATTATCTTTTAATCCTCTAAAAGATGATCTTATTGCCGCAGATGGAACCAAGTTTAAATTGCAACCGCCATCAATTGCACCAGAAGTTCCTGAAGATGGATTTAAGATACCTGACGGAATTTTTGTTGCCCCACCTTCTGATTCGTCTGATACAGAAGTTGTAATTGATTCTAATAGTAAGCGTCTTCAACGTTTGGAACCTTTTACAAAATGGAATGGTGATGACTTTGTTGAACTTCCAATAATGGTTAAGGCTAAAGGAAAATGTACTACTGATCATATTTCTCCTGCTGGTGCATGGTTGTCACTTCGAGGGCATTTGGATAACCTTAGTGATAATATGTTACTGGGTGCTGTTAATGCATTTAATGATAAAGTTGGAAATGGTAAAAATATTTTAAATAACGAAATTGAACCTTTTTCAAAAATTGCAAGACAATACAAACAACAAGGAATCAATTGGATAATTATTGGAGATAATAATTATGGTGAAGGTAGCAGTAGAGAACATGCAGCTATGACCCCTAGATATTTGGGATGTGTTGCAGTAATTACAAAAAGTTTAGCAAGAATTCATGAAACAAATTTGAAAAAACAAGGTGTTTTGGCATTAACTTTCAATGAGCCAAATGATTATGAAAAAATTCTTGAAGATGATAAAATTAGTTTAATTAATCTAGATAATTTAGAACCTCAAAAACAAGTTACTTGTGTCATTACTCATAATGATGGAAACAAAGAAGAAATTCAATTAAATCACTCATACAATGAATCTCAAATTCAATGGTTCAAACATGGTTCAGCATTAAATGTTCTAAGAAATAAAAAATAAAAAAATGGGCCCGATCGGATTTGAACCGACGATCGATGGTTTTGGAGACCATCGCCCTACCAGGCTAGGCTACGAACCCACAAGAATCGGAACAATTTGCTTGAATTTTAACTTATTTTAACCAAGATTTATTTGCAATAATCACTATTCTTCCATTGTAGCGTAATATGGTTAAACCAATTTTGTTTGTATTTGGAGCAATTCCAGTTATTGCTGCAATATTGCTAGCACTTCCATTAGTAACAAAAAATGAAATTCCTGTATCTGCTTCAAACTCATTTGATAAAATTGAAATCGAATATACAAAACATCAATTAAAAAAAATCTCTAATGGAATTGCTGAAAGAACTGGTTCTCAAAAAACTGAAATTCTTTTGATAAAAAATAATGGCGATACAAAATATACTATAACTGAAAAAGGCTATCCTCAACCTGATACTAAATCAAAAATAAATCAAAAACAATTAGAAAAAATTAAAGCTCTCATTAAAGAAACAGGTTTTATTTCAATAAAACCTGACACTTTTTCAGTTTTAGAAGATGTAACAGATTATCAAAAATCTTCTGTTAAAATCACTTTGAATGGACGAGTTAATCAAATTCATTGGCCTGAATCTTCTGCAACCTCTGATTTTATTCCACCCATAATTACCATGGTTGAATCTGAGTTAGACAAAATAATGTCTGAAATTAGTGAATAGGTACAAATAGGCTTGGGGAAAAATTAGAGTATGTTACCTCTATCTGGTGAACGAGTTAATGCTAAAGGAATCATTTCTGAAAAATTAGACTCTTTAGATACAATCCGTGGTTCTAGTACATTAAAGCGTGGATTTGCTCATATGCAAAAAAATGGTGTTGTAATGGATGTAACAAATGTTGAACAAGCATTAATTGCTCAAGAAGCTGGTGCTGTTTCTGTAATGGTTTTAGATAAACTTCCATCTGAAGTAAGAAAAGCAGGTGGAGTTGCAAGAACTGCAAGTATAAAAATTATTGAAGAAATTATGGACTCTGTTACTATTCCTGTTATGGCTAAATGTAGAATTGGACATGTAAGTGAAGCATTAGTTTTACAAGAAACTGATGTTGACATGATAGATGAATCTGAAGTTTTAACTCCTGCTGATGAATTACGTCATATTTGGAAATGGGATCTTACAACACCTGTTGTAAATGGTGCTAGATCTTTGGCTGAAGCTTTAAGAAGAATTGAAGAAGGTGCATCTATGATAAGAACAAAAGGTGAACCTGGAACTGGAAACGTTGCAGAAGCTATTACACATATCAAAAAAGTTAATGATGAATTAAGGACAATCAAATCAATTTATGATTCTGGTGATAATCAAGATTTAGTACGTATGGCAAGAGAATTCAAAGTATCATACGACATTGTGGAACAAACTGCAAAACTTGGAAGATTACCTGTAGTAAATTTTGCAGCTGGTGGAATTGCAACACCCGCAGATGCAGCATATTTAATGTCACTTGGTTGTGATGGTATCTTTGTTGGTTCTGGAATTTTTAGTGCAGATGATGCACAAGAAAGAGCTAATTCAATTGTTTTAGCTACTACTTTTTGGAATGAATCTGATAAAGTAAAGGAAGCACAAAAAATGATTGATGAAAGACAATCTATTCATGGTTTAGATGTTAAAACATTAGAGTTACGTATGCAAGACCGTGGAGGTTCAGCATGAGTCTTACTATTGGAGTTTTAGCAATACAAGGTGACGTCCTTGAAAACGTTTTGTCTGTAAAATCTGCAATTGATGCATTAGACATTGATGGAACTGTTACTAGTGTTAAAACCCCAGATGAAATTTCCAAAGTTGATGGTCTTGTTATTCCAGGTGGTGAAAGTACTACTATTGGACAACTATCTGTGACTAATGGTTCATTGAATGTTTTAAAAGAAAAAATTGAACAAGGCATGCCTGTCTTGGGAATTTGTGCAGGAATGATTATGTTATCTAAAACAGCACAAGATAAAGTAGTAGGAAAAATTGATCAACCTCTTTTAGATATTTTAGATATTAAATTAGAAAGAAATTCTTTTGGACGTCAACGAGAATCTTTTGAATCTGACATTTCTTTAAACTCTATTGGAATTCCATCTTTTAATGGCGTTTTCATTAGAGCCCCATCAATTTCTGATGTTGGTTCTGATGTGGAAGTTTTATCAAAGTTTAATGAAAAAATTGTTGCTGTTAGAAAAAATAATATTATTGGAGTTGCTTTTCATCCAGAATTAACTACGGATATTTCACTTCACAAATATTTTGTTAATCTAACAAATACCTTAAAAAATTAATTCAGAACATGCGGTAAAATTATCCCTATTTACACTAATTTTGGCACTAGATTTCTGGTTTCTTACCAATTAAATATAATAAAATTCAAGAATTTGCATGGCAGAACAATCTACAACAGGCTCGATAGCACCATATTTTGAACAGTTCTTTGAACAAATCAAAACCGTTCACCCAAAAATTGACACTGAACTATTAATTCGAGTAATGTTGTTTGAGATAAATCTGAAAAAATATGTTGGCCCAGACATCCCACACGTACACCTTGATGTTACATACGAAAAAGGTATAGATCTTCACATAAAACAAGAAGAAGCCCGAGACAAATTCCCAATAGAAATTTCTACAAACAAGTGGGGTGATGGAGTTATCTTTTCAGGTTTGATGGGAATAAGACATATTGAAAAAGTCTGTGCAGATCCACAAATAGTTAAAGTAACTGGAACTGCAACTCCAAGACACAACTAATTTTTGTTTTTTAATTTTAAAATTATTTATCGGTTGAATGTATTATTATTTTTTTATTAAACTTTTGAAAAATTAATTTCAATACGCATTGTATTGTTGATAATTTTTATTACTTTCTCAATAATTTTTGAATCCATTGTAAAAAACCCTCTAAACTTATCTCCTCCTAAATCTTCAGCTACTAAACCAAATGGTCCATTTGGTCCTTTTGTTACTACAATCCACATTTTTTCAATGTTTGTATCTAAACAACTTAGAATTTCTGCAGTTGGGGGAACTGAATCTGGTGGAATTAAAAATGGATCGTCAAAACCTCCTATCACCCAAGCATGTGGGATTTTTTTCAAAATTTCAGTATATCGTTTTTGAACATATTTGTAAAGAGCTTCAGTTTCAAATGTTGCTAGTAATGGATCATAATTTTTTACAGCATATGCCTCAATATCCATACTTAATCTGTAAAGATCCTCTCTTTTAGCCTCAAAATTTACAAAATTTGCCTTTGTAAAATCATCTAATGTGGATAATCCTGAATCATCTGTAATATTTTTTAAATCATCTTGAGGCAATTCAGGACATTGAATTTTTAATTCATCTAAGAAACTTTCGTATTCTTTTGCCAATATCCAAAAAACCTTTTTGGTATATTTAAAACTAATATTTTATCCTTCTAGTGCTAATTTTATCTGGATTTTTCGTTTTAGTCTAATAAATTATGCATTGATTTCAAATCTTTTTTGAATGGTTCTAGTATTTCTGGAATTTCAATTTTGATTGAATCCTTTAGTGATAAGTTTTGAGATTTTTTCTCATTCCAAACTTTGGAATTAAATTCTGCTATCTCTTTTGTAATTTCTGTTTGTTCTTCAATATCTTCAAAATTTACTTGTTTTTGTTGATGTATACTTTCATTTGAATACAATATTTTCCAAAGATGTTCTGTAATGAATGGTGTAATTGGAGCTAATAATTTTAAAATTGTTGCCAATGTTTTATGAAGTGTAAATATTGCACCGTTTCTTTCTTCATCTGAAAAATCAATACCATATGCTCTTGCCTTAACCATTTCAATATAGTGTGCTGCAAATACATTCCATGTAAATTCTCTAATTGCAATTGCTGGAATGAAGAAATTGTATTCCTCGTAACCCTTTTTACATTCTTTTACTAATTTGTCTAATTCTGATAAAATCCATTTATCAGAAGCAGTTGGAATTCCTGAATCAATTACTGGAAAACTTGATAAAAATCTGGACACATTCCATAATTTACTTAAAAATTTCTTTGTTGATTCAATTTTTTGTTCATTACATCTAAAGTCATATCCGTGATTAATCTCACTTGCACTCCAAAATCTAAAAGTATCTGCTCCTAATTTTTCAATTACTGGTAATGGATCTATTGCATTTCCTTTACTTTTACTCATTTTCATTCCTTTTTCATCTAAACCATATCCCATAATCCAAGCTTCAGACCATGGTTTTTCTCCAGTTAATTCCTCACATCTCAATAATGTGTAATACAACCATGTTCTCACAATATCTTTTGCTTGTGGTCTAATGGATGCAGGATATACTTTCTTAAAGAATTCATCATCTCTGTTAAATTTACTAATGAATAATGGAGATACACTTGAATCCATCCATGTATCAAATGTTCTTTCTTCACCAATAAATTCTGTAGATTTACATTTTGTACAATTTGTAATTGGACATTTTTCATTCCATGGTCTATAATATTTCCCAGGCTCTGGTACATGTGGTTCTGAACATTCTTTACAATACCAGATTGGAATTTCTGTACCATAAAATCTCCTTCTTGAAATTGGCCAATCAATATTTATTGATTCCAACCAATTCATCAAAATCTGCTTGTGCATATTTGGATGGAATGTAATTTCTTTCCCAATATCTTTCATTTTTCCAATTTTTTCTTTTTGTTTAAGATAATATTCTTCCATTGGAATGATTTCAATAGGAATTTTACTTCTTTCTGAAATTGGAGTTCTGTGCACAATATCCTCAATTTTTTCAACAAATCCTGCAGTTTCTAAATCCTCAATAATTTTTGTTCTTGCTTGCTTTGGTTTTAATCCTGCATATTCTCCTGCAACTTCAGTCATTCTTCCATCTAACCCAATTGCAACTATTTCTTCTAATTGTAATTCTCTAAATAATGCAACATCGTTTTGATCACCATAACTACAAACCATTACTGCTCCTGAACCAAATTCTTCTTTGGCTGAATGATGAGTTCTTAATTCTACTTCTGAATTTGTAATTGGAACAATTATTTTTTCACCAATATAGTTTGAATATCTTTCATCATCTGGATTAACAATAATAGTTCTACACGCACAAAGTAATTCTGGTCTTGTACTAGCAATAATTATTTCTTTATCTGTATCTTTAATTTTAAATTTCATGTAAACAAGTTTTGTTTGTAAATCATCATAAATTATTTCAGCATCTGCAATTGTAGTTCCTGAAACCCAATCATAATTGTTAGGTCTATTTGCAAGATATACTTCCCCTTTTTTCCACAAGTCAATGAAAGTTGATTGTGTTAATGATCTATATTCTTCAGAATCTGTTCTATAGTAATTTGCAAAATCACCACTTATTCCCAAACTTTTCATTATTAGAATCATTTCTGCTTCCAAATCATCTAAAGCATCTTTACACAAATTAAGAAATTCTCCTCGCTCTGTCTCTCTCATTCTTATCTTGTGCTTCTTTTCAGTATAGAGTTCAACTGGTAATCCGTTTCTATCAATCCCTATTGGGAAATACACATTTTTTCCAGCCATTCTTGCTGTACGTGCAATCATATCTATTTGTGAGTAATGTGCTGCAGCACCAATATGCCATGGTCTGCCTGATGGATATGGTGGTGGTGTGTCTATTGTAAAATTATCATCATTTGGTTTGAAGTCATAAATTTTTTCTTCTTCCCATTGTTTTAGAATATTTTTTTCTAATTCTGGATTCCATGCTTTTTCTGAAATTTTAGGTTCCATTATTTCATCTTTCAATATTAGAAATTATGTGAGAACCTTTGTTGTATCCTTCGTAAATGTAAACTCCTAGTGCTTCAACATTAGTAGGCATTTTTGGAGCTAATAATTTTATTATTTCACTTGACAGATTTTCAACTGTAGCTTCTCCTTCAAGAAGATATGTTGTATGTTTTGGAACTTGCAAGTCAAACATTCCTTTTGGACCTTCAAAACTAATTTGATAATGTGTATCATCTTCTTTTTTAAGATATTTTCTATTAATGAAAAATTTATGATCAAATTCATTAACCACTTCTTTTATGATTTTTTTTGCTATTCCAAAATCAACTAACAAATTATTTTTCATTTGCCCTACTAATTCTACCATTACTGAAGATGTATGTCCATGTAAGATGGAACATTTTTCAACTAGTGGAAGTATATGTGCATAATCAAATGAGAATGATGCATCTTCTAAAAATATTGAACCAGTTTGAGGTGTTTTATCATAAAATACAATATCTTGTAATTCTTTTATCTGTGCAACATACTTTGCATGACCTATAGCCATTATTTTTTCTTCAGGAAAGTCTTCTTTGATTTGTCTATATTTTTCAATATCATCATCATTATCAATAACCTCGATTAATCCTTTTTCTGTTTTAAAATCTATTTTTACTTTAGTTCCATTTTTTAAACTAATTTCATAATTGTATTCATATTCATTTTCTAAAAATGTGAGCATTTGTGCTATTGTTAACTCTGTTCTTGTTTTAAGCAAATTTCCTTTTTTGTCTATATACTTAAAATCTGAATCCATAATTGTAGGGCTTGTAGTCATGTAAAGTTATTTGGCTATGGATATAATATAAATTCTGTAATAATGTGCCTGAAAAATTGATTTTTTTAGTTAGAATAATGAATTTAAAATTCTTGCAAGATTGACATCATTATCTGTAATACCACCTGCATCATGTGTTGTTAATTCAACTGTAATTCTGTTGTAAACATTAAACCATTCTGGATGATGATTCATTTTTTCAATTTCCATGGCAGCTCTAGTCATAAATCCAAATGCTTGATTGAAATTATCAAATTGAAATTCTTTGTGCAGTTTATCATTTTTTAGACTCCATCCTGGTAATTTTTTTAATTCTTCTTCAATGTTTGATTCTGATAATTTCATTATAATGATTAATTGATATTGTTAGATTAAAAGATTGATAATTCATATTTTTACCAAAGATTCCCTTGCATTTCTAAAATTACTTTGATATCTTTTGAAATTGTATCTAATGTCTGCAAATCATAATTTGCATTTGTAAAATCTATTGATGTAAAAGTGGCACCTTCAAAATTTGCATGTCTAAAATTTACACCACTCAGATTTGTATTCCTTAAATCTGCATTCCTTAAATCTGCATAAAACAAATCTGCTCCACTAATATTTGCATTTGTAAGATCAACCCCATACAAATCAGTATCCCACAGTTTTGCATTTACAAGTTTTGTATTTTGTAAATTGGCTCCTCTTAGTTTTACATTAAATAATATTGTATCAGTTAAATCTGCTCCACTCAAATCCGTACCACTCAAATTTGCATTGTGGATGTCTCTATTTTTAAGATCTACTCCTTTTAAATTTGCATTTGATAAGTCTCTTCCAATTAATTCTTCGTAATCAAAATTAACTTTTGACAAATTTCTTTTCTTAAAAATATCTCCAGGCTCCATTGTTTCTCACTTAACTGTCATACAACTATGACGTTTATGACTATTTTCCCTACCTATTCCTAGTTTATGGAAATATATGTAAAATTAATTCTATAGTTTATTGTACGTGTATGGATTTAATCAATCAAAAACTTTTAGAAAATATTCAAAATTCCATCTCTGATGTAGTTCCAAAAAAGAAAATAGGCATTGCTTTTTCTGGTGGTGTTGATAGTACATTAGTATCAAAAATATGTACAGATATGGGTTTTGATATTGTTTTACTAACTATTGGTTTTTCTGAATCTCATGATATTATATTTTCTAAAGAAGTTAATGAACAATTGAATTACTCTCATCATATTTTAGAAATTGATCCTGAAATATTTCCTAAAATTACTACTGACATTCACAAAGTAATTGCTACTGATAATTTATCTTGGAATGAAAATTGTATTGCTTTCTATTATGTTTCAAAACTTGCAAAAAGCTTGAATCTTGATGTTGTAATTACTGGTAATGGTATTGATGAATTATTTTGTGGATATAATGCATATCGTGAAGCCTTTGATGGTGGTGAATCTAAAATTAAAGAAGTAATGGATTCAAAATTACAAAATGAATTAAAAATGATGAAAGCTGTTAATGTAATTGCTTCAGAGTTTAATGTAAAAATTCTACAACCCCTATTATCTAGTAAATTCATTGAATATGCCAAAACTGTTCCTATCACTGAAAAAATTCATAGTTCTGATGATCTGTATCGTAAGCATATCATACGTAAATTAGCTAGTGATGTAGGTGTTCCTGAAATTTCTTGTAGTAAAAGAAAAAAAGCATTACAATATGGCTCTAAAATTCATAAATCCTTATTGAAAACTAGATGAATTTTTTTACAGTTTTATGAACTGATTTTTCTACATTACTGATAATCTTTGGTGATGCTCCTAGATGTTTTTCTGGCGAAAAAATTGCGTCAATTTCATTATTTGTTAATTTTGAAGAGAATGCTTTATCATTTTTAATTGCATCTTTGTACAACATTCCTTTGTCATTTGCCTCAAATGCCACTCTTTGTACATCTCGATATGCTACAAATCTTGGAATTCCTTTTTTGATTAGTGCTTCTAAAACAAATTCTGCAAAGATTTGCCCTTTTGTGATGTATAGATTATCCACAATTCTCTTTTCATTTACCATCAAATTTGAAATAATTCTAGTCATTGTTTCCAACATTTCATCAACTAAAATAGATACAGTTGGAATCACAAATCTTTCATTAGCTGAATTTGAAAGATCACGTTCATGCCATAATGGAATGTTTTCAAAAGATAATGCAACTTGACTTCTAACTAATTTTGATAATGATGATACTCGTTCACTCTTTATTGGATTTCTTTTAACAGGAACTGCACTGCTTCCCATTTGACCTTTTTTGAATTGTTCAGCTACTTCTCCTATTTCGGTTCTTTGCAAATTTCTAATTTCTATAGCAATTTTTTCTAATGTTGCACCAATTAATGCCAATTCAAATACATATTCTGCATATCTCTCTCTAGGTACAACTTGTGTTGTAACTTCTGCTGGGAATAATTTTAATCTCTTTGCAGCTCTTTTTTGCACTTCCAATGATTTTGCTCCCATTAGAGAACCTGTTCCAACAACTCCTAATGTTTTACAAATTAGAATCCTTTTTTTAATTTCTTCAATACGTTCTACATGTTTTGCCATTTCTGCTGCCCAATTAGCAAATTTTAATCCAAATGAAATGATACTTGCATGTTGTCCATGAGTTCTACCTACTGCTGGTATCTTTGCATATTTTACAGATTTTTTTGCAAGGATCGATGCCATTTTTGCAACTTTAGGTTCAATAATTTGTAATGCATCTCTCATTTGCATGGAATTACTTGTATCAACTAAATCGTTACTTGTGAGTCCATAATGAATCCATGGTCTTGCATTTTTAGAACATTTTTCACTTAATGATTCTACTAATGCTGCTGTATCGTGATCACTTTTTGCTTCTAATTGTTTAATTCTTTTTGCAGTAATTTTACCTGACATTGCAGCTCTGTGAATTTCTTTACCTATTGTTTTTGAAATCATTCCTATTTCACTTTGTGAAATTGCAGCAGCACCTTCAATTTCTAATTGATAATCAACTTTCTTTTGCTCACTAAAAATTTCCATCATTTCTTTGGTCCCATACCGACCATTATCAATAGGTAAAATTGCCAACATCTTGGTATTTGTAGATTAGAAAATAAATCTACTTGTTTTTCTACTTATTTCTGCGATCATAATGGGATTAATTCTATCGCTATCCACTTCTACTTATTTTTGTTTAATGCCTGTATCTGATAATACCCATTCTAGTGCTTTCAAATAACCTTGTTTGAAATTTTTCTCATCAATTGCCCAATCTGGATTTGCTCTTAATTCAGCAAGTAATTGATTTGCTTTTTGTGTAATTATTGCTTTATCTAACATATGCTACAATTGTATCTGATCAATTTTAAATTACTTTTGATGTAATTGTAGTTTAAATTAATAGTGACGAAATTCATACAAGCCAAATATCTAATATCCCTGTGATGATTAGTCTTTTGTAGGAAGATGGAAAACAAACCACTTAGAGATAAACCCGCAGAATTCAAGCAGTGGGGTACCTGTATGGAAGAAGCAAAGCAGCAGATGAAGAATGCATGTGAACTACCAATCTCAGAATCAGGAGCACTCATGGCAGATTCCCATATTGGCTACGGCTTACCCATTGGAGGAGTCTTAGCAACTCGTAATTCAGTAATTCCATATGCTGTAGGTGTTGATATCGCGTGCAGAGTAAAACTATCCGTCTTGGATCTTCCACCCGAAATGCTTGAAAATGAATCCGGAATGGAACAGTTAACCAAAGCAATAGAGACTGAAACAAAGTTTGGAGTAGGAGCAAAATTCAAAGATCGACGAGAACATTCTGTCATAGATGAAGACTGGGATGTATCTCCTATCACAAAAAAATTGAAAGGTAAAGCTCATTCACAGTTAGGTACATCAGGATCAGGTAATCATTTCGTAGAATTTGGACCCATTACAATCAAAGAAAAAAATCTTGGGATAAATCCAGGAAAATACTTAGCACTCATGTCTCACTCCGGAAGTAGAGGTGTGGGCGCAGCAGTTGCTGACCACTATTCAAAACTAGCAATGAAAATGCACCATGAACTTCCGGATCGTTTGAAACACTTAGCATGGCTTGATCTTGATACCGAAGAAGGAGAAGAATACTGGGATGCGATGGAACTAATGGGAAAATATGCAGCAGCAAATCATGCTTGTATCCATAAACATGTAACAAACTACTTGGGTTCTAATGTCTTACTTGATGTTGAAAACCATCATAATTTTGCATGGAAAGAAACACATCATGGTGAGGACCTTATCGTCCATAGAAAAGGTGCAACACCTGCCGGAAAAAATGTTTTAGGAATCATTCCAGGTTCAATGGCGTCACCTGCTTATGTTGTTAAAGGAAAGGGACAACCTGAATCACTTAACTCTGCTGCTCACGGTGCTGGAAGAGTAATGTCGAGAAAACGGGCGCACAGAGAACTAAACTGGGAAGATGCAAACAAGATCCTTGCAAACAAAGGAGTCACTCTTCTATCAGCTGGCTTAGATGAAGTACCAACAGTCTACAAAAACATCGACAAAGTCATGGAAGAACAGCAAGATTTGGTAGACATTCAAGCACGATTTGATCCAAAATTGGTGAAAATGGCACCTTCGGGCGAACGACCAGAGGACTAATTCTAACTAACTAGTTTTTGTAATCAACAGGAAATTAGGTAAGAAAGCATATAGCATCAAACTTGATACACGTAGATGTGATTAAAGGTTGAGTGAAGACGATTCTGAACTTCAAAGATTACAGGCTAAACGTCTAGCTGAAATGCAAAAAAATATTTCTTCTCGAGAAACTGTTGAAGAAAACCCCGAATCAACTAAAGAAAAAACTGTTAATCCTAGAGATGCATTGATAAAACAATTAGGGTTTAGAGGTTTAGAGGTTTTAACAAATGCTGAATCTCAATTTCCAAATGAAACTAAAATGATTATTGATAAATTATATGAATTAATTAAAACTGGAGAAATTACTGAAATTCTTGATGGTGGTAAATTATTGGGATTGTTTCGTTCAATTGGATTAAGTGTAAGGATGGATACTAAAATTAACATTCAACAAGATGGAAAATTTGTTTCTTTAACTGATAAACTTAGTACTAAATCAGATAATGATGATGTAGAATGAGTATTACTTTAGAAATTGGAACAAAGAATTACCTAGATGATTTACTCTGTGTCAAAAAACATCTTTCTCATATGGAAAGTCTTTTGAATTGTTATGCAAGTTATTCTCTTAGTGAACCATCTTCAAAATTTGGTTGGACATTTTTTAAATTAGAATTTAAATCTAATTTTCAAATAAGTATATCTGAAGAATTTTCTGACATACTAGCAAAATACCAATTTAATGATGAAGCTGGAAAATTTACTAAATTTATGAGTGATTATTTTGTTGCTCGAGGATGTAATGTAAAAGTAAACTCTGTTACCTAGACTCTTCTTCCTCTTTTTCCACCTTTCTTTCTGGTGGTGTCGTGAGGAATTGGTGTTACATCATCAATTCTTCCAATTTTAAATCCGCCTCTAGCTAATGCTCTGATAGCTGCTTGTGCACCAGGACCTGGAACTCTTGAACCAACTCCTCCTACTGCACGAACTCTGATATGAAATCCTGTAAATCCTTTAGTTCTAGTTGACTCTACAACTGCATTTGCAGCTTTCATTGCAGCAAATGGAGATGATTCGTATCTATCTGCATTAACATGATTTCCACCAGAACTAATGGCAACTGTTTCACCACCTGTTAGATCTGTCATATGGATAATTGTATTATTGTAACTACTGTAAATGTGAGCAATCCCCCATTTTTCTGGACCTTCTTTTTTGGTCTCTGGTTGATTTTGTGTCTCAACTACTGCCTCAGTTTTTTCTTCTTCAACTACTGCCTCAGTTGTCTCAACTGGTGCTTCTACTTTGGCTTCGATTTCTGACAATGTTTACCAGATCTTAAAGGGTTTAAAAAACATTGATTTTGATTAATCGTTAGAATTTGGTCACTTGGATTAATTTTTTCCATTATTCTTATACTACAATTTGTTAGAAATTTTTGATGGCTTCAATTATTTTATTAGCAATAATTGTGGCTGTTGTTGTTGCATTATTGGGTTCTGTCTTAATACAATCTATAACACCGATCAATAATCTGATTTTATCCCCACTAGAAAAAAAATGTCAAGAAATTGCAAACGAAGGATATCGAATCCATACACTCTATCCTGCATCAAATCCTGATGAACTTTTAGAGAATGACATGAAACGACTGTTGTATCTTGATGATTTGTGGATGAAAGAATGTGTTTCTGTTCTACCATCTGAATCCATTATGAGTATTGTAAATAATGTGGAAAGAGATTTTTCTTATGGTGAATAATTATTTAAAATGTTTCCATCCTAAATCTTCCAATATTATTTTTTGTTCTCCATTATCAAGGTGAACTCCTTTTCCTATTGTAACATAACCTATCTCAATAATTGGTATTTTCAATAATTTTGCATTTTTAATTATTATTTTTTTATATTTTAATGGTATAGTAAACACAAACTCATATTCCTCACCTCCGTGAAAAACTGCTGAATTCAAATCCATTTTTTGTTTTTTTAAATAAATTTCTAAATCTTTATTTGAAGGTATTTTATTTATGATAAATTTTTTCTTACTTTGTTTTGACATTTCATTTAAAGTAGTTGATAACCCATCACTGGAATCCATTGCTGATGTAAAATATTTTTTATTTTTTAAACCATAATCGAGTCTTGGTTTTGGATTTGTAACTGCTTTAACCGATTTTTTAATTAAATTATTTTTTATTCTATTATTTTTCAATAATATGTGTAAACCGAGAGAGGTATAACCAAATGGACCTGTAGTAAATATCGCATCCCCCTTACTAGATCCTTTTCTAGTAACAATTTTGTTTGAATTTCCAAAAATACAAACATTAAACACAATTTCTTTACCTTCATTTGTATCTCCCCCAATTATTGAAATTTTGTATTCTTTACATGCTTTTTTAAAACCGTTAGCAATACTGTGTATTTCTTTTTTTGAAATTGATTTAGGTAAATTTATTGAAATTATTCCATACTCCGGTTTTACTCCTTTAGATGCAAAATCACTTACACACGCAATAACACTTTTTCGTGCTGCATCAGATAATTTCATTTTTTGAGGTATGTCTGTACTTTGTACCATTGTGTCTATTTTTGCAATTATTTTTGTTTTTCCTAGAGTAAATTTCTCAACATCTTCTGAAATAAATTTTTTATTTCCTAATTTTGTTTGAAAAATATTAATTATTTTATTTTCACTTAATTTTGTCATAATATTCTTTTACCATTTCTATAGTATTATTGATTATCTTTTTACATTTTTCTTCATTATTTGATTCTCCAGAAATTCTAATGATATCTTCTGTATTTGATTTTCTAATTAAAATCCATGTATCGTCATCCATGATTACTTTGATTCCGTCACGTGTATCTATTTTTGAATACTTTTTTATTAAATCATTTTTTATATTTTCGATAATTTTATCGTGATAATTTGAATCTATTTTTATTTTTTCTCTAATTTGAAAATAATTTTCCATATATTTTATTATTTCAGAAAATTTTGAGTTTTCTAACATTGATGCAATTAAACCGCTTGTAAGTATACCTTCTCTACAATAATTAAATTCTGGTAAAATAAATCCTGCACTACTTCCTTCTCCTCCAGCTTGAGAATCATTTTTTATCATCTCTTCTATTACATTTGCTTCTCCCACTTTTGATCTTACAACAGTACCTCCTTTTTCTTTGATGAATTTTTCAATTGATACACTTGTATCTAAACTTAAAACAAATTTTTTGTATCCTAATTCTAATGATTTTACAACTCCTAAACCTAATGTAATATCTGGAGTTAGTTTTTCCCCTTTTGTTACAACTACTAACCGGTCCCCGTCTAAATCAAATGCAAATCCAATATCTTTATTTTTTGACGCCTCAGTTAATTCCGTTAGTTCATCTGATGTAGGATCTGGTCCTCTTGAACTATCTAAGATCTCTTGATTAATGATTTCAACATCACATCCAATATTTTTTAGTAGATTTACTGCAAAATCATTTGCAGCTCCACCTCCATTATCTATAATGATTTTAGGTGAATTTTTTATATGTCCAATAATTTTTCTTGCATCTTCAACATATGTTGATTTTATTTTCTTAATATTACCAATTTTTGATTTAATTATTTCTTGTTTGTTAACGATTTTGGGAAGTTCATTTTCATTAATACCTCTACCTTCTAAAATGAATTTCATTCCATTCCATTCTATTGGATTATGTGATGAAGAAATTATGATGCCCGCACCATATTTTCTTGATTCTCTAAAAACTACTGGAGTTGGAACCATTCCTAAATCATACACGTCTATTCCATTTTTCATTAGAACTGCACTCACTATTTCTTGAATAATTTTTCCAGAAGGTCTTGTATCTCTTCCAATTACACATTTTTGTGATTTAATTAGTGATGAGAAATTATTAGTAAACTCCATTACATCTTTTAGATTGAGATCTTCACCAAATATTCCTCTAATACCTGAAATTGTTTTTTTCAATAACCCAAAGTCGGTAAGGCTTTTTATTAACTCTGATGGATTTACTCATTCGTGCCTTGGTAGCTCAGCCCGGTAGAGCACCTGATTCGTAATCAGTAGGTCGCGGGTTCAGATCCCGTTCAAGGCTCTCTTCATATTCTATAAAATTTTTAAAATTATTTAGGAAAATTATTGTATTATTCATCTAGGGTTTCAATGTCTATTTCTAATTCTTTACCCAAACCTATCCACCATTGTTCTGTTTGTTCTGTCATGATCCCTTTTACTTTGTTAAAATGCTCCTTAATAGATCTGTCGGTTGATAAATAATTGATCAATTGATAATTTTTTATAAAATTATTTTTACTCTTGATTTGCTTGCTTTCTTTTTCTTTTTCTATACATGATTATAATTAGAGTTCCACCTGCACACCCCCAAAAATATGGATTGCTTGCTCCCATTGGAATTCCAATTGATTGAAGCGCTCCAACAAATGATAGAATCATTATTGCTACAAGCCCAAATCCTATCATTTCTAGTATTTTTATCATAGTTTTTCTATCTTCTTCTCTAGAATCAAAAAGATATATGGTTTTGTAAAATAGGTTATGTATGGATAAGTATCTTACAGTCCTCTTAATTTTCATGGTTGTAGGAATTCCAATTGCTTGGGTTTCTCCAATGACTGGAGAAATACGTGAACAACCTCTTCTTCCACTATTTTATGGTTCTATAGGAGGCATGATTGTTATTTTGTTCTATAGTGGTTACAAGGACAAAAAAGAACGACAAAAAATTAATGCAAAACGAAAAAGATCTAAAAAATAGATTTTAAAGCTCTAAACCAAATGATTCGGCAATACTTGAAAAGTTAACATACGAATCCAAATATTGTCTTCCTTTAGAAGTTATGACAAAAGTATTTTTTCCATCATATTCAATTTTGTTTATCAAACCGGCTCCTGTTAAATTAGCTAAAAATTTAGATAATCTTGAATGTGAAAGATTTGCTTTAGTTAGAAGTGATGTCGTTTTGATACCTTCTTGACCTGATAATTGGGTAACAGTCAATAGATCTGCAACAATTTGCATACTAGTTCTATAAGCTACCATGTGGTGTATACTTTCAAACTCAGATATAAGGGTATTACCATAAATTCAGATCAGATAAATAAGCTCCACCTGTATTTTTGTTCAATGTCATCTCAATCTCCAATTCCTTGGTTTGATGACTTTGTAGGTGTTGCATATCGTTATTATGATCTTAGAATGAATGTTGTCCCTTTAATTACTGATAGAAAACAATCTGCTGCCCTTTGGCATGATTCAATTCATTGGTGGGTGGATCCTTCAATAAAAATTCGTTTTGTAGAAATGGAAAATGATTATTGGTTCATTATGGGATCTGATTCACAAAAACCTGACACTAATTTAGCTTTTTTCAAAATTTTACCTAAATCTGAACACTATGAGCGATTCAAGAAAGGTCATGGGGGAGAAGCATATCTTCGATTGGGTGTTTATGCAAAAAAATCTCTAAGTGATGCCAAAAAAAGTGATTTGTGCACTTGTGGTCATGAAGCTCAAGATCATGATGAAGGTGATGATGATGTTTGTTTATTCAATGATTGCAGTTGTAAAATCTTTTCTAGTTTTCAAGTGAATCTTTTAAAAAGAAAAAAAACAATTACTGACATTAAATTTTTAGAAGAAAAAGATGTTAAAGATGATACTTTAGCATGGAATTGTTTAACTGTAAATAAATATTCAAAAACTGAATAAAATTAATCTAAATCTTTGTTTACTCTGATATGTTCCCCTGGATAATATTCATGCACTTTTTTTGAATAACATTCTCCACACAGAGTTCCTTCAATTTTCCATTCTTCCATTGGTTTGTAACGTAGTTTCACTTTCTCATTACAAATTGTACATTTTTCTTTTGATACCAAAGTATTTTTCTCTCTTTTTCATCTCTATAAAAAACATACTAGATTAATCCTAATTGAGAAAATTATGTTAAATAATACTTATTTCTCATAAAATCAGGTAGCTAGTTTAACCAATGTAAACCTCCTGCAAGATTTTTACTTGGTTAGGCTACTGCCTTTTTAATTAAAATAAACTATTTGCTATCTTTTTTAGAGCCATAATTTCTTCTTCTTCTTGTTTAATTTTCTTATCTATTACTCGAAGCATTGAATCATTCCAAACATGTTGGGAGAAAAAATTATGTTTTGTATTAGCTAATTCAATTTCATCATCCACTACAGTATCGTCTAGAAACTTTGTCACAATTACATCTGTAATTTTTAAAATTCTGTTATTTAATTTAAAACTATGAAATATTGGTTCTAATTTTCTTATATCTGATTTAAAATCTCCTTTAGATTCTAAAATTTTCTTATGTAGTATTCTGAAATAAACTGCTACAAAGAATAATGTTGCATATCTTTTTGTTTTATGTCCTCCTTGTTTTCCGTATTTCAATGATTTTTTTGCAAATTCTTTTACAAGATATGGATAAAGTATAATCCTGTAATCATCTTTAAGATTTTCATTAAAAATTTGATCATACTTACTTCCTCGTGGAAGAAACTGGGATGGAGAACTGTATGATTCAGTTGGTCTCTGTTCAATACCTGCAACTAATGATTGAATTGCATCTTTGGCAACAATGACTTTTTTATGATTATCTGGTAAATAATTATTGTAAGCTGCATCTCCATTGTATTCTAATTGTTTGGATTTTGATTTTGTATCAAATGAACCTGCTTGAATTTCATAAAAATATCCACAATTTTTTAATTGTGATTTAATTGATTTGTGAAAATCCATTAACGAAACTAAATCTTTTCCTCTAACTGAATTTTGTGAATTTCTATATTTTGTAATATTGTTTTGTTCTTGTTCATCATCTGCTTTGATTATGGTTACTGTCATTGATCCGTCCATATTTTTTGTTCTCTTTGAATGATCTAAAATTGAATTTGATGTTTGTGCACCGTTAACAATTTGTGGCGCAAAAAGCTCAATCATATTTTCTCCTAGTTCTGTAAAATCACTAACTACTATTGTAATTCCATTATTATAAAAAAAGAATTTTCCTGGATTTGTTTGTAGAGTGTCTCTTAATCCTTTGTTAACTGTAGTTTTAAATTGCATCCATTGTCTAATGTTTGATTCAAAGACATAGTCTCTGTTTTTACTTACAAAGTCTGTTAATTCACGTAGTTTTAAAATCCCTAAAATAGTATTTTCATGTCTAAGCATTCTTTCAAGTTTAATAGATGATTTTTTACCTGCTGCTGGTTTTTTTATTCTATCCCACAACCTTTGAATTATTTTTTCTTCATCTATGATTTCTACTAATTCATCTTGATAATCGACTTTTTGATTTGTAACATAACAGCATTTTATTTTCAAATTTTTTTCTTTAATTTTTGTAACAAGCTGAGCTAATTCTGGTCTCATTTTTGTTATATCTTTTGTGAGTAATCTCTTTGCATCCTCTTTGAATTTTGCAATTGCTTCAAGTGAATGTGATGTGCCGTATTTTGATTGAAATAATCTAACTGTATTATCTGAAAAGTCTACTGGTAAATATGCATCAATTCCTAGATCATTTGCTCCATCTACAATTGCATCCGCTGCATCATCTTCTGTAGCCTCAAAAACTCTTGTTAAAATCCATTGAAGAAAATTATTGCCTTTTTCTACTTCACTTTTTGAATCTTCGGCGTATTCCTGAATGTTTTCTCTAATATTTTCTGCAAATCCTTCTAGAGGTGGACTAGAATTTTTTTGTACTAATAGAGCCTGTGATCCTGGTATGTATTCTAATAGACTATTTGGATTTTGTGACATAGATTTTGTAATGTATTATATATTTAGAGAATTAGGTAATTGTGTAATAACTTACTAATGGATGTAAAATGAATTGATAAAAAAAATAATAAGTTTGGCAATAATTTTGGGCGTATCTATTTCAATTATTGTGTTAACAGCAGAAGGTATGATTTTTGAAATATCAAATCCTGACGAAACAAACCCTGAAAAAATTAATTTGCAAAATGATTTCCTCATTCCACCTGATGTTGTAATACCGATGAAAGTATCCCGCCCAGGATGTGATATTGAGGATATTTGCTATATCCCATCCAACATTGTTGTTGAAAAAGGAAAATCTGTTACATGGTTAAATGAAGATTCTTCTTTTCATAGTGTAACTTCTGGATTTTATCCTGAACCTAGTGGACTTTTTGATAGTGGTCATTTAGATCCGTATGAGTCCTACACCTTATCTTTTGATGAAATTGGTACATACGATTACTTTTGCACATTACATCCTTGGATGTTCGCTCAGGTAATTGTAGAATAAAAGGTACCCGAGGGAGTCGAACCCCCTTGTATAAGCTTTGCAGGCTCACGCATAACCGTTCTGCCAGAGTACCGTTTTGAAAAACACGAAATGAACAATTAAACTCTTTAGATTAGAATTTGTTAAATGATTTTGAAGCTAATTTGACATCTTCTCCTTTGATTGTTTTTCTACCTGCATGAGATGCCATGTCAACTGCATTTTTTGCAATATTATCAGCAACATCTTCTATTACTCTTCTTAATTCATCGGCTGATTCATCACTAACTCTTTCTGCACCTGCTTTTTTTAAGATTCTATACATTGCTGATAATCCTAATTCTGATGATTTCACTACATTTGTTTTAATTTTTTGTGAAAAAACCTACTGAGTGAAAAAATATCACTAAGGAATCGATTTATACAGACTACATTGAGAATTAATTAAACAATGACATGGTCTTTTGATTCTCACATTCATTTATCTGATCCTGCATACATTCCAGAAATTAATTTTATTTTAAATCAAATGGAATTTCTTAAAATTAAAGCCTGTTGTGTTTCAATGGATGTTACAAATTCATTAGAAACGTTATCTTTGTCTAAACAAAGTAATCTTGTTTTACCTTTTATCGGAATTCATCCTGAATGTGCAAATGATGATCTTGAAAAAATTACTAATTTAATAGAATTAAATCAAAATAATATTTCTGGTGTGGGTGAAATTGGATTAGATCCTACTTATTGTAAAAATAATGATGATAAAAATAGACAAATCCACGTTTTTGAATCCTTACTTTCATCTGCAGAAAAATTTCATAAACCTGTATCTATTCATTCTAGAAAAAGTCTTGATGATGTTTTTGAAATTATGTCTTCATATGATACTAAACATGCTTTATTACATTGGTTTGATGGTAGTAAAAAACAACTTCAAAAAGCTATGGATATGGATTTTTTTGTATCATTTGGACCTGTAATGATTTATGCAAATGATAAACAGACATTGTTATCAAAAACTGATGAATCAAAAATTCTTGTTGAAACTGATGGACCTGTTAGATTTTCTAGATGTTTTGAAATGAAATCTGGACAAATTAGCTTTATTCCTAGTGTGATTTTCTGTGCATCTAAAATTCTTGAAAAAACATTTGATGAAATGTCCTTGATGTTGGAAGAAAATACAAAACGTTTTCTTGGAATATAGGTATAAAATACCCCCTTCATTAATTCATGCGTGGATAGGATAAAGCGTCTATCATTTGAAGTAATGAATGATCATAAATCAAAATTTGGTGAAGATTTTGTTGATAATAAAAAAGCATTAAACCAAGTTTCTATAATCCGTTCAAAAGGCCTAAAAAATAAAGTGGCAGGATACATTACAAGATTCATTAAAAAACAAATTCGTGAAGAAAAATTTAAACAAGATAGAAGTACTTATGATTCCTCTAAATCTGATGAGCAAGAATCTTCATTAGATGTTACAGAATCTGAGGAAATTTCTGAAACTCTTGAAGAAATTACTCTAACTAATGAAGAAGTTGAAACCATTGTACCTTCAACCAAATCTGATGAAGAGAAAACAGAATAATTAATTAAATATTAATTTCTAAATTTTAGATTAGATATCAGTATGATAACTATAAAATTAATTGGTGGAGCAAAAAAATCCTTTAATTCTGATGAATTAAAAATTGATGAATCTGATATTTCAATCAATAAAATACTGGAATTACTAATAAAAAATAAACCTGAAAATACTTCTAATATTGACGTTGAAAATATCTTAATTGCAATTAATGGTTGTGATTCTTCTGCTATGGATGGAAAAGATACAATTGTTCGTGATGGTGATATTGTAAGTATTATACCTGTTATTCATGGTGGAGCATCAAAAAAATTAATTTTTGAAATTGAAAAAAAACAAATACAAATTCTTGAAATTCGTGGTAAAAAGGAAGTTGATATTACATTAATAGATAATTTGAGAAAAAATTATCCTAAAATTAAATTTCAAGTTGTATCGAGTAATTTCATTCTCAATTCATCACATCTAAAAAAAATTTTATCCCTTTCAATTAATGCTGAAAAAAATAAAATTTTATTATCTAAAAAAATTGAAACTGATATTTTGATGAGATTCGCAGTTACTCTACAAATTTCTAATGCAATTTCATCAGCAGGGATGAAACCTTCTACTAATTTTATCTTAATTGCAATTGGAAATAAAAATCAATTTAGTTCAATTTATTCTGAATTATCTGATTCTTGTGTAAATTTATTTTCAAAAAGCAATGATTTATTTTTAAAAAAACATTTCAATATTTCAAAAAAGCACATTGATACTGTTTATTCTAAAACTCCTTTAGAGGACATTTTAGTAGAAAAATCTTCTATTCTAATCTGACATACTTCTCTTAGTCTTTTCAAGACTTAGAATATCGGATTTTTTTATTATTGAAATTCCTGTAACTATACCCAATATTTCAATTAAAATTACTTTATCTGGAAAATCTAATGAAACTTTATTTTTTATTCTATTTGCTATTTTTGTAATTATTTCTTTACTTGAAATATCTGAATTTCTTTTTTCAATTAATATTCTGTATGATTCTTTTTCTTCAATTTGCTCTGACATACTTGAAATCATTTTTTCTATTTCATCTATTTTTGTTTCAACAATTTTTTGAATTGGTATGATTCTTAGACAATATCTAATACTCCATGGTTCATCTAATACCATTTCTTTAATTTTTTTGACTACTTCAATTGGATCTAATTTTGTTTGAACTGTAATTATTCCTGACATACTACTAACTACAATTTTAACATCAGAATCACCTAATTCATCTAAAATATCTATTAATTCATCCTCAGTTTCACCTTCCAAATGTCTAGCACATGTAACTATCAAATTCATCATACCTGAATGTCTCCTATTTTTAATGCGCCTTCTCTAATGACTTTGATTTTTTCATTTTCTATTTCAATTATTGTTGATTCTCCTTTACTTGTAATTGTTCCTCCATTGAGAAATATATCATAATTTTTGATATCTTTTATACAATCATCTGGATTTGTATATGATGAATTTCCAGAAATATTTGCACTAGTTCCTACAATTAATTCACATTTTGCTAATAATTTTAAGGTACATTTGGAATCAGGAATTCTAACTGCAATTTTATTTTGTAAGTTCAATGATTCTTTCAATTTTTGATCTGTTAATTCTAAAATTAATGTCAGAGGTCCTGGCCAATTCTTTTCTATGATCTTTTCAGTAAATTCATCAATTGTCACTATTTTTTTTACAATATCAATTGAATATGCTAAAACAGGTAATGATTTTACTTTTGCTCTTGATTTAATTTCATAAATTTTTTTTACTGCGTGTTCATTGTATGGATTACATCCAATACCATATACTGTGTCTGTTGGAAATACTACTATTCCTCCTTCATCAATAACTTGAGATGTTTTCTTGATACCTTCTTCATCACATTTTACTTTCAATATTTTTATGATTATCTTTTCTTTAATTATTATTTTCTTTTAACTATCTTTTTATCTACAGTTACTCAATTGATTAAGTATGTCTTCAGTACCTGACTTTGATGATAATGGATTTGAAGATGATTTTGATGATAATTTTGATGAACTTGAAAATTAAATATTTAAACCAAAATTATCTGCAAATTTTGTAAATGAATTGTATGCTTGAAGAAATTCTCTACCTGATGGACTAATTTTATATCTGTTTGAGCCCTGTGAATCAGCTTGTTCTAACAAACCTTGTGATACTAGTGTTTTTAAAATTCTAGAAATTCTAGAATGAGAGATATTTGCTTTTCTGATTAGATAAGTAACTGTTGCTCCATCTTCATCTTGAAGATCATCTCTAGTGGTATGCAAAATATCTCCAATTATTTTCATTTGTGTTCTATATTCACCCATTTTCTTAATTTTTTATTTATAAATCCCTATGAGAGCCAATTGATATTTTCGTATATACTAAAAAGATAAAAGAATTTGACAACTCTCTGTTTTTGAGCCTATTTTAGATTTTATCCAAGTCATCATCGAATTTTATTTTCTTTAATGGAACTTTACTTACTGGAATGAACAATGCAACTAATCCTGCAATTTTAATTGTCATTGATACCGTATATAGAATTGATTCCGGAAATACAAAAGAATACCATCCCAAGAATTCTCCCAATGCTAAGAGTGCTAATCCTAATGCTACCGAAACAGCGCCTTTGTTTCTATTATCTCTGTATGATAACATTGTTTCAATTGCACCATATACTAATAGAATAAATGAAATTGATCTGAAAATGTGTTCTAATTGAACAGTTGAAACTAAAAAGAATGGTAATATTCCAACTGATCTAAAGTAATTTGATTTTGGAAAAAATGATTTTATGCTATGGGAAAATGCAATAAAAAAATACCCTACAGTTTGAATTACAATTCCTACAGTTTGAATTCCTCTTTCTATATTCCCTGATTTAATTACAAAATCTTCTAACATGTATCCAGACCAAATCACAAAAAATCCTCCACTTATTGAAAGAAATGCAATTGTTAATCTGAATAATGTTGGACTACCTGTATTTCTAAATCCAATGTATGACATTACTCCTATAGCAAGTCCTACTAAAAATCCAACAAGATTAAGTATATTTTCTAATAAAAATTCCAATTATGTTTAGTAATTTCTTAAAGTAATTATTTTAATCTGCTGAATCATTTTACTAAATTGTTAATCCCATTCATCTAATGACCCTGATGTATGACCTTCTGTACTGCCACCAGCTGCATAATCTCCTAAAATGTCTGAATATTTGGGTTGATTATGAGCTACAAATTTTACATACTCTCCATAACTCATATCCAAATCACATGATCCACATTTTACTAATGAATAATCCATAGCCATTTCTGCATCTTCATTACATTTTGGACATTTGATCTTCATACTGTTAGTACTGCTGTTGAATTATTATTACTTTACATCAAAAAAAGATAAAAGGAGTCATTTCTTGCTGATTTCTATGAGTCGTACTTGTACTAAATGTAAAAATTCTATTCCGGAAACTGAACAATTAGGACCTGTGAATACAAAATATCCTACATGCACTAAGTGTTGGGCTGAATGGAAAGAATATCAAATTATGGTCATGAATGAAATGAAATTAGATATGTCTATGGCTGATCACAGAAAATTATTAAAAAAACATGAAAAAATCTTTGTAGGTGTTTTATCTCCTGAAGGAGAAATCATTGATTATTCTAACGAGGATAATCGAAAACCTGATGAACCTCAAGGTAACTAAATTTTTAAGTGATTTTTAGCATTATTTGGTATCATAATTAGGATTTTCTTTTTTTCTTCATCACTAAGATTCCCAATAATTTTTTTAATTGTTTTTGAAATATTTTCTTTTTCATTTTCTTCTAATTGTAAAAATATTTCTAAAATCCCATCTAAATTAAATGCGATTAATTTTTCTGGTGATAATAATGATTGTGTAATGTATGCAACAAACATTCCTTCTCTATGCTCTTCAGATAGATTTGCTATAATTTTTAACCATGATTTAAACAATTTTGAAAAATTCAGAAATGGAATTGTTGGACCTGCCTCCAATGCATTGTTTATGATTTCTTTTTTATCTAATTCATCTTTTGAAAAAAATTCTACCATCCTTTTTTTCAAAATTGGTGTTCTTAGAAAATCCGGGAGACTTGCTAAATTAACTATAATATTTCCTGCAAAATTATCTTCAGACATCGATCTAATCTAATTTTGCTTGAATATAAAATGCTGTAGTAACACTTTAGCTTAAATAAACGAAATAGGTGTTTACCATTATGACATCAACTGTTGTTGTTGGAGGATTTTTTGGCGATGAGGGTAAAGGAAAAATAATTTCATATTTGGCAATTAAGGATGATCCTAAAATTATAGTTCGTGGTGGTGCTGGACCTAATGCCGGTCATACTATCATGGATGGTGATAAAGTCTACAAAGTTAGAATGCTTCCAAGCGGATTTTTAAATAAAAATGCAAAAGTAATGATTGGACCTGGTGTCGTGATAAATCCTGAGGTTCTTGATAAAGAAATTCAAGATTTTGGTGCATCTGGTCGTGTATTTATCGATAAACATTGTGGAGTAATTGAGGAATCCCATTTGATAAGAGATTCTAAAGGGGAATTAAAAGAAAAAATTGGTAGTACTGGTTCTGGAACTGGACCCGCAAATTCTGATAGAGCAATGCGTGTTTTAAAAATGGCAAAAGATTTTGATTCTTTATCTTCACTAATTACTGACGTACCTCAGGAAATAAATTCTGCATTAGATAAAAATCAAAATGTTCTAGTTGAAGGTACTCAAGGAACATTTCTATCTTTATGGCATGGAACATATCCTTTTGTAACTTCAAAAGATGTAACTGCCTCTGGAATTTGTGCTGATGTAGGTTTAGGTCCTACAAAAGTTGATGAAGTAATTGTTGTTTTCAAATCTTATGTAACTCGTGTTGGAACTGGTCCTTTGGATAAAGAATTGTCTCTAGAGGATGCAGAAAAGAAAAACTGGTCTGAATTTGGAACTGTTACTGGTCGTCAAAGACGTGCAGCTGATTTTGATTTTGATTTAGCTAGGCGTGCAATTATGCTTAATGGTGCAACACAAATCTCAATTACTAAACTTGATGTTCTTTTTACTGATTGTGCTGGAAAAACTTCCTACGATGAATTGTCTGATGATGCTAAATCATTTATTAAAAATATTGAAAATGAATTAAACACGCCTGTAACAATTATTGGAACTGGTCCTGCCATTAACGATGTTGTTGATAGAAGAAACTAGGCTCCACTTTTTTGGATAAGTTTAATTTGATAATGTGTCACAAATCCTTGTGGACAAATTAGAAACTACTGTTGTTGATAAATTACCTCGTTACATACAGGTGCATTCTACTTTAGAATTTACAAGATTAGTATGTGCACTTGAGCGTGCACCTCGTGTTTCTTTCTCTCACAATCATGATGGTAAAAAAATTCTATCTGTACAAATGGATGTTTTAAAACAAAAACCCATTGTTTACTATACTCCTTTAGAAAGTAATGGTGATTATCTTTGTTATGGATTGAAATCTGGAAAAGAAGAATCTGATATCGTAGATTCTACATCTGATTCTAGTAAATTATACTCGCCAATTATTAGAATTAAATCCCTTCCAAAAACATTACAACCTGGTAATGGTACTCTTGATAGATACCAACCTATTGAACTAGAGGATCTATCTAGTCTTGCAAAACTTACCTGGGGTTTTGATGATGTTCCTTTTCCTTTATTTTTATTTCCTCATAATGATAAATGGTTACTTGGAGTTTTTATGAATTTTAATGATGAAGGAACATCTTACTTTTGTCATGTAGTTCTGGATAGCGATCCCGGAAATCCTTTTGTAAAATTTTCTACAACAAATGGAATTGAACCAACTTTTGTTCCAAATCCTTCTGAACATGGTTACTCTTACATCAAAATAATAAAATTGAAGGACACTCATCCACTAGTTGATTATGGCCACCTTCAAAACTAGACTTTCACAGATTTCCAAAAGCAATGGTAAAGTAATTCTTGCAAATGACTATGATTCTTCAGAAAAAAATTTACAAAATAAAACCATTCAAAATATTAAAAAACTTAATCCTTATCTGTGTGGAATAAAACTAAATTTTCATCTACTTCTTCCTTTAAGTGCTAAAGAAATTATTAAAATCAATAAAACGGCCCATGATTTTGGATTACAAACTATTGCAGATATCAAACTTAATGATATTGGAAATACTAATAGAGTGACAACTGAGCATTTATGGAATTTGGGGTTTGATGCAGTAATAGCAAACCCTATCATGGGTTTAGACAGTTTGAAGAATTTAGTAAAATCCTCACACAAACAACAGAAAGGTGTGATTACTTTATGTCACATGAGTGCTCCTGAGGCTAAATTATCTTATGATATGGAAATCAAAATGGGTAAAAAACAACAACTATACCAATTATTTTTGAATTGGGCATTGACTGCAAAAGTTGATGGTATTGTAGTTGGCGCAACATTTCCAAAAATTATACAATATTGTTCTAAACAAGCTGGAAAAAACCTAAGTATTTTTTCACCTGGTGTTGGTACTCAAGGTGGTAATGCATCAGAAGTAATTTCATCTGGTACAAATTATTTAATTGTAGGCAGAACCATTTTGAATGGTAAAAATCCTGTTAGTGTTGCAAAAGAATTACATTCACAAAGTATTGGAAAGTAGTTTTTGAGCTTTTGTAAGTACTTTTTTTGCATTATCAAATGTTGTTTTCTCCATAGCTGAATTATAATCCATCCACGTGTATCCACTATGTTCATGAGAAATTTCAATTTCTTTAGTTTTAGTTTCTGCTAAGAAAAATACAACTTTTTTTTGCACCAATTCCCCTTGATATTTAAAATTATAATTAATCCATTCTTCAAAATTTTCTACAAATGTAATATCTGTAATACCTGTTTCCTCTTTTGTTTCTCTAATTGCTGTTTCGTGAGTTTTTTCTTCCTTCTCCATTTTACCTTTTACAAAATCCCAATGACCTGATGGATAATGCAATAATAAAAATAATTTTTTTGATTCCTCTTTTCTAAATATTACGATTCCTGCAGATGTTTCTTCAATCATTTTCCTAATCTCCTTTTTCTTACTTGAAATGTTCTAATTGCTCTCATTAAATCAATCTTCCTAAATTCTGGCCAAAAAATATCCATAAAAACTAATTCACTGTAGGCACTTTGCCACATTAGGAATCCACTCAGTCTTTTTTCACCTGATGTGCGCAAAATCATATCTGGTGATGATTGTGGTAAATGTGATGTGTATAGGTTTGACTCAATTTCTTTTTTTGTAATTTCTTCTATTTTTAGATCTCCATCTTTAATTTTCTCTCCAATTTTTTTTACTGCATCGACTAATTCATACTGGCCACCATAAGCTAATGCAATATTTAGAAAATGATTATCGTAATTTTTTGTTACATTATCTAATCTTGTTAAAACTTCTTTAATTGAGTCTGGTAGTAATTCAATTCTTCCAATTGCTTTGACTCTCATATTGCATCTGTGTATCCTTGGATCATTGTATAATTTTTCTAATCTCATTCGAATCAATTCAAAGAGATCTTCCAACTCATTATCTTTTCTCTCTAAATTTTCTGCTGATAATGCATAAAGTGTAACAATTTTGATATTGAATTCCTCACACCAATCAAGTAAATTTTCAACTGCATCTGCCCCTTTCCAATGCCCTTTTTTATTAATCTCCAAATGTCGTTTAGCCCATCGTCTGTTCCCATCTAAAATTAATGCAATATGATTAGGAATATCTCCAGTTTTAATTTCATTTTCTAGTTTTTTACCATATATTTTGTATAATCCTGATAATTGCAAAATTATGTCTTTTAGCTTGCTCATTTCCCGTTGAAAATTAATGAATGTTAGATGATATCAGTGTTTTTTAAAATTTTTCTTAAAAATAATGAATTATTCTGAAATCATTTCTTGATCTTTTTGTTTTCTATATTTTTTAAAAAGAATAGTGGCTGAAACTAAAGTTACTGCTAATCCTCCTAATAATGGTGGAATTAATGTGAATGAACTTTCATCAAAAATCATTATGTTGGCAAATTGTGCAATTATTGGATATAATGAAATTAACACAATAATTCTAAGAATGTCACTAATTTGTCTAGGAATTCCTCCTATCCAATTACTTAGTAATGTTCCAGCAAATATTGCACCTAATCCAATCCATAAAATTGGTAATGAACCTGCAACAAACTGTCCTATCACTATTTGATTTGACATGCTTTCAATTACTCCTCCATTAGATTCAATTACTTCTGAATCAATTGTACTAATTCCAGCTGGCACTGATGATAAAATCAACAATACTCCTGTAACCATTGTAAACATTCTGATAAAACCTGTCGGTGTAGGTTTAGACCAACTTGACCATGCTCTGTCTACATCAAATGCTCTGATTAAAAATGCTCCTCCCAAAATACTTACAAGTACTGCAAATATTTCTGCGGTATATCCAAAAACCGTTGCAATACCTCCAATTAACAAAAGAATTCCTGGAACTCCTAAAAAGAATTTTGAATATTTTGAATCATAAGCAATCATTTTTAGATATTTGCCAAAAACTGCATAAGAATACTCTACACTTCTACTTACTTTCATTACCACTCTTTGTACTGAAACTACTGGTAGAACATTTTGAATAACTGGTATCACACTTTCGTCATCTTCTCCATCCGAAACAATTACTGCTCCGTTAGCTTGAAATTTTTCTAATATCATTTTTGCTTCTTGTAATATTTTCTCATCTGCTTGAACTCCTCTATCTTTTACACCTGTGATGGTAGCCACTTCGACTTGGTATCCTTTACTGATTAAATCTTCATATGTTTTAATTGCTGCAAATATGGAATTAGAATCTGCATCTTCAGGATCCTCTAGTGCTAATCTTTGTGCTGCTTCTATACATGCATCTCTTCCTATTACTGGAGTACTAATTCCTGTTTTCTCACCTACGTCATCATCTCTGTCTACACAAATTACTACTAATTTATTGGCTGTTGATTTACTAACATCTTTTTGTACTCTAGTAGATCTTTGTGACATCATATTCAATTAGATATAATTAGTTTTTAATGATTTCCAACTCTTCTCATTAGTAAAATTCGGTTTTGAGCCTATGGCCTTAAATCATTAGACTTTATGATATATTCTATGGATTCTGCTTTAATTGAATCTATTTTATTGACTGTTTGTTGAATTTCTTCTTCTATACTTCCATTCTCTATTTGATTTGCTAATACTTTGGTTTCTAAAATATACTCATTGAATTTCTTCATTGCATTCATGTAACTGATGTAGCTTTCTTGCCATTGTTCTGAAGGTTTTGAAGTAACAAATTCACTAATTTGTGTGGTGACTTGTGATGATGTTACTTCAGTAATTGCAATGTAATCATTTGGTGTAATTTTACCATCTTGTAAATTTTGATATTCGATATCTATTGATTCTTGTAAAACTTCATGGATATTTTTTGCCCCATCAAGATATCCTTCATAATCTGTTACTATGAATGTTGTATCGTTTTCTTGTGGGATAACCCATAATAGAAAACTAGCACCTGTAATTGCTGCTAAAATTATCGCTGTAATCGCAATTCCTTTTTTTGATGCCATTTTCTACTTTTATCATTAGCTTGTTTATATTTGATAATTATTACAAAAATAATACTTTATTTTATAAATATTCAAAAAAAAGTTATTTTAAGTTATTAAAACTCATAATTTTTAAAAAAATACTGTTTTTAATGAAATTTATTAGTTTTTTACTTTTTTTAGTGCCTAAAAAAAACTACATACATCCAGTTTATAGTGAAATATTTTTCACAGCCTCTTCCTAAATACCCCTAATCGTGTTTAATTTCATAATGGTTCAAGCATATTGTGTAAAATGTAGAGCAAAAACGGATATCAAAGATCCTAAAGAAGTCAAACTAAAGAATGGACGTCCTGCTGTTAAAGGTACATGTCCAACTTGTGGAACTAATGTCTTCCGTATTGGTGCAATGCCAAAAGAATAGATGGAAATTAATCCACTCGATTCCACTTTTTCAAAAACAATATAGGGAATACTCTATACATTTTTTTTATGACTAAATCAGATTATGAAAATCTGCTTAAACGTATTGAAGATAAATTAGGTAATTCTAATGCTGAATCCTCAGCTAGATTTGAACTACCTATTGTAGATGTAATGTGGGAAGGACAAAAAACGTTTTTACGTAATTTTTCAGAATTTCCTAAGGTTCTTCGAAGAGATCCTGATAAAGTACTCCAATACCTCTCAAAAGAATTTGCTGTACCTGCAGAACGTCTAGGTGACAAAGCAATGTTTGTTGGACGTAGAGCACCTGATGATTTTACTAGATTATTTCAAATTTATGTTAAGGATTATGTTGAATGTCCAACATGCAAAAGTCCTGATAGTAAAATCTTAAAGGAAAATCGTATCTCCTTTTTAATTTGTGAAGCATGTGGTGCAAAATCTACTTTGAAAGGTAAATACGCGTAATGCAATTTTCAGTAAGAATTTCTGATTACCAAAAAAACACTATGGTCAATATGTGTGATGCTGAATTAATTGGAAAGGATGTTGTTGATGGTGAGTTAAAAATTCACATTAGTGAAAGCTATTATGGTAAACAAATAGTAGACAAAGATGAGGCTATATCTTTTTTAAAATCTGCTTCCATCATGAATCTAGTTGGCAAAGAAACAATTTCTTTAGCTATTGATCTTGGAATTGGTTCTAAAGATGGTGTTAAAATTATTTCTGATACTCCATTTTTAATTATATTCAATACATGACATGAATTTTTACTATCTAACTATCTCTGATGTTTTAATTGAAAAGCAATCTCTTTTATCTAGTGTGGAAAATAATAACTATTGACTGATACTATTAGTAGAAAATTAGAATCTAAAATTGATAATAAATTAATTTCAAAATCTAAACGAAGAGAACTTGATGACGGATTTAAGAAAGGTAAAGTTGTCAATGAAGTTTTAGACAAACCTACAGTTATGACATTATACAAAATGATCACAGACCATGTAATTGCATATGTTAATGGTTCTGTAAGTGCTGGAAAAGAATCTGTTGTTTTTTGGGGTGTTGCTGATGATGATACTAGTGTTGCTTTGAAAATTTATTTGGTTAGTACTTCAAATTTTAAAAAACGTGAACCATATCTTACTGGAGACCCTAGATTCCGTCATGTCAAAAAAGGTACTAAAAATTTAGTCTATTTGTGGGCAAAAAAAGAATATCGTAATCTAACTCAATGCTATGAGGCTGGAATTCCTGTACCTAGACCCCTTTATGTGACAAATAATGTACTAGCTATGGATTTTGTGGGTGTTAATGGCGCACCTTGTAGGGCCTTACTAACATCAACTGTGGAACAAAATGATTATGAACAAGCAATTTCTTTAATTAAAGATCTTTATCATAAAGCAAAATTAGTTCATGGTGATTTTTCAGAATATAATATTTTTAAAACTGATGATGGTTTGGTTGTATTTGATTTGGGTTCTGCTGTTGATCTTAGACATCCAAATTCTAAAGAGTTCCTTAAAAGAGACATTAATAACATTACAAGATTCTTTAAGAAAAGAGGAATGACTATTGAGGATCCTGTTGATGTATTTGAGGAAATTGTAAATGAGCTTTGAAAAATTAATTCGTATACCTAATGATAGGATAGGTGCTTTGATTGGAAAAGCTGGAAATGTTAAATCTTCAATTGAAAAATCTTGTTATGTTTCAATTGATATTGACGGTGATAACGGTGAAGTTTTTATAAAATCTGTTGGCGATGTTGAAAAAATGCAACCATTCAAAGCAATGGAAATTGTTAGTGCAATTGGACGTGGATTTTCTCCTGACAATGCAATGACTTTGTTAGAGGGTGAAAATACATTACATGTAATAGATCTTCGAGAATTTGCAGGAAAATCTAATGCAAATGTTGAAAGGATAAAAGGGAGGATCATTGGAGAAGGAGGTAGAGCAAGAAAAAATATGGAAAATCTTACTAGCACACACATTTCAGTTTACGGAAGAACAGTTTCAATTATTGGTGATGCAAGTAAATTAAGATTAGTTGTTGATGCAATTTCTGCTATCTCTAGTGGAGGTATGCATGGTGCAGTTTATGATAAATTAGAAGCTGCAAACAGAAGAACAAAACAAGAAAAAATGCAATTGTGGGAAGATCAAGATGTCTTCTATTAAAGAAAAATTTAATCAAATTTCTCCTAGTGAGTTTTTCTATAGTAATCGAGATTTAGCTGGATTTAGTAATCCAACTCGGTCATTATATACTGCTGTTCGAGAATTTGTTGAAAATGCATTAGATGCATGTGATCAAAAAGGAATTCTTCCTGATGTTCACCTTACAATTAAGGCTGTTGAGCCTGATAAACCAGATCCTAAACCTTACATTTTGACTGTAAAAGATAATGGACCCGGAATTGATGCTGAACATATTCCACTTGCTTTTGGAACTGTACTTTATGGTTCTAAATTTGGACTTAAACAAGCAAGAGGTATGTTTGGATTGGGTGCAACAATGGCAATTTTGTATGGACAAATTACAACAAATAAACCTGTAACTGTAAAAAGTTCTTCAGATGCAAAAATTCAAAATCAATTTGAAATATTATTAGATATTCAAAAAAACAAACCTGTAATTGTAAAGCATACCACAAAAGAAGTTGCAAAAAAAGGATTGAGTGTAAGTATTTGTTTAGAAGGTGATTATTCTAAAGCAGGAAATAAAATTCGTGATTATGTTTATGAAACTTCTTTAATCACTCCTTATGCATCGATAACTTTTGATGATCCTAAGGGGCAAAAATTTAGTCATCCTAGATTTGTAAAAGATATCCCTCCACCTCCAACTATTATTCGTCCACACCCACATGGAATTGATGTTGAACGTATACGAAGAATGATTGTTGAATCTCAGTTTGAAATTCCAACAATCGATGATGCCATGATTGAAAAAGTTAGAAAAGATTTAGGCTTATCTGTAAAGAAATTAAGTTTTACATCTATTATGGAAAAAGCAAAGAAAAAATGGAAAACACTTCCTCGACAAGTTCGAGTTGTTATAGCTTTAATGTCATTTTTGAAAATGGATTTTGAAAAATTAAATAAAATTAGAATTGAGGATATTGACATGCCAAATAAAAAATTATTTTATTGGGATTTTGGTGACTCTCAATCAAAATCAGTTGACATGGATCCTGAAAGTCAATATTACAAGCAATTGACAAATACAGTTCAAGGTGAACCTCTAACTACATTTTTGACAAAGAGATTCCAGCGTGTTGGTCCAACAACTGCAGTTAAGTTTGCAAATTTTGCTAAACTAAAGCCAGAAAAACGAATGGGTACTTTGACAAATCAGGAACTTGTCAATCTTAGTGATGCTCTTCAAAAATTTGAAGACTTTATGGCTCCTGATTCCAGTTGTTTGGCTCCTTTAGGTGCAGAACCTTTAGAAAAAGGAATTAAAAAATTCTTTAATCCTGATTTTGTTGCTGTAGTTCAACGCCCAGCTTCTGCTTATTCTGGATTTCCTTTCATTATTGAAATGGGTATTGCTTATGGTGGTGATATCAAAACAGGTGGACCTCATGTATATCGATATGCCAACCGAATTCCACTGCTTTATGATGAAGGAAGTGATGTTGTGATTAAAGTTGTAAATGATACTGATTGGGGACGATACAAGGTAAAAGGTGAACCGCCTTTCATCATTGTTTCACATATTTGTTCAACTAGAATTCCATACAAAACTGCTGGAAAAGAAAATGTTGCAGATCGACAAGAAATAGAGCGAGAACTAAGATTGGCATTACAATTTTTATCACGAAAACTTTCTTCATTCATGTCTAAAAGAGGTCAAGCTGAAATGGCAAAAAAGAGAGCAAATCTTTATGCTAAATATATTCCAATGATTGCAGAATTTTGTACAGAATTATCTGGAAAAAAGAAAGAACCTAATTATAAGAAAATGTTAGAAACTGAAATTGCAACTGAAAATAAAAAAGCAGTAAAGGAGGAAAATGAAATTGGCAACAAGTAAAAAAGAAAAAGATAGTAAAATCAAAGCTCGAAGTAAAAAGGCAGATGATAAACAAAAAACTATTCTTGAAATGCTCAAAAGTCACGGTGCAAAAATATATGATGATTTAGATAATGGCCAATTTCCAAAATTCTCTATCCCTAGTAGGTCTGTAAGTAATATTGTATATGACAAAAAACTTCGACAATATATTTTAGGAAATAATGCTGCTTTGAGAAGTTCTAGAAATTCTGCACAATTAAGATCATTTACACAATTAATGTGGCTAGCATTCTTTGCAAACAGATTAACTAATGAAAGAAAATCATCTACTTTGAGAGATGTTTATTATTCTTCACAGGCTTTTGCTGTTGAATTTGAGGATCAATCTGAATCTGATAACATCATTGTTGATTTAGAGGCTGTAACTTCTAGAGCTAGAGAAGATTTTCATATTTTTCCCGAAGAAAGAAGTTCTATTTTTGGAGACTTGAATATTGAGTATACTATTCCTGGATATGAGGGAAAAACAATGAATTTGGCTAATCACCCTGATGGATATTCTATAGGTCCTAGTTTAACCACTGCAGAATTAGTTGATACAAGTGCTGAAATTGTAATTGCTATTGAGAAAGGTGGTCTTTTTACAAGATTTGTAGAAGAACAAGTTGATAAAAAATTCAAATCAATTATAATTAATACTGGAGGACAAGCACCGCGTTCTACGCGAACTTTATTGAAAAGACTTCATGATGAAATGAAATTACCTGTCATTTGTTTAACTGATGGTGATGTGTATGGGGAACATATTGCAATGGTAATTAAATCTGGTTCAGCAAACGCTGCACATCTTAGAGAATTAACAGTTCCTGATGCTAAATGGGTTGGAGTTTGGGCTACTGATATTGAGAAATACAAGTTACCTACAATACCAATGACTGAATCTGACATTAAACGATGTTATGATTTACAAAAAGATCCTAGATATCAAGATGGAATTTGGAAAAAAGAACTTGATGTATTTTTACGATTAAAAAGAAAAGCAGAACTTGAGGCTTTTTCAAAATACGGTCTTACAAATATTACTGATAAATATTTGCCACAAAAATTAGAATTAGCAAAAAGTCTTTAGTTATTTGATTCTTAGTGTTAGTACACCATTTCTATATTTGAAATCAAATATTTGCATTTCATTTGCCCCTTCAATTGGCACTTCTTTTGAAAATCCTCCTGTACCTCGAACATATAATATTCCATCTACTAATCTTACTGCAATTTTATCTTCAGGACCTGGAACCTCTGCTACAAAAACAAACTCCCCTTCTCCTTTGATTAAGTCGTACACCCAATTCTTTGTTTCTTGCTCTCTTCCTTGATTGAATGTTACAGGCTTTTGTTCAATTGCCATTTTTTTAATCACTCTAACCCAATAAAACATTGTAACTGCGGCTGCTCCAATTAGAATAAAACTGACATATCCTGAATCTGCTCTTTGAGTCATTATGTAGATTATTCCCAAAAATAAAATTATAATTATAGGAATTACAAAATTTAATGATTGCTCATTTGAATAGGTCTTTTTATAACTTGACAAGCATTTCAAATCATCGCCCACCAAATATAAAGTATCTTTGATTTTTATTACCTTTTTTGAAAAACCTCCTGTTGTCTGATCCAACAAAATCTAAACTAAAGTTTAGTGAGATTGTACTAAAAGGAACTATTATGGCTATTATCCTTACAGTTCCATCTATAATTGCATTTTTGATTAGTTGGATAATTCTTGATAATTTGATAACTGCTGCAATTGTAGGTGGTGTTGTTCATTTTATTGCTATGGGGTTTAGTTTAAAAATTTCAAAAAAGATCTTGGTTAAAAAATAATTGTTTACTTATGTTTTATGTACTTGGTATTTTCTCTAGACATTATGGATTCATCAAAACTTGAAAATGATTTAATTTCAGAAATTAAATTGTCTCCAATTCAGGCTAAAACTTTTTTGTTGATAACTTGGTATGGAAAAATGACCTCCTTACAAATTGCAGATAAATTAAAAATTTCATCTGAATCTGCTCAAAAAACTGCTACTCAGTTAATGGAACTTGGTGCTTTTATTGATATATCTGAAACAGAATTTGAAGCAATGCATCCTCGATTTACTGCAGTTAACATGTATAGAAAAATGTGTGAACGTGAGCATATTGAATTTAAACGAAACAAAATTGTTGATAATATAGGAGTACTTTTAGAACAACCCTATGATGATGCAAGAACTAAATAATGCTAATTATTGGTGAACAACATTGAGTGAATCTGACGCAGCTTCAGGAAAACCTCAGAGTTATACTCGAAAAACTCTAGGTAAATCTGATGAAGAAAAACCAAAAGCTCCTGAAGTTTACAAGTGCTGTGATAATCCTCAGATTACATACTTTGGTGTAGTGAATCTCAACATAAATGAACGAACAATTGGTTCCGTTGATGTGTGGAGATGTGGAGTTTGTAAGAAACAATTCTGTGAGGAAAAACAGCTTGGAATTGAGGAATTAACTGATGTTGTTGGAATGCCTAGAATTGATTCTGATGCAAAATGGGCAGTTTGTGTAAGTAAATTACAAAAAGGTAGGGATAGATGGAAGTTAGTAAAACTAAAAGAAAATGGAGAGATAAAATTTGAAACCGTTGAAGAAAAAATTATTTCATTGAAAGTTGAAAATTTTAAAATTGAAGATGATCAACATTGGAGCTTTTTAATTGAAGAAAATGTTAACAAAGCTATAGAGATTTAGAATACATCATGGATCTTAAAGTTCACATTAATAATATTCATGGTAGCCAGATGGCTGCAAAAATTAGTGGTAACTTTACTATTGATAAAAATGAATTTCGTTTCACTGCAATTGCATTTGGTAGGATTGGTGGACAAAATGTTGGTGCAAAACTTTCTAAAATTACTGAGACTGAATTAGAAAAATTAGGATATGATGTTGAAGAAGTAATTATGACTCTTCAACAGAATTTACTTCAAGGGGATCTTACTCTTCCAGAAGGACTCAAAAGAGAATCTTTTGTAGATGACTAAAATTCTGCTTCTTCTAACGCCTTAGCACAAGAACAAGTTCTTGTTTTTGGAATTTTATCAATTAATTCTGTTAAAATTTTCTTTGTAGTTTCTACATTCTTTGATAATGTTTCCAAAACTTCTTTCGCTGTAACTGGTTTGTCTGCCCATACATCATAATCTGTAACTGTTGAGATTGATGCATAGCACATTTGAGCCTCTCTTGCTAGTTGACATTCTGGGACAAGTGTCATTCCAATAATGTCTGCACCCGTTGTTCTGTAGAATTTTGATTCTGCTCTAGTTGAGAATCGTGGTCCTTCAATACAGACATAGGTGCAATCTTTATGAATTCCAATATTTTGTTCATCTGTTACCTTGAGAATTGAAGATTGTAATTCTGGACAAAATGGATCTGCAACTGAAATATGGATCACTCTTCCATCTTCAGAAAATGAACCATCTCTTGATTTTGTAAAATCCAAAAATTGTGTTGGTAAAGCAAAATGACCTGGTTCTAATTCTTCTTTTAAGCTTCCAACTGCTGATGGTGCAATGATCCTTGTAATTCCTAATTCTTTGAATGCCCAGATATTTGCTTTAAAATTAATCATGTGTGGTGGTATTGTATGCTTTTTTCCGTGTCTTGGAAGAAATGCAATCTTTCTTCCTTTGAAAATTCCTACTGTTATGGTATCTGATGGTTTTCCATAAGGTGTATCTATTTCAATTTCTTGTGCATTTTCAAGTAATCCTGAATCATAAATTCCAGTTCCACCAAAAATTCCAATCTCTACGTCCTTTTCCATTAATATTTCACCAGTGATTTACAATTGTACTTACTCAATCCTTTAATTCCATTCAAGTCTGTTAATTCTATTATGAATGCAAATCCTGTGATATCTCCACCTACTTTCTCAATTAATTTACCAGAAGCTTTTGCAGTTCCACCTGTCGCTAGTAAATCATCACAAATTACAACTTTTTGACCTTTTTCAATAACATCTTTTTGTATTTCTATTGTGTCCTTTCCGTATTCAATGGTATATGCTAACTTTGCAGTTTTTCCTGGCAATTTTCCTGCTTTTCTAATCATAATCATGCCTTTGTTGTATTTTAAAGCCAAAATTGTTGCAAGTAGAAATCCTCTTGACTCAATTCCTGCAAATACATCTACATCTTTAGGATGGAAATGTTTCGCAAATTCATCAGCAATATAGGATAATGATGAAGGATCTTTTAAAATTGGACTAAAATCTCTAAATAATATTCCTTTTTTTGGAAAATTTGGATATTCTGTTATTTTGTCTTTTAGATTCATTGTTGTTTCTCTGATTAGGTGAAATAAAATTGTTTTAATTTGGTACTACCTCAAATGATGTTTCATCTGAACTAATTGAATCTTTTACTTTAATTGTATATGTACCTGGAAGTGCATCAACTGGAACTGACCAAAATGTTTCACAAAAGAATTCTTTTGTTGTGTTGCATGAAAGTGCAGAATTTGCACTATTTCCTGATGGATCAAGTATTTCCATACTTATTGATGTTTTATGAGATGCTATGACTTCAATTTTAATAATCCCTCCTACTGCAATTTCTTCCGTAACTGTAACTGTCATACCTTCAGTTATTTTTGAAAATACATTGAATTCAATTACATCTAAGTTTGAACCACTGGATACATTAATTTTCCATAATCCTGTTTGTGCCGTTGAAGGAATTCTTAATCTTTCTTCAGTAAACATTCCTACATTATTTGATGGCACATCTACTTTTTTGATTTCTTTTCCACTAGGATCAACTAATATTGCTGTTAGTAGTACGTTTGGATTGGTTTTTCCTAATAATAAAATTCTTTCACCGGTTTGATACTCTGATTGTGTTATTTTTGCATCAATTGTTCCTGAACCCATTAGTAGTCCTACTGAAAATGTTTCAGTACTTTGGGTATTTCCTTTTTGTACAACTGCTGTATAAATTCCTGAACTGTATCCTCTCAAATCCAATTTGTATTCTCCTCTACCATCTGCTTTTAATTGAATTTGAATTTCTTCTCCTTGCAGTCCTCCAGAGGGAGTAATAATTATCATTTTTAATTTATCGGATGGTTTCCCAATAAAACTAATTTTTGCATTTTCTGCTGATTTATAATTTGATTTATCAAATGATAAATTAGTTGGAATTATTGGTACTTCATCATATCCAACATATGAAAATTCTTTGTTTTCACCTTGAGTTGCAATTAATGTCCATGTTCCTTCTTTATCGTCATTTTCTACAGTTTGATATTCAAATTGTATAATTCCATCATCATTGATATCTATAATATCCGAAACTAACTCTTCTCCTAGACTATTTTCTAAAACTAATTCTATTGATGTATTTGGTAATGCTGTACCTTCAAATTTGATTAATTCTCCTGCTTCAAACATCTGTTTAGTTGGGTTGATCAAAATTACTTTATTTGTTTCAATATTCCAATATTTTAAAATCTGGTTTTTTCCATCTGAAACTGTTACACTATATTTTCCAAATGGTGCATCAAATGCAACATTAATTGGGTTCGATAGCGCCCACTTTCCTGTATTGTCTACTTCTGCAGTTCTAGTGTTTGTTGTTATTTTTTGAGGATCTATTATTGTAATTGTAACTGCACTTCCTGGAACTGCAGTACCATACACTTCTAAAATATCTCCTCTGTAGATTGTATTTTCTATTCCTTCTATTGTAATTTTAACATTTTCTGTTTCTAAACTTCTATTTTCAAAATTTCCTAACCTTAGACTAACCACTTTTTCCAGTCCTTTTTTATCTTTAATTTTAAAATCTACTCTTTCATTTGTTTGAACGTTTGGAATTTTCATTGTGGTTATAAAAAAACCATTTTCATCAGTTTCAAAATTTCCTATTTTTTCATTATTAATATAAAAATCAAATACTTGTGATGCGCCAAATTGATCCCCTGTGACTCTAATTGTTGAACCACTGTTCGGTTTACTTGGAATTATTTTGAATGTTGATTCTGAAAGTATTTCTCCGCTATTTGGAATATTTTGATCATTTTTTATCTCTGGATTTTGATTAACTAATTTTATTATTGATGTTGTTGTTACTCCTGTATCTATTACAGAATCTGATTCATCTAATCCTTTCCAATTAATTATTGGACTGGATTTATCTGTTTTAATTCCAAATTTTACTGATTCATTATTTTTAATGGGCTCAGACGATGTAAAAATTATGACTCCTTGTGGAGTTTTCTCACCTACCCATCCTTTTTCTGTTTTAAATGATTCAAAATTTGTGTTTTGACTTAACCAAATTCTAAAAGTTTGGACATCGTCAGTTCCAATATTTGTAAGTGTCATAATTGTAGTTTTACCTAATCCTACACTTTCTACATTAATTTCTTCAGCATGTGCATTTGATGGAATTAGAATTAATGATATTGAAAATAATACTATTGTCGCAAGGAGAATTCCTCTCTTTGAAGATTTGTTCATGATATTTAATCTCTCTCTCTTTAACTTAAACTCTTTTTCTAATTTAGTATTTTTCATAAGCATAATTTCCTTTTTCTAATCTTTTTTCTTTTTGAATTTTTCAAGATCAGGCTTTGTGGCTGTATTTTGATATTGTCTGATTCTTTCAGCAATTAATCTATACAATGATCTAAATTGATCTTTAGTTTTATCTGATAAGAAATTAGTTTCTTCTAGTGTAATTTTTTCACAAATATATCTAGTAATTTCTTCATTGTTAAATTCTCCCCAATCATCATCACTATGTTCTTGCCATACTTTTTTTAATTTCTCTAAAATTCCTTTGGAGTCTTTTGAATCTATATTTTCAGGTGTTAAATTTGAGTACCCTTCTTGTCTTAATTTAATTTCATATGTTTGATTTACTGCATGTAAATAATCTTCAATCACTACATAGTCTTCTATTGATTCTAATTTTTTACCTTCTCTTTCAAAAAATATCGTTTGAATTGCAGAAAATTGATTTGATTCCAATTGTGCTGAAATTTGTTTAGATTCCTCTGTATTATCTAATAAAACAAATGTTTTGTATCCGTGATTTCTATAAAATATTGCTAAAGGTAATACTGAATTTTTATTATATGCAGCTATTACATTTAATGGATTCATTGAGATATTTGGATCTTGCAAAAATTTATCAAATGAATTAAGATACATCGAATCTGACATTGTTTCCACAATAATTACTGGTCTGGAATTTGTTCCAATTTCCCTATCTACAATTGCTTCTACTTGACCTCTACACAATCCGTACAAAATAGGTGTGAGTGTTTTATCATCTGCATTCCAATAATCATAAAATATTCTACTGAGATGTTTTCTTTTATCTAATTCCACTACTAGTAGATTACCTGGAGTATAGTCAAATATCATAAATGGAGAATGTGTTGCGTATAGAACTTGATTTGACCCTGCTAGATTCTTCAATAAATCTGAAATTCCCATTTGTTGTGTAGGATGAAGATTTCTTGCTGGTTCATCTAAAAGTAATATTGCTTCTTTTAATTCTGAACGTTGTGTTTCGGCTGCAAAGTTTACAATAAATGAAAATGTCCATTTGAAACCTTCTGCACGTCTGTTTAGTAATCCTGTATTTGTAATTGTTCCATCTTTATGTACATCTGAAATAACTACACTCATAATATTTCCTGGATTATATCTCAAGTCAACATGTATGGGATCTCCTTTCCATGCTGGATTCAATTTTTTGGTTAATCTATTACTTGCAGTGTTGAGTAATTTAATACATTTTGATGGTTGCCCTTTAACTTCATCCAATTCATTCATATCTAATTCAGCTAAATAAAACAAATTTCTTACTGTTTCAGCTTTATCAAATTCTTCAACAAATTCAATAGAATCTTGTTTTTGCTCATTCTCTTTTCTTAGATATTCATTTAGATTGATGTTTCCATAAATTTTCTTATAATCTGAAAAATAAACAAATCTTGGATGTAACTCTGCAGAAATAAAATTTTGCAGTGCTATTTTTTGACTTTCACCACTTAGTAGATTTGAAAATTGGTTTTCTGGTTTATGATAAATTTTTTCCCATTCTTCAATGATTTGTGATTCTTCAATTGCTATTACATGTAATTCATTACTAAATTCTGCCATTCCACTATCAAAAACTTCTTGTTTTTTAGGAACCGGACCATCAAACAATTTTGTATCAATTTGAATTCTTATGTGATTTGGAAGTGTATTTAAAAATTCAATAATTTCTTTTGTAAAATTCTCCCATGAATTGAGTCCTTCATCATGGCTTTCACTAATTTCTATGTCTTCAAATTCATATTGTACTTTTGGATTTCTATTTGTTCTAAATAATTTGATTTTTTTAATTGGCGGTAAATCTGGAAATTTTTCTGTTAACATTTCTATTTCATATTCATTTAAGTCAAATTCTCCTTCTGCTAGTTTGATCTCTTCTTTGAGTTCTTCAGACATCTCATCACACAGATCTAAATCTGAAATCTTTTCATCCCTGTTTAGTAGTGTTAGTGCTTGTAGGATGGTTGTTTTTCCACTCTCATTTCTTCCGACAAAAGCTGCTAAATCACCTACAGTGATTTCGCCAGAATCATGAATACATCGATATGCTCGAACCCTAAATTTTCTAAGTCGCACATGCAATATCTGCACGGATACGATTTAACTTATTCGTCACAATGTAGCCCTAGCCTCAATTTTTGCTAAATAGATATAAGGGAATTACTTAATTTATTACAAAATGGCATCTTCAAAAGTGATTATTGTATTTGTTTTACCTGTAATTTTCTCAATCATATTTGGTTCAGCAGTAATGGCTGATACTCTTCAAAAACCTGATAGAGAACTAAATATGTGGCCAATGACTTTTTCTGGAAATTCTTCACATGATTCAGATATTGAAATAATTGGACTTGAAAACCAGTATTCTGTTTCAGAACCTGTACAAATTCAAGTTAAGATCAATGATTCTTCATTTAGTTGTGGTGATCTCTACATTACAATTTATACTTCTGGAAGTGGTGATGTGGTGACTCAAGGTGGTTTCTTTAATCAATGTGTCAAAAATGGTAATTTACTTCCAAACAACGATAATTTTTCAAAAATAGTTGACTCTCCTGGTTCCTACAAAATAGTTGCAGATGTTGTTTCTACTGATTTATCAAATATTTCTACTTCGGGAACATTTACTATTAAATAGGAATGAATTGTTCTAAGATTAGTAATAAATTGAATTTACAAATGGTGATTATATGACAAAAATTGATGAAGCAAAAAA
>JAOLZN010000007.1 GCA_028343855.1 Candidatus Nitrosopumilus sp. | reverse complement strand
CTGTTTCTTTAATGCCATCTCAAAGTATTGATTCGATGAAGGACTTTCTAATTTCATATAATTCTCTTGGACCTGACTCTAAAGATTCAGAATTATTTGTAGCTGAAAAGATAAAAAGTGTAAGAAAAATTATTGCAAAAATTATTTGTTGTAAGCCAGAAGAAGTAGTTTTAACTCAAAGTACTACTGATGGAATTAATATTGTTGCAAATGGACTTTCATTTGATAATTCATCAAATATCATAATTCGTGGAATGACTCACGAACACCATTCAAATTTTTATCCATGGATTAAATTAAAAGATAAAATCTCAGTTCGAAATCTTCCGATAGATGATAATGGGTTTTTTGAATTAGAAGATTTAAAATCAAACATTGACAATAATACAAAATTAGTTGCTATTAGTCATGCTTTGTATAATACTGGTTCTATTTTACCAATTGAAAAAATTTCAAAAGTTCTTAACAATGAAATTCCATTTTTTATTGATAGTGCACAAACAATTGGTTGTATTGGTGAACATGACGTCTCAAAACTAAAATGTAACTTTATGTCCTTTAATGGTTCTAAATGGTTATGTGGACCAATGGGAACTGGTTTATTTTATTGTAATAAAGAATCAAGTGAATTATTAGAACCAAAAACTATTGGGGGTGAATCTGCAATTATTGAAAGTGAAAACCAATTAATTTTTAAAGATTTACCAGATAAATTTCAAACTGGTTTTAGAAATTATGTTGGAATTGTAGGACTAGAATCTTCTGTCAAATATTTACTAAATTTTGGCATGAAAAATATCCGTAAAAAAAATCAATATTTATCTAATCTTTTTAGGGAAGAATTAGAAAAAATACCTAATACTATTTTGTATGGTCCAGATGATTCAAATGAACGAACTAGTATTGTGTCATTTAACATCAAAGGTTTTGATTCTCAAAAAATTGTGGATAAATTAGAAAAACAAAATATAATTTTGGCTGTACGAGAAATAATGGAACAAAAGATTATTCGTGTATCGCCTCATTTTTTTAATACCGAATCAGATTTGCTTAAAGTAATAGACGAACTAAAAAAATTATAGATTCTCTTGTTCTTCAATCACCATCATGGTTAATGTAGATTGAACTTTACTGATTTTTCTGATTTTATTTGTAATTATCGCCCTTAATTTTTCAGCATCATCAGATGATATTTTTAAAACAATATCATATACTCCATAAACTCCTCTTACTTCGTATTCAACATTTTCTTCTACAAGAATTTGTTTTATTTCAGTAATTATTGATACATCTGTACCTAAGTCTGAATTTAATAATACGTAAGCAGTGGGCACAATTTTATTTTTGATAAAACAGTATTTAACTTTTCATAATTTAAAAAAATTATTTTAGTTTACATTTTGAAATTAAATTCATTTTTGATATTTTCGTAATGCTAAAAACATAGTTAATTTCATTAAATCATAAGATGAGTAAACCTGGTAATGTGTGGAGAAAAGTTCATGGGAAAATTACAAAAAAACCTACTAATTTTTCTTGGTTGATTGAAGAAAAATTGGCTGGTTCAGGAATCCCTACATCCTTAAATGAATTTGATTGGTTACTAAATCAAGGCGTAAAATCTATTGTAACCATGACTGAAAATGCGTTACCTGTTGAATGGACAAATAAAATTGATTATTTGCATGTACCAACAGCTGATTTTCATGCTCCTGATATGGAAGGAATAGATTCTGCAGTAGAATTCATAAAAACTCAAATTCAAAATAACCAATCAGTTATGGTTCATTGCGCAGCCGGATTAGGAAGAGCTGGTACAATACTTGCATGTTATTTTATTAAATATGAAAAATATTCAGCTATTCAAGCAATTGAAAAAATTAGAAAAGAAAGACCTGGTTCTATTCAATCTGATGTGCAAGAATTAGCAATAAGTTATTATGAAAAATATGTAAGAAATTAGTTTATACAAATTCTGAAACTAATTTTCCATCAACGTTTTTAATTTTCAACGTAATGTTTTCTTGAAAATGTAAAGTTAGTCCACCTTCTGTGTCTGGATCTTCTACCTTTACCAATTCTAGCATTTTGAGTTTATCAAATTTTTCCATTCTTTATCTCCTATTCTGGAATTGATACGGTTTCAATTTTTCCATCAACTGCTTTGATAAACATAAACCTGTTATCTTTAAAGATGAATGTAATTCCACCTTCTTTATCAGGTTCTTCGACTTCAAGAATTGGTTGTCCTAATAGACCGTCGTATTTTGCCATTGCTAATTCAAGAAAAAAGTTCCTTATATCCTAATTGATTGTAATTTCAATTTCATTAGAATTATTTTTGATACTTCCTGGTTCAGTATAATCATGCTTTTGCCAAGATGAAAATACTTCAGCTCCTATCTTGTGTTTACCTTTTCCTAAATCAGATGCTTTGAATACAAACTTCTCATTAAAGTCTAAGAATTCTTCTCTTACTTCTTCTTCAGAAAGTCTGATAAATGGTTCAAAGTTTTTTGCAATTTGAACCCAAATTCTTCTATCTTTCATTGGATTGACTAATTTTGGATTTCTTGTCCAGAAAATTGCAGCTTTTCGATATGAATCGATAGTTCTTCCTAATTCTTTCTTTCTAAATCCTCCAGATGTCAATTTAATGCCATATTTGAGTTTCATTGAAACATCGTTGTTGTTGTATGCTTTAGTCCAATTTGCTTCATTGAATGCATTTCTAAGGTCTCCTTCAATGGAAAATTGAACATTTATCTCAATATTTTCATCAGATGAGTACTCTTCTTTGGATTTTACCAGTGTTATTTCTGAAATTTTGCTTTCTGCCATGCTACAGTTCATATGATTTATATCCGCAATAAGTGCTTTTTCTGAATACATGAATGCACAAGTAATCAGTTCAGAAGCCAAAGAACTCAGTATTTCTGTCACAGAAACTGATATTGGAGTATTGTACATTATTCAACATGAACTCCTAAAGGCCTCAAATGTTGATTTTGCAGGTGTAATTGTTAAACATCCATTAACTAACGAGTGCTGGATGCGAATTAATTCTAGTACAAAACCATTAACTGAGGTTAAAAAATCAGCAGAATCTGCAATAAAAATGGCTGAAGAGTTTAAAGAATTATTTAATTCAAAATTAAGGTAATTCACATTGAAATTTTGCCCCAAATGTGATGCTAAATTAAAAAAAGGTGATTCTGGCCTTGAATGTTCCAAAGAAGATTGTGATTATATTGAAAAAGGAGGAAAAGTAACACAAAAGAAAAAAATTGTTACTAAAGAAGAACCAGATTTTTCACTTCTTGCTTTTGAAGGGGATGAAGGTGAAGATACCAATCCTACAGTAAAAATTGATTGTGAAAAATGTGGTCATGATGAAGCAGTAGCTTGGATGTTTCAAACTAGAAGTGCTGATGAGCCAACAACTAGATTTTATCGTTGTCAAAAGTGTAAATACACTTGGCGCGATTACACATAAGGTTTAACTGGAACTTATAGTCAAGAAAATTAAATTGACTTTCGGAGCTAAAACAAGTGGATCAGATGATCTTAAAGCTATCATTTCTGCAATATCTACATTAGTTGAAGAAGCAACATTTGTTGCAACAGCTGAAGGAATCACTTTTAGAGGAATGGATCCATCTCATGTTGCTCTTATTGACATATCTTGGCCAAATTCAGCATTTGAAAAATATGAATGTGATAGTGATATTAAATTTGGAGTTAGAATAGATGAGTTTTCAAAACTTATCAAACGTGCAGATAAAAAAGATAGTATTGAGATTAGTATTTCTGAAGAAAATATGTTACTTGTTACAGTTGGAAAAAATAAAAAATATAAAATTCGTCTTATAGAAAGTTCTGCAACTGATACTCCATTACCAAAAATTCCATATGATTCAAAAATTATCTTGACTTCATCAAAATTCGATAAAATTCTTGGTGACGTGCAAGTTGTATCTGATTATCTTACTATCAACACATCTGATTCTAAAGGGGATTTTTCAGGAAAAGGTGATTCTGGAGAAGTAATTATTGATCTTGATAAAGATGCTGAAGATATCGAAGAGATTTCTTCAAAAGCTGACAGTGTAGGTACTTACAGCCTTGAATATCTTAACCCTGTAGTTAAAGCCGTAGGCAGTAATGCAGGATTCATTACTTGTGAATTTTCTAGTGCAAAACCACTCCGAATTGAGTTCAAAGTTGCAAATATAGGCAGAATTCACTTTTACCTTGCTCCACGCGTGGAAAGTTAAAGCATTTAAACATTGAATAATTCAGTTAGTTTGAATTGAAATTAGTTTTAAAATATGGGGGAACCTCGATCTCCAACACAAAAGACATTCAGGCAGTAGCTAAACACGTTACTACACTATCTAAAAAACATCAGATTGTAATAGTTTGTTCTGCAATAAGTGGAACTACTGATGATCTTATTGAAATATCTCAATCCATAAAAAAAGAAAATAAATCTAAAGCAGAACAACTTGTATCTAAAATTACTAATCGACATAAACAATTAGCAAAACAAACAATCAAAAAATCTGATGTTCAAAAAAAATTATTAATAAAACTAAATGAAGATTTTAAAGAACTTCTTGCATTAATAGATGGTTTAGTTTTGTTAGGAGAGGTAACATCAAGATCAATGGATTATTTAATTTCATTTGGTGAAAGATTATCTGTAAAAATAGTTGCAGCAGCAATTAATGATTTATCAAAAAAATCAATTCCTTTAACAGGAAAAGAAGTTGGGATTGTTACAGATTCTAATTTTGGTGAATCAAAACCACTTTTAGATACAACTAGATTAAGAGTATCAAAAAGCATTGATACTTTATTATCAAAAAAAATAATTCCTGTAATTGGGGGATTTGCAGGTGCAGATCAACATGGACATACAACTACATTTGGTAGAGGTGGATCTGATTATTCTGCAACTATTATTGGATCTTGCATTAAAGCAGATGAAATTTGGTTGATGAGCGATGTAGATGGACTTATGACAGCAGATCCTAAAATTGTTAAAAATGCAAAATTACTCAAAGAGGTATCATATACTGAAGCAATTGAAATGGCTTTATTTGGAGCAAAACAAATTCATCCAAGAACATTTGAGCCTATTTTATCAAAAAAAATTCCTATGAAAATAAAAAGTTCCTTTATGACAAATAATGAAGGAACTTTAGTAACATCATCACCTTCAGCATCTGTAAAAAATACTGTAAAGTGTGTAAGTAATATCCGAAATAATGGATTAATTGATATTCGAGGTGGGAGTATGGTTGGAACACCTGGAACTGCAGCTAAAATATTTGCAACCTTGGCCAAAGCTGGAATTAATGTTATGATGATTTCTCAAAATCCTTCTGAATCAAGTATCACAATAGTAGTAAAAAACAGTGATCTTGATAGTGCTGTTAGTGTATTGGAAATGGATCTATTGGGAAAAATTATTAAAAAATTAGAAGTTACTACTGGAGTATCTATTATAGCATTAATTGGTTCTGGAATGAGAGGAACAATTGGGGTTGCATCAAAAGTCTTTGCAGCAATTGAGAAAAATAAAGTAAATGTATCTATGATTACTCAGGGTTCATCAGAACTAAACCTTGCATTAGTAGTTAAAAATTCAGATACAAATTCGGCTGTACGGGCAATACATGATGCATTTGAATTAGATAAAATCAACTAAGACAAATCATTTAAAGTAATAAAATCAGTCAAAATTATTGAAAAAAATTATTATTATTTTGATAATTGGATTTTTTATTACTGGAATTATTTCTATTTCAACATTTTCAGATCAATACGTTGATGCAGGTTCTACAAAAAAAGTTCATTTTACTCAAACTATTACATCTTCTCAAGATCCTGGATTGGGGCATGAAAATCAACAATTAGCACTTATTTTGTCACCAAATAAGGGTACAATCTATGATGGTTCTATGACATTCACTTCTAGTGATTTAGTCAAAGTGCTTGTTTTACATGAAATTAACCAAAATGATGTTCAAGGCCAAGACACATGGACTGTAAATAAAAATACAATCTATGGTTTATCCTTAATTGATCCAGAAAAAAAATCAGGTTCCTTTGAATTTACTGGAGCAGGACTTGCATTACACTCAACAAATTCCAAAGAATTTACTACAACTGTTAGTGTTGATGGTTGGATTAGAGGACAACCAACTCAAGTACTTGAACAAAAACTTGAATTTGAAAAAGATGATCCGTCATTATTGCTTTCAAGAGCTAATGTTCCAGCTATAATTCCAATGCATCAAGGAATTCATTCTGGAAATAATATTCTTTACATAATTACAGATGCCAGTGATCAAGATTATGCAAAAACTATTTCAGAAAAACAAAAATGGAATATTCAATTATCTCAATCTATTAAAGATATTCCAGAAAGTAATTCTCAAAAAATTTTTATTTTTAAAAATGGAATTAAAGGAGATGGACTTTTTGGATTTCAAAATGAAATTTTTTCTAGTACACCAGAACAATCAGATTATACTTCACTAGCATCTATTATCGAGGTTACATGGAAAACAGGTCAAAAAGAAATTGTTTTTGAATCTGCATCTGATGTTATTAATGCAGAAAAATCTGGGAGACTCAAATTTAATGAAAAAAATGTAATTGTTAATGTTCCTCAAATTAAATGGGCAGGTGATCAGATGAAAATACGTTCTGATAAGCAAATTAGTAATGAAATATCCTTTTCTGGAGGTCAAATCATTGAAATTGATGAGAATAAACTTACTGTAACTTTTGTAGCTCATCGAAGTTGGGATTCTGAAGGAAAAACAATTTACCGAATTGTAACTGATGTTACTCCCTTAGGACCATCACAAATGATGGGTGTAGTACATTCTCCACTTAATTCTGAACTTTTAACTCATTCTTCAACAAATGAAATTTTTCAATTTAAAAATGGTATCAAAGGATCAGGTTCTTTAGGTTTTCAACCATCAATTTCTAGTTCATCTTCTAATGAAGAAAACTATAGTCCAATTTCAAAAATTTATCTCATAGAATGGCATAATTCTTCATTTGCACAAATTCTACAAACTAAATCTGATATAGATTCATTTCAAGATGATGATTTAGTTACTGTTAGTATTGCACGACCAACAAATGATGAATTCATCATTAATTCTCCAATAATAGATCCATTTCAATAAGAATATCACTAAACGGATAAATTAGTTAAAGAAAAAATTATTTTAAAATTGACTGGTAAACTCTACATTGTTGGTGTTGGTCCTGGACATCATGATCATATGACTTTTAGAGCTAAACAAGTAATTACTGAAAGTGATACAATTGTAGGATATGAAACTTATGTGAATTTAGTTCAGGATCTAATAGGTGGCAAAACTATTCATCGTTATGCTATGACACAAGAAGTTGAAAGAGCTCATCAATGTATTGATCTTGCAAAATCAGGAAAAATAGTTTCATTAGTTTCTAGTGGTGATCCTGGAATTTATGGAATGGCCGGATTAATTTATGAAACACTTGCAGCTACTGGATGGGATCCTTCTGATGATCTTAAAGTAGAGATTATTCCTGGGGTTTCAGCATTAAATTCCTGTGCATCTATTGTTGGTTCACCTCTAATGACTGATTTTGCTGTTGTTAGTATGAGTGATCTTATGGTACCGTGGGAAATTATTCAAAAACGTGTAAAATCAGCTGCACAAGGTGATTTTGTACTTGTAATTTATAATCCTAAAAGTCAAAAAAGAATTCATCAATTACTAGATACTCAAAAAATTCTGCTTGAACATAGAAAACCCACAACACCTGTTGCAATTATCAAAAGTGCATATAGAGAATCTGAAGCTATTGTGATGACAAATTTAGAAAATTTACTTAATTTTGATGAAGAATTAGGCATGACAAGTACTGTGATTGTTGGTAATTCATCAACATATACTTACAAAGATTTAATGATAAATCCAAGAGGATACAAATCAAAATATAATTTAAAAGAACAAACTAATCCTAATCTTAAAGTTTAGAAACTTTTCTTTATTGCTTCAGAAATTTCATCACTAAGATTTAGTTTTTCTCTTATCGGAGAAATTACTTTCACTAGATAGTTGCCAACAGTTTGTTTTAAATCTCCTGGATGTAATTTATTTTCAGCAAAATCTTGATGTAATTCATTATAATTAGAATATGATACATTACCACCATATTTTTCTGGTCTTTCAACACTCATTTCATTAAATTCATGAAAAATTACATTTTTTGCAATCTCTAATACAGGATTACTTTCAACATTTTGTTCCTCACACCATGATTTACTAATCTTTTTCTTAATTTCATTATCTGTATTGTGAATAAATATACCTGAATTTGGATCTGATTTACTCATTTTTCCTAATACTTGAGAATTGTCAGAATCTGCTGGTTTTGAGAGTCCTGGTAGTAATTTATGATGAACAGAAACTGGAACTTTCCACTTCATTTTAGGAAATATTTCTCTAACTAACATGTGGATTTTTCTTTGATCCATTCCTGCATGAGCAATGTCAACATCTAAAGAATGAATGTCAACTGCTTGCATTGCTGGATAAAGTAATTTTGCCACATCAATTTTGTTATCATCTTCAGAACGACCCATTATAGTTAATGTTCGCATTGTTCTAGCAATTGACATATGTTTTGTAAATTTTACAAGCTCAGACCAATATTCTGTTTTTTCCTCATACAATTTTGATCCTAAAACAATTTCAGCATTTGGGCAAACTAATTTGAATGCATCTTGATAATATTTTGAAACTTTGGAAATTGTATCCCAATCTCCTCCTAATTTATCATTAATCAAAGTATGCCAATCTGCAAGAAAAATTTTACAATTTACTCCTGCTTTAACAAAATCATTTATTTTAAAACCTGTACTGATCAAACTACCTAAATGTAAAAAACCAGAAATTTCTAATCCAATGTAATGATTTGGGGAAGAATTTGTTTTAAATAATTCAGTTAATTCCTCGCGTGTAACAACTTCTTCAGTTGGAGGTTTTTCAATTAAATCAACTTTTTCAATTATATCCAAATCAAATCAACTTTTGAAATCTAAACCTATAAAGTTATTCAAAATCTTTCTAAAATTTAGAATCTTTGAATATGGGTAAAATTTAGAATTAATGTGACTCTTGAAGAGGGATTAGAATTAATCACTAATTATAAAAAAGGATTAGAAAAATTTTTAGAAACATTACCTGAACAATCTGTTCAATTAGGTTCTGAAATGATTCAAACTCTCACTTTAAATTCTAAAAACCAAATTGCAAACCTAGAAGCAATTGAAAAATCATTAAAAAGACCACCTAAATCATAATCTGTTAAATTTTTAGAGAAATTATTTACAATTTTTTTTATGTTTTCTTAAGTCTTCACCATAATCAAATTCAGCACCACATGCACGACATTTGTCTTTTTTTTTATTGTGGGCTTTTTCTTGATGTCTTTTCAATCTTTCAGAATCTGGTAATATGGTTCCACACTTTTTACATTTTAAATCATTTTTACTGGATCCAAATAATCCCATAACATACTGTGTATCTAATACTATAAAACATAATTTTAAATAGATTTTTTTTAAAATAATTTCAATAAATTATGGTTTTTTTATTATTATTCGTCATCATCTAAGCTTTTTCTAGGTTTCACACTTAGATAAAATGCATGTGCACTAATAATGAATGATGCAAGAAATATTTTTGTCGCAAAAACTAAATTCCATGGACGATCAGGATCTGGATAAGCTACTAGTAGTTTATCGATATCTGGTACTACTCCATTGACTATACCTGCTGTCATCTGTGCATTCAAAACTGTAAAGTTGTATAGAACTTCATAAAAACTAATTATTGTAAAACTAAGTAGCATTAATTGAAGTAAAGCCATTCTTGTACCAATAATTTTATCACCTGCAGTTCGCTTCCATCCAATTCTAGTTACACAGTACCAACCAATTATTGTAGAAAAAAATATCCAAGTTGAAATTCTAGCAAAATTCTCAAAAGGAATAGTTGTATTATGAATTACTTCACCCATAACATATGTTCCATTTGCTAACCATTCTAACATTGTAGCATAAACACCAAAAACTAATGTTGAAACCATTATAGCTCCACAAATATAGAAAATATACAAATACACTTTGTAACCCGCATCTGTTTTTTCTAAGTGTCTTGGTTTCATTCTATGATTTGCCACTTTTTGAAATATAAAAATTCATAGCTATTAAATGAGATTTATAGAGTAGTTGTTATGAGATTAATTATTGACAATACCCATAAACATTCATTTTGTAGGCAGAGAAGAAATTTCAGTTGTAACATCTATTCTTAAAAATGATGCATTAACTTCTTCAGCAAATCAGGTTAAACTAACCACAAAAAATATTGAATTCATTGCAAAAACAGTTTCAGAAATACTTTGAATAAATTAAGTGATGCCATTGGAAAAATTTGTGAAGCCCTTTTACCAATTCCAGAAGAATTCTATATTGGAAATTTTAACTCCTCAATTTGTGTATGTACACTTTCTAGTATTAAATTATTAAAACAAATTAAAAATTCTGAAATAATTGATGAAATTGCAATTGCTGGCAGATTATTTACTGAAAATAAAGGAATTGATTCTATGATAAAACATGTAAATGAAAATAAAAAAATTAAAACAATTATTGTATGTGGAAAAGAAGTTTGGGGTCATAAATCTGGACATTCATTATTTGAATTATATAAAAATGGAATTGACGATGATAAGAGAATAATTAATTCCACTAGTCCTGAACCATTTCTAACTGTTTCAGAATCAGAAATAAAATATTTTCAAAAAGAAATTACACTTTTAAATTTAATTAATGAAGAAAATATTGAATCAATAATTAATACAATTAAAAAAAGCTAGTAACCATTTTTTTGTCTTTCGTGATTAATTTGATTTTTTCTTTTGTATTCATTTAAGATATCATTAGGAGTTAATTTCAATTCTAATGATGCTTGAACTACAAAATGCCATATGTCAATTAATTCCTCCCTAGCCTCATTTTGATTAAATTCAGTAGGTGTTTTCCACCATTTCCAATTAGTGGTTCTTTGTAATTCAACAGCTTCATGCATTATTGCAGTACATAATGCAGAAACTCTACCTTCTGCATCTTTTGGATATCTATCTAATTTCATTATTTCAGACAAACCTTTTTGAAGTTTGAAAATTTCATCTAATCTATCTTCATTTTTTTCTGACATGTTAATTTATTTTTAAAATTATTTACTTAAGTCTTTTTAGAATTGGATCATTTTTTCATATGATTTTAAACGTCTTGTTATATCTCCTTTTTTTATTTTTAGTAAACCATCTAAACCATATCTTTCAACTGCAAACGAACCAAGTACATTTCCATATACTACAGCTTTTTTTATTTCAGACATCTTTGTTGTATTTTTACTTGCAAGATATCCAATCATTGCACCTGCAAATGAATCACCTGCACCTGTGGGATCTACAACATTTTCTAATGAAAATCCTGCTGTAGGAAAAACTACATCATCAAAAAACATCAAAGAACCATGTTCACCTTTTTTAATTATAACATATTTTGCACCCCACTGTCTCATTTTTTTTGCACATTTGATTAGATTATGTTCTTTTGTCAGTAATTTAGCTTCTTCATCATTTATTACAACTGCATCCACATTTTTTATCATTTTAATTACTGCATCCCTTTTTGTTGAAATCCAAAAATCTATAGTATCACACATTGAAAATTTTACATTATCAAATTCTTTAATTAATTTAGTATTTTGTTCTGGGTCATTATTTGCAAGATATACAAATTGTGATTTTTTATATTCATCTGGAACAACTGGTTTAAAATTTTCAAGAACATTTAATTCTGTTTTTAAAGTGGATCTTGTGCTTAGAGTACTGTCATATTTTCCATCATAGCGGAAAGTTTTTCCTTTGTTTATTGCTAATCCTTGTAAATCTAGATATTTTGATAAAATATTGTGATTCTTTTTTGAAAAATCATCTCCAACTACTGCAATTAACCCAGTTTTTACAAAATTACTTGATGAAATTGCTGCATATGTTGCAGCCCCCCCTAAAACATTTTTTAGAGTTTTACTTGGAGTTCTAATTGTATCGTAAGCAGTTGATCCAAATACTGTAAGCATTAAATAAAAAATTAATTTTATTGTATAAATTTCCTTGTTTGTTCTTCATTTGGGTAATAATCAAATGGAACATTAATTGATGTTGTCAATAAATCATATTTTATGATTCCTGATATTTTTACAGATTTAGATTCATCTGAATTAGAATTTGTTGTAAAAGTTCCCTTTACAAAACTTGTACTAATTGGATATAATGTAAAAGATTCTAAATGACCTTCCCCAACTACTTTATCGTCATAAAATACAAAGAATTCAGTTTTGCCTGCTGGTAGCGTCAACAGTGATGGATTTTTAAATTCTAATTCAATTTCATAATTTGATTCTTTTTCATTAATGATCGCATTATCAGAAAGATTAACTGATATTTCTGATGCTGATTGAATTTGTGAGTATCCTAAGAAACCTACTAATATGAAAAATAGAATTATTACACTTTTTTTCTTTAATGATGTCATGTTGAACTCTCAAATTTTTTTCTTTTAAGGTAAAATTGCTAAAAAATCCTAATTATTTGTGTAAAATTTTTGATTTAATCTTAAATCTCATTAGAGCTATCTCAATAAATCAAAATTAACCTAATTATTCTCATTGGCACGAATTAAATTGAAATTAGGTGAGAATGAAATCGAAGTGGATTCAAGAGATTTCTATGTTGATAATCAAACATTAGGTGAAATTATTGATAATATTTCTCAATATATGCCAGAAAATCAAGCAAAAATAGTTTACGAATCTGATTCTAATCAAATTTCAAATAAACTAGATAGTGGCTTGGAATCATTAGATGATGCTGAAACATTTGAACCTGAATTTAATGAACCAAAGTATATTCAATCTAGTGAAATTTTATCAAAACTAAAAATTTTAGAAACTAGCAAGTTTTTTGATTCACCTAGATCAGTTGGTGAAACAGTTCAACAACTTAGAGAATATGGATGGGCTACAAGTACATTAGATGTTTCAAAAGTACTAGCAAAAATGGCATTAAATAAAAAATTCACTAAAATTTCAACTGAAAATCAAATTCGATATACGATTGAATCTATACCATTATCTAATTAGAAGTATAGTTACATTTTGAACAATTAGAAAAAATTTCTCCATCTAAATGATCAAAGTGGGTATTACATTTTTGACACGTATGATGCATGTCAAAATATCCATCTTTTTCTGTAGTTCCTATTTTATTTGATTCAAGATTTGTACTATTACACTTTATACAATGACAACCACATTCTATTTTCATAATTTTTCAGATAATCTATGTATAGTTTCTATATCTATACAAATCATTGGATAAAAAGCGTGAAGTACCAATAGAAATTGATGATCATTTCAAACTTTTTGGAAAAGAACCATGGGAAGTTGAATATGGTGAAAAATGTCCTGTATGTGAAGTAAGAATAGATGAGTATGGATTCTGTTCATGTGGTTCTAGTGGAGACTAAATTTTTTCATAAATGGTACGGTCAACACAACTAGAAATCCCATTATCAATGGAATAAACATTGAAAATTCTGGTATCACTGTTGTTCCAATAATTGTAATTTGTCCTGATGATTCTGGTTTTATTGTTATTGAAACATTTTTCTCTTCATCAATCCATTTACCATGTTCAATTTTTTGATCATCTAATAGTGTAACATATGGACCACCTAACAAAATTTCAGGCATTGTAATGGTAATAATTTTATTTTCTTCGTTTATTTCAAAACTAATACTTTTTTCTGTTTGTTCAAAATTAAAATTATTAATTTTAGCATCTGAAATAATTTCTACGTTAAATTTATCTTCTTCCCATTGAACATCTTTAATTATTTTTGGAACCTCAAGATAATATTGTAAATTTAGACTACCTCCACCATTTACATTAATTCCTTTTTTTTCTTCTAAAAATATTGCATTGCCATTTACATAAATTAAATTAATTCCCTCAGAAAATTTTACAGAAAATTCTTTAGGATAAGATATTGAAATATTTGATAGACTTTCATTCATGAATATCTTATCTTCTAAATTATATTCAATTGTTAATTTTTCTTTTGTAGGAAAAATTACTATACTCTTGTTTCCATACCCATCATCTGCAATTGTTACTTCTTTCTCTTCTCCTACTTCATTTGTTACCAAAAGATTTGAAATTGTACCTTCAAATAAAATCAAATTAACTGGTGTACTTGTAGAACTAATTACATGCTTTACAAGTACATTGCCAGTTTCATCTAAATTCACTTCAATTAATTTTTGATTTGCATGTTGACCAATTGAAAATTGAGCACTAACTGTAGGAGTTATTGTTACTAAAACAACTAGTAATGCAAGTAAAAAAATTTTTTTATTCATTTATTGCAAACTAACTTTGGACATTACAACTTTTTCTAATGGACAATCATTTCCATCTTTTTGGACATTTACAATTTTATCTGCAACATCCATTCCTTCTTTTACTTGACCAAACACTGTGTATTCTCTGTCTAAAAATGCACTATCTGATGTTACTATGAAGAATTGTGAGCCTGCACTGTTTGGATCTTGTGATCTTGCCATTGAAACGATACCTCTTAAATGTGATCTTGAACTAAATTCAGCTTTAATATTATATCCTGGTCCTCCCATTCCCCAAGAACTTTTGTTATCTGTTTTTGTATTGGGGTCTCCACCTTGAATCATAAATCCTGGTATTACCCTATGAAATAATGTTCCATCATAGAATCCTTCTTTGGTTAATTTTTCAAAATTTCTAACCGTCTCTGGGGCTAATTCAGGTAAAAGTTCAAATGAAATATTTCCATGATTTGTTTCTATATTTACAGTAGTCATGTGATTCAGTTATTGAATTATCATAAAAGTCTTTTTGATAAGTCATCTACAATTATTATATATTTTTTTAATTTTTTTTAAAATATTTACAACTATTTTTTTATATTTTTTATTAATAAAAATATGATTTTAAATTTTTAAGAAATACTATTTTTCATATTATTTTTTTTAAATTTTAAAGTTATAGTGTTATATAGATCGGTTAGAATCTACATATATTGAATCGTACAAACCAAAGCACGATAATTAAAGAAGCAATTAATTCCTATCTTGACAAAGGAGTAACTGACAAACAAGACATCTATACAAAAGTAGTTGATGAGCTTGGTGTTCCAAGACCAACAGTAAGAAGAGTTGCAAGAGATCTAAGAACTGAATTATTACAAAAGATCCAAATCTTACAATCTGATATGCCTAAAGTCTCAAGTACTCCTGAAGAAGCCGAATAAATTCGCATCCATTTTCTATTTTATTCTTTTATTTTATAAGATTCAGCATTACTATTATAAAGAATGAATTTTTGGAATTAATTATGGGATATTGGAAAAATCATATGGCAACCATCATTACAGGTGCCTTTGCTATTGTTCTAACCGGACTTTGGGCACCATTTTATGATTATGCACCAATTCTAAATTTTGTCTTTATCATGGCAGTACCAATTACATGGTTTATGGTTCTCACTTGTTGGTTGTCCCAAAAAAGTGCAGATTATGCAACTAACCATGGTCATGAACACGCAGTTCATCAAAAAAAAAGCTTGAGTAATGCGCAAACAGTTCAAGTTGAAATTCCAAAACAAGTTAATCTTTCAGAGATTAAACAAATTCAAGATGAATTATCCACTGACTTAAATGATTTAAAATCATCAGTAGAGCTAAAAGATAGTGAAATTGAAAGATTAAACCAAGAAATTTCCAATCTAAAAACTCTAGTTCAAATTGAATCATTAAAAGCAGAACTAGCTAATCTAAAAGCTTTATCCTCAAAAAGAAAATAAATTCAATCTTTACAGTGACAAGTAACTACACCATGATTCTTTTTACAACTAGGGCAACTAACTGCACCACCATAATGACATTTACATGAACATAATTCAGTTGGATCTTGTTTTAAACTCAATACTACTAGTTTATACTGATACTATTTGACTTTTACAAACTTTGAATAATTTATTTTAAAAATTATTTTTATTCTTTTAACTTAGATGCAATTTGTAAAGTTTCATCAACCATATCTTTCAGTCTACTTTTTGCATCTTCATCTGAAATTTGATTGTCTGTAAATATGTCTGTAGTTAGATAAACAGCTTTTGGATTTGTAATTACTCTAAAGTATGATAACAATTGTGTAATCACTGTTTGTACATCAACAAAACCAATATTTCCAGCAGCCAAAATTGCCATACCTGCAACCTTTCCTTCTGTTTTTTTGTAATCAACATATTCAAAGAGATTTTTTAATGCAGAACTAAAAAATGAATTATAGATTGGTGAGCCAATTAGCCACACATCTGCCTCCATTATGTCTTTTGCAGCATTTTTGGTTGCTTCATTATATTCTACATCAAATCCTCTGTAACATTCAATTTCACCATCTGAGAGATTGATAAATTTTGTATCCGCATTTTTTGATTTTGTATACTCATTAACATATTTCATAATTATCTGTGTGTTTGCAGTTTTTCTTGGACTAGCTGAAATTACTACAATTTTCATAATTTTTACTAATATTCTTTGTATTTAATCCCTGCAATTTTTAAAATTAAACGGGCTTGGAGGGCTTCGATCCCTCGACCTGTAACTTAGGAGGCTACTGCGCTATCCATGTTGCGCGTCAAATTGACTCTGCGCCACAAGCCCAGCAGAAAAAATATTCTAAATTATTTAAGCCTAATCAAGATTAGTTTTTATCAAATCTTGAATCTTTTCCCAATCTGAATTTTTCTTATCTTCCCATTTTTCATAATATACAACATCCTTTAGATCTAATCTTGGTAACCATTTTGCAGTTTCAAGATCTGGTTTATCTGCAAATTCATTAACATAACCTAAACACAAGTATGCAACTGGAATTACATGTTCAGGTAATTCTAAAGTTTCTTTTAAAATTTCATTTGAAAGAATACTTACCCAACCTAATCCTATTCCTTCAGTTCTTGCTGATAACCACAAATTTTGAATTGCACAGCATACACTGTATAGTCCTGCTTCTGGAATACTTGATCTACCTATAACAAATGGACCAAATTTTGTTGGATCATATGTTACACAAAGATTAACAGGTGACTCTAAAATTCCTTCTAGTTTAAATGACAAATATTTTGATTTTTTTGGTTCTTCTACTATTTGAGAAGAGCGTTTTTTTTCTTCATCAAATGATTCTTTTATTTTCTTTTTTGTTGCTTGATCTTTAATTAAAATGAAATTCCATGGCTGAGAAAAGCCTACTGATGGTGCATGATGTGCTGCATGAAGAATTTTTGATAATTTCTCTTCTTCAATTGGTTTTGAGACAAAATGTGATCTAACATCCCTACGTGAATAAATTGCCTTATAGAACCCTCTTTTTTCCTCATCAGTAAAATTATCTTCCAATATTTACACTCATTTTCTCTTTTTATTCAGCCTTTCTTTTCTTAAACCTTAATAATGTCTGAACCTTGCTTTCAACTTCAATGGGCCTGTAGTCTAGCTGGTTAGGATACCGCCTCGACATGGCGGTGATCATGAGTTCGAATCTCATTAGGCCCACTTTTTTAATTATTTTGTTCTAAATTCATTTTCAGCGACACTCCATGTACTTTGAGTGATAATCATTCCTTCAGCAACAAAATTAGATATTTCATTATTTATTACGGATTGATAAATTTCTGAACCTACTTCTGATTTATTTAGAATGAATGTATTTTTTAAAGGAACTTCAGCACCGCCAAAAATTTGTGCTCTTCCAGGTAATGCAACATCCTCTGTAGAATATTTTCCAGAACCTAATAACACATCATCACCATAGAGTTGATATTCAATTACTGGAACTACGTATATTTTTTCACTAGAATTTTTTACGAGAAATGTAAGAGTTAATTTTGTTTCATTTTCTCCAGATTCCCTTAATGTTACATCTGTTAATTCAACTTCAACTTGATCAAGTGATACATTATCTAAACTTGCATAGTAAACAATTCCTCCCATTAAAGCTAGAACTCCAGCTATTGCTGCATAAACTGTAAGTCTACTTTGAAGTCCCATTTCAATATCATTCTTAATCTACAAGTAAAAAACGTTGTCAAGATCCAAATACATAATATTTGATATGATATTTGATTAAACATGGCAGCAATAGAACAAGCAATTATTACTTGGATTCATCTTGTTTCAGCTGCAATTTGGGTAGGAGGTTCACTTTTCATAGGAATTGTATTTTCTCCACTTCTCAAAACTATGACTAATTCTCTTCAAGAAAGAATGCAAATAATGATCAGAGTTGGAAAGCGATTTAACAAAATTGCTGTACCTGCATTAATTATTATGATGGTAACTGGTTTGTATAACGCACATTTGATACTCGGTAAACCAAATATTCTTTTTGAAACAAGTTATGGACAATTTTTAATTATTAAAATTATACTTGTTATTGTATTAATTATTACATATGCAGTACATGTTAGAGTAATTCGTAAAGATGTTGAAGAAAAAATTATGTCAAATCAAATGTCTGAACCTGAAATACAACAATTAAGAAAAAAAATTATCATACTTGGTGAAATAACAGTAGTTGTGTCTTTGGTAATTCTATTTTTAGCATCATTGCTTGATGCTGGAGTTTGATACTCCTTCAACAATTACTTCAAATCCCTCTGATATTTTCCCAATACCATATTTGCAACCCGTAATTTTTGATGTTACAAACAAATTTGTTTCTAAATGATTTGTAATTTCTTTAACTCGAAATATTGTTTTACCTTTAGCCAAACTTGCTGGTACTACAATCATATCTGCTAATTTTTCATCTAACCCTAGTGAATTATTATTAATTTTATCTAAATCTAAATCAAAATCCTGTATTTTTTTATTAAATAATGAATCAATTCCCATAATAGAATTATTATCAATATTATAAATTAACAATGAAGCTCCAGAATCAATTGCTTCTTCTTCTTTAATTTCACTTTCCACTTTAATTTTTTCTTTAATTTTTTCAATTTTTTCTTTAATTTTTTCAAGTGAAATTTTTGAAAATGTACAAATTAATTTTAAATTATTTGTTTTTCTTTCAATAAAATTTACTGATTTAATTTCTGCTGGATATACTTGTATTTTTATTTCTCCACCTCCTTTTGGGTAGTATCCTCTTTTAATTACTTCAATTGAAAATTTTATTCCCATTCTAGAATATGCTTCTTTCAATACATATTGAGTATAATCCATTGATGGACTCCAAAGAACATCTGTACCTCCTTTAATTATTAAAGTAAGTTTTTTTTGTGCAATTGATACAACAGGAATTAAAACTTGAAGAATTAATGAAATACTTCCTGCTGTTTTAATATTTTCGATTAATTCTAAACTTTCTATTTTATTTGGAATAAATTTTATTTCTGTAGAACCTAATTCAGCTCCAATTACTTCTGCATTTGCAATTTTTTGTAAAATTTTAATCGCAGTAAGATGTTGTGCCTTTAAACCTCCTTCTTTTCTATTTTTTCTAATGTTTTCTAAATGAATTGGTTGATTAGTAATACATGATAATACAATTGATGAGCGTATTATTTGTCCACCACCTTCACCATGTCCTCCATTAATTTTTAAAAAATCCATATTTTTTACTAGTTTAGACTCTTTATGATAGTTTTTTAAAAAGAAATTTCCTATATTTTGTATGAATGGTTTGTTAATAGGACGATTTCAACCATTTCATTTAGGTCATCTTGAAGCATTACAATTTGCATTATCTAAAGTTGATAAATTATGGTTGGGTTTAGGCAGCTCAAACAAACCTATTGAAAAAAATAATCCATTTTCTGCTGACGAAAGAAAAAAAATGATCTTATCTTCAATTAGTGATTCACTAAAAAATAAAATTACGATTTATTTTATTCCTGATTTGGATAACCATGTAAAATGGATTGAAAAAATTGATACTATTGTACCAACTTTTGATATTGTTTTTTCCAATGATCCATTAACTGATCATCTATATTCAAAAAGATCAGTTCAAGTAATGACTATTCCATTTTTGAAAAGAGATCAATTATCTGGTACTCGAATTAGAGATTTAATTAAAAGCGATCAAAAATGGGATGATCTTGTTCCTTCTGGTACTAAACTTATTTTAGAAAATTTGAATGCACAAAGTAGGCTGAAAATTCTTTAATTATAAATAAGCCTGAGCCTAACCAATTTTGAAGATATTTTGGAATATTTAGTAATGTTACCAGGTCCTACAAATGTCCCTGAACGTGTTACTCGAGCAATGATCGAACCATCAATTAATCACAGAAGTGATGATTTTGTAAAACTTTACGAAGAATGTGTAAATAATACAAAAAAAGTTTTTGATACTCAAGGAGATGCTGTTTGTTTATCTGCATCTGGTACTGGTGCTGTTGAATGTTCTGTTGTTAATTTAGTTAAAAAAGATGATAAAGTAATAATCCCTGTTAATGGTGAATTTAGTACTCGTTTAGCACAACAAATTGAATGGGCTGGTGGACAAACAATTAGAATTGAAACTGAACCAGGTGTTAACCCTACATATGATCAAGTCAAAGAAGCATTTGATAACAACAAAGACGTAAAAGCATTCTATTGTGTTTGGAATGAAACTTCTACAGGTACTATGATTAATTATCTTGATAGAATTAAAGATCTAACTTCTAGAAATGATTCCTATTATGTCTTAGATGGTGTCTCTATAGTAGGCGGAGAAGAACTTCACATGGATAAATGGGGAATTGATATTGCAATGACTGGTGCACAAAAAACATTTGCATGTCCTCCAGGAATTTCACCAATCTGTATTAATTCTAGAACTAGAAAATACATGGAAGCCAATCCTCCAAACACAATGTATTTCAATTTACCAAGATATTTCAAATATTATGATGAAGCTAAACACACTCCATTTACTCCTGCTTTACCAGTTCTTTTTGCATATAGAGAAGCAATGAGAATTATGTTTGAAGAGGGAATTGAACAAAGAATTCAACGTCACAGAATATGTTCTGACGCTCTATATTCTGGTTTATCAGCACTTGGATTAACACCATTTGCTAAAGAAGATTCACGCTCAACTGTAGTTATTGCATTAAATTATTTAGATGGATTAGAAGATAAAATATTCCGTGATACATTAGCTAAAAAATTCAGAATTTTGGTTGCAGGTGGATTTGGTAATCTAAAAGGTAAAGTTTTCCGAGTTGGATGTATGGGTGAAGTAAACGCATCTCATGTTATGAGATGTATTTCTGGAATTGGTTCAACATTATCTATGATGGGATATGATACAGATTCACAAGCAGGTCTAAAGATCGCAGAAGACAAACTAAAGGCTCTTCCTAATCCTTCTTAAGTTTGAGAACGTTTAACTAATATAAGGAAATTCGAAAACGATCACATTGACTTTTGATAAAGGATCATTAATTTTAGTAGATTATACTGCAAAAGTAAAAGATGATGATGAGGTTTTTGATACAACTATTGAAGCAGATGCAAAAAAATATTCACTTCATGAAGAAAATGCCAAATATCATCCTAAACTAGTTTCTATTGGTGAGACATCTTATCCTGTTCTAAAAGGATTTGATGAAGCACTTGCAAAAACAGCTGTTGGTGATAAATTAACAGTTGAAGTTACACCTGACAAAGGTTTTGGTGCAAGAGATTCTGGTAAAGTTAGAATGATCCCACTTAGAAAATTAGGTGAGGATGCAGAAAAAGTTTCAGTAGGCGATACAATTGAAGTTGACAATAAAAGAGGAATTATCCGTTTTATTGGTTCTGGTAGAGTTCAAATTGATTATAATCACAGATATGCAGGAAAAACTATTCTCTTTGATGTCAATGTACTCAAAGCACTTGACTCACCAAAAGACAAAGTTGATGCAATTTTAAAAGAAAGACTTCCTGTTGAAGATGATAAAATTACTTCTGAATTAAAAGATAAGGAAGTAAGTATAACAATCCCTGAAGAAATTTTACGTGCTGATGGTTTACAAATAATGAAACACTTTATCCAAATGGATATTTTCAAATTTGTTAATACTTTAGAAAAAATTAGTTTTGTTGAAACTCATGTTAACAAACAAGTTGCTACAAAAAAACCTGAAACAAAAGAAAAAACTGCTTAAATTAAATTATTTTAGTTACTTTTGCAAGATTCAATGCTTTTTTCTTAGTCATTTTAATTTCTTTTAAAATTGTATAACGTTCTGGTCTTAATCCTTGTGCAATCATTAAAGCTTCAATAATCATATCTGGTTCAAGTCCAATTTGTTTTGCTGTAGTTGGTGCACCTACATCTTTTAATGTTTTAATAATTTTTTTCCAATCTTGCCCTTGTAATTTTGCCATCATAATGGATCCAATCCCACATTTTTCCCCATGCAATCCAATCCCTGGTGCAATTTTATCAAGTGCGTGTGAAATAAGATGTTCTGCACCAGAACATGGTCTGCTACTTCCGGCAATACAAGATGCAACTCCTGCACTAATCAATCCCTCCACAATTACACGTGCATCTAATCCTTGTCTTGCAAATTCAGAAGAATTTTCCATAACAATTTTTGCACTCATCATTGCCAAATCTGCTGCATATCTTCCATAGTATTCCTTTTTCTTCTTGTGTCCTAATTGCCAATCTCTTACAGCGATAATGTTTGCAATAAGATCTCCACAACCACTAGCTAACAATTTTGATGGTGCTTTTTTTATTATATCAATATCTACAAACACTCCCATAGGTGCAGATGCTACAATAGAATGAGGTTTATCACTTTTTACTGAAACAAAAGGACTTGCCATTCCATCATGTGATGCAGCTGTTGGTAAACTTACAAAAGGTCTTGATAAATTGTAAGAAATTAATTTTGCAGTATCTACAGAACGACCGCCACCAATTCCTACAATTAAATCTGAATTATCTTTTTTAACATTTTTTTCAATTTTATTAATTGATTTAATTTGATTATCTATTGATGTATGCCAAACATATTGAATTTTTTTAATTTTTAATGATTTCTCCACTTTAATTTTTAACACTTTTTGAACATTTGTCCCACAAATCAATGAGACCTTTTTTGGTCTATTTAATGAGTTTAGAAATTTTCCAAAATCTCCTATATTTTTTTCACCTATTTCTATGAGTCTGGGTAATTCCATTGTGTGTGATTGCATGCGATCCTCATTTTTTATCATTATTTATCATTTCAAAGGATCAAAAAGTTATTTAAAAGGGTGACATGACATTTACTTTATCTTAAAAGGTGTATTTTGTCAAATAACGTTGAAGAAAAAATTTTGCATGGGACTACCACTGTAGGTATCAAGGCTAGAGACGGTGTCGTATTATGCGCAGATATGAGGGCTAGTGCAGGATATTTCATCGCAAATAACAATACTATGAAAATTCAACAAATTGACCTTCATGCAGGCTTAACTTTAGCTGGAGGAGTTGCAGATGCACAAAATATTGTAGATGTTTTACGATATCATTCAAATTTACACAGAGTTGATAAACAAAATTCAATATCAATTCATTCCTTAGCCAGACTTTGTTCATTAATTTTCCATCAAAATAGAGGATATCCTTTCATGGCTGATATTTTACTAGGTGGTTATGATGCAAATGGTCCTGCATTGTTTAATGTAGATATGTTTGGTTCTGTTGAAGAAAAATCTTATGTAACAACTGGTAGTGGATCGCCAGTAGCTTATGGTTTACTAGAAGAAGAATATAGAAATGACCTCACAGTTGAAGAGGCAAAAAAAATAGCTTTACGAGCTGTAAAAGCTGCAATCGTTAGAAACATTGGTACTGGTGATGGAATAAACATCGCAGTAATGGACAAAGATGGATTCCGTCTATTGACTGATGAACAAAAGAAAGCAGTTATCGAACTTTAGTGATTTAATGCAAAGAAAACAACCTCCAAAAGAATTACCTCCTAGCAGCCAGAATATAATGGCAACCATACTGCAAAGTATGCCAAAAGAAGCAAGTATAACAAAAATAGAATATGAAGGACCAAGAATTGCACTTTACACAAATTCACCTAGATACCTATTAGAAAATAATGAAACAATTTCAAAACTTGTTAATATAATAAAAAAACGAATTGTAATTCGAACTGATGAATCAATAAGAAAACCTGAAGATGAATGTAGAAAAATTATTGCTGAACATGTTCCAAAAGAAGCAAATCTACAAGCAACTTTGTTTGATACTTCTACTGGTGAAGTTTCTATTGAAGCAAAAAGACCTTGGTTATTACAAAGAAATGCTAAAGAATTCAATCATGCTGATCTAACTGAAAAAATTGGGTGGAGATTACGAATACGTAAAGCTACTACCATACCATCACGAACTATTCAAACAATTAATGCAACTTTGAAACAAGCTTCTGCTGAAAGAAGTAAACAAATGAAACAAGTAGGTGATGATATTTTCAGACCTCGTTTATCACAAAGAACAGAAGTATCTCTTCACACTCTTGGTGGTTTTGGACAAGTAGGTCGTTCTTCAATGTTATTATCAACTCCAGAAAGTAAAATTCTCGTTGATTGTGGAATAAACCCTGGTGCTCGTTCACCAATGGATTCATACCCACGATTAGATTCACTAGATATTACTTTAGATGAACTTGATGCTGTAGTAATTGGACATGCTCATTTAGATCATACGGGATTCTTGCCTGCATTATGCAAATATGGGTATAAAGGTCCAATTTATTGCAGTGAACCAACATTGCCTATGATGAATTTAATCCAACTAGATGCAATTAAGGTTGCAGCAGCACAAGGTAGAACTCCAATGTATGCAGAACGAGATGTGAAACAAGTTATGCGACAAACAATTACTTTACCATATGGAACTGTTACTGATATTTCTCCTGATATCAAACTAGTTCTTGCTAATGCAGGACACATTCTTGGTTCTGCATTATGTCATTTTCATATTGGAAATGGTGACCATAATTTTGTTTATTCAGGAGATATTAAATTTGGAAAAAGTATATTGTTTGAAGCTGCAAGTTGGAATTTCCCAAGAGTAGAAACATTGTTGATTGAAAGTACTTATGGACTTAGAGAAGATGTTCAACCAACTAGACAACAAGTAGAATCCTCATTCATTAATGCAGTAAATAATACCTTGGCGGACGGAGGTAAAGTTTTGATACCAATTCCAGCAGTTGGACGTGCACAAGAAATTATGATGGTAATTGATCATTATATGAAATCTGGTGAAATGGTTGAAGCACCTGTATTTACTGAAGGTATGATTTCTGAAGCTTCTGCAATTCATGAATCTTATCCTGAATATCTTGCAAGAGAATTAAAACAGAAAATTTTAGAAACTGATGACAATCCATTTGATTCTGAATACTTTACAAATATTGAACATGCTGATGCTAGAGAGGAACCTATGAGAGAAAATTCTCCATGTATAATTTTAGCAACATCAGGAATGTTAGAGGGTGGACCTGTTTTAGAATATTTCAAAAATATTGCACCTGATTCTAAAAATAAAGTTGTGTTTGTTTCTTATCAAGTTAATGGAACTTTGGGAAGACGTGTACTAGATGGTTCCAAACAAGTTTCTATGTTAGGTAAAGAAGGTAAAGTAGAAGTTGTTTCTGTTAATTGTGGTGTTGAAAAACTAGATGGTTTTAGTGGACATAGTGATTATAATCAACTTATGTCATTTGTACAAAGATTAAGACCTAAACTTCGACGTGTTTTAGTTAATCACGGTGAACGATCAAAATCAGAAAACCTTGCTATGAACATTAGAAGAACATACAAACTACCTGCTCATTACCCTCAAGTTCAAGAAGCAATTAAATTATTTTAAATCGTATTCTGGTTTCCAGATCTTTATACTAGATGGAGTAACAATAATTCTTTCTTCACCTAATCTTGCAATGTCTGCATCTGCTGTTTTAGCAATTGAATACAACTCTTCTACAACTTTGCGTAATTGATCCACATCTTTTTGTGCCAAAGGTGTAACTCTAAGAATCAAAATAATTCCTTTTTTGATATCTTCTTTGATAGAATGAACATCACTACTATCTCTAATTGTTATTGCCTTTAGATATGTAGGATTCTCTTGCTTTTGCATTATATTTGAAAAAAGACTACTCCTTCAAAAACTCTTCCTTAGTTTTAACTAATTTTCTGAATATTTTATGCCTACATTCTAAATTGAATATAGGATTCTTCTTCTGCACTTTCAGAAGAAATTTCTTCAACTAAATCATTATCTTGGACAGAAACAATTGCTTTTTCATAATCAGGTGCATCCGAATATCTTAAAGTAACAGATGATGCAAATTTTATATGTTTTTTTGGATTAGAACCACGTAAAATTGAAACAGGTCCTACAAAGTCTTTAGCCTCAAGTAAAATGTCACCAGGCAATGCAATTGCTTTTATCATTTCATTTTCGTCTTTATTTCTTCCAACAATAAATTTAGTTTGTTCATCTAATCTAAAATGCCTTCCAATTTTTAATAAATCAATATCATTTATGGTTGGATTTTTTGTATGTGAAAACAAGTCTTTAGCTTTAATTCCAAATTGTGGTTCGGTTAACAAACAACCGCCACCTGCATTTGGTGGATTTTCAATTCCATATTTTTTTGCCATATCTAATTGATCTCTTCTTGTTCTTCCTCTAATCATTCCAAGATTTTCTCTTTTGATTAGTCCATCTTTTTCTGGATCTGTTTCTGGTAATAATGCAGCCGACAATGGTCTTACAATTTTTCCAACTAAATTTGATTCATTTTCAATTGTTCTTAATGCAGGTGCATGTTGACTCATTGGTCTTTGACCTAGTACCTCACCTGAAATAATAAATTCTGCATCAATTTCTTCCATGTGTTTTTTTGCAGCATCAAACATCATAGATCTACAATCAATACATGGATTAAATCCTGCACCAATTCCATGTTTTGGATGTTTTAACATTTCAATATATTCATCACCAAGATAAACTGTTTTTAGATTTACATTAAGATCGTCAGCTCGCTCTCTAATTTCAAAACCACATCCTCTTCCACAATCAAAATCACAAAATGGAGTTTTAATTGCAACTGCAGAAACATCAAATCCTTGTTCTTGCATCATTTTAATTGCAAGTTGACTATCTAAACCACCTGAAAGTAATGCAACTACTTTCTTCTTCTTTTCCTCAGTCACGACAAATATTTTTTAAAATTCCTTATACAAACTTTGCATCATACATAAATTGAGAATCTACAATATTTTATTATGAAACAACGTAGAAAAAATCTTCTAAAATATGCCAAAAAGATCGATTGTGATACTTTAGTAACATTTGAGCCTGAGAATCTATTCTATATGACTGGTTTTTGGGGAGAAGCTATTGGATTACTTGAAAAAAATGGAAAAACAACCATTATTGCTCCAGAACTAGAGGTGGGAAGAGCAAAAGATGAATCTGAAGATTGTGATGTTATTACTGCAGAACGTGGTTCTGGATTAATTTCTACATTAATAGAAAAAATTAAGAAAAATCATGTATGCACAGATTGCCAAAATTATTCAACTATGTTAAGTCTCAAGAAATCAATTTCACACATTAAATCCTCTACAGAACCATTTTACAATGCTAGAATAATAAAAGATGAAAAAGAAATTAAAATCTTAAAAAAAGCTTCTAAAATTATTGATGAAATGTTTGAAATTTGTTCTAAAAAAATGAAAGTTGGACAAAAAGAATCAGAATTACAAACAATTTTGATGACATATGCTATGGAGCAGGAAATGTTTGATACTGGTTACAAATCAACCCTTAACCCATTAATTATTGCTGGAGGTCCAAATGGGGCATTACCTCATGCACAGGTAAGTCAACGTAAATTCAAAAAAGGTGATCTTGTTGTTACAGATCTAACATTAAGATACAAGGGTTATGTTTCAGATGCAACTAGAACTTTTGCATTAGGAAAAATTACTTCACAAGCTAATGAGGCATATGAAATTGTTAAAGAATCACAAAAACTTGGTCTCAAATCTGTAAAACCAAATGTTGATTGTAAAGATGTTGATGATGCATGTAGAAAATACATTGAAGAAAAAAATTATGGTAAATATTTTATTCATTCAACTGGACATGGAATTGGACTAGAAGTACATGAGTTTCCAACTGTTTCCTATCGAAGTAGTAATAAATTAAAAGAAAATATGGCCATTACTGTAGAACCTGGAATCTATATTGAAAATAAATTTGGAATTCGAATAGAAGATTCTCTTATTGTAAAGAATAAACCAATTGTAATGCATAAATTTACAAAAGATCTATTAACAATCTAAATCTAATCGTAAAAATCTACTATGTTTATGATATATTTTGATTCAGGATTATTTGATTTAATTTCTTTAGAATCTATATTTACATTCCAATCATAATTAATATCATTACCTTTATCTGATTTGAAATTTAATATCACTTGATATTCTACTAAATTGATATTTGTTACAACTACATGTATTCTAGTATTTCTATCATCAAATATTTTCATATTAGGATATTCTTCATTTATTTTATTTTCAATTGCATCTTTTACATTTAATCCTGATTCATTAGGACCATTATATTGCATTAAAATATCTACTACAATTTGTTCCTCCTCTGAAAGATCAATTAAAAAATTATCCAGATGCTTTTCTGATAAAACACCATTTGCACTAATAACAATTAACGCAATTCCTGCAAGATATAGTGGAGCTCTTTTTTTAAGAAAAGCTTTAAGATTATTCTTTTTTGGTTTTTCCTCTTCTTTTTTATCTTTTTTACCCATTTTAATCCCTGTAAATAATTAATTATTTGAAGTTATTATTAACTAAACTCCTTATGCTAATTTATCAATAAATTTAGTTCTAATTTTCTTTGATTAATGATTTGATACTTGCAATGTTTTCAGAATTTAATTCAATTTCCTTATGTTCTGCTAAAACATGTTCTGTAACTTGAGACATCAATTCTTCTACACTTTTTGCTGATGCTGACCAATTACAATCCTTTCCTGCATCTTTACAACTAATTGATTTTGCCATAGTTCTTTGATTTCTTATGGTTATTTAGGAAATTCGTTAATTTTCATGCCTAGATTTTACAAATACTTGTTTCCATGTGTTGTCTTTTTTTACTTGATTCATACTACTACAATTATTGAATGTAAATTGTATTTTTTTGTCTTGTGATTTTAAACGTAATAATATTGAGGAAAAAGACTTTCTAAATCATTTGAGTGAAAAACACTCTGATGAAATGTTAGAAATTTCTAAAAAAGAAAATATGTCTATTAAAGCAGTGGAAATGATTTCTATGTCAAATTCAATTGTATTCATTAATTCTAGTTAAGATGAAAAGGGAAGAAATGAGAAGAGGTAAAGGTACTAAAATGACTCATGTTCTTCTCATTTCTATGATCGGTTATTCATATTTAATTTAATTTACATAATAACAAATTGGTACATTTAATGAATGAATTATAAAAAATTAAAAATTTTAATTATTCTTAGCAGTTAGAATAAGAACTTGCCATGGAAATATTATATCTCCATTCTTTTTTGTATATTGAAGCGTTTTTTCTTTAACAGCATTTTTGAATTCCTTACGTTTTGAATACTCCAATGCATTTAATTTTTCTTTTAGAGGTTTTGCAATGTATTTGATATAATTTTTCCAATAGTCCTCAAATTTACCTGGATTATAATTAAAAACAAATTCTTTTACAACAATATTTGAAAATCCAGCTTTTCTAATTTCTAATTTTAATGCAGTTTTATTTCCAAATCTGTCTAAATTTGGTGTACCTGGAGGAACATAATCTGGTATGTATTTTACAGCAGAATCTAAAATACTACTAAAAAATGGAACATTATCTTTACTACCATGAACTGAAATTCCTATTTTACCAGATTTTTTAAGGCTATTTTTCATATTTTTTAAGGCTTTATCTGCATTGGGAAAAAAAAACAATGCATATTGGCAAGTAATTATATCAAATTTTTTTGAAAAAGTAAAATTTTCTGCATCTGTATTGATAAAATCTAAATTTCTATTTTTTTGATTCCATTTTTTTGCTATTTTGATTGCAGTTGTTGATGTATCAATTCCTACTACATAACCATACTTACCAATTTTTTTTTGGATTTGTTTTGTAACCACTCCAGTTCCACATGCAACATCTAATACTAAATTTTTTTTATTAATTTTTACTAAATCAATTAATTTTTTTGTACTTTGAAATGGTCCTTTATTTACACTTGCCCATCTTTTATGATATCTTGGTGCAACTTCATTCCAAATTTTCATATTCCTTTGCTTATATTGTGAATGAATTACTTTCATTGTATTTTTGATTCAATTTGTTTTTTTATAATTTTTGCAATTTTTTCTTTTTTCATCCAACCTGTAGTAATATTTTTTTTTGAATCTACTATTATGATTTGATTATTTTGAGAATTTTTTATATATCTAGATGTTCCAATATCATTTGCTATGATAATATCTGACGATGATTCTTTTAATTTCTTTTTAGCAGATTTAATTAATTGAGCATTTGTGACATTTGTTTCTGCTTTAAATCCAATCAATAGAACATTTTTTTGTATTTTTTTAATATGATCTATAATTTTAGGGGATTTTTTAAGGCTAATTGTAAGATTAGTTTTTGAACTTTTAATTTTTTTAGTACTTGGATTTTTAGGAATGTAATCAGAAACTGCAGCTGCCATTATAACAATATCAAATTTATTTTTTAATTCTTTTTTTACAACATCAAACATTTCCTTACTTGTTAGAACATTAATGATTTTCGCACCTTTTGGTGGAATTTCATTTCCTGGTCCATAAACAAATGTAACTTTAGCACCTGCAGAAACTAATTCTTTTGCTAAACTTACTCCTGTTTTACCAGAACTTTGATTTGTAATTGCTCTAATAGGATCAATTTGTTCAATTGTTGGTCCAGCAGTCATCAAGATTTTTTTCCCAAGTAATTTAGATGATAATCCAAATTTCTTTAAGACAAATTCAAGAACTTCCTCTGGTTCTGATGCTTTTGCTTTTCCTTCTATCATATTTGGTGTAACAAAATCTATTTTATTTTTTAGAAATGAAATATTTTTTTTAACTGCAATATTATCATACATTGATGCATGCATTGCAAGAGCCATCAAAATTGGAGTTTTAGAACCAAATCCTACTGTAAGCACTGTTGAAATCGGTGTATCATCAATTCCATTTGCAAGTTTTCCTAATGTATTTGCAGTTGCTGGATATACAATAATAAGATCTGATCTTTTATAATCTGCAATATTGATGTGTTCTAATTTTCCTGTTAGTTTTGTAATAACATCATTTCCTGTTGCCCATTTCATGTAATCAGGTTGGATCATTTTTGTTGAGGCTCCACTCATTACACAGGTAACTTTTGCCCCGTGTCTCATTAGTAATCTTGCTAATTCAATTGATTTGTATGCGGCAACACTTCCTGCAACACATAATACAATTTTTTTACCAGAAAGTTCTGTTCCTTTTGATTCTACTATGTCTAATGATGGATGTTCTAATTTTCTTTTAGACAATTTCTTTCCTCAGTTTATTATATTCAGTTTCATCCATTTGAAATTCATTTTCAATTGCAGGAAATTTTTCATCTTTAACTTCTACTACATATGATTTTACAGCATTTCTTATTTCTTCAGATAATGATAGGTATCTTTTTGCAAATTTTGGTTTTAATTTTTCAAATAGTCCTAACATATCATGGACTACCAAAACTTGCCCATCACAATCTTTTCCTGAACCAATCCCTATTGTTGGTACAGAAATTTTTTCTGTAATTAATTTTGCAACTTGACTAGAAACCATTTCTAAAACTATGCTAAATACGCCTGATTCTGTAATGATTTTTGCATCTTCAATTAATTTAATTGCATCTTCTTTTGTTTTTCCTTGAACTGTGTATTTTACAGCAGTCTGAGGTAATAATCCTAAATGCCCCATAACAGGTATCTTTGATTCTGTAATTGATTTTATTATTTTAGCAACTTCTCTTCCACCTTCTAATTTTACTGCATCAGCACCAGCTTCAATTAATTTTAATGAATTTGTTACAGCATCTTTTTCATTTTGATATGAATTAATTGGTAGATCTGAAACAATTAATGAATTTTTTTTTGCATTTTTTACAGCAGTCGTAAATCTAATCATATCATCCATAGTCACTGAAGATGTATTTTCATATCCGAGCATAACCATTCCTGCACTATCTCCTACTAGAATTACATCTACTTCTTCACATAATGTTGCCATTGTAGAGTCATATCCTGTTAAAACAGTAATTTTCTCTTTTCTTTTCATATCTACAATATTTTTGATCGTTTTATGCATTATTTGCACGCCTCTCTAAATTTTTTTTAATTTCTATAATAGATACTTTAAGATTTTTTTTATTATCATATTTAGATAATTTTCTCTTTTTCTTTTTTGATTCAATTACAAGTAGCTTCATTGCACGTGTTACATTATCCACAATTGTAATATTTGCTGTTTGAGCAGTTCTAGAAAGTGGATTTAAATCAAATGTAATTATTTTCTTTTTTGCTTTTTTTAATGCAATTGTTCTATCACCGTCTTCTAAAGGAACTAAAACAACATCTGCTGAAAATATTCCATTTTTATCAACAATTCTGCGTGCACTATCAATTCCTAATAATTTTGTAGATGATTTTTTGTTTAACCCTAAAATTTCTTCTGCTCCCGACTTTCTTAAAATTTTTGTAATTGCTTTTTTACGCTTCTCACTAGAATAAAATAAATTCACTTCAATTTTTGAATTAGTAGTTTTTGCTAATTGAACTATTTCTATTGGACATAAGGCCGCAAAATTTCCATTAACAGAAATCACAGAATTTTCTGCATTTTTGAGCATAAATGCGGCTGCTTTTATGGCCTCTTTAGCAGATTTTGAAGTTTTTTCACCTATTAGATAATCAAATGCTTCACCTCTTCCATGAGCCAAAAGTCCTTCTTTAGCCACTAAATTATCATCAAATCCTTTAACTAGTTTTTCACGAATTAATAGAGAATTTAATCTGGGATGTGATTTGGGAATTAGAGTCATGATTCTTACTTAATTATTAAGAACTCTTGCACCTATATCATCTAATTCTGATTTAATGATTATACCATCAGAAAATTTTTCTAATATTTTTAAAACTTTATTTTCATTTTCTTTTGGAATCATTGAAAAAATTGTTTCACCAAATAATGCAATTCCACATTTAATATTATTTTGAGATAATTCATCAACAACTTTATTCATTCTTGGTGTCATTACATTAACATATTTTGCAAATTCTAAAGACATTTCTTGAAAATGTTCATAATTTTTAGATTCTAATAATTTATTTACCATTTTTCCTCCAAGACCGTTAATTCGTGGTAATTTTTCTTTGATAAATTTTCTAGTTGAAATTGGAGAGAAGCATATCATAATTATAGAAATTTTATTTAAAGAAATTTTTTGAACATGTCCAATGCCTGGTGCTCCCGGTTTATCTCTAATTTCAAATCCACCATAATATGATGCTAAAACATCTCCTAGTCCTGTTTTACATTCTATTTCAACGTCATGTGCTATTTGTGCAACTTGAATCTTAGATAATTTACAGTCTAATGCATCATTCAATGCAATAGCTAATGACAATGCAACTGCTGCACTACAACCAAATCCATATCCAACAGGAACATCAATTTCATGCATAACATTGACATATTTTGTTTTTGTAGAAAATTTACTGAGAATTAATTCAGAGACTTTCATATCTCCTGATTCAAAACCATTTACTTTAATTGTAAAATTAGAAATGTCATGTTTTGTTTTATTTCTAATCGTCACTGTAGTCTTAACCCCTTTTTGAATAGAAAATCCTGCACCTAACGAACCTAAACGTTTTGATTCTCCTTTGTTTAATTCAGCTTTAAAAAAACCTGTAATATGTGCTGGACAAAATGCCGTTGACATCATGATCAAATTTGCCATATTTGGAAAATATTAATACTTGGCTTAAATAATATAAATTAGTATAAATTGACTACGTTTACTCGACGCCTACAAAAAATTGGAAGTAGTATCCTTGTCTCACTTCCAAAAGAGTGGATTGATGCAAATAATCTAAACAAAAGTCATCAAGTTGAAATTGAAACGAATCAAAATAATCTGTCAATTCGAACACAATTAAGCAAAAGACCCTCGAAAGAAGTTGAAATTTCATATCCGTTATCAGAAGGTGAGGGTATTGTACCAACCATTACTGGTGCATATCTTTTAGGATTCGATATTATTCGTATTGTTGGAAAATCTTCTATTTCAATTATTGATAGAGAAAGTGTTCGTGGTTCAATGAGAAAATTAGTTGGACTTGAAATTATTGATGAAGATGCAACAAATATTTCTGTTCAATTTTTACTTGATGAGACATCAATTAATCCACAAAATATCTTAAAGCGAATGAGTTCAATTGCACTTGGGATGTTTAATGATGTTGTACTAGCTCTAAAAAGTGGAGATAAAACAAATCTTGAAACAATTGCAAATCGTGATTCTGAAATTAATAGACAATATTTTCTTCTTGTTAGATTAATTCGAAGTACCATAATGGATACCAGGTTAGCTGGTATTTTTAATTTAGAAAATATTGATATTCTTGATTATAGAATTGCTGCAAATACACTTGAAATTGCAGGTGATACTGTTGTTGAATTATCTAAATCATTAATTAAATCAAATTTATCTAAAGTGGATTTAAAAAAATTATATAATTTTGCAAAAGATATAGATGAAATTCAAATTAAATCAATTGATTCCTTTATTTCTAATAACAGAATGCTTGCAATTAATGCAATTAGATTACAAAAAACTAATTCAGCAAAAATTTCAAAAATTCGTTCTTCTTTAGAGAGTGAAAAACAAATATCCTTACCATTATTTGATTTAATCTATATGTTTGAAAAAATTTTACAATCTTGGTCAGATATTACAGATTTAGTTAAACCAAGCTATCGATAAAATATTAACATAATTTTTAATGATCAATACAAATAATTATATCAATTTTTTCTTTGCAGCATAAATCATTACTGCACAAATTGTTTTTGAATCAATAATTTTTCCAGATTTAATCATTCCAATCAATTTTTTAATATCCATTTTTACAACTGTAATAAATTCATCATTATCTAATTTTAAATCAAATTTCTTTTTTGATCCTGATGCTACAAAAATATGAATTTCTTCCTTGTTATACCCTACTGACGGAAAATATGAGATTAGTTTAGTCATTTTTTTAGCCTCATAACCAGTTTCTTCAATAATTTCTCTATATGCACAATCAATTGGTTTTTCTCTTTTTTCTAAAGTTCCAGCTGGAATTTCTAAAATATACCCATGAGGAAATCTATGTTGTTTTACTAGCAATACCTTACCTTTTTCATCAAATGCTAACATTGCTGCTGCACCTGGATGTTCGATAATTTCTCTTCTAACTCTCCTATGTTCGACTTGCATATAATATGCATTTAAATTAAATAATTTACCTTTGTACAGTGTTTCTTTTTTCACATTAAATTTACCAAGTATTATTATTTAATTTATTTGGTATGTTAAATGTAATTTAGATGATTTCTTAAAATCTATAATAGTTTTTTTCAACCAGTTATTATAAAAAGAAATTTTTTTAGGAATAAATAAATCTGCAGATTTTACATTTTTTAAATTTCTAACTTTTTGTGTTAATTCATCTATTTTGTAAATATTATTACTATACATAAATAAAACAATTTGATTTTTTGCAATAAATGGTATTTGTAAATATGCATCAGAAAATTTTTTGTTCATATTTTCTAATGTTTCTTTTAAGTTACCTTCTATCCATGTAATAATTGCATATGGAATAAATTTTTTTATTTTTTTAGGATCATAAATAGTAGTAAATTGAATTCCATCATTTTTTTGCAATTTTTCAATACATCTTGTTATTGTTTTTGTTGATAATTTTGTATTTTTTGCAATTATTTCAATTTTCTGTCTTGGATGTTTTATTAATTCATCTAAAATTTCTAAATCTGTTTTTGTTAAATCTGTATTGAATCCTGGATCTTCTGCTTCAAAGATTGATAAAACTTTAAAATCTTTCATTAGTTTTTTTGCAAGTTCAATTTTTTGTTCTAAATTTTCTTTAACAATAATACTACAAACTGTTATTCCACCAACACATGGTGCTACAAAATGTGGTTCTCCTACTAAACTAACTTGTTCTAAAATTTCTTTCATATTTTCTCCAGAGATTACAAAATACAAAATACCGTATCCTAAAACAGGTGGTTCAACTTTAATGTAAAATTCTTCAATAATCTCTAATTTCTGCATTTTACGTATTCTGGCGTTAACTGCTCCTCCAGACATTCCCAAATCGATTCCAATTTGTCTGTCTGATTCTCTACAATTGTTAAGTAATTTACTTAGAATTTGAATATCAAAATTGTCCATTATATCACTTTTAGAGCCTTCATTAAATATACAAATTACTAATATGATATAAAATTGTCTATAATTTGGCACTAGGAATAATATATGTTAAATATTAGACTTTTTTTATTTTTGTATGGACTACCGAATGAAATTAGCAAAAAGAATGCTATTCAACAAAAGAGGTAGTTTGATTGGTGCCGTTTTAGCAGTAACTATTGGAATTTTAGTTATACATGTTAATTTTGTAATATTTCAAGGACTCTTTGATGCAATTGTAAGAGATATCAGTGAATATCGAAATGGTGATGTTCTTGTAACTAATGAGGATGATTACATAGATAAATCTGATTCAACAATTGTAAGATTTTTTGAAAGAATTTCATATGTTGAAGCGGCGACACCGCGGCTTTCATCGACGGCAGAAATGGAAATTACAAAAAATGGAAAATTAATTGAAAAAACTAGAATACCTGTAGTAGGTGTTGACCCATTTACTGATATTAGGGCATCAACTGTCTATCAAACTGTTACAGAAGGAACTTATGTTTTTTCAAGAAATTCTATTGTATTAGGAAATACTGTAGCAAATGATCTTGGAGGAGCTGTGGTTGGTGATAATGTCAAAGTAATGATTATTGATAGATGGGGTGAAGAACAAACAAAAAGATTCACTGTATCTGGAATTGCAAAGTCACCTGGCGGTCAAGGATTTGATTATAGTGCAGTTATGCATATTGACACATTACGTGATATGACAGATAGAGTAGATCAAACAGGATCAATTATGGTCAAATTAAATGATCCGTCTAAAGCATTCGAAGTGAAAGAATTTTTCTTAATGTCTTTTCCAAACGATGATTTCTTAGCAGAAACAATCGAAGAATCAGCTGAACAACAACTTGCTGGTTTTAGATCTGGTATTGCAATGATTAACATGATTGGATATTTTGGAATGATGTCTTCTGCATTTGCAATTGTTACAATTCAAATGATGCTAGTAAATGGAAAAACTAAAGAAATTGGTGTCATGAGAGCAATTGGTGCAAAAAGAAAAGACATTTTGATCATTTTCATTTTTCAGGGTATGTTAATTGGTGCAATTGGTGCTGGAGTTGGAACTGCAACTGGATTAGGCTATACAATTTATGCAAAAGAAACAAAGATGTCATTCAATAACAGTCTACCACTTGAAGTATCATATAATTGGGAAAAAATTATACAAACAGCTTTAGCTTCATTTGTTCTAGCCATAATTGCATCATTATATCCGTCGTATAGGGCTACAAAATTATTACCTGTGGAGGCAATGAGAACTGGCTAAAGTACTAGAAGTAAATAATTTGACCAAAGTTTATGGTGATGGGGATAACCAAGTAAAAGCTCTTGATGATGTATCTTTTTCAATTGAACAAGGTGAAGTTGTTTTAATTGTTGGAAGTTCAGGTTCTGGAAAATCTACATTACTTAACATGATTGGACTTTTAGATAGTCCTACAAATGGTAATATTTTGATTGATGGAACTAATACTACAACTCTAAGTGATAATCAAATATCATCATTTAGAAATAAAAAATTAGGATTTATTTTTCAATTTTCAAATCTTTTAACAGATCTTTCAGTTTTAGAAAATATATTATTGCCAATACAAATAGCTGGAAATAAATCCAATTCTGAAAAGGATGCTGTAGATTTACTAAAAGCCGTTGGATTAGAGGATCAAGTGTATAAGCGTGCAAATAAAATTTCTGGTGGACAAGCTCAAAGAGTAGCTATTGCAAGAGGTTTAATCAATAGACCTTCAATTGTTTTAGCAGATGAACCAACTGGTAATCTTGATTCAGTTACTTCACAAACAATAGTTGATTTAATGAAATCTATGGCAAAAAAACTTAATCAAACCTTTGTTATTGTTACTCACGATAGACAACATTTTGGAAAAGTTGACAAAGTTATAACAATTAAAGATGGTAAAGCATTTCAAGGGGAAGAACCTTCAACTATGGAGATAACTGTATAATGAATTCTAAATTATTATTAACATTATTTTTAATTGGATTTGTACCATTTATTTTTGCAAATTCATATGCTGATTGGAAAGATGGACCAATAGAATCTGGAAACTTTGGTGATTCAGCATTTGAAAGAGATTTTGGTGATGTAAAATTATTAGATGCATATTTTGGTACTCTTGATAATAAAATAGAAGTTGAAACTGGAGATAGTAATGTTCCATTTACAATAGAATTTGCAAATGTAGGAACTCAAGATATTACAGGAATTGAAGGAAAACTAGCACTACCTTTAGGATTTTCAGGTTCAGATGGTCCAGGTACTGCAATTAATGCTAACACAAATACTAATTCTTTAGCAGGTACAAACTTTCATTTAACTTTCTATGTCAATTTAGATAATAATATTCAAATTCAACAATACTCAGGAACTGTAAAAGTTGATTATTCAAGATTAAGAGAATCTGGCGTAAGGTCTTCATTTTCTACTTTCGATTTTAAAGTTACTGGAGATAGTACAATTAATGTCAGAGCTTCAGAATCATTTCTTACATCATTAAAATCCAATAATATTGTAATAGATATTGTAAATGATGGAACTGCTCCAATTTCTGCAGTTGATGTCACAATAAATAATGCACAAACATCACTTTCATCAAATACTGCATCAATTACAAATATTGAAAATGTTTTAATTTTAGAATCGAGTTGGGATCTTGGAAACATCGCAGCTGACTCATATAATTCATTTATTGCAGATGTGTATGTTCCTGAATCCCTAAAGGGGGAAACTTTACGAATTCCTCTATCAATTTCATACTATAATACACATGGTGATAAAGAAACTATTTCAAAAATACTTGATTTTTACATTAGGGGTTTGATTGATTTAACAATTTTTAATGTAAAAGTTATTGAATTATCTGGCACACAAATGGTTATTGGTGAAATAATTAATGAAGGAAATGAAGATGGATTATTTGGTTTTGTAACACTTGAGGCTAACGGAGATTCTAACATTAAATCAAATACTCAATTCATTGATGAAATTGAAACAGATGCACCTGTCCCATTTAATATTCCAATTGAATTTAATGGAGAACCAGAATACGGTGAACATGATGTAGTAATTACTGTTAGATACAAAGATAGTGTACGAGATGAAATTTTCTTACCTTATGAAACTACAATTGTAGTTAATGAAATTTCTGAAGTTGAAGAAAATAGTTTTGATCCTACAATGATTGCTATTCCAATTTTAGTAATTATCGGTATTGTAATTTTTGTCATTCGTAGGCGTAAAAAACAAGAATGATTAAAAAATTTTTATCATTTTTAAATCTTAAAGAGAGTAATGAAATAAAATGAAATTGAGATTAAGTATTATTGTTTTAATAATTGCATTAGCTATAGGAAGTATAATTATTACAACTGGTTTTGTTACAAATTCTAATTATGTAGATATTCCTAAAATTTCTAGTCAATATGAGAATTTACTAAAATACAAAAATGAATTAGAAAAAATTAATCAATATAATCAGGAAATTTTAAAAGATTTAGAATATCAAATTCAAAACTCTGATGATGTAAATATTAATCACATAAATAATGAAATTGATGTAGTTAAAAGAGTAATTAATGAAAATAAATTAGAATTAGAACAAATAATTAGTAAATTATCTCAAATTGAAGAAACTAATCCTTAATTTACAAAATATTTATTTTTCTAAATTCATATACTAACTAATTATTTTATAATTATTGTTAAATCATAGAAAACTAACTTTCATTGGAGTAATTTTTTTAATCTTAACTTTTTTGATTAATTATTACCATGAACAGAATCATCCTGATGATGGATTTAATTATGCATATATTTCTGGAGTTATAATGTTGATTTCCTTTGGTGCAAGTTTTATCATGTTCACAAAAGATAATCTAAACAACTAATTTTTTTAATTGATAGAATCAGGCTCAATTTAGATTTTGATCTAGGATTATAAGCAATTATTGTATATTCATTTTATGCCTGGAGATGAAATAGAAGTTCCCAAGGAATTACGTGAATTTATGCTAGAAGAAGCTGAAGAAACTATTCTTGGACAAAAAAATGGTGCACAAAAACAATATCGTTATGGTAATTTGCATATTAGAGAATATGACGATAAATTTTTAGTTCATACTGATAAAATTGATCCTAGAGTAAATCCTATTGGTCATTTAGTCCATGATTCCCCTGAAGTTTTAATTGGATTAGCTTGTGGAATATTCACTGGTGCATATTCTGCAAAAAAGTTTTCTAAAAAAAATTCTAATAAAATAAACCTGGTAAATATTTTAACTTCTTCATTAATATCTGGATATTTAGCATACACTGCAACTAAAAAAATTAAAAAATATTTGGAGTGATTTTATGTATACAATTAGAACTATACAAATTTTGATTAAGCTCCTGCCATCTATTTTGGCATTACGTAAAGATAGAAAAAAATGGATTAATCAAAATAAAAATGAAATTGATTCAAATCAATTTAAAAAAAATGCTAGTAAGGTTCTTGAGACTTTCATTTCATTAGGTCCAGTTTACATTAAACTTGGACAATGGCTTTCTTCTAGAGCTGATATTTTACCACAACCATATTTAGAAGAATTATCAAAACTACAAGATAGTGTACCTGCTGCTCCATTTGATCAAGTTAAACCAATTATTGAAAAAGATATTGGTTTGATAAATGAGAAATTTGATAAAATTGATCCTATTTCTATTTCAGGTGCATCATTAGGACAAGTATATCGAGGCTCAATTTCAGGTCAGCAAATTGTAATTAAAGTAAAAAGACCTGGAATTGAAAAAGTAGTTGAAAAGGATCTTAAAGTATTAAAAAAAATTTTACCACTGGCACTAAGATTTGTTGATCCAAATTTAAGATATTCAGCTAAAACAATGCTTTCACAATTTATTGAAACCATTCATGAAGAAATGGATTATACTAATGAATCTAAAAATCTTAAAGAAATCAAAAATGATATGGCAAATAATCCTAAGGTAATCATACCTTCTGTTTTTGATGATTTTTCTTCAAAAAATGTTCTTACGATGGAATATTTGCCTGGAATTAAGGTCACAAATGTAGATGCATTGGAAGAGAAAAACATTGATCGTGAACAATTAGTCATTGATGTACATCAAATATTTTTTACAATGCTTCTCAAACATTCTATTTTTCATGCTGATCCTCACCCGGGAAATATTTCTGTTACTGATGAAGGAAAATTAATTCTATATGACTATGGAATGGTTGGAAGAATTAATAATAAAACAAGAATTAATTTAATTCGACTATATCTTGCACTTGTAGAAAAAAATCCACCAAGAGTTGTTTCTGCTATGGATGATCTCAGAATGTTAACTCCTGGATATAATAGATCAATAATTGAAAAAGGAATAGAATTATCAATTCGTTCAATGCATGGAGATAAACCTGATGAAATGGAAGTGCAAAGTTTAATGGAACTAGCTAATAAGACCATGAGTAAATTCCCGTTTATCTTACCAAAAAATTTGGCATTATACTTGAGAATGGCCTCAATAATTGAAGGAATTTACAAGACACATGATGTTGATTTCAAATTTTTGAAAGTCCTAAAAAATATTTTACAACAAGAAAATTTAATCACAGGAGCTTATGTAGAGGAATTAAAAATTTCTTTTGATACTTTTCTAAAATCAATAAATTCCACTTTAAGAGTTGGTTCTGATATGGAAAAATTAATGGAAGAAGTTCAATTTTATATGAAAAAACGTAAACCAATTGCTTTGATTAGTGGAAGTATATTTTCTTCTGCTATTTTTATTGGCTCTGTATTTTTATTTCAGTCAAATGAGAATTTGGGATCAATTGGAATGATTAGTTCTGGTATAATTATGGGAATTTCTGCTTTACTAAGAAAGTATTAGATTACTCAATTGTAATATTTTTTGATTTTTTAGTTGTAGGAATAATTAATACAAGAACTCCATTTTCATATTTTGCAGATTCTATTTTTTCTTCACCCTCTTTAATCTCAATTGGTAATCTAATTTTTTTATTAATCATATTTGGTCTTTGATTTGAAATTAATGTTTTTGAATCTTTTTCATCAATAATTTTTTTAGCTTTAATTGAAAGTATATCTCCAGATAAACTTAATTCAATATCTTTTTTCAAAAATCCTGGAATATCAATAATTACTTTTAGATGTTTATCATTTAGATGCATATCTATTGGTGGCAATACAAATTCGTAAAATTCTCTTGATTTATTCCCAATTTCTTTCATCATTTCTTTCATTAATCCCATTTTGTGTTAAGTGCACGATTTTTAGATATAAACCTTGACTGATTATGAATTAAAACTAAATTTTTGGAAAATATGAAAATGTCAAAACGGCTCCAACTATCATTACTGATATAATTAATCCAATTACAAGTATTTTTGGCTTGATAGATGGTTTGGTAAATTCTCGTTTATATCCACATTTTGAACAAACCATATGATCTTCATGACTTTTGAAAGTATGTGTACAAACCATAGATACAATTTTTACATATGTGTATTAAATCTTGAATTATGATAATTGTAATAGAAGGAGGAGATCAAGCAGGAAAACTAACTCAATCAGTTCTATTAGAAAAATCTCTAAAAAAACAAAAAATCAAAACTAAATTATTTCATTTTCCTGATTATGATACACCAATTGGTAAAGAAATTAGAAAATATTTAGATGGCAAACGTAAATTTCCTCCTCAAGTGATTCATTGTCTTTTAGCAGCTAATAGATGGGAAAAACTAAATGAAATTCTAGCATCTGAAGAAAAAAATTCTGTTTTAATTATGAATAGATATTATCATTCCAACTTAGTTTATGGATTAGCAAATGGTTTGAAACAAAAATGGCTTGAAAGTCTTGATGATGGATTACCTAAAGCTGATCTCGTAATATTACTTGATGTTACACAAAAAGAATCTTTTTCAAGATCTCCAAGAAATGAAAAAGGAAAAATTATGAAAAGAGATAAGTTTGAAAAAAATGAAGAATTTTCAACAAAAATATCAAAAATTTATCGTAGTACTGCAAAAAAGAAACGTTGGAAAATAATTGATGCATCAAAACCTAAACTCGAAGTTCATGACGAAATTATGAAAGCATTTTCAAAGAAACTAGGAATATGAAAAAAAATTATTTAGATATTATTGATCCAATACATGACTTCATCCGTGTATATGATTATGAACTTCCAATTATTGATAGTTCACTTTTCCAGAGATTAAGGCGTATTAAGCAACTTTCAGGTGCACATTTGACTTATCCTTCAGCTCAGCATAGTAGATTTGAGCATTCACTAGGAGTAATGCATATTGCTACTGAGGCAGGTTTTGCACTAAACGAAAAAGGATTTCTAAATTCTGATGATGTACAGATTTTGCGTCTTGCAGCTTTATTACATGATATTGGACATGGACCTTTTTCACATTTATTTGAAGAAGTAATTCAAGAAAAAAAAATCTCACATGAAGATTATGGAAAAAAAATAATTCTAAATTCTGAAATTGGCGATATTTTATCAAAAACTGGATTTAATAAAAAATTAATTGCACAAATTGCATTTGGTGAATCAAAATTTCAATATCTAAATGAAATTGTTTCTGGAGCTCTCAGTGCAGATATGATGGATTATCTACTTAGAGATGGATATTTTACTGGAGCTGAACATGCAAAAGTGGATCATAAACGAATAACACAATCACTTAGTATTCATAAGAAAAAAATTGCATTAGAACGTTCAGCATTATACTCTTTTGAATCAATGATGCATTCAAGATATCAAATGTTCAAAGCTGTATATTTTCATAAAACAGTACGTTCTGCAGAAGTTATGCTGATTCAAGCATTAAGATTATCTGACGATGAATTTGGTTTTACATCTTTCAATCTAGATGATTATGTCAAATTAACAGATGAATTTGTTTTATCATCTATCATTTCTTCAAATTCTTCAAAATTAAAACAAGCTAAACAGCTGGCTGAAGATTACCAAAACAGAAAATTACTCAAATGTGTTTTTGAAAGAATTCTTACTAGTAGAACAAATTTGAAAAAAACTAGAACTGACGAACTTCGACTTGAAATTTCAAAAAAGTCCAAAATAGACGAAAATGAAATATTTGTAGATAGTTCTGTCACCCCTTCCATTCCACTGGCTCCTTCAAAAAATGAATCAAAATCAATAGTTTTGATTTCTAATGATGATGGAAAATCTTCTGCTAAAGAAATGCCAATCTCTGAAATACCCGTAGTTTCTGCAATTTCAGGCTTCATGAATATACTTAGAATCTATACCCATCAAAAATACAGGAAAAAAGTTGAAATTGCCGCAAAATCGATACTAGGTGAACTGAAATGAAGAAAAAAATTGTGATTAAATTATCTGGAAAAGTTTTCGGTATGGATAATGCCAAAATTATTCAAAATTATGCTGATTTTTTAATCAAAATTAGTAAGATTTGTCAGCCAGTGGTTGTTGCTGGTGGTGGAGTAGTTGCTAGACATTACATTTCACATGCTAGAAATTTTAATGCTGATGAATCCACTTTAGATGAATTAGGAATTGAAATCTCAAGATTAAATGCAAAATTATTGATTTATGCTTTAAAAAATAAAGCATATCCGCATCCACCAACTACTTTACAGGAAGTTAAGCATGCAGTTAATGATGGTTTGATAGTTGTTGCTGGTGGTTTACATCCAGGTCAAAGTACTAATGGTACAGCAGCATTAATTGCCGAAAAAATTAAAGCTGAACAGTTTCTTAATGCAACTGACGTTGACGGTGTTTATGATATGGATCCAAATAAATTTAAAAAAGCAAAAAAATTCAAAAGTATTGAACTTAAAAATTTGAAAAATATTTTAGTACATGAAGATTCTGTTGCTGGTGGTTATGATTTGATGGACATTGTTGCTCTAAAAATTATAGAACGCTCTAAAATTAAAACTAGAATTATAAAATCAGAACCAAAAATAATTGAAAAAGCAATTAAAGGTACTAATGTTGGTACGGAAATAATTTTATCTTCTAAAAAATAACTAAACTTCGTTTTGAATCGTAGGTCTGGTTTGAGACCAAATTTGTATTTCATTTTTTGGATATTCCAAAATTCCTGTGTCTCTAAGTTTCTTAAATATTGAAATTGCTTCTTCTTTTTCAACAGCCTTTGACTGTGCTTTTGTAAATCCATCTTTGTCTACAATTACGGCCACATACCCATCTTCTGAATTAATTACGGCCGTAAATTCCTCTTCTCCAACTGGAAAGAATTTTCCATCAATTTTCTTAGTTGTTAAAGTCAGCATTCCAAATCCAGCCACTTCAAACATTTTCATTTGTGACTTACTTGCTCTTTGCTTTCCTTGTTGAACAGCTTGAAAATATTGCATAATTTTTCCCCTCTGGAATGGTATAATAACTAACTAATATTTGATATAACTGAGGTCAAGATAAGTATGAATCCTAAAATTTTTGTTTTTGCTGCAGTTTTGGTAATTGCTGGAATATTAGGTTCAATTGTACTAATTGGTCCAGATATGCAAGCTCCAAGTCAAGGCAATAATGCAGCAACTGAAAATGCTCCAACTATCAAATTGGTTACAGTTGATTTAGCTGATATTTCTGTTACAAAAATAAATGAACGTTCAGCAACGCTTGAAATTGCATTTGAAATATCTAATCCAAACCCACGTGCTGTAATTATACAAACTATGGATTTTAATTTATTTGAAACTGGTTTTTCTAGTTATGAGCAACTTGCTGGTGGAACTATTGGAAGTAGACCTGAGGGAATGGTCGAATTTGGTTCAAATTACTATACATTATTGGGTGAGAATTCTATTGTTCTAAAAAAGAAAATGACTATCAAAAATACAGCTACTTCTAGTGAACTTTGGGACGCGTTAGAATCTGAATATGAAAATGGTGAGTCTGGTACTGCAAGTTGGTGGGTTTATGGTACTGTGTACTTTAATCTAAGTTCAATGACCAGTGGACAAGAAAATACTGTTCCTTTTGAATTCTTTAGATAAAATCTGAATAGTATCATAAAAAATTAAAATTATGATATATTGTTTTTATAGAAATATTATGGACATATCTTATAAAAGCCCGTAGAGTTATTTTTTATCAAATGGCAGAAGCAGGAATGGCCGCATTCGGCGCAGCAGCAGGAGTTGCAATTGCATTGGCAGTAGTAACTTTCGCACTTCGTGGTAAAGGACACCCAGAACCACTAGATTAATCCATCAAAGGAATTTTCCTTTGTAATATTTTTAATTTTTTTTATTAACCCTTGTTGCCGAATTTACCTAATCCTAACATTTCTCCAATATCTACGTGCTTCGTATTTTTCTTTTTCATAAAGCATCTTTCATAATATTGACAATCAGAACATTCTGTTGAAGGTTCTAAAATTGGAGCTTTTTGTTCTTTGAGAAGATTGTTTAGTACTCTAACTCTTCGAATTACTTCTTCAAACATCTTTTTATTTCTAGTTAATGAAAATGTTATTTCTTTTCTATCTCCAGTAATGTAAACAATAATTCCTTCTGTCTTATCATATACCCACAAACAAGCATTAAGATACAGAACATCATTAGCAAGTGGATTCTCTAACTCGTTTTGTGCTGACCTGAATATCATAACCACATCATCAACCATCATGTCAGTTTGTGCCTTTAGTTTGATATCCTCAATTTCAAATTCTTTTGGATCACTTCCGTACTCTAATCTTCTTAATAATCCTGAAAGAAGCTCATTGAATCCTCTTCTTTCAATTTCTACAGGGTCAATTCTATCAAAATATGAGCGTCTTAAGCATTGAACTACTTCCTGTAAATGAATAGTTTGAATATTTTTTGAATCTACGTTTAGTTGTAATTCTTTTCCTATTGAACCCAATGCACTTTGAATAATTGTTCTGAAATCTCTATCTCCCATCATGATAAATTACCTCGTACTTTGACCTCTTATAGTTTAGCTCATTATTTGGGTTAAAAACTTGGAAATTCTACTTGAAAAGGCTAATGTGACAAAGTGTACTCCAAATCCTAGAATTGCCCCAACGGCAATATTTCCTGTATTCAAATAAATTCCTAAAAATATGCCTAATGGTGGTAATGAAAAAATCATTCCCATGAATGTGCTGACCCATATTGTATTAATTACCGTCTCAGTAGAAATATCGTTTTTCTTTTTAGGGAATCTAATCATTTTTAAAATTATTCTTCTTGTACAATTAATTTTGACATTGTAACATCTGTAGGTATTTTCTGCTCCACTGCATATGCAATGGCTGCTAAGTTTCTTACTTCAAATGCTGTCAATTTTGTAATTCCTACAATTGTTGCAAAACTAAACATCTTTGAAAATGATCTTGCAGATGCATTGTATAGTGTCATTTCAAATGATCTTTCAAATTCAGCTACTGCATCTAATTCATTTTCATTTTGAGAAATTAAATTCTTGTATTTTGTATTTGTTAATTCATTAAATGCATCCCTAACTGATGGTGCAGACATCATTCTTCCTAATAGTTCTCTTGGAATAGTTGCAGTTTGTGCTACAATCAAGTCTTGAATTTGTGCTTCATCTAGTCCCCATAATTTACCTCTAATTACACTCAGAAGATTATAGAAATCGACATCCATTCCAACTAATTTAATCACATCTCTGTCTCTTGTATTTTTTAAAGCACGACCCAGTTGAAGATACAAAATTTTATCGAAATATGTATCAAATATTTGAAGATTTTTTTGTTCATTGTATAATCCTGCAGCTTTTGAAATTTCTTCCCCAAATTGAACTGAATTCAAACTAGCAACTGTTTCCTCTAGGTCTTTGGATACTAGAGCTTTAATGATAATGTCTCTTTGTTTGATTAATTCTTCTGCATGTAAATTGATATGAGTTTCAATTTCTTCTTGGGTTTTTCCTAAAACTTTACCTTTCAAAATTAATTTCAAATTTGAAACAATGAATTTCATATAATATGCATCTAAAATTGGTGAATCTCCAGCAGTTTTTGCAATTGAATAATGAACATCTGCTAAATGTCCTCTTAAACCAGATTCTATTCCTTGTGATGTATATGGTTTTTGGACGTCTGTAACTGCATCACCATAAATTGTATTCTTAATTCTAGTCATTAATTCTTCTAGATCTCTTGATTCAGCTAATGTCTGAAAATCAGATCTCTTGAGTAATTTTCCTCTTTGACTGTAGGATTTTACTGATGCATAGACGTTTTTGCCCATATTGAAGCACAATGAATTACGGATTTTAATGTTTGGCGATCGTAATTAGACCTAATTTTTAGGCAATTTTCTCTATAAATGCAGTTGCTTCCTTTTTTTCTTGATTTGTAAATTTTAGAAATCCCATTAGAATTTCTTTTTGAATAATTAAATTTTCATCAGAAATTTCATTTAATTTTGACAAATCAAAAGGAAGTAGTTCTTTAATTTTATCTTCACAAAATGCTTTTACATATTTTTGAAAAATTGAATATGTGAAATTTGGACTATTAGTCATAAATTTAGTCAAAATTTTTTCAAATTCTTTTTCTTTTGGATCTGCTTCAGAAAAAAATTCTTTTAATTGAGATGACATATTATCAATTCCATTAATTGCTAATCCTACCAAAATCCCTTTTTTTGTTAAATGATAGTATGGAATTCCTTTTTCTTGTAATGCTTTTGGTCCTCTCTTTAACGGTAATCTTCCATTTTCTTCTGCTATCCCCATTGGAAGTAAGATCTCATCTAGATCTCTAAATATTCCAGAATAGATATTTTTCCATGTAATTTCTTGTTTTTTTGCTATCTTTTGTGAAATTCCAGTTCTTGTACGTTCAGCTGGATTGACATTACTTCCAAGAATTGTAATAATCGATCTCTGTCTTTTTGCTTCTCCTGTAAGATCATTATCTTTAGTCTTGAATGTGTCGAAGATCGCTAATTTTCCTTTTTTCATTTACCCATTCCTATCATAATTTTCATATTCTATGTTACTATCATAATAATATATTCTATAATAAGTTACTTTTTGAAGCATTTTAGAGTCTTCAATGCTTTAATAATATTCATTTTCGATAAAATCTAATGAATTCTAGAAACTACAAGTATGCTCTATTACTTGTAGCCGCAGTATCTATCACAGCAACTGGTGCAATGTCACAAGCATTTGCACAAAGTGTTGATGACGGTATGGACGGATACGTCAAAGGAACCAGTGGAATTTACACTGGTAACCCTAACGAATGTTGGTACGACAGTGACGGCGAAGGAGCCATGATGCCTTGTCTAATAGACACAGGTGATACAGCATGGATGCTTACTGCCACTTCAATGGTACTACTCATGTCACCCGGAGTCGGTTTCTTTTATGGCGGATTAGCCAGATCAAAGAACATCGTCAACGTACTTGGTATGACCCTTATTGTAATGGGTCTAATGTCAGTACAATGGGTTCTATGGGGATACTCACTAGCATTTGGCGGAATTGATTCTGATGCAAACTTATTCATGGGTAATCTTGACTATGTTGGTTTCAACATGGTATCAGCATGGGCACCTCTCGGTGAAGTAGGTCCATGTGCAGATACATGGTCAAACGCTTACCAAATGAATGAAATGAAGGACGGAGACTATTGTAGTCAAGGTTGGCCAGGTACAGTACCTCACCAACTATTTGCAATGTTCCAAGCAACCTTCGCAATCATTACACCAGTTCTAATTATTGGTGGTTTGATTGATAGAATCAAATTCAGCGCAATCATCGTATTCGTACTCTTATGGGGAACCTTCGTTTATGATCCAATAGCACACTGGGTCTGGGGAGGAGGATACATAGGAGGAGGTTCAATAGACCTCGATCCAGATCTCTCGCCATCATACGCATTAGACTTTGCAGGTGGTACTGTAGTACACATTTCTTCAGGATTTGCGGCATTGGCCGGAGCCTTAGTCCTTGGCAGACGTCTCGGATATGGCAAAGTACCAATGGAGCCACACAATATTCCAATGGTAGTCCTCGGAGCAGGAATACTCTGGTTTGGATGGTTTGGCTTCAACGCAGGTAGTGAAGTAATGGTAGACGGCATTACCGTCAGCGCATGGACTGTTACTAACACAGCAACTGGTATGGCTGCAGTAACTTGGACGCTCATGTCATGGGCACATACAGGAAAACCAAGTATTGTAGGAGCTGCATCAGGAGCAGTAGCAGGATTGGTAGCAATCACTCCAGCTTCAGGTTGGGTAGGTCCAATGGCTGCAATTATAATCGGTATTTCAGCTGGTACAATTTGTTATGCATGTGTAGCATTAAAGAACGCACGCAAATGGGACGACGCATTAGATGTATGGGGAGTACACGGAATGGGTGGTCTTACAGGTGCAATCTTAACTGGTACATTAGCTAGCCCACACGTTTGGGATACTGGAGACGGTATCGGAGCATGGACTGGCACTGCAGAAGGAATGGAACAGCAAGCAATCAGCATCATTGGTGCTGCAATATCAATAGGCTATGCCTTTGGTGTTACGATTGTAATCCTAAAAGTAATGGATGCCGTTTGGCCGGGCGGAATCAGAGTCACTCCAAAAGAAGAGGAGATTGGTCTCGATTTGGCACAGCATGGCGAAAGAGCATACGTAAACGAATAGAAAAAAAACCCTTTTTTCTCTTTTTATTTTATTAACCCTTACACTGTGTGTAATGGTTTTTCATGGAAATTATTTTGAACAAAACCAAATGAATTTACATTTGAACTTTTTATCTAAAATATGCTAATTTCCACATCTGAATTAAATTCAATTCTTGATGATTCTGATGTCATTATAGCTGATACCCGCTCATTTAAGGAATATTCTGAAGGACATATTCCAGGATCTGTTCATTTGGATTTATTTGCATTTCATTGGATTGATACAACAAACCAAGGAATTAAAAATTTTAATGATCAATCCAGAAGATTACTATCATTTCTTGGTGTTACTACAGAAAAAAAAATCATTTTTTATGATTCTGTATCGGGAATGCTTGCTGCAAGAGGTGTTTGGATGTTGATGTATTTTTCACATCAGAATGTATTCATGTTAAATGGTGGAATTACAAAATGGAAAAAAGATAATTTTTCACTAGAAACAAAAGCAAATAATTTCAAACCCTCAGAATTTCTAGGAAAAGTCAATCCTGAAATAATATCTGGATTTGAATATATTCAAGATAATTTAGATAATTTGAAAATTATTGATGCTCGTTCTACTGGTGAATATGATGGAAGTGTAGTTAGAGCTGCTCAAACTGGTCATATTCCTAATTCAATCAATATTGATTGGAATCAAAATATCTCTGATGATGGTACTTTCAAAGATGATAAAGAATTATCTCAAATCTATAATATATCAAAAGACTCTGAAATTGTCACTTATTGCCAAGGAGCATATAGAGCTGCCAATTCATTTTTGGTTTTAAAAAAATTAGGCTTCAAAAATGTAAAGGTCTATCTTGGATCTTGGGGGGAATGGGGAAATAATACTTCACTTCCTATAGAATGAATTTAAGTATAGTTTTCAAATTATCACTAACATGGAAAATTCAATTAAAGACGAAATTAAAAAAAAATATTCCAAAATAGTAGTTTCTGGAAATGATGATTGTTGCTGTATGCCTGGAGAATGTGATCCAGGAGATTCCCCTATAGATGCAACAAAATTGATTGGCTATAATCAAAAGGAACTTGAATCAATTCCCCAAGAAGCAATTTTGGGTGTTGGTTGTGGAGCACCAATTAATCATACTAAATTGAAAGAAGGTGAAATTGTAGTTGATTTGGGTTCTGGAGCCGGAATTGATATTTTTTTAGCTGCAAGAAAAGTACTTGATTCTGGAAAGGCAATTGGAATTGATATGACTGATGATATGTTAGAAAAAGCTCGAGAAAATGCAAAAAAAGGTAATTATCCAAATGTTGAATTTAAGAAAGGCGATATTGAAGAAAATATTCCTTTAACGGATAATTCTGTTGATGCCGTAATTAGTAATTGTGTCATTAATTTAACAACAAACAAAACAAATGCATTCAAAGAAGTATTTCGAATTTTAAAAAGTAATGGACGTATGGTTATTTCTGATCTAATTACCGATAAAGAATTATCTGCAGATCAAGTGAATTCAGAAAAATGGTGTGAATGTATTGATGGTGCACTAACAAAAGAAAACTATCTTTCATGTATTCGAGATGCGGGATTTAAAAAAATTGATGTATTAGAGGAAAGAGCATACATGGATGGCGAAAAAATTAATGATAGAAAGATTACAAGTCTAGTAATTAAAGCAATAAAATAATTTTAAAATCTATTTCTTCTTCCAAATGAATTGATTGTAAATCAACTCTGGTCTAATTTGTCTAAATGGTTGTGAACCACCGTCATACCATTTTGTAAAGAATTCATACAAGTGCAATCTGAGAGACTGGATGTATACAATTAATCCTTCAATCATCATGATGCCCAAGTTTCCTCCGATAATCATTGCCATTGCAGCACCTGATTCAATTCCTCCTAGAGAACTAAATGCATTGTTGACTGTCATTAATAATGCAGCATGTACCAGCAACATAATTCCAAGTCTGGCATAACTGATTGTATGAGCTAACGCTTCTACTGTTTTACCTAGGAAAACTTCCATTATGACATTTGCCGCAGAACCTCCATCTTCAGGATGTTTCTTTGCATGCATTATTCCTCCTATTATCATCATAGTCATTGATACAATTACGAGAATTACTGAAATTCTTGTTATAATCCAAACTTGAGCCCAATCTCCTAAGAAAACTGTAACCCATGGTACTGCTTCTGTATGTATTTTAGAATACATGTTCATCACATCATAGTTTGCACCAATTGCACACATCATAATTACTACAATTCCACCGTATAGTGTGATGTTTGGAATTGCTTCCATGTACATTACAAATTTGTGACCTTCTTGAGCTAATCTCTTAACACGTAGAATCATTGCCCAAACTAAATGTATAATTCCGATGAATAATGATACTTTGAGAATATTGATTACTTGTTCAAATGTTAATTCAGCAACACTAAGAATTCCTACTAACCAACTTACTGAATGTAATGCTCCTCCTTCTTCTAATAATCCTTCTAATGGTCCCATATGATCTAGGTGGAATCCAAACGCTTCACCTGCTCCGACACCCGCAATGGCAGCAGATGCTCCAGAGATTGCAATTAACATTCCCCATCTTGAAAGATTACCTTGTCCTTTGAATTTGAATAATAATCCCATTCCCATTAACAATAATCCGTGACCTACATCTGCAAACATTAATCCGTAGAAAATTGGCCACATCAAGGCAATCATAGGTGTTGGGTCAGCTTCTCCTTTTCTTGGAATTCCCTGACTTTCTGTAATTACTTCAAATGTTCTAACAAATCTTGGGTTATCAAATAGAGTTGGAATCTGTTCTTTTAATTTTGGATCTGTTACATCTTCAGAAACAGACATCCATTGTTTTGTTGCATTCTTAAATTTCTCTTCCATCTTAGTTGGAATGAATCCTTGAATAACTGCAAAATTCTTTGTTCCTCCAGGTTTTCTTAAAGTTTCAAGTACGTCTTTTGCAATTTGAGCTTCTTCATGTATTGCTAAAATATCCCGTCTAATTTTTTTTGTAATTTTTGCAATTTGTTTTGCAATTGTTGACTGCTTTGCTGTTAATTCTTTAATTTTAGTCTCAGCCATTGAATATGCTTGGGCTGGAATTTGAGGAATTCCTTCTGGAATTGAGAATGGATTTGCATTAAAACCTCTTAGAATTTTTAATGCTTTATCTGAATCTTCTACACTTGAAATTACTAAAATGGCTGATTTTTCTTTGTTTGAAAGATCATATTTGTAAAATGTAATATTTCCTAATGTTCTGCTAATTTCATCATAGTCTTTAGAATCAATAACAAATAGATTTGTGTAAAAATACTTCATTAATCCAAATCCTGAAAGATCAATGTTTAGCTTTTTTGCAACTTCAAGTGTTTCTTTTAGAGAAGTATATTCTTCTAGTGAACGTTTTGTAGTTGCTTGTTCTTCTAACAAATTGTTAGGTTCATCAATTATTGATGGTGTTCTTTTTTTGAGTTCATTTACCATGTCTTCGATTTCGTCAATTTCATAGTCTTTCTTTTTGATTTTTTTACCTGTGAACATAATCTCTAGAATTCCTACCATTTGTGGAACCCCTAGACCTTTGACTACATCATCAATGGATTGGAATGTTTTTTGAGCTTCTAGCAATAGATCGTCAATTTCTGGAGTAACCAAGTCATTTTCTGTATCAATTTTATGAAACCATTCAAATTCAGTCAATCTAGAAACTGCTTTTGGAGACTCACTTCTTGGTAAAATCACACTTCCAAGTTTCAGATCAGCTATTGCCAAGTTAATCCTCTGAAAATTTCTTAGTTTTTAATATCTTTCTCAACTGGTTTTTCTTTTCCAAACATTAAAATGATTTATCATAAAACGCGTGATATTGACAAATTCTTCTCTTGAAAAGACAATTGATAAGATTTTAGATCAAACTGAGCAGGATATTCTATCCAATTTAGATGGCGCACTAAGTGATTCTCATCAAATTCTTGACAATTCTGTGACTAAATTAGAGGATGAATATGACAAAATTGTTGCAGATGGTCGAAAAGAAGCAGATAAGCTTGAAAAACAGATCGTTGGTAGCTCTGACATTGAAGCCCGAAATAAACAACTTTTGGCTTTAGAGGATGCTGTTGATAGAGTTTTTACACAAGCATTAGAACAAATTTCAAATTCTGATCGCAATGGCGATTATGCAAATCTCATTAAATCACTATTAGATGAATCAACTAAAGTTTTAGGAACATCTGAAGTTATTGTATTTACAAATTCTAAAGATCGCGACGTAGTTCAATCAACATTAGGCAATTTTGCTGGATCTGAATTATCATCAGAAACAATTGATTGCATTGGTGGTGTCAAAATTCAATCTAAAGACGGAGCTATGAAATTCGATAATACTATTGACGCAAAGATAGATCGTTTAAAGCCTTTAATTAGGAAAGAAATTGCATCAAAATTCGGGGTAAAAGAATAAGATGACAGCACAAGGTAGAATTGTATGGGTTAGTGGACCAGCAGTAAGAGCAGATGGTATGGCTGATGCCAAAATGTACGAAACTGTAACTGTTGGAAATTCAAAATTAGTAGGTGAAGTAATTAGATTAACTGGAGATGTAGCATTTATTCAAGTATACGAATCAACAAGTGGATTAAAACCAGGTGAACCTGTAATTGGAACCGGAAATCCACTTAGTGTATTATTAGGTCCAGGAATTATTGGACAACTTTATGACGGAATTCAAAGACCATTAAAAGAATTATCAAAAGCATCTGGCTCATTTATCGGTAGAGGTATTACCACAACCCCTGTTGATATGGTTAAGACATACCACTTTGTTCCAACTGCAAGTAATGGCGATGAAGTTTTACCAGGTAATGTAATTGGAACTGTTCAAGAAACAGATCTTATTGAGCACTCTATCATGGTACCACCAAACCATCCTGGTGGAAAAATTTCAAACCTTGTTTCAGAAGGAGATTATAATTTAGAAACAGAATTAGCAACTGTCGAAAAAGACGGTCAAAACGTTCCACTTAAAATGTATCATAAATGGCCTGTAAGAAAACCACGTCCTTACAACACAAGATATGATGCTACCGTACCATTACTAACAGGACAACGTGTAATTGATACATTCTTCCCAATTGCAAAAGGAGGAACTGGTTCAATTCCTGGAGCATTTGGAACTGGAAAAACTGTTACATTACACCAAATTGCAAAATGGGCAAATTCACAAGTTGTTGTTTACATTGGCTGTGGTGAAAGAGGAAATGAAATGACAGAAGTATTAGTTGAATTCCCACATCTTAAAGATCCACGCAGTGGAAAACCATTAATGGATAGAACAGTACTTGTTGCAAATACTAGTAATATGCCAGTAGCAGCAAGAGAGGCAAGTATCTACACTGGAGTAACAATTGCAGAATATTATAGAGACATGGGTAAAGACGTCGTTCTTGTAGCAGATTCTACAAGTAGATGGGCTGAAGCACTCAGAGAAATGAGTGGTAGATTAGAAGAAATGCCTGCAGAAGAAGGTTATCCATCATATCTCGCATCAAGATTAGCAGAATTTTATGAAAGAGCAGGTCGTGTTAGAGCAGCTGGAAGTCCAGACCGTGACGGTTCTGTAACTTTGATTGGTGCTGTATCCCCATCTGGTGGTGATTTCACAGAACCAGTTACAACACACACAATGAGATTTATCAAAACTTTCTGGGCATTGGATGCAAAACTTGCATACTCTAGACATTACCCATCAATCAATTGGATGAACAGTTATTCTGGTTATCTTGGTGATATTGCAAAATGGTGGGGTGAAAATATCAGTGAAGATTGGTTTGGAATTAGAAATGAAGCTTACGGAATTTTACAAAGAGAAGATACTCTAAAAGAAATTGTAAAACTCTTAGGTCCTGATGCATTACCTGATGAAGAAAAACTCATTTTAGAAATTGCAAGAATGGTAAAGATTGGTTTGCTCCAACAAAATTCATTTGATGATGTTGATACATACTGTAGTCCTGAGAAACAATTCAAATTATTAAAATTAGTTGTAGATTTCTATAAACAAGGTCAACAATCACTAAAAGAAGGAACACCATTAGCTTCAATTCGCGAACTACCTGTTGTAACATCATTACTTAAAGCAAGAATGGATATCAAAGATGATGAGATGCCAAAACTCGATCAATTAGATAAAGATATGAAAGAACAATTCAAAAATATTTCAGGAGTTAAGGTAACAAATTGACCACTGAAGGCGGAGTTCAATACAGCAAGATTGCTGAAATTAAAGGACCTCTTGTTGTAGTTGATGATGTAGATAACGCAGCATTTGATGAACTTGTAGAAGTTGAAACTAATGAAGGAGAAAGAAGATTAGGTAAAGTTCTCGAAGTTGGTAATGGTAAAGCAATTGTCCAAGTCTTTGAAGGAACTACTGGATTATCTATCTCTGGAACTAATGCAAAATTTGTTGGTAAAGTTATGGAAATGCCAGTATCTAAAGAAGTACTTGGTAGAGTTTTCGATGGACTAGGAAGACCAAAAGATGGATTACCTGATCCAATTGCTGATCAATTTATCGATATTAACGGTGAACCAATGAATCCTGAACAACGTGAATATCCAAAAGATTTCATTCAAACTGGTGTATCTGTAATTGACGGTTTGATTACTCTTGTAAGAGGACAAAAACTTCCAATCTTTTCAGGTTCTGGTATGTCACACAATTTACTAGCAGCACAAATTGCAAGACAAGCATCAGTAGTTGGAACTAACGATGATTTTGCTGTAGTCTTTGCAGCAATTGGTGTGCAATACAGTGAAGCAGAATATTTCAGAAAAAGTCTTGAAGAATCTGGTGCATTAAAACGAAGTGTTCTATTTTTGAATACAGCAGACGATCCTGCAATTGAAAGAATTATCACTCCTCGTGTAGCATTAACTGTTGCAGAATATTTGGCATTTGAATTAGGAATGCACGTTTTGGTTATTCTTACTGACATGACAAATTATGCAGAAGCATTAAGAGAAATTAGTGCAGCAAGAGAAGAAGTTCCTGGAAGAAAAGGATATCCTGGTTATCTTTACACTGACCTCTCAACACTTTATGAAAGGGCAGGTAAACTAAATGGTAAAAAAGGAAGTGTCACACAAGTTCCAATTTTATCAATGCCATCTGATGACATTACTCACCCAATTCCTGACCTTACTGGTTACATTACAGAAGGTCAAGTTGTAGTTGGCAGAGATTTATTCAGACAAGGAGTTTATCCACCAATCAATATTTTGATGAGTCTTAGTAGATTAATGAAAGATGGAATTGGTGAAGGAAGTACCAGAGATGATCATGCTGAAGTTGCTAACCAAGTTTATGATGCTTATTCTAGAGCACAAGAAGTCAGAGCATTAGCAGGAATTGTAGGTAAAGCAGGATTAACTGAAATTGATTTGAAATACATGGATGTCGGTGATGTCTTTGAAAAAGAATTCTTATCACAAGCAACTGATGAAAATAGAACAATTGAAGAAACACTTGCTATCTTATGGAAGATTGTATCAAAATTACCAAAGAATGAGATTACTAAAATTAAAGATAAGCACGTAGAAAAATACTATCAGGGCGAATAATAAAATGTCATTTGGACAAAATGTCGCTGCTACAAAAATTGAACTTTTCAAATACAAAAAATCAAGTCAAGTTGCAGTAATGGTACAAGGAATTTTAGATGATAAACGTAAAGTTTTACTAAAAAATATTGAAGAAATGATTGAAGAAGCTTCTAAGGCAAGAGGTGGAATTTGGGATCCATTACAAGATATTTACAAATCTGTCAATGAAGCATATTTAGCATTAGGTACTAACACTGTTGATTCAGTTGCTGAATCCACTCCTCCAGTAATGGAAGTCGAAGTAAATGTAAGAAGAGTCGTTGATGTTAAAATTCCTTCATTGTCTGTAACTGAAAAAGATACAAAATCAATGCCTTATGGATTTGCTGATACTAATTCCTCCATAGATAGAGGAGCAAAACAAATCAAAGAACTATTACCTAAAATTTGTAAAGCTGCAGAATATGAAAATTCTATTTTTAGCCTTGCAAAAGCACTAGAAAAAACACAAAAACTCCTAAATGCACTAGAAAATGTAATTATTCCTCAATATCAACAAAAAATTCGATTTATTCTTGCTACTCTTGAAGAGAGAGAAAGAGAAGAATTCGCAAAGTTAAAAAAAGTGAAGGCAAAGATGGAGAGTAGGAAATAATGGCAAAAGAAGAAATTAAAAAATTAATTGAAAATTCCAAAAAGACAATCGATCAGGATAAAGATAACTTTGCAAAATCCATTAAAGATGATCTATCTGGTTTCAAAAAGAATACCTTAACAAAAATTTAATTCAAAATTCTTATCATGATTTAAATAAGGAACTTATCGAGTCCAATTTACAATGAAAACTATTGTCTTGTTACTTTTGGCAGCAGCAGTAATTTCAGTTATCGGATCAACTGGTGTAGCATATGCACAAGAAGATGGTGCATCAAGTGATGGATCATTGAAAATTCTTGGTGCAGGTTTAGCATTTGGTCTTGCAGCATTTGGTGCAGGTATTGGCTTAGGTCAAGTCGGTGCAGCAGGTCTTGCAGTAATCAGTGAAAACCCAGCATTGCAATCAAAAGTATTCATCTTCGTAGGTATGGTCGAATCAATCGCAATCTACGGTATAGTTATGATGTTTATCATCTTAGGACAATAGTCCTTACTACAAACTTTTCAATTTTTAATTTTATTATTTAATTATATTTTATTTCGTTTACATCTAAAATTCTTGCACAATATCTACATTTGAGTATCATTCCATCTTTGTCAATCAAATCCATTACTGATTCAATGTGTTCTGTACTGTTTGTAATACAATCAGGATTGGTACATCGAAATATTCTATCTATTTCATTTGGAAGTGCAACTCGTCTTTTTTCAATTAATTTATAATTTTTAATAATATTGATAGTTGCTTTTGGCGATATAATTGCAATTTTGTTTGTATCATCATCTTTCAGAAATTTATTTTCAACTTTAATGATGTCTTTTTTCTTTGATTTTCCACTTGGTACATTCAAAGCTACTGTGATTAAACTTCCATCTTTACCATCAATTCTTAAGGCATCTAGTACTTGCAGACCTTTACCTTCATCAATATGATCAATTACTGTGCCTTCTTTGATTCGTCGAACCATTAGTTCAGACTGTTCCATCAGAATACTTTGTATAGTCACCTGTATATATTATTGAAAGAATGAACGAGTTCTATCAAAAAGACATTATTTCAATTAAGGACTATACTAAGGAACAATTAGAAAAAATCTTCACATCTACTGATAAGATTATGCAATTGGATTCTTTACAAAGACGAGAAATTTGTAAAGGTAAAACTTTGGGATATCTATTTTATGAACCAAGTACTAGGACCCGTCTTAGTTTTGATTCTGCAATGGCTTCTGTTGGAGGAAGTTCTTTAGGAATTTCAAATATTTCATCATCATCAACTCAAAAAGGTGAGAGTCTTGCAGATACAGTAAAAGTAATGTCCATTTATTCTGATATTCTTGTTTTAAGACATACTTTAGATGGTTCCAGTCGATTTGCATCTGAAATTTCAGAAAAACCTGTAATCAATGCAGGTAGTGGTACTGAAGAACATCCAACTCAAGCAATTCAAGATTTGTTTACAATTAAAAAAGAAAAGAAAAAGATTGATGGACTAAAAATTGGTATTGTTGGTGATTTGAAATATGGAAGAACCGTTTATTCATTATTGTATGGTTTAGGAAATTATGATGTTGATGTCCGTTTAATTTCACCAGAATCATTGCGAATAAGATCTGATTCTACTTATGAAATTAAAAAGAATTTGGACTTTACTGAATCCACGCAACTTGAAGATCATATTGATGATCTTGATGTGCTTTATGTTACAAGAATTCAAAAAGAAAGATTTCCAGATGAAGAGGAATATCTCAAATTAAAGGGTAGTTATGTTGTTGGATTAGATATTGTCAAACAAATGAAAGATGATTCAATTATCTTACACCCATTGCCTAGAATTGATGAAATTTCTACTGAAGTTGATAAAACAAAAAATGCTAAATATTTTCAACAGGCTGAATATGGAAAACATACTCGTGCCGCTTTATTGGGTTTGACATTAAATGAAAATGGATTTTAATTTAATCAATTTCCGTATTCCATATATTTAGAAACGATAAAAGATGATTTAATGACAGAAACAAAAATTATTCCAATTTTTCCTTTAGACTTAGTATTATTTCCAAGACAAGAACTTCCTCTAAGGATTTTTGAGCCTCGATATAAACAACTAGTTGATGATTGTATGCTTGGTGATGGTCAATTTGGTGTTTGTTTAATTGATGAACAAAATTCTGTAAATGGATGGAATTCACCAAAACTGGTCGGAACTATTGCCAAAATTAGCAAGTGTGAAGATGTAGAACTTGATGGCCTACAACTCCATATTGAAACAATGGGAAGAAATTCATTTAAAATAAAAAAAATTATTCCACCTGCCATTTCTCAGCCTACAAACTATGATCCACTTTCAGTTGAAGGTCATCAGGAAGTTTCAAAAATTCATGAGGAAATTGGTACTCAAGAAAAAATGTACATACAAGCTGAAGTAGAAATGATTCCTGAAATTGATGAAAACATTTCTTTAGTTAGATGGAAGGCATTAATTGAATTATGGAAAAAGAAAATTATTCATCAGGCACTACCTCAAATTGTTGATTCACATGCACTTGATCATGTTTTAGAGCAGTATTATCTTAATAGTGATTCACCTACAATTGATTACATCTACTCTCTTTCAGCACTTGGTGCAAAGGATCCAAATGAACTTCAACCACTTTTAGAGGCACCCACAATTGATGATTTAATTGACAAGACTAAGGAATTACTGACAGTAAAATAGGCCCTGTATACTGAAAATAATGTTGTCAATAACAAAAGTTTTAATTTTTTCAATGATTTTTTGCTTGCTTTTTCCAGCAAGTAGTGTTTATGGACATGGTTTAGGAATTGATACAATTTCTTCAATTAGTATTCAAGAAAAACAAATTTCAGTTTCTATTGAAATGCCTATGTATTTTGAAAATCCTCAAGAAAAAATTACAATCACTGCAACAGATAATGAAACTGATGAGAACGCAAAGAATGTCACATATCTAATTGGCATATTTTACAATGACGAAATGATTTTAAGAAATTATTTTTTTACTGACAATGGAGTTTTACCAATTACTGTAACTCCAACAGACGATGGGGATATTACAATTATTGGCCAACAAGATTCCTTACTTGGAGCCTGGAGTGGAACTGAATCAAACCCCGTAGAAATTACCGGACCTGTGTTTAATTCAGGTGGATTGTATACTTTTGAAATTGAGGTACGAACTATTGATGAGCCTACTAATGTAATTGAAAATTCTGGTGTTTATGAGGCTGATTTGACTATAGTTGAATCAGTATCTTTTCCACAAAAAGATCAAAATAATGTAGATGTAGAATTTAGTACAAAATCATATTTTGATTCAATATCAAATTTCAATTATGATTCTAATGCTAAAGAAGTAATATTTGAAATGCCATTTGATTGGAATGAAAGTAAAATGTCTCACGTATCCGTGGTACATGTGGAAACACATTTTCCAAAAGATTTTGCTGAATTTTTGAGTCCAAGTTATGTTGGCTATGTTAATGACATCAAATTATTCAAATCTTCAGTAACAGTTGATGATTATACTTATGACAACGACCGAACAGTTCATTTTGTTTTATTACAAGATCATTTGAGATATTTAAAAAATGAAATGAGAGAATCCGAGCAACCATTACCAGACAACATTGTGTTTAAGTTAACTGCAAGTCAAGAAACTAAATTTCCATTAATTGCTTATACTGAAAGTGAAGAATTCAAAGTAAATCTTGCTTGGGATCCTAAAGATATCGAACCTGAGGTCCCTACAAATTTTGTTTTTACAATTAGGGATAGTTACACTGATTCCCCTATGAGACTCTCTGATTACACATTTGTCATTATGCAAAACAATGAAGAAATTCACCGTGTATCTGATAATGCAGCAGTTGGTGGAGATTTTGAGAAATTTACATTTTCTAAAGATCAAACAGGACCTACAGTAATTAAATTTGAAAATATTAGAAATACTGGACAAGAAACTGAATTTGCTTTAATTGTTGTAGAAGATACGATTGTCAAAAATCCAGTTACTGAAGACATTGCACAGGAAAAAGTCGTAGAAGAATCATCTGAAGAAGGCGGCGGTTGTCTAATTGCAACAGCAGCTTACGGCTCAGAGTTAGCACCACAAGTTCAACAATTAAGAGAACTAAGGGATAATCAATTGTTACAAACTGAATCTGGAACTGCTTTCATGAACACATTCAATGACATCTACTATTCCTTTAGTCCAACGATTGCAGACATGGAAAGAGAAAATCCATACTTCAAAGAAGCAGTGAAACTTGCAATCACACCAATGATTTCATCTCTAGCTATTATGGAAAGTGCAGAAACTGAGTCAGAAGTCTTAGGACTTGGACTCTCAGTGATTGCATTGAACCTTGGAATGTACATCGGACTTCCAGCATTTGGAATCCTTAAAGTCATCCAATTAAGAAAAAATTAGAATAATTTTCTGATAAATCTAGTGAAGTTTTTATGTATCCCTGAGAGTAAGTTTGTTGTGAAGACCAAACCAATAAGCTCAATATTTTTATTATTTACTTTAGCAATTACCATAATTTCATTAACTCCTTCTAGTTATGCAGATCATTCTGAAGTTACAATTACTCCAACATCTGGTTCTGGTCTAGGTTCAGGTTGCGAACTTACTGATGAAGGATGTTTTAGTCCAAATTCAGCAACAGTTGAAGTCAACGGTGTTGTAATATTTTCAAATACAGATGATGTTAAACATACATTCACATCAGGTGTTCCATCTGATGATACAATTGGTACTGATTTTAATTCTGGCATACTATCACCAGGTGATTCAGCCCAATGGGAACCAACAACAATTGGTGAATACTCCTATTTTGATATGATTCATCCTTGGATGCAAGGTTCAATCATAGTAGTAGAAGCAACAGAAGAACATGAAAGAGTTGAACGTAGTGCAGACGGAACTTTTGTAACCGGAGATGAAAAGGAAGAAGCTGTAGAGGAAACAGTAGTTGAAGAAGCTGTAGAGGAAACAGTAGTTGAAGAAGCTGTAGAGGAAACAGTTACTGCAACACAAGAATCA
>JAOLZN010000006.1 GCA_028343855.1 Candidatus Nitrosopumilus sp. | reverse complement strand
CAATATTCGAATTTAGAAATATTATAAATCTAGGAAGGGTAATCACTGATGTGGATTAGATGTTTACATTAAATCCTGGATTGCCTACTACGTCTACCCCTAATAGCATAATATTGAAAATGATACCAATTAACATCATTACAATTCCTATGTATATGCAATTTTTTGCTCTGCGCGGATCATCTTTCCTGATAATTAGATATCCAATAATTCCACCAATCATTCCAACAAATATTGGAAGTAGATACCATGCATTACTTCTTGGTTTTTCTGTATACGTCATAAGATTATTTTGCTAAAGCTACTTTTTTTTGTATCTGTGTTATCTCTATTTCTACTGTTTCTAATGGATCTTCTACCTGGTTACGTCTAATTGAAAACATTTTTGGTTTTTCAAAATCATCTGTGCAATCTGGACATGCATAAACTAGTACCCTATGTTCATTTGGTGCTTTTGGGTTTGATAATCTGGGGTAATAGACTAATCTTGCACCACAATCCACACAATATCTATTGGCCCTTCTAGTTCTAACCAATGTAAACTTCCTGCATATTCTATATCTCCGATCATGTATTAGATCTATGTTGTCTAATTGAGTACACCAATTACTTACAACCGATCAATGTTTCTAAATTCGAATATTGAAATAAATTATTTTGTTATGTGGTTTTATTTCTATACGTTATGAAAATAATGTTTCTAAATTCGAATATTGAAATAAAGCGCCTCCCACCAGACTTGAACTGGTGACCAACCGGTTAACAGCCGGTTGCTCTACCACGCTGAGCTAGGGAGGCACTAGATTTTACCTTGGCAAAAGTGATTTAATCTTTCCGACTTGGCTAATTAGAGTAAAATAATTAACTAATTGTTGAATTTTGAAAAGAATTCTTTAATTTCTTTAGAACGACTTTCAACTAGACCTACAATTTCTAAATGTTCATCTGCTGTTGGATCTCTTTTCTGGGAATATTGAAATGCACTAAGTATTGATCCGACTAACTCTCCCACAAAAAATCCGCACAAAAAATCTCCTACATTTTCACAATTCCATATGTCTCCAACTGTTGGTGAAACTCCTGCAGCTTTGTAAGCTTCTAAAGTCTGATCAATAAACTCTGTTGTTGTTTTTACAAATTCAGGATCGATGTTCATTAGTTATTTGAAAATTTATTTTTCGATGCCTTTCTTTTTCTCAAATGCATAGATACCATCTAAGAATACTCTATGATCTTTGTTCTTAACTTTTGTTTTTAATTCAATATTTGCTGCAGTTTGTGTAATGTCTGTCCAAACTTCTCCTGTAAGAATTACATCTTCACCTTTTGGTATCACTTTGGTATTTCCAACGATAACTGTTTTTCTTGGAGCTCTTTCACCTTGGAAGTTTTCAATTATGATATCTTTGCCTTCAACTTTTACTGTGATGGGAAAGTGTGCAAAAACAACTTTCATTTTGATTGTATATCCATCAATTAATCCTTCACAAATGTTTCTAATTACTGATCTTGCAGCATGTAAAATTGCATAATCTCTCTTTTTGTGATTAATTGTTGTCATTGAAATTTTATTTTCTGCAATCTCTAATTTGACAGGTATTTTACGGAAACTTTTGTGTGTTTTACCAAGTGGTCCAACAAATGTTAACATGTGTTTTTGTTGTGTAACTGTAACTCCTTCTGGAATGACTACTTCGTCTTGGAATTTTTCGAGTTGATTAGTAGACATATCCGACCAAAAAGCCTCCTATTCCTTTTTCTAATGCCTCATGATGTGACATTACTCCTTGATTGGTAGTTACAAGAAGCATACCTCTATCATAAGATGGCAAATACTGTTGTTCCCAACCATTGTATTCGTCACTTTTTACTTTAAACCTTGGTGAAATTGCTCCACATTTTGTAATTTTTGCCAATAATTTTATTTTGAATTTACCTCCACGTTTATCATCAATGTGCTCAAATTCTCCAATATACCCATCTTTTTGAAGTGTTTTTAGAACTTCAACACCTAATTTGGAAGTTGGAAGAATCACACAATCTGATTTTCTTCGTGTTTCATTATTGTAAATTGTAACAAACAAATTTGCTAAAATATTAGTTGCTGGCATCTCTTATCACCGATTTTTCCTGAACCCTAAAGATGTTGCTACTTCTCTAAAGCATCGTCTACATAACATTAAATCATATTTTTGAATCACAGCTGTATAATCTCCACATCGTTTACACCATCTTGAACCTCTGCCAAAGTCATGTTTTTTTCTTCCAGTAGCTTCATAGGATCTATCTTTAGGCATTATACTATTGTAACTCCATATTCTTTTGCAAGATAATCTTTTGCTTCTTGATTAGTAATAATATGTGTTTTACCTACACTGGCTTTGTGTTTACTTCTTTTACGAATAGAGTAACCTGGTCTAGTTAATGTAACTGATATTCCAAGACCTAAAATTCCAATTTGTGGATCATATTTTACGTCTGGAATGTCTATGTGTTCGTTTATTCCAAATGAATAATTACCAAAGTTATCAAATGCTCTACCGTTTACACTATTTCCTTTAGCTTCTAGTAGTCTTTTCAATAATACTACTGCATCATTGCCTCTAATTGTTACTGCTACTCCAATTGGTTCGCCCTTCCTGACTCCCCATTCTCTTTGAGTTTCTTTTGCATTGCGTGTTGATGGCTTTTTTCCAGATATTTGTTCAAGTGCTTTTCTTGCAACGTCTATCACGTCACCAGATTTACCTATACCCATGTTTAATACTACTTTCTCTAAAGAGATTTTTTTCATTGGGGATTCTGTTACTTGAGACATATTATCACTTTAATTGAATTACAGGCTCCTCTTTACCTATTGGCATTATTACGTCAGCTGGTATTTCGATTTTTCTATCTCCTAAAGTTAGGATGACTCTTTTTGGAAGAATGAAAGTTCCTTCCTCTACACTTTCAATTTTACCTATTTGTCCAGCGTTAAGTCCTCGTGTTACTAATCCTTGACAGCCTGCCTCTAATTTTATCACATCTAAAATTTTCTGATCAGGAATCTGCATTACACATGTGTCGCCTATTTTTGCTTTAACTTCTACAAGTGTTGAACGACCATCATGAAATCCTGTTTGCATTATTCCTTTGTTTATTGATGTTTTAGTTACAACTCTTACAAGTTTTTTAGATTTTTCTGATTCATTAATTTTAATTGGTTTTAGAATTTTTCCCTCAGTTGGAACAAGACGATATACATCTGAAACATTTTCTAATTCCACTACATCCATTAAACCAATTGCATGATGAAGTGATTTTCTAACAACGCCATCAATTTTTACTTTTCCTGCATATATTGATGCTTTAGCTTCTCTTAGGCTTGTTACAATTTTTAATGTATCTCTAAGAAACACTGCTGTTGGAATAGCATAATTCTTTTTGTGTGGTCCTGGTTTAGTTGTAATTACAAATCGTTTATCTTTTCTAGTAATTCCCCAGAATTGTGGAGCCATTTGTCGTTTGAGTTTTTTACTTCCTGCTATGCTAACCATTATTTCTCAACTTCCTTTTTTTGGTCTTCTTTTTCTACTTTTGCTTCTTTATTATTTTCTTTAGATGTTGTTTCTTTAGGTTGTTTTCTTGGATCTTTTCCTTGTAATTTTGCCATTCTCCATTTATCATCCCCATTTAGTGATGTAATTACAAGATTGGATGAATGTATGTAAACGTCAAATTTATCGCCCTTTGTTTTTTCTTTCTTAACTCCATCGATTGCAACACTTGATTTTTGTGTAGATATTTTTGAAACTTTACCGTCAACTCCTTTGAATTCTCCTCTTAGGATTGTAACGCTATCTCCTTCAATTACTCTAGCACTTTTTTTACCGTATTTTTTTTGTAAATCTTTAGATAAGTTAGCACCCATTTGTTTACTTCGTGTTTGTAATGTTGCTTGAAATAACATTCGATTACGCATTTTAGTTGGTTTTACCATTTTATCATATCACCGTTGATGCCAAGTTAGCTACTCTTGGCCATTTTTCTGAAGCTTCGGCTGCAACTGGTCCTTTAATGTCTGTTCCTTTAGTTTCTCCTTCTGGAGTAATTAGTACTGCTGCATTATCTTCAAAACAAACTCTAACACCGTTTAATCTACGAACTGCATACTTTTGTCTAACAATAACTGCACCATAAACTTGCTTTCTTAATTCTGCTGGACCTTTTTTTACTACTACATTACAAAAATCACCTACAGCTGCAGAAGGAAGTCTGGATGTTCTTGTTTTGTGTCTTGGAACATTGATTACTTCTAAAATTTTTGCACCAGAATTATCTGCACATACAATATTTGCTCCAACAGGTATTGATCTTGTAACATAAGGACGGAATTCTTCTACTCCTTTTCCTGCTTGCTTTGCCATTATGCTTTTACCTCAATTACTACATATGAAACTGATTTTGCTATTGGTCTGCACTCTGCAGCGACAACTACATCTCCTTCTTTCACTTGTAAGTTTGATGGTACGTGTGCATGAATTGTACTTTTACCTCTTGCATATCTTTTGAATTTATTAAAGTAAACAGGTGACTCTTTTTGAATTACGACAGTATTCTTTGCTTTTGATTTTATGATCTTACCCTCGAATAGTTTACCTCGAATTGAAAGTGTTCCATTAAATGGATTTTTTGTATCTCCTGCTACTGGTTCATCTTTAGGTGCATTTACTTTGATTCCTATATTTCTGGTCATGCTTTTGCTCCTATTCTTTCAAATGGTCTTTTTGCAATTGTTGATCCTTTTACTGTCATATTCTTACCATTAATGGTAAATCCCCAATCATTTGTTGATTTTGGAATCATTTTCATACCTTTTTGTGTATTTATTGTAAACATCGATTTTGTTTCATTAATCACTGTTCCATTTAATCCTACTACTTCTAGATTATTTGAATTGATTATTTTTGTATCTAGGCCTATGAATTCGTGTCTTGCAATTGTATCTACAGTTATCATTTCTTTTTCTCCATTTCGTTTAGTCTAGTTAGCATTCTTGCAATGTTTTTACGAATGGGTTTGAGTTTTCCGCTTTCTTTTCTTAATGTTCCTTTTGAGGAATCTACTCTTAGTTTTGCTAAATCTGTTCTATTATCTAGCATTTTACTTCTAAGATCCTTTTCATTTAGATTTCTTATTGTTTTCATACTAATTTTGGTCATTTCATACTTGCCTCATCTTCTTCTAATGTTTCAATCGTTTTCATCTTTTCTGCTTCTATTGCAATTTGTTCAGACTCTGATTTAGCTTTATTTCCATCTCCTTCAACTTTGACCACCTCTACCTTTACATCTCCTTCAACTTTAATTTCTTCAACTTTTTTAACTGGGACTTCTTTCTCTGGTTTCTTTTTCTTTTCTTCTTTTTCTTTCTTTAATTCAAATTCTGGGATTAGTTTTTCTTTAATTGCAATTCTAATTCTGATTCCAATTAGACCCATTGCAGTTTTTACGTGTGCAATATCTTCATCTACTATTACTTCTGCATGGTGTCCTGCTCTTGGCAAAATTCCTGCTACATGTTTCTCAAATGCTGAACGGTCACCTCTGAGTTTTCCTGAAATTGTAATTTGAACACCCATTGCACCACTTTCCATGATTTGTTTCATTGTCCACATGGTTGCCCTTCTAAATGCTGTACCTCTTTCTAAGTGGGAAGCCATTCTATTACACATAACACTTGGTGATAAATCTGGTTTTTCAATTTCATTAACTGATATTTGTGGATTCTTTAATCCAAAGTCAGTTGCAAGTTTCTCTGTAAGATCTCTAATACCTGAACCTTTTCTTCCTATTACAATTCCTGGTCTTGTAACATGTAATGCTACTCTAGTACCTGTTGGTGTTTTTGATATTTCTGCATGTGAGAATCCTGCATCCTTAATTGCATTTCTCAAATAATCTTTTAACAACATCATGTTGTAGTTATCTCTGATTACATTTTTTACTGCTGACATATCTAAATCTCCTGGGCCACCAATTCTACATGTGTTAATACATTATTTTTTGGAGTTGCTCTTCCCATTGCTCTTGGAATAAATCTTTTAACGACAACTCCCTTGTGTACTGTTGCATTTACAATTCTTAATCTATCTAAATCCATTCCCTTGTATTCTGCGTTTGATTCTAAGTTATCTAATACTTTGATGAATTCTTTTGCTGTTTTTTGTGGATAACGACCTGACATTACTCCTGGGTCTGCTTTGTGTCCAACTTGATTTTTATATCTTCTAAATGGAACAGCTCTTTTTTTATTAATTACTGCAAGTAAGAAATCTCTTGCTTTTTCAATTGACAAACCTTTGATTGCAACTGCAACTTCTCTTGCATGTTTATGTGACATGTCTTTTTCTCTTACTGATGATCTAACATGTCTAGTTGCATCATAATTTTGGAAAGCGTAATCGAATCTACCCATAATAATCACTTCAATGGTACGTAAAGGCTGGATCTTGATGCACCTACTCCTGGTGCTCCATGTTGAACCTTCTTGTTTGTTATGACATATTCTCCCAAATATCGACCAACCATTTCTGTTGTAATATTTACTGGACGAAATTCTTTTCCTGAGAAAACATTTACTGTAACACCAACCATGTATGGTAGAATTATCAAATCTCTTAAGTGAGTTTTGATAGGATTTTTTGATTTTCCTGCTTTTGCAGATTTTATTTCTTCAATTAATTTTCTTTTTCCATCTGTAATTCCTCTTGTGAGTGATCTTCTTTGTCTGGAATTAAATAATAAGAATAATTTTTCTAATGATGTGTTGTCTAGATCCTCTTTTGTTAGTCCTCTATATTGAAACTCTTTAACCATTTTTTTTCTCCATTGTTAATGTACTTCGAGTTTTATGGTCCATATTAGAGCATTCCTATCTGCGTTGCGAGATCTCTGGCTTTTTCAGTACTTTCAAATTGTACAAATGCCTTTTTACCATAAATTGTTCTTGCAGTGTTAACTTTGAGTACTTTTTGTTTGTATAGTGTATTTACTGCTTCTGCTATTTCTGGTTTCTTTGCAGATAATTCTACAATAAAACAAATTTTATTTTCATTTTCAATCATGGCAAATGTTTTTTCTGTGATATATGGTTTCACAATTATTTTCATTGCTTGTTCTACATTCATTGTGTTTTCACCATTAATTCTAGATGTGTTGATTTAATCTTTGCAATTTCTTCAATTGCAGATTTTGAATAAACTGTTAGTCTAATTGGATGTGATCCTGGGGCTAAGTCTAGGACACTCAAGTCTTTTGTATTTTTAACTTCTACTCCGGGTAATGCTCCAATAGCTTTTGAAATTTCTGTAGAATCTTTTGTAACAAATAGTACACTCTTTCCTACTTTTTTACTTCTTCCTCTAAGTCTTGATTGACCTGAACGTGATTTTCTTGATTCCAATCTTTCTGTATCTTGTGTTAGTTTTAATGAATCCAATACTTTTGTAATTTCACTTGCTTTAGAAATTGATTCAATATCATTTGATACTACAATTGGGAATGTTTCAATACCTTCAACTTTGTGACCTCTGGCTTCTATGAGATCTTTTGATGCAGTAGCTGCAATGGCTGAACATAATGCAAGTTTATTTTCTTTTTTGTTTAATTTTTTGTAAATTACTTTACCTACTATTGGTGGATGTGCTTGTCTTCCCCCTCTGGTTGATGCAACTTCTGCACCTTGACCTTGTCTTCCACCGCCGCCACCTTGAGCTCTAGCAACACGAGATACACCTTGACCTGTTGGTGGATCGTTTGAATCTGCAACTACATCTTGTCCTGCACTTGGATGTCTACCTTGTGGTTGGAATTTATGTGATGTAAGATTTGTCCAAACTTTGTGAATTAACTCTCTTCTAAATGGAGTTGAGAATATTAATGGAAGTTCTATTTCTCCTTCTTTAGTTCCAGTAGTTGTGTATGTTGTTATTTTCATTATACTACAACCTCCAAAATATTTGGTTTGTTAACTTTAGCTGGTTCATTTCTTATTTGTGCTCTTAATTTGATTAATCTTCTATATGTTCCTGGAACTGAACCTTTCAAAATAATAAAATCACCTTTTACTAAACCGAAATGTTTGAAACCTCCTTCTGGATTAATTTTTAATTTTTCATCATCTGCATTACCCATAACCATAATTCTTTTATCGTATTCAGTTCTTTGATGAAAACCTGTTTGTCCTGCTCTTGGTACTGTCCACATTACACTTTGTGGTGAAATTGGACCTAATGAACCAACTTCTCTAACTGTTTTTCTAGATTTATGTTGTTTCTTTTTAACACCCATTCTGTAAATTACTCCTTGCCAACCTTTACCTTTTGTAATTGCTGCAACATCCACAGTTGAACCTGTTTCAAAAATTTGATCAATTTTAATTTCTTTTCCTAACAATTCTTTAACATGAGTAAATTGTTTTTGAATATCTCCGCCTTTGACTGCAGCTTCAAAAATATATGGTTTCTTCTGCTCAAGTCCTGCAGCTCTTGGAGACACTGCAACAATTGCATAGATTTCTTTAATTTTCTTTAATCTTTTTTCTGCATTATCTAATGCACCTTCTTTATTTTTGAATGTCATTTCTTTTGAAATATATTTTGGAATGTCTTCTGCATATACATCAAATTCAGAATGTCTTCCATCGTAATCTTTTGAATATCCTCTAATTCCTAAAATTAAAACTGGTGGAGTTACTAATACTGTACCTAAACTAACTAATTGTTTTCCTGCATTTGGAACTTTATCACGATCATCAATACTTACAATTTGTACACAACCAGCTTTGAAACCACAATGAGCTAAAATTTTTGGTTCTTCAGAATTAACTTTTGGCCATGCTTTGATTCTTGCTTCCATGCTTTTTGCACGAATTCTTGGATAGTATGCAAGACTTCCTCTACGTGGTTGATGTCTTTTTCGAGCTCCCATTGTTAAATCGACTCTTGAATTCCCTCTATTAAACCCTGTTAGTTATGGTTAACCACAAAAATTTTTTTGGTTAACGAACATAGATACAATTTCTCATTTTAGAATATCTGAAATCATGTTCCATATTGTTATTCCTCCAATTACTACTCCCATAACTCCTATTCCTATTGCAAATACCAAAAAATTTTTCTTTTCAGCCATCTTATGACATATTCAATATTGCTAATGTGCCCAGTAATGCTTCCTCAAGTCGTACTGTTTCTGTTGCTTGATTGGGAAAGAAATTCAATGATTTTGAATTTTGTACTTTGTTCATTCTACCGCCAATAATTTCATGTACTCCTTTCTCTGGAGAGCCAAAAACCACGAGTAATGACTCATCTGATTTTGCATATTTCTCAAGTTGATCTTTAGTTGCAACTTTGCCTTTTCTAGATGTGATGATTATGTTTCCTTTCCATTCTGATAATAAAGAAAATAAATTTGATCTTTCTTTTACGTCATATCCCCAATATTCTTTAGATTCTGAATTGTTGATTTCTTTTACAGATAATCTTGGATAACCTTCTTTGAATTGAATTGTTATTCTTTTACCTGTTGGTGTTTTACCATAGAATTGAATTAATTGATTTATTCCTACATCCACAAATTTTTTACCTTTGACTGTTACAATGATTCCTTCTCTTATGTCGCCTGCAACTATTTTTTTTGCATTTGTTGGTGTGTTATGACTTGGAATTTTTAATGGATGTAAAACTCCTGCAAATTTAAGATCATTCACTTTTTGAAATAGTCTTCTTCTTAGAAATTGTGGTGTTTCTAAATATCTTAAAATCATTGATATCAAATTTCCTTCAGAACCATTATTCCCTTCTTGGTAAACATAGATTGTATCGATTTTAAAAATTGCACATGCTCGAGCTAAAACTGAAATTTTTCTAGTTTTATCTATTTTTAGTGATTCATCTTGTAATGAAGATGTGGGAATTGCAACAGATATTTTCAATGTAATTTAATCTCACAAGTAGTTATAATTAATTAGTTCTTATCGTGTGGATATTTTTCTTTTGCAGTATTTGCATAACTTACAATTTGTTCATCTGAAACTAATTCGTACAAACCAGTTTCTGTTTTAATATGTGCCATTCTGATATGACCTGTTCCTTCTTTATCTTCACTAGATAGATAAATTCCTGCAGCTGCTAATACTGATGCTTCGTCTAATGTTAGTTCGTCTTTGTATGTTTTTTCTAAAAAGTCTGTGACAGTATCTGAACCAGAACCAATTGCTATTGCATCATATGAAATGTATGTTCCACTAGGATCTGTTAGATAAAGTTGAGGTGTTTTATTTACAACTCCTCCTAAAATTAAAGCTACTCCGTATGGTCTAACTCCTGCATATTGAGTATATTGCTGACATTGATCAGCTAAATGTTTTGCAATGGTTTCTACTTCAACTGATTCATCATAAATCATTTTGTTACTTTGAGAAAAGAATCTTGCATTGTCTACTTGACTTCTTGCATCTGGAATATACCCTGCTGCTGCAACACCAACATGATCATCAATTTGAAAAATCTTTTGTGCTGTTTCAGAAATTTGTAATTTTCTAGGTTTTTCTTCTACTGCAATGATGATTCCATCTTTGCATTTTACTCCAACTGCTATTGTTCCTCTTCTTACTGTTTCAATGGCATATTCTACTTGATACAATCTACCATCTGGTGAAAACACAGTAATTGCTCGATCATAACCTTGTTGTGCAGGAAGCATTTGATCAAAATGCCGTGAAGGATTAATTTAAGTCTAGCCTATACCTGAAGCGTGAGATATGAAATTGAATTTTTTGGTCATAAAAATATTAGATCAAATCACAAAAAAACAATAGAGATTACAAAGGAATCTCATCTGACGCCTCGAGGTGACTGTATCATCGGTGTCAGTGCTAATTCATCTTGCGCTGATTTACCAGAAGAATTAAAAAATAAATTAAAAAATCCTGATACTAATGTTAGTTTTATAATTAAAGTAGACAATGATGAATTTATCTTAGAAGGAAAGGGTCATTCTGATTTAACTTTGACTCATGATGAAGATATTGTATTAAGAAAAAGCAACTTCATTTGTCCTAGAACAATATCTGTGAATTGTGATAAGGCCTCTGATTTAGTGCCTAGAGAAATGGTTTCTAAGTTACAAAATCCAGAAACAAAAGGACTTTTTATTATCACAGTTGATTAAGAATGTCATAACTTTTTAGTCGTGTTTGTTTACAATAGTCATGGGACGTAAAACAAATGTTTTCCTTTTGATTCCATTGGTAGTATTTGCATCAATAATTTTTGGATTCGGAATATACAATACTTTATGTAAAAATTCAAACATTCCGTTAGGATGTTAATTATAAAATAAAGATTATTTATTCATCATCAGTTTCGTTTGCCTTATCTCGTACTTTCTTCATAATACAAAACTTTGCAAGACTTTTCTTCAAATTCATAATTGTTTGATAATTCTATAGTATTTAATTCTAGTTTTTATGATCTTTTAATTACTATTTCAAAATAATTTTGTGCCTATATTGATTTATTTTTTTTAATTTTATTCATATTTTGAGTTTGAATTTTTAGATTTTGATTAATAGTATCTAACAGAATAGTTGCTTTTGGATATTTTGTATTTGTAATTAGATCTTTTTCTATTATTGTTAGATAAAATCTTAATTCTTTTAGAGTACGTCTTTTTTTTGTTTTAGATATTATTTGATTTTTTAAATCTCCTAAATTTGCAGAAATCTCACACAATTTAATTAATTTTGCATCTAATTCCCCTTCACTAATTTTAACTCCATATTCTTTTTGCCTCTGTTTTTTTGACACTGTTCTTTTTTTTGTTAATGATAACGTTGATTCATCGCTGGTATCTATAACCAATTTTGTTTTAGTTAATGATAGAATCAACGTTGAAATTCTTCTACCGCACTTTTCAAAAAGCTCGTCAAAACTTGTATCTGTATGTTCTAAAATATCTTTTAACCATCCTGCACAAAGCACTTCTTCATCAACTACTCCTAAGCTTTTGAGCCTACTGACAACATTTTCTAAATGATTTGAATATGATACTCCACTTTCATTTAATTCTCCTGCATGCTTTGACTTTGCAAATAATTCTGCATTCTCTAATGGGGTCATTTTATTTCTCTATGAAAAATAGTGAAGAAATCTAATGCTTCTTTTTTTGATAATTTTTTATTTTTTGTTTGACAATAATTTGTTGTAAATGTACATTTTGGACATCCACCCCAGTTTTCTGATGATGAAGTTGATTCATTTTGTCTATGATCTCCCTTACAATCACATTGATTAACTAAATCAAAGCAGGTTTCTAAAATATTTTCAAAATTTTCATAAATTATTTTACTGCAACCGTTGTAGCCATCTGATGTGTTATCAAATAAATGAATTATTCCACTCTCATAATATGCATCAATATCATTTGATTCTGATTTTGTTAAAATTTTACTTGCATTAACTAAAACATGAGTTATAGTATGAATTTTTGAATCTGAGATAATTGAATTTTTTAAATCTACTTTAATTTTTGACATGAATTCAGATGGGATTGAAATACTTGTGCAATAATGCTTTGAATTCCAACTAAAATTATTCCAATCTGCTATTGAATTACCATCAAATGTTTGAAATTTATCTGCTGTGTCGTTATAATTCCCTTTTAGATATCCTGTTATGGTTCTATTCATATCAATTAATCCATAACGTAATGAGATTTTTTTCATTTTAAAATTAATTTCTTTTTTAATTGATTTCTTTTCTGATATTTGCTTAAGTGATGTTTTTACAACTGGGATTGTTCTTTTCTGCATTTCATTAGATTTTTTTAAAAATGCATTTGCCCCATTTGCAGTTTTAACTATTGATTCAACTTGATAATTTTGTTTATTAAAATGATATATTCCATTTTGATGAAGTTGATAATACCCTGCAGGCGTATCTCTTGTTCCAATTTTTTTTGAACCGTGAAAAATTGTAATCTCTCCTGATGCTCCTCTGAGATTAATACTGTTTGCAAATTCAAAAAATTTTGATTTATCTGATTCAATTGCAGCATGTTTTTCCATTCCAATTGACACCTCATGTTTTTCTGAAATAATGGAATTATTTTTATTGATTTCAACATAGTGTTTTTGATTAAGATATGCTGGAACATTTCGTGCAAAATAATGACATGCAGCATCTTCTGGATCAAACACACAAATTGCATATGATTTCTGACCTTTTCTTCCTGCACGACCGATTCTTTGAATAAATGAATCATACTCATTTTTGAATGCAGAAATTACTACATCCACATTTCCAATATCTATCCCTAATTCTAATGTGGGTGTGCAAGATAGAATGTCTAATTCCCCTTCTTTCATTTGTGATTCGTACATCTTTCTATCTTTTTGTTCTAATCCTCCACGATGAATTTGTATTCTCATTTTTTCATTCATTGTTTCTACATTTGATGCTAAAAATTCTGCATCATTGTGAGTATTACTAAAAACTAATTGTTTTGAATTCTTTTTATGACAAATTGATGTAATCATTTCCATTGTAGTTCTTTGTCCAAATTTTCTGGGCATAATAAAAAATTGATGCATGTTTTGTTTTCTTTTAAATTCACTTTTGATATGTGAAAAGGAATTTTCAGGTAAATCGTACATATTTGAAAAAAATTCTTTTGAGTTATCTAATGTGGCTGATGATCCTATTATCTGAAAGTTTTTCATATAATTTTTCATTCTTTTTAATACCTGGTAAACATTTGACCCGTGAAAGCTTGTGTATGAATGTGCTTCATCCATGACAATTATTTTTGCATTTTTGAATAATTGATTCCATTTTTTATCTTGTAAAATTAAATGATAATTAATGAAATCAAAATTTGTTGCAAGAATTATTGATTTTTTATGTGATTCTGTAATTATTTTATCCTTGTATTGAGAACTTTGTCCTCCATGAATAGAATATGTGGAAATTATGTCTTCTAATTGACATTTTTCAATTAGATCTGAAATTTTTGACACTTGATCATCAATTAGTGCATTTAGTGGATACACAAGTAATACAAAAACTCCTTTAATTGGATTTTCTAATATTTTTTGTAAAATTGGTATGATGAACGCTTCAGTTTTTCCTGAACCTGTTGGTGCTGAAATAATGGAATTGTTTCCTTTTAGTATCGACCTAATTGATTCATTTTGAAATGGTAGTACTCCTGAAAATCCATATTTTTTTAATCCATCTATGATCTTTATTGATAAAATATCCTTTAGCTTTTCTATAGGAATTTTTTCTGGTTCTAATGAAACTAATTTTTCATAATGTATTATTGCAAGTGTTTGATTTCTATGCCCTTCTACTAAGTCATGTATGATTATATCATTATTAATTTCTAATTTTGGTATTTTATTTACATCAAATAAAATATTTTCTGGTAATGCAATTTTTAACTCTGTTGTGATTTTTTTAGGTGTTATTTTTTTATTAATATTTTTTATTTCATCCGGGAAATAAGGTTGTGAATTTTCGGGACCATTACAACTATGAGGTTCATCTGTTCTTGCATCGAGTGGAATGAATTTTCCGCTATCTGATTTAAATTCTTCATCCCAATAAATCTCTGATCCACAACCTTTTGAGCATTGTTTTGTTCTTCCTGAATAATTTACACCGTAAGTTGGTTTTCTAATGGTTATCATTTCTGGATTGCATTTTGGACAAATTCCTGGTCCTGCTAAATCTTTCAAATTCTTTGAAAGTTTTGTTTCACAATTAGGGCAGAACTTCATCTCTCTTGCCTTAATTTTTTTTTCTCATAAAAGGATTTTTTAATTATTTGTAATTATTGTTGAATAACCACAAGCTATTGGTTTACTTGGATTAAAAGGACAATATTATCTTGAATACTCTTATTATCTAATTATGAAAAGTCAAAAAGAATTGAGATCATTAAAAATAGAATTGATGAAATCTATGAATAGTTCAAACAGTGAATATTTTGGATTATCTTTGGAAACTCTAATTGATAATCGTTAATTTTATTCCTAAATCTAACTATTTTCTTATAGATATTTTTCAAATTCCTCTTTTGAAATAATTTTATGTTCCAATTCTTTTATTTCATTATAGCATTTTTTACATGAATATGTGACAAACTGATCCTCGTTCACATTACAAATTGTGAATACAGATTGTGATGCTTCTATTCTTATACCTGACACATCAATATGATCACACATTTTGATTTTCATAGATAGCAACTAATGAAATTAAATTTAAACATATAATGACTATTTTTTATGAATAATTCTAATTATGAAATATTTTATCAATAGAATTCTTATTTTGTATCAAGAAAAGCTACTAGAATGAATTAGCTGTGAGAAGACCTCACGGGTTTTAAATTCAGGATTAGATTATTTCTGTGATCAAACGTGATCTTATTAATTTCTACTATAACCATGTTGAATGTGATTTTTGTTACAGACCTTTATCTCAAGATGTTAAGATTACATACACACGTTCCAAGAAAGTTAAGACTGGTTTTTGGTGTATATCTTGTGCATTAGACAAATACGTTATCACAGACAGACAGATTATAAATTTTCCAAAAAAGAAACAAGGTAAACCAAGATTCAGAAATCAAAAAGTGGAACCTTACAGGTATTGAAAAAATAGAAAATGATTCTAGGATTTTTTACAGATTTTACAAGTACAGTCAAACATTCCAGCTTTACCCATACATTGTTGATGGTATGTATCTGAACATTTCGTGCATACGACCATTATGCTAACTCTCTTTTTACGTGTGTTCTTTCATGAGCAATTACTTTCTGAAAAGTATCTGAATAACCACTCCATTTGAAATTACAGTTACTACATTTGTAATTCACTTTATTCACTTTTACCTTCATGTTTTGTTACAAATTCTTTACATGCGTCTATGTCTTTGGTAGTTTTAGTTTTACAAGAACCAAAACTTAGTTTTGAAATAATTTTTTTGAACATACCAACCAATGATTCTCGCTGGTATATACTGACGTATTGCTATCGAATTTACTTGAATAATGATAGTCATTATCTCAAATAATTATCAATCTAAACAAAGTGTCCCGTAATCTTAGATAGAGTAATGAAACTTACAGTTAGGACATACCCAATAACATACATCTTCATCAGGTATCTTATCGCAATTAACTTGACATTTCTTGCATATCATTTCAAAAGAAATTTTCTAATTGTACCAAGTGTGCAACGTGCCAAATACATTTTCTGTGATAATCATGTTGGTTTCTTATCCTTCTTTCTTCAAAGGGCATTATCTTCTTACACAAAGTGCATGGAACAAACATAGGATTCCTATGATAATTTGCTTAAAGATAGATGGGTTATTGGATCATCACTATATTATTGAGAAACCATAAGGATCAATGAAAGTTGGTAAGTGTTTTGAGAATGAACCAAAGTTATTGGTTGAATACATATCTGGTGATACTACTGACAGTTGGTTAGTATGTTCTACCTGTATCAAAGAGGATCTATTTCAAAAATATATCAAAGAAAAGCATGATCTTTAGACTTCCATACTCCATGTCATTTTTGTGACTAAACTAAACTATGACGTTTCTTATCAATAGAATTCTTAAACTATGATATTTTAGAAAACACATGGTAAAGTTTAGTGTAGAACTCCCGATTTCAAAAAAACCAACCGATCTTGAATTAAAGAAATTAAAAGAATATTTTAAGGAAATGCCTGTAAATGAAATTCTTACAGGTCTTAAATTTGCAAAAAGTAGATGGCATGCTAAAGATGCTGGAACTCTAAAGGTTGGAAGAAAAAGTATTGTCCAAAAAGAAGTACATTCAGTAACTACTGAACAAGCTCAATGGAGATTAAAAAATTGGAAAATGATGATCTCTAATTATCGTAGACGAGGATACAGCTACCCAACTATATCTAGAATTAAAAAAATTCTCATTCAAAAAAGTAAAAAGAAATCTAAATAAAAATATCTGATTTTCTTTCAGTTACTTGTTGTCTTAATTCTGTTGGAACTTCTGGAATTGATGATTTTGTTTGTCCTGCAATTACATTATGTGCTTCTTCTAAAATTGCGAGTGTATCTGAATTAGTTTCAGGAGTTGAAGTAAAGTTATCATCCATTCCTACTGATGAACCAGACATTACATCACCAAGTATTTGTGACAAGTCTTGCATTGATGCATTAGCTTCTGGCATAATCCCACTTAGAGATGGACTCAATCCTTTGATGATTGACATACATGGACTTAATGTTACAACTACGTCTCCAAGTTCTGAGACTGTATCTAATCTGAGTTTAACTTGTTCCATGGATAATTTGGCTCCACTAACCATATTTTTCATTTTTCTAACTTGAGTTAATTCTCCAGCATATGCTTGTGCGTAGGCTGGTTTGTTATTTCTTTGTGCATTCACTATTTTTTCAAATATTTTATCATGTTTTGTTTGTAATTTTTCATTAATTCCTGATAATTTAGAAATTTGTACCTGTAATTTTTTTTGTGCAAAATCTATTCTATTCTTTAGTGGTTCATCTGGCTTTACTTTGCCTATGACCTTTTGAGATATACTTTCTCCCTCTACTTTGTTCCAAGAATTGCTTATCATTTTAATTTCGATAAATTCTCTTAATTTTTTTCTTTTAAACAGATTTGTAACTCTTGTTAGTGTACCTTCAGTTACACTATTCACAGTTACAAACTATCCAAATGTAAAAGTAAATGCTTGGAACCCTTTACCTTCAATCTTTATTTCCATTGTACGAGTAATACTTGTTTCACTGCTTATGATATTGTACATTCCAGGAGTAGATACTTCAATTTTATTCGAGGATTTAATATCCGACCCAGCATATTTTTCAGTTAATGGTATTCCATCAAGAAGTATTTCCAATTGTGCATAGTTTTCAGTAACAATGTTTACTTCTTTTGCATCAAATAATACTTTGATAACTCCTGTTGCTTCTGTTAACTCCATGCTGTCATCATTATTTTTCCAATTCCCAATTGGATAAAACTTGTTTAATTCCACTATACTTGGTTCACTGTATTTTACAATTTTCTCTGGCTGAAATCCTTCTTCACTTCCTAATTGATTTCTGTTTTGTGCAAATTTATAACCAAAATATAATTCTGGAGTTCTAAACAACGTATGTTCAAATTCTTCTATTGAAACTAACTTGTTTTCAGATATGTTTTCAAGTCCCATTGCCATTGATCTTTCATTAAGTAATTGTTGAATAATTTTCTCTGTTTCTTGGTATGACCCTTCTCCAATGTGATCATATCTTATATTTCCTTCATGATCGGCAATGTACTTTCTTGGCCAGTAATTATTTTCAAATGCTTTCCACGTTTTCATATCATTATCCATAACAACAGGATATGATATTCCATACTTTTCAATTGCTGCTTTAACATTTTGTGGGTTTTTTTCAAATTCAAATTCTGGTGAATGTATTCCTATTATCAATAATCCTTGTTCTGAATATTTTTCATCCCATGATGTAATGAATGGTAATGTTCTGATACAATTAACACAACTGTATGTCCATATATCGTATAAGACTACTTTATCTTCTATCCTTTTTGTTAATTCTTCTGGAGATGTATTCAGATAATGTGCAATTCCGACTAAATTTGGAGCCATATTTGTTCCTGAATTTGGATTTAAAGAGGTGAATTCATCTAATCCAATGAAAATTATGGCTAAAAATATCACACTTGTTATGATTATACCACCAAATACAACTCCCGTTTTTAATTCTGCATTCATCCTAACATCACAAACTCATTAAGAAGTGGAAAATTTGCAATATATGCAAGTTGATTTGTAAATACTAGTATGCCCAATACGATAATGAGTCCGCCTAATAATATATTGTAATATTTCAAATGTTTTGTCATTGATGAAATAATTTTTGTTGACTTTGAAAAAAATAACCCCATCAAGATAAATGGAATTCCTAACCCTAAAGAATATGATAATAACAAACTAAATGATATTGATGGTGTTGTTGCAGCTAATGTCAAAATAGTTCCTAAAATTGGTCCAACACATGGTGTCCATGCAATTGCAAATGCTAAACCAAATACAAACGACATTGGATAACTTGATTTAAAATTCTTGATATGAATTTTTTTTTCTTTGTTTAAAGAATTAATTTTTGTTGATAATAGTAAAAATATTCCAAATAATATGATGATGATTCCTGCAATTATGTTTAGACTATCTGTAAATTGATAAACTCTTTCAGACAATACACTATTAATTAAAACACCTAATGTCGAAAATACAATAGAGAAACCTAGAACAAAAAATATTGTATTTGCTACAATATTGATTTTATTTATTTTACTTGCAGAAGATGTTTGATCGACATTTATTTCTTTTAATGTTGTTCCTGAAATATATGCCAGAAATGCTGGAATCATTGGTAAAATACATGGTGCAATAAATGAAATTAATCCTGCAAAAAATGCTATTATTATTGTAGGTTCTGTCATATGATGAATTTATTATTTTTATTTTAAAGCCTTGTTGCCATTTCTCTATGTTTTTGATACAATCCGTTTTTATCTAGGCATTTGTTAGATTAGATATGAATACACGATATGTGGTAGTAGGTATTACTTTAGCGATTGTCATAACTTTTGCAGTAGTAATAGGTTCTCCAGCAAATCCATTAGGTTTGGACTTTGGTGGCATGGATGCTTCTCGCTAATTAAAAGAATTTTTTATATCCTTTTTCAAATATTTTTAAGGATTTCTCAATATCTGAGTTTGTTAACCAGGCAGTTACAGATATTCTTAACCTAGCTTGATTCTTTGGAACTGTTGGATATCTGATTGGTTGTGCAAAAACCCCGTTGTTAAACAGGAATTTTCCAAACTCCATTGCTGTTTTTTCATTTCCAATAATTATCGGTATAATTTGTGTTTTAGAATTAATTTCATAACCTATTGATTGTAATCCCTTTGATAATTTTTCTATATTGTTTTCTAATTTTTTCTTTTGAATGTCTCTTTTTGATTGGATTCGTTTAATTGAATGCTCCACTAAAAATGATGGTAATGCCGAAGTGTAGATGAATGATTTTGATTTATTTATACATGCGTCAATAACATTATTTTGCGATGCAACATATCCTCCAAATGATCCTAGTCCTTTACTTAAACTGCTGATATACAAGTCAATTTTTTTTGCTACTTTGAAATACTCTGGAGTTCCTTTACCGTCTTTGCCTACTACAAAATCCCCATGTGCATCATCTACTATAGTAATTGCATTACTTTTCTGGGAAATCTCTGTAATTTCTTTTAATGCTGAAAAATCTCCATCCATACTGAACACTCCTTCTGTAATTATGAATTTATTTTTTCCATGCTTTTTTATTTTTTGAAATAAATCCTTCATGTTATTGTGTTTGTAAATTACTATTTTGGCCCCTGACAACTTACATGATTCTATTATACTTGCATGATTCAGTTCATCACTAAGTACCAAATCTCCTTTTTTTGCTACTGCTGATATTGATCCTAAATTTGCCATATATCCTGTTGGATAAATCAAACTATTTTGCTGAGATTTGTGTTTTGCCAGAATTGTTTCTAATTTTTTGTAGGATTCATCATTTCCTGAAACTAGCCTAGAGCTGGATTGAAGTTGATTTGTTTGAATTTTTGTAATTGGAATTCCCAAGTAATCATTTGAGCATAAATTAATTAATTTTTTATTTTTGATTGTAATGTGGGCTCCTTGAGCTTTTCCATATTGTAATTTTCTGTGTAAGTTATTATCTTTAATTTTATCTAACTCTAAATCAATAAAATTTAGTTTATGCTTCAAGACCAATTTTTTCAATCATTTTACGGTCTTTTTGAGCATCATTTCCATCCATTGTTAGATACCCTTGAGTAATAATTCCGTTAGCTCCACTTTGTAGTAGTTCTTCCCCTGAATCATCCAAATTGGTTTCTCTACCGCCTGAAATTTTAATTACTGATTCTGGTAATAGAAAGCGTATAACTGAAAATATTCTGGTGATTTCTGAATTAGGTAAATTAACTTGCAATTCTAAAGGTGTTCCTGGTACTGGAACTAGTATGTTTATTGTAACTTCCTCTGGATATATTCTTGCTAATTCTAATGTCATTTCCATTCTTTGTTCTCTGGTTTCTCCTAATCCAATAATTCCTCCAGTACATAATTCCAATCCAGCTTCTCTGGCAATTTCAAGTGTATCTAACCTATCTTGATACGTATGAGTTGTACAAATTTCTGGAAATTTAGATTTTGCTGTTTCTAAATTATGATTGTATCTTTTTACTTTGAGTTCTTTTAGTTTTGTTGCTTGCTCCTTTGTAAGAAAACCTAAACTACATTCAACACTAATTCCAACTTTTTCATTTATTTCTGATATGATTCTGCATACGTTTGTAAAATCTTTTGGTGATGGTTCTCTCCATGCTGCAACTAAACAATATGATTCGGCTCCTTCTTCTTTAGCTTTTTTTGCTTTTGTAACTACTTCTTCGGGTGTAGGTAATTGATATGTTTCAATACCTGTATCGAAAAATGCTGATTGTCCACAAAATGTGCAATCTTCACTACATGCATTTTTTTTAATATTGTTTAATTGTTCTACATCCACTTTATTTCCATTATAATCTCTAGTTATCTCATTAGCACATTTAGATAATTCCTTAAGATCTTCATCTGGTACATTGAATAGATTTTTTGCATCATCTGCTGAAATTCTTTCTCCAGAAAATACCTTTTCTTGGCATTCTTTAATGAATTCTAAAGTACTCATATTCAGACATTTTCTATTCCATTTATAAAAATATTGTAATTGTTAACCGCTGTATTTTTAGGGGTTAACAGTCAAATTATCTTTGATTTTGCTGCCTGAATTGTTTTGATAGTTCTTGACAGGAGCATTTCCAATTCTTTTTCTTTTATCGCCAATGGCGGAACAAGCATTACAATATTGCCTAATGTCCTAAGATAAATTCCCTGTTTTTTACCTTCTTCAAAAAATACTTTGTTAATGGATTTTTTTGTACGAATTGGAATCTTCTTTTCTTTATCTGATACTAATTCAATACCCATCAACATTCCCTTATGCCTAATATCTCCTACAATATCAATATCTAAAATTTCTTGATAATATTTTGTAAATATTTTTGAGGTGTTTTGAATTTTTTTAATTAAATTATATTTTTCATACATGTGAATATTTTCATTTGCAACAGCTGCTGCAATTGGATTTCCTGTATACGTATGACCATGAAATAGATGCTTCCAATCATAAAATTCACCTGAAAACGAATCATAGATTTTTTTATTTGCCAATGTAGCTGCCATTGTCATGTACCCTCCTGTCAACATTTTCCCATATGCTACAATATCTGGTTTACTTTTTTGTTCTTGATATTGTACCATTGATCCTAATCTTCCAAAACCTGTTGCAATTTCATCTAATACAAATAATATGTCATACTTTTTGCATAACTCCCTAATTTTTCTTTGAAAATCTTTTGGATAAATTATTACTCCTCCTGCCATTTGGGCTCCACTTTCCATTATGAAAGCTGCAATGTTGTTATTTTTTGAGAATCCTTTTTCAATTTTATCTAAACAATCATTTTGATAATCTGATGTAGTAAATCCTTTTGGCACTCTGTATTTGTTAGGAACGGGAAATTGCATAGTTGAAAATAATTGTTTTTTAAACTTTCCAAAAAATTCTGGAACATAACCTACAGACATTGCCCCAAAAGTATCTCCATGATAACCATTTTCTACTGTTGCAATCTTGGTCTTTTTTGTTTCTCCTATGTTATTCCAATACTGCAATGCCATTTTAATTGCAATTTCCATTGCTGAAGAACCGTTATCTGAATAGAATACCTTATTCATTCCAGGTGATATTTTTATCAAATTTTTTGCTAATTTTTCTACTGGTTCATTTGTAAGGTTAAACAATGATGAATGCTGCATTTGTTTGGTTTGTTTTGTTATTGCTTTAACTAATTGAGGGTTTGAATGTCCCCAAACATTGCACCACATTGATCCTACAGCATCAATTATTTTATTGCCTTTACTATCAATTAACCAAATACCCTTACCTTTTGATATTTTATCAAATGATGTCCATTCTTTCATTTGTGTATTGGGATGCCATACAGAACTTTTCAAGTAATATTCAAAAATCTTAGAAGTTAATTATCTCTTGTCATCTCTATGCCTATATTATTAAAATATTAGTTTTCTACTTGTTTTTTATCTAAATTCTCTTTATGATATGCTCTTTGCTTTTTTAAATTGAGAATTTCTCTATACTTTTCTCTATATCGTAGATTTTGAGCACGTCTTTTTTCTTTATTTTCTTTTTTAAATTGATTTAAAAAATCTAAATCCATAACCTAATTCTGATTTTTTTATTTTAAAAACCATATTTTTTTTTCATTATGACTAGAAATTAATTAGAAGTTCTTGTTCTAAAAATGTAGAATATAGAATTTAAATTATATGTAATGTAATTATGAATTAATTATGAGTGTACGTAAAAAATTAATTCCATGTCATGATAAAGTTTTGAAAATAATACAAGAAAAACCTATCACTTTTATGAAATTGGTTGAATATAGTGGATGTGCTACTGAAACTGTTGAAAAATATGTTTCGTTATATCTTAGTGAGAATAAAATTTGTCAAAAAAAAAGTAAATTTAGAATATTATATTCTCCAGAACTAACTGATAATGAACTTGAATTTTATGAATTAATGTTAAACTTTACAATTAAATCCGTGGTCTTGATATTGCTAAAATCAAAGCCTTTATCACAAATTGAATTAGTCGCAATTACTGAAAAATCAAATCCTTCCATATCTCGTGCATTAAGAAATTTACTAGATAAAAAATTAATCAAAAGAAATTATCATGCTCCTTTTTCTACTTATGAGATTATTGACAAACCTTCAATTTTTTTAATTTTAAAAAATACACACCCGCATATTTTAAATAATTATGATCAATTCGATCTATGTTACCCAAAACCAATAATCTTTGTAAATTCTATTAGTTAATCTGTTAACCGATTAGTTAATGAATGAAGTATTATTTGATAAAATATTGAAATCATTGTTTATTACTGGAACTGATACTGATGTAGGTAAAACATACATCACTGCAGGATTGGCTATAACTTTACGAAAAATGAATGTCGATATTGGTATAATGAAACCATTTGCTGCAGGGGATAAACAAAAAAAAGGTTACAAATCTGAAGATGTTGAAATTTTATCTAATGCGGCACAAATTAATGATCCTGAATCATTAGTAAACCCACAATTTTTTCCAATATCTGCATCTCCATACACTGCTTGGAAAAAATTAAAAATTAAACCAAAAATACCTTTAATCCTTTCTAGCTTCAAAAAATTATCTGATAAACATGAAATGATGCTAGTTGAAGGAATGGGAGGTACTATGACCCCTATTCTCAAAAATTACTATGTTGCAAATTTGATAAAAGATATGAAAATCCCAACAGTAATTGTAACAAGAAGTAAAGTTGGAACTGTAAATCATACTTTAATGACTGTACTGATGTGTCAAAAATATAAAATTCCAATCAAAGGAATTATTATTAATAATTTTGATAAGGGTTATCCAATTAATCAATTAAAAAAAGATTTAGAAAGTTTAACTGGAATCAAAGTTTTAGGTTCAATTCCATTCATTAAGGACATGAGTGATAAATCACTTTATCGTATTTTTAAGAAAAATATTGATATGAAATTATTATTAAAATAATTTACAACTTAAATTCTTAAAATTTTAAATTTATTTGATTTTCCTACATTAGAAAATTGTGCTATATCAAAAATTATTTTTGCAAAAGAATTATTTTTTTTAGATAATACAAATGATTTACAATCTGTTGTAATTTCATCAGATAATACTATCCAAATATTTTCTTTTATGGGTTGTATCTTACTTAATTGAGAAATTTTTTTATTTATGATTTTTTTATCTGAGGATTTTGGTATTAAAATCACAAGTGTCATTTTAGCATCTTTTTCTAATGTTTTGACATCTGGAATTACAATATCTAATTCTAATCCTTTATGTTCCACTTTTCTTTGACTATTAAGAAGCGCATTGGTAAGCAGATAATGAAGTATTCCTGTGGCTAAAATCCCTACTGATTCTTCTTTTTTATCCATTGAAATTATCTGATCATAGCAATTTTCAACTATTTCATTAATTATTATATCAAATTTTTTTTCAGAAATCAATTTTGAAATCATATCTGATTTTTTAATATACTCAAACAAGTAATCTTTGATTGGATTTGATTCTTCAGACACAATTTTTATCTAAACTCTCTTCATTATAATCTAATTATTTTTATGTCATCAAATTATAGTGAATAAGTTATGGATTTTTTTAAGAATAAAATTAAAAAATATCAAGCACAAAAATTAGATGAAATTTTATTTAAAATTCAATTTCATCAATCTACAAAAAAGGAATTGGAAGAAAAATTGAATAAACTTGAATCATCTGATGAAAAATTAAGTAAAGATATCTCATATCATGGTAAAATGGTAGATATTTGGATTGCAAATGAAAAAAAACTACGAAAACAGATGAATGATTCCGAGTAAAATATTTTTTAATTATTTAATTTTGAAAATTATTCTGTAAAGATATATCGTCTTTCGCCTCTAGATTCAGTTTCTGTTTTTACATCAACTAAAACAAATTCTTTTTTTGTATGCATCTTGGATTCTTCTGGAGTTAATTTATTTTCGTGTAGTTCTTCGTATTCATTCCAGGTTAATCTTCTTCTTGGTCCAATTTCAGCTTCTAGATTCATACTCTTCACAATTTCTTTGTATTCTGGTTGAACTACCCCACTGAATACCATGGCACTACTACCGCTGCCGTATGAACCAAATCCTATTCTTTTACCTTCCAAATCTACTCCTTTTTGATATTCAAATTCTAGACTACTTCTAAATCCGAGATATAGTGATGCTGTATACAAATTACCAATCATTGTTGATGCAATAAGTGAACTAGAAAGCTTTGATTCGTAGACATCTTGATAATCTGGTGTTTTTGTAAACATCTTTGTGAATTCATGATCCTTTGCCATGAATTCTTCATCTCCTAAAACGGATTCAATTGTACCTCGTGGATCTTTTGGAATTGGTTCTTCTAAACCAATTTGTTCTAGAATTTGCTTCCATCTAGGAAGTTGACGCCATTCATGTCTAACTAAATATGCTAATGCTTTCTTTCCCATGTTACTATATGGTAAGTGCATGTTGATGTAATCCATATGATCTAAAATTGTTTCTCCTTCTTTCATTTCAATTAAGTTTGTTTTAATCACTTTTTTCTTGTATGCCTCTAATGCTTTTCTAACTTGAATCATGTATAGTAAATTGGAATACTGTCCGTGTACAATTGGTGTTTCCTTACCAAATGGCCTGTAGAAATCATATTCATCTTTAATTGATGTTGAGGTAACTTTTGGATCAAACTCTAGTAATCTTGGATTATCATTTAGTAACATAACTACTGAACCTGCACCTTGTGTCATTTCTCCACTTGAACCCATGTCGTATTTTGCAATATCTGATACTACTACTAGTGCACTTTTTCCTTCAGCTTCCCCTGCTCTTATCCAATTTGTATTATCATAAAGTGCATATGATCCACTCACACATGCAAATTTTGTTTCTACTCCACCACAGTGTTCAAATGAACCTTGACCGTAAACTTGTTCCAGCATTCCAATTACATAGGAATTCATTGCCTTTGATTCATCAAATGCAGATTCTGTTGAAATGTATAATCTTCCTATATCATCTGGAGATAAGTTATTTTTTTCCATAATTCTCAAACATGCATTTGCTGCCAAACATGCTGGATCTTGATTGGCATCTACAATTGCCATTTGAGATACGCCTAACCCTTTTTGTAATTTCACTGGATCTAAGCCTCTGGCATCTGCAAAATCTGCTGCATCTAGATACAATCTTGGTATGTATATTGCAACATCATCTATTCCTGCTGTCATAAGCTTCGTTTTCCTAGCAGTAATTAAGCATTTGTTGTAAATTCTGATTAACTAGGAACAGTGTTTTCCATTCATTTTCTTATTTTAATGATATGAGATCGCTTATTTTCCTAATTGCTCATCAAATACTTTTTTAAATATTTCAAATGGCTGTGCACCAAATAGTTTTGTTACTTTTCCTTCTTCAGTGATAATAAAAAATGCTGGTGTACCTGTTAGTTCTAATGCTTTAGCATCATTATTACTTTCAATAATTGTTTTAGAATATGGTTTTTCATTCATACATTCAGTCCATTGTTCCATATTCACGTTAATTTCCTCTGCAAACATTGTTAGATTTCTTGGTGATGCCCATCCATTATTTTCACCTGTCCAATTTGAATACAATGTATCGTGATATTCCCAGAATAACCCTTGTTCTCCTGCACAATGTGCACCATGTGAAGCATTTACTGAATCTGAACCAATTATGTTATAGTCTTTAAAAATTATCTTTACTTTTCCAGTGTCTACATAATTTTTTATAATATCTTCTTCAATAGTATCAAAAAATACATTACAGTAATGGCATTGATAATCTCCAAATTCTACTAATGTTATTGGGGCATCAATATCTCCTAAAACTGGTGAACCATTTGACACAAATGTGCTAATTGTAATTTCTTTTGGTTCTGTAGGGCCAATTGTCGGTGTAGGCAAAATTTCTAACTCATTTGCTGTATTGTTAAAACCAAAAATTACACCTGTAATTACAATGGATGCAATAATTGCACCTATGGCTAGGGATGGAGCGTGAATCAATAACTTTTGTTTTTCTAATAACATTTAGTCCTTTGTTCAATTACGTAAATAAGTAAGATAATTTGAGATAATGTGTGAAAAAAGTATTCATCAATGGATATGGCTCAATTGGTAGTAGAATTACTTCATTTCTAAAAGATGATCCTCAAATTACTGTTATTGGTATTGGAAAGTATTCTCCCGATGAAAAAGTAAATGTTGCTATTTCTCGTGGTCTTAATGTATACGTCCCAGAAAGAAAATTAAATGATTTTTCAGATTATCAAATATCTGGAAGTATTGAATCTGCATTAGATGAATGTGATATTGTAATTGATGCATCACCTGGAGGACATGGTTATAAAAATAAAAAATCTTTGTATGAACCAAAAAATATCCCTGCAATTTATCAAGGTGGTGAATCCACAATTGGTTCAGAATCTGTTTCAGATTTGCTTTTTAATTCTCGTGCAAACTATGATCTTGCATTAGGTAAAAAACATGTAATGCAAGGTAGTTGCAATGTAACTGGAATGGGAAGAATATTGGAACCTTTACGTGAAAAATTTGGGGATGAATTAATTCGATTTGATGTGACTTTGGTTAGAAGATGGGCAGATATTGAACAGACTGAAAAAGATGTTTCAGATACTATAGAGATGACTGAAAAACCTCACCATGGTGATGATGTTAAATTGTATTTTGGTAAGGATGCACCATTATACGTTCGTGCAATTAAAGTCCCTACTAGACAAATGCACTTGCATATTATGGACATTCGATTCAAAACTGTTGCACCTAAACCTTCTGAAATACATGATCTCTTTGCAGATGAATTTGGTGTAGCAACATTGTGGACTGCTAAAGGTACACAGGATGTCAGAAGTTATGCTCAGAATATGGGATTTAATTTTACAGATACAAATATGATTCACATTCATGCAAACATGACTACATCTATTGGAGATACTGTTCAAATGATGTATTCAGATGATCAAACAGGAATTGTAATCCCTGAAAATCACATGTTGTTACAAGCAATGTTGTTTGATAAATCTTATGAAGATGCATTTGCCCATACTGAATCTATTTTTAATATGAAAGAGAAAAAGCAAAAATTAGAAGAAAATTTTGCTAAAAATGATTAGATTTTAATTTTCTCAATTCGAATTTTTTGTGGAATATTTTTTGATACTTTTTCAACAACAATTCGGAGATCATTTAATTCAACTTTATCTCCTTCTTGAGGTATATCTTGAAGTCTTTCATGAAGTAGTCCATTAAGTGATGCATAATCATCGCCTTCAGGAATTTTTGTTTTAAAAATATCGTTGATAATGTCTATCTCGATATCTCCGTTTGTAATTATCGTATCTTGATCAATTCTTTCATACCCTTTTTCCTTTTTAAGATCTGTTTCATCCTCTATTTCACCCACAATTTCTTCTAAAAGATCTTCTAAAGTTACTAATCCTTCTACTCCCCCATGTTCGTCTACCACAATTGCCATGTGTGTTTTTCTACCTTTCATTTCTTTTAGTAATGAACTAACCATTTTTTCTTGTGATGCAAAAACTGGCTTTCGTGCTATTTGTTCTAACCTAACTACTTCGTCATTATTTTTTTCTAATTTTTTTAAAACATCTCTAACATGTATGAATCCTACAATATCATCACTGGTATCCCCAAAAATTGGAATTCTTGAATGTGCACTTTGATTAATTAGTGGTAAAGCTTCAAACAATAACATTTTTGAATTTAGTGTGAACATTTTTGTTCTTGGTGTCATCACAGAACGAATTACAGTATCATCAAAATTTAATGCACCATGAACTAATTCCATTTCTTCTTTTTCTAATGCTTTTTCTGCTAATCCTTGATCAATAACTCCTTTAATTTCCTCTTCTGTTATTGGAGGAGGATTGTAACTACTTCCTGTAATTTTGACAACTCCTCTAGTAATAGTTTCAAAGAATTTTACTACTGGATAAAATACATAGCTAAAACCAAGTAATACTGGTGCATACCTTAATGCAACTTTTGTTGAATTTGCATTACAGTATGTTTTTGGAGTAATCTCTCCAAACACTAAAATTAAAAACGTCATAATTCCAACTGCAATTCCCAATCCATCATTACCAAACATTCTGATTGCTACGCTAGTTGCAAGTGCAGATGCACCAACATTTACTAAATTATTTCCAAGATTAACACTTGACATCATCCAACTTGGATTCATTTTTAATTTGTGTAATGCTTTGGCACCTTTTTTTCCTTCATTAAATAATTGAACTACTTTTGATTTTCTTACTCCTACTAACGCAACTTCTAATCCGCTAAAGAATCCTGACAATCCTATTAAAACAGCTAAGGCTGAAATTTCAATCCATAAATCTACCATGATATTCTCCTTGAAAGTTTATTATAACTAGTATAACTCATTTAGTTTTTTTGCACCATCTTTTGGTATACTAATTTGTCAATCCATGGATTTAAACTCTTCATATTCTTTAATTTTTTATAATAATTTAAGCCTAAAATTGAGGCTAATTTTTAGGTGGGTTTGCAAATGTATTTTCAGAATTACTGTGATAATCTACTGGTATCATTGCATCTTTTTGTCTACCTGTAAGAATTCCTACCACCGTATCATCTTTTTTAATAATTTCCTCATTCATCAATTTTTTTATTCCTGCTACTGATGCACCTGAAGCCATTTCACAATCAAATCCATTGAGTCCAACAACTGACATACCATCTAACATTTCTGAATCACTAACAGTTGTAACTACTCCATTAGAAAATTCTAATGCACGTAAACCTTTCAAAATATTTGCAGGTCTTCCAATTTGAATTGCAGTTGCTTTAGTTTTAGGTCTAATTTTTTCTTTATCTAAATGATCATAATATCTTTCAATCAATTCTGTATTTGGATCCCCTTTATTCCAACGCAATTCTTCATTTTCAAATTTACCATTATACAAATCAGATAATGTACTTGCTCCTTCTGAATTAATCACTGCTATTCTTGGAATTTTTTTAATCCATCCCCATTCGTATAATTCCATTAATGCTTTTCCACAACTGGATGTATTTCCTAATGCGCCTCCGGGGTAAACAATCCAATCAGGTACATCCCAATTCAAATATTCTAATGCTCTAAATGGGATTGTTTTTTGTCCTTCAATTCTAAATGGGTTGACTGAATTAACTGTATACCCATCATGATTCTGTGCATCATCCAATGATTGTTTTAATGCATCATCAAAATTTCCTTCAACTTGAACAATTTGCGCTCCAAACTGATATGCTTGACTTAACTTTCCTGGTGCAATTTGACCTGCAGGAATATACACATCACAATCAATTCCTTCATTAGCTGCAAACATGCCAGCAGAAGCTGATGTATTTCCAGTTGATGCACAAACTATTTTTTTTGCACCTACTAATTTTGCATGAGTTACAGCTGTTACCATTCCATTATCTTTGAATGATCCACTTGGATTGTATCCTTCTGGTTGTAACCATAATCCATCCTTTTCAATTCCTAAAAATTCAGCAGCTTTAGACATATGATATGGTTTAGATTGTCTACCTTCTGCACCATCTAATGAAACCAAGAATTTTGAACATTCTTCTAAACTTTCAGTATCTATTTGACAAAAATTTAATAATTCACGAAATCGCCAAATACCACTTTCATTAAATATACTGCCTTTTGAATTCCTTCTTTCATAAAATGTATCTTTTAATTTTGTTGATGGTGTATTCTTATATTTTACATCTAGGACATGTCCATTTTCACATTGTACATTAGTACTGTAAATTGGGTATACTAAACCACAATTTGGATCTACACATTTTAGAAAAGCATCTTCTTGCATGTGTAATTATTGAAAATTGTTAATAATTTAAAGCAAACGTGAAAAATTTACACGAGTCTAGCTAATTTCCTAAACTTTAGATGGATGTAATTTTTAAGATAATTGTGGTAACCTACGTTGAACATCTCAAAAATATTTTAAATCATATTGTTGATTCTTATCATATTCTTGAGACCATTGAGGATAAACCCGGAGATCTTGCTAAAATTCAAAAAGAAATGTTAAAAATTAATGGATTCATTAGAGTAGTATCTAACAAAATTGATATTGAAAAAATTCCTAATTCTGATTTTAAGATCACAAAAACAAAATTTTTACAATACTTAGAAAATTATTCGTTTGAAAAAGAAATTGAAACAATGGCACCATTATACTCTAATGATGTATCTCGTATCAAAAATATGAGACTAAAAATTTTAGAAGCACTAAAAAATAAAAATATGATTGATAATGTAAAGGAATTATTGAATAATTTATGACTGGTGAAAAAAAATGTATTTTATGTGGTTGTAAGGATCACAGGCTAATAGGATGTAATAGACACCTTTTAAAAAAATGCACATGTTATGATGACTAATTATTTTCTTTTAGGTCCAGATCTTTCATGAAAATTTAAACAACATTTGCATTCTTTCTTAATGCACTCTGCTTCATAGTGGTGATCACAAATACCACATTCACAACTTTTAGACATATCCTTAGTAGTATAATTTTGATTAGAATTTATCCCTTACCCTAATTTTATCTGAGTTTAAGGTCAATTTGGAATTATTTTTTTGATTTTGATTTTTTTGCAGGTTTTTCTTTTGCAGATAATTCTTTTTCTATTTCTGCAGCCTTATTATCTACTGCTTTTATGATCTCTTGAATTAATCCATCAAGATCACTATCTTCTACTTCTGGTTCTACTGTACTTGCAATATCCGTAATAGTGCTAGAGATTTCTGAACTAACATCTTCAAAACTCTCTGGATCTTCATATGCTGCATTGTATAGATTTTTTAAATTATTTACATGCCCAATTACTTGTTCAGTAATAGTAATTGTGTAATCTGTTCCATTCACATCAAATTCTCTTGCACTCATAATGATTTTCAAATTGTGATGTTTATAATGTTTTTCAGAGAAAATTTAGGTGTAAATTACTTAATAATTAAAATACAATGTAATCTAATGCAGCGGCATCACTGATTAATCTTGTATGTTTGTCTCCAATTACATAACCATTTTTGATATCCCCTGTTGGTATCCATCTGTTTGTAGAAGTATAGTGTCTTTTTTCAGATAATTCTCTTTCGATTTCTTCAATGTCAAATTCTGCTTCTTCTACTTCCTGCGTGGTAAGATGTTTGATAGTAACAAGTATTTTTGTAACTTTTACACGATCTCCAAATTTCCATTTTAATACAGGATTTTCATCCGATACCTCTAGAACTTTAATTTTCATTTGTTTTTTACCAAAAGCATCGCGGCTAATCAGGGCCCTTTCATCTGTAAATTCTTCAAAACTTATTCTTGAATTTACTTCAGCATCTGACACTGTTTCCAATAATGATTCTGTAGTTGTTTCAATTTTTTCATCTTTAGAATTCTCTTCTGACATACTCTATCATGTTTTTCTATCCTTAATAATGATTTGAAAATAAAATTTGGTTAGGCACTAGATCTTTGTTTTGTTTTAAATGGCATTTTGCATTCTTTGAGTGTTAATTCTTTTTTTACACCATTAATTTTAGAATAAATTTTTCCATCATATGTACAAACACAGTCACTGATCTCTAATTTTTCATCCCAAATTTTAAAAAATTCTCTTAATTCTCTATTCTCGTAAACTCCTACATCAATTCGTTTTTTTGATAAAAATTTGAATGCTAACAGAACTTGTTTCTTTTTGTAAATATCAAATGTCTTAATCCATTCTAAACATCGCTCAATTTGATCTGCAGGTACGGGTAATGAAGTGCTAGTTCCAGATTTTGCTTCAATGGTAAATATGGTACTTTTTTCTGTATTTACTGCTAATACATCTGGCAGTGCAATACTTGGGGAGCCTAACCTAAATGCTTTCCAATTTTCTGTTTTTTTGAATCTTTTTACAATTGTATCTTCCCACTGATAACCTCGCTGTCTCCTTGTTTTAGCTGCTTTTTGATGATTGGTAATTTTTTCTTTTGAAATTTTTTGTTTCATAATTGTTATTGTTGATAATTTCCTTTTCAATGATATTTTTACTTGAAATTAGATATAGTAAAGTGGGTAATTACACAATAACTCAATGTATTGGTAATTTTCTTTGACTCAATTTCTATATACATGATTAATTGATAATTTTCATGTCTCAATTTGATCTAGAAAAATTATTGGAAAAGCGTGACTCATATCTTAATATTTTAAAACACCTCAGTTTTGAATTAATGATGGAACCAACTGATGAGGAGATTAAACAAATTAAAGAAATGGAAAAAAACACAATAAATGAATTAGATAAAATTCAACAAGAAATCTCTCAAATTATATCTAAAAATCCTTCTTAACTACAATGAGTTTATCATACCCAATTATTTTAGAATTTTAATGATTAATGAAATAGTTGATAATTTAGTCAAAATTAAACAGAATTTTGCAAAAAATTATGATGGAAATGCCCACATTCAAGAAGTTATTCCCCTAAATCCCTCAAAGGAATTCCCAATTGAAGAACAAAATTTAAAACAATTACACACATTTGCACAAAAAAATCCAATCTATCTAAATTCTTTTGAAAAAAATATTCTTGATATACCATGTATGGTATATGAAGGAGATATCAATGATTATTGGTTAAACAGTATTAAACATGGTTCAAGCTGTCAGCCATTTTATCCTACATGGATTATGTCTGCATATGTCCTGTCTATGGTAGCAAAAAAATTAGGTTATTTGGAACTTGTAGATATAGGTTCAGGCGATGGTCGTATTGCATATTGTGGAAAAATACTAGATTTTGATTCTCATAGTATTGAAATTGATGACGTACTTGTAAATTTACAAAATACAATATGCTCCCAGACAAATCAAAATTTTAATCCAAAATGTGAGGATGCGTTGGAATTTGAATACTCTAAATTAAATTTAAAAAAACCTGTATTTTTCATTGGAGGTCTTGCTCAAATGGGTGGAGATATTTTGGCAACTAGTATTATCAAAAAAATTAATTCTATTAGTAATTTGAAAATGAGTACTGGAATTGTTTTTGCAGGTAGTGATACTAAAAGACAGTTATCTGGAAATTTATCAAATGGTGGTTGGAGTTCTCTTATTGACGAAAATCAATTAGATGTACTTGATACTGTTTCATTGCCTACAGTATGGACTTTTGATCAAAAGGTTGAAACCCCGTACATTTTTACAAAATTTAAATGACCTGAAAAAAATAACTTCCTTCAGAAATACCGCATTTTGAAATTTTTACAATTTGGTCCTTTTTTGGGAGTGCTATCATCTTGGCCATTATTCTAATTGAATCACCAAATTCTACCATACAAAAATACTCTTCATTTTGTCGTGAAAATTCGATAATTTTACCCTCACATCCCTCTTTTCTCAATGATGTTTCCTCATTACAATTATCACAAAATTCTGATGGCGGCCATACTAATTTTTTACATGCCAAGCATTCAGGAATATAAAATCGTCCTTGTTCTAACTCTTTTTCAAAACTCATTTCTCTAAAACCAAAACTGTGGATGATGTGGCAGCTGCAGACATGTTATGAATTAATCCTGTTTTTGGATTATCTGTTTGACGACTTTCTGCATTATTTTGTAATTGTTCAATAATCTCTATAGTTTGTGAAATTCCTGTTGCACCCAATGGATGTCCACATCCAATTAAACCTCCACGTGGATTAATTTTAAAATTATTTGTTTGATGTAAATTTTTTATCATATCCATTCCATTTCCAGGATCTGTAAATCCTAGTGATTCTAATATCATTGGTTCACAAACAGAAAATGCATCATGAACTTCTGCAACATCTATTTCTGAAATATTACGATTTGCCATGTTTAATGCTGATTGTCCTGCAATTTTAGTAGATTCCATGGACGATAACGAAGTATTTTTTGTAAATCCTGCAGAAGTTGTTTTTTGTCCTATGCCTGTAATCCATGTTGGTGAATCTGTATATTTTTTCACAATTTCCTCAGATGCTAATAAAATTGATGCACTTCCAGTGCATGGTCTTGAACAATCTAATAGTTTTAGATCATCTGTTAATTTTTTAGAATTCATAACATCCTCTACTGTGTATGTTTTTTTTGATAATGCATTTGGATTTTTACTTGCTTGTTTGTGGTTTTTTACAGAAACTATTGCTAATTCTTCATCTGAAATATTGTATTTTTCTTTGTATGATTTTGAAAAAATTGATGCCCAAAATATCGGATGCTTGAATTCTCCTCTGGAATTATCCCATTCCAATATTTGACCTGGACTATCATACCTCTCAGCCCCTGAAACTAAAACTATGTCTGCTAAACCTGATGAAATGTATGAAAATGCCGAAACGATAGAATTTGTGCCTGAATTGCATAGACTTTCAATAGAATGAGCTATTTTTGGTTGAATTCCTGACATTTCTGATAAAATTGGTGATAAGTATTTTGAATTATTATTTGTAGAAATTAGTACTGCATCAATTTCTTTTTTATCTATTTTGGGATTTTTTTGAAATAGATCATTTGTGGATTTGTGTAATATTGATTCTATTTTTTGATCATCTTTTGTAAATGGTGTTGTTCCATATGCTGCAATTCCTACCTTTGACATTATGCTTCATCCAAAAGTGTTTTTTTCAATAATGAAAATGATTCTATTGTGTTCCCAATTGGATTGAATTGAATTATTGGTAAATCAATTCCAGCATTTCTAAATTTTTCTAATTGCTTTTTTGCTTCTTCTGGAGATCCTGAGATACAAAGTGAATTTAACATGGAATCTGTAACAAGTTCGTGGTTGGATTTAAATCCTGACTTTTTAAATTCCTCAAAAATATTATTTGTTTCATTATCAAATCCATTTTTAGCTAAAAAGTCTCGATATATTTTACCTACAGATACATAAAATGCTAGTGTCTTTTTAGCACGTTGAATTGCTTCATCAGAATCATTTGAAATACATGTGATGATTTGACAGGCAACATCAATATTTTTTTGTGATTGCATTTTAGAAATTGTTTTTTTCATTTCATCTATTGGACGTAAATAAAAAATTACACCATCTGCAATTTCCCAACAAAGATTTACCATTTTTTGATTTATTGCAGCTAAATAAATTGGAATTAATTGTCTTTTTGGATCTATTAATAATGTAAAATTTTTTAAATCAAATATTTTTCCTGAATAATTGATTTGTTTTTTTGCTAAAGATAATCGGATTATTTCTACATATTCCCTCATTCTTTGAACAGGGTTTTCAAATTTTTCTCCGTGAAAATCCTCAACTATGGGCACACTACTTGTACCTAGTCCTAAAATTAATCGGCCATTTGACAGAGTATCTGTGGTTGCAGATCCCATGGCTATTGTTGATGGGCTTCTTGAATAGATATTGATTATTGACGAGCCTATTTTCTGAGTTTCAGTATTGTTTGCTACTGCTCCTAACATTGAAAAATTCTCCATTCCCCATGTTTCAGGAATCCAAATTGAATCAGTTTTTGTTTTGGCTACTAATTGGGTACATTGGAGTACCTCTTCTACGGACAATAATGAGCCTAAACTGCACGCTATACGCATGAAATAATTATGATTAATGGATATTCTAGTGTATCTGTTTTAGTAATAGGTTAATTTTGATTGAGGCTATTCATTATCCAATGATTTGATAATTAATAATATTGTCAGAACAGAATGTTGTTGAAAAATCTATCAATAATGATGCATTTTGGAAAAATGCAACAAAATATGCTTCTGTCAGTGATGATGAATCATTTGTAGAAGAAGTTGCATACATGATGGTTACATTACATCGAACTGGTGCATAATATTCTTAGATTATTTGATTATTTTTTCTATATTTACAGAACATTCTTCCATATCTTTGAATGAATCAACTGAATACCATTCAGAATTTGTAAATTTTACTGTATTGAGTTTTCCTTTTTTTGCATAATCTGGGAATAAACTTTTTTCAATATCACCAATCTTTGGTAAATCTTTTAGAATTTCTTTTCCAAGATAATAAATTCCTGCATTCATCCAGGTATCTTTAATTTCTTTTTTTTCATCAAATTTTATAATTTTATTTCCATCTGTTTGTAGAATTCCAAATTTTGTTTTTAATTGAATTGCTGCAATTGAATTTTCTTTTTTTAGCAGTTTTTTTAAATCAATATTTGTTATTATGTCTCCATTTATTACTAGAAATGAATTATCTTTAATTTTTTTACTTGCTTGCTTAATTGCTCCTCCAGTTCCAAGAGGTCTATTCTCAATAGAATAAGTTATTTTAATCCCTAATTTTTTATTATTTAGATAATTTTCTATCATCTCTGATTTATAACCTGAACAAATTATTATTTCTGAAACACCATATTTTTTTAAATATTTTATTTGCCATTCTATAATTGGGATATTTTTAATTGGAATTAGTGGTTTAGGAACGTAATCTGTAATTGGTCGTAATCTTTTACCCCTACCCCCTGCTAAAATTATTGCTTTCAATAATTATTGAATATTTATCGGCTATATCAAAATTTTCTCATTTTTTCTTTAATTCATTAGTTTCTTTATCATTAACAACATCTTCCATTTTCTTAGCAAATTCATTATAGATTGTTTCTAGGTCTTCTAACTTCATTTCAATTCCTAATAATTTTAATGTCTTATTCCAGGATTCGATATATTTTCCATCATCCATACCTTTTCCAAGAGTTTCTGCAAGTGAATTGACTCCTTCAGTTTTACCTAATGCATAGATGGCAATTTCTCTAGCAGTTAACATCTTCGTCTTTATTATTCTCCGTAATGTAGTAGTGTAGTTCAGTATAACATTCTACACAATAATCTTCAAATTTTGTATGATCACAATCATACACTTTCTTTACATCATTGCTACATTTAACACAAATTGGCATGAATATAATCCTCTTAGGATTTTACTATTTTAATTGCACCCAATGCAAGTTGAATTATTGCTGGTGCAAATAACATCAAAGGATTTCTTTCTACTCCTTCAGGAGCTGGTGTTGCAATCATGGCTAATCCGCCAGTTATAATTAAAATTCCTGAAACTATGATCAAACCTCCTAATGCTTTTGATTTTTCTCTAAGGGCAATGAAGAATGCTATAATTGGTAAAATTATTGCTGGACCGCCTAGTCCCATACCACGTTGCATGTCATCTAGGGGCAAAAATCCTTCTTTGTCTGGATTTCCCATTGAAACTGCAACATCTGCACCATACAGTACTAACAATACGATGGATATTCCAGCCAGTATCATTGCTGCTTTTAGTGCCATAGTAGAAGTCACTAATCACAACATAAAAACCAATCAGATAGATTTGACTGTCATCTTATCTTTGATTTGAGAAAGTTCATCTAATAATTGATCAATTGTTTGATTATCATTTCCAACTAAATTGAAATGACCTAATTTCCTTAATGGTTTTGAAATTTTCTTTTCATACATTTTTAGAAATACATTATTTTGTAAAAATTCTATTTTTTTATACTCTCCTTCAAAACCCAAATTTCCCAAAATATTGTACATTATGGTATTGTGAATCAATTCGGTACTGCCTAACTCCAGTCCCAAAATTGCTCGTAAATGTTGTTCAAATTGAGATGTTTTACTTGATTGTAATGTGTGATGACCTGAATTATGTACTCTGGGAGCAATCTCGTTAATTACTATTTGATCATCTTGAGTAACAAACATTTCTATTCCAAAAACTCCTGCACCTTTCAATACATCCATTGTATTATTGGCAATTTTTTCAGCTTTCTTTGAAACTTCACTTGATGTTCTAGCTGGAGCAATTGTTTCACGCAAAATATTTTTTTCATGTATATTTTCAACTAATGGATATGTTTTGATTTGCCCTTTAGTATTTCTTGAAGCAATAACTGAAACTTCCATCTTAAATGGTACAAATTTTTCTAACATTAGTTTTTGTCCTTTAAAATAATCATATGCTTTTTGAATTTCATTTTCTGAATCAATTTTAAAATTACCTTTACCATCATATGCATCTCTTCTAGCTTTTAGTAATGCTGGATATCCATATTTTTTTAACCCTTCTTTGACTTCATCTATACTTTCCACTTTGATAAATTCTGGAACTGGTATGCCGTTATTTTGTAAAAATGTTTTTTGTAAAAATTTATCTTGAATTGTTTTTAGGGTTTCTGGTGATGGATTAATTTCAGCGTTATTTTCGACAGATTTTAAAACATCACTGTCTCCTGATTCTATCTCATATGTTATGATGTCTACTTGTTTTGATAGTTCAATTATCGCATCTTTATCTTTAAAATCTCCGACTATTTGATTTGCACCAACTAATGAAGCAGAACAATTTTGATTTGGATCTAATACTATAACTTGAGATATATGTTCAGGCATTTTTTTTGCTGCTTCAGTTAACATCATTCCAAGTTGCCCTCCACCTATAATTCCCAAAATTTTTGCCATTTAATGAATTCATTAAAATGCACTAAAAATATCTAATGTAGTGTGTCTAAAATTCTTAAAATTCTTTTAGGTTCTGCTTTATTGGGTGTGGTATTTCTTATTCAATTAGTTGTTTTAGGCATTGAAATAACATTTTAATTTAATTTAGTATCGAAATGAGTCTTTAGTACCATCCGTTGGTGGAATTGATTTTACCCATTTTTGATAGTCTTCTTGAGATTTATCATATTCATTAGATTCAGCTTCTCGAACAATGAAATCCTTAGAATCTACAAAATTCTTACAATTTTCACATAACCATAAAGTTATGTTTTCGGGTTTGGTTGTTTTGGGCAATCTTCGTCCTTTACATTGTTTACAAAAAAGTGGCATAATTTCTAATTATTTTATGTTAGTAATTTGAATTTAACACACTTTTCTTCAAGTGACTTTATCAAAGATTCAGCTTGTGCTTTTCCTTGTGTTTCTAAATTGAGAGTTACTGATGCAGAACCAGCATTTACATCTGAACTTAATCTATCATGAACGACTTCAACAATATTTGCATTGGCTAAAGTGATTATGTCTACAATTTCTTTAAATGCACCAGGCCTATCTGGCAACAAAACGGATAATTTCAATAATCTGCTCATTGCTGCTAACCCTTTATCCACAATTTGACCTAACAGATACATGTCTACATTACCTCCTGCTAACACTGCTACTACTTTTTTTCCAGGTGATGGTTTTTTTGATAATAGATATGCAAGACCTACAGCACCTGCTGGTTCAACAACAAACTTCATTCTTTCCATTAGTAGAAACATAGCTTTTGTAATTTCATTATCATCCACCAAAACAATTTCATCCATCAATTCCTTGATTATGTTAAAAGTTATTTCTCCAGGCATTTTTACAGAAATACCATCGGCTATAGTTCTCTCCCCACCAGTTAATGTTCGTGTATTTTGTTTTACTGATTCATACATAGAAGGAAATGATTTTGACTGTACCCCAACCACTTTTACATTTGGATTATTTTCTTTTATTGCAATTACTGTACCTGCAGCTAGTCCTCCCCCACCTATTGGTAGATAAATTTCTTCAACATCTGGTAAGTCTTCTACTATTTCTAATCCAATAACTCCCTGTGCTGCTATTATTTGAGGATCATCAAAAGCTTGTATTAATGTGGCACCCGTTTTTTCAGAAATTTCTTTTGCTTTTGAATATGATTCATCATAATTCACTCCTTCTAAAATTACATTTGCTCCGTAACCTCTAGTTGCAGCAACTTTTGCAGGAGATGCATTTTTTGGCATTACAATTGTACATGATATATTTTCTAATGATGATGCTAACGCAACCCCTTGGGCATGATTTCCTGCAGATGCAGCTACAACTCCTTGTTTTTTTTCTTCTTCAGATAATGATTTAATTTTATAATAAGCACCTCTAATTTTGAATGAACCTGTTTTTTGTCTAAATTCTTCTTTTAGATAAATTTCTGAATTTGTTAAATTACTAAATGTGGGTGAATGAATTAAAGGTGTTTTTCTAATTACATTTCCTCGCAATTCATTTGCCTTTAGTATTTCGTCATATGATGGATTCATTGGAGATGTTGCTCCTTTTTTGTAGTATTTGAGTTCATCGATAAATTTTCAAATTTTTATGCGTAATTTTAAACAATATTTCAATATCCTTTCTAAAATTTAGTTTATTTGGTGTTTGGAACTACTATTTGAAAATAATTATTGTTTTTAATTATTCTATTTTAGAATTAGTTTTTAATTATTATTTCTAAATCATCTAATTTTTTTAAAATATTTTCTTTTACCGTGTTTGACATTTTTCTTGGATCAAACAATCCTTCTCTGTTATTATTTTTAATAAATTCAATATCTAATGTACATAGACATCCTTCTTCTCCAGAAACTAATCTTGTATCATCAATTAATACAGAACTAGTTTGATATGTTTCAACTAACAATGAATCTAGTTCCTTAAACAATTCTTTTTTCTTTTCAATCAATCTTTTAAATTCTTCTCCTGTTTCTTTTTCTATTTCTGAATATATTTTCTTACTAAATTCTTCATCATCATAAAACACCTCAAATAATTTTTGATGATCAAAATCTTTGTATCCCATTTCCTTTAATTTATTCAAAACAAATTGATCACTGTTATCCGATAATTCTGTTTCTTTGTTTTTGGTAGTATCTACAATTTCTGCTAATTCTTTTTGACAATCTATTACTCTTTGAAGTGGTTTATAGAATAGTAATACATGAAATTGTAATGAAATATGTCCTGATATTATATAGTTCCCTTCAACAATTTCAAATTTTGTAAATACTCTTCTTAGATCCTCATTATTTGTAATTGATACATCTTGTAATTCCCAATCATTTAATTGCTGATTTAATTTTTCTAGATAATTGATTATCTGTTTAGGATCAAATGTTTTTTGTTCTGTTATCGTTGAATCTCCCATCATTACTTTGACATCTACTGTTTTTGTTAATTCCAAAATTTTTGATAGAATCTCTTGCTGTATAATTTCATTTTTTTTATTTAATACCTGTATGAATTCGTCTGGTGATCTTGATCCTAATCGCACAAAAATACCCAATAATTCTTATCCTTAAACCTTCATCATTCATAAAATTTACATTTCATAATTATGGTACATATCACTAAATCTCAACAATATCTAAATAGATTAATGACTAGTTCTAGGCATGGAGAAATCAAAAATATTGTGCCAAAATTGTAACAGGCAAATAGTAGAGTATTATGATGATGGCTATAAGGGAACTAGAGGAAAATGTACCCACTGTATGATTGATTTTCCATTGGATTGATAATAAAAAATGAATGAAGAAAATAATGAAAATACTGTAGTGGATATGTTACTTAGTAGAAATGTTGAAGAGGCTGTAGATTCAGAATCTATGATTTTGGAGACTCAAAAAAGAGTCTGGGGTGCTTTGAAAAAAGGCTATGAGTATTCAGGAATTGTTGATGAATCTGAAGCATATCTTCGAAAACATGTATTTTCTAAATTGGACATGGTAGTTTTGTATGTAGATTTGGTAGGTTCCACTACCATGGCTTTGGAAATGCCATCCGAAAAAATAGCAATTATCATTAGTTCATTTGCACAAGAAATGGCCGCAGTAATTAGACAACATCATGGTTATGTTTTGAAATTTGTAGGTGATGCTGTTATTGGATATTTTGTGGCTGAAGGTAATTCTTTGCTTACTGCAGATAATGCAGTAAATTGTGCAAAATCAATGAATACTGTCATTCAGAAGGGAATAAACCCCATACTAAATCAATATGATTATCCTGATTTGATGGTCAAAATTGGTGTTGATTTTGGACAAAACATTGTTGTACGATATGGTGCTGATGAAATTAATTCTCATGTTGATTTAATGGGACCTGCAATGAATATTGCAGCAAAAATTCAAAATATGGCAAAACCTAATCAAATTTTAATTGGTTCAGATGTTTGCAAAAGACTTCATCCAAATTCACAAAAAGATTTTCAACAAATAATTTGGAAAAATGATGAATGGAAATATCGTTCTCGATTAACTGGAGATATATACCAAGTATTTGAATTCAATGGGTAAATAGTTTAAAATTAATCAAACTGTAAATTTTTCAGGACATTCCACATGTTCATAGTGATGCTCTGTAAATTGTTCTTGAACTACATACATTACAATTTTGTGTAATTCCTCTTCTTTGATATCTTTTTTACAACGTAAACAAGATTTTTGTGATTCAGCCATGAATATATTCGATCAAAGTATGGAATCTATAAGGATCTGCGATCAACTCAATTTGAGCAAAAATGACTCAAATTAGACTCATTGGTATATCAAATGACTGAAAGTAAGCGTAAAATATGCCAAATTTAGACAGATAGTATGGATAATATGGTAATGAGACACTTACAAGACCTTTATGGATTAAATCCAAACACACCACATATGGCACTTCAATTTCCAAGACTACCTCCAGGACTAAATCATCCATTGTCCCCAACTCATCACAATCAAATGAAACCACAACTATCTCATCATAATGAAACTCTTAATCAAAAACTTCAAGGTTTTCAAAAATTGTATCAACAATATGCTTCAGGTTTGATTTCTCCAGAATCTCCAATTGTACCACACGGACACCCACTATTCACTGGTAGAAATTCCATTCAAACATTGAAAATTGAGAATGATAAATTAATTAAAGAAAATTTAGAATTAAAGAAAAAATTAAAAAATAGACCTAACGATAAGCATAATCCTTAAAAAAATAATTTTAAAATTTAAAAAAGTAACAAGCCTTATTACAATCTAATTTTATTTTTTAGCATGGCTAAAACTCCCTCAGATAAATGGAGAGATACTGTTGGTAAATATAAAATCCAATGTCAACAAATTTTAAAATTATCTAACAATATCCGATATTCTGGTGTAATCAATTCTTATGGTAGAACATTAACTGGAACTATCAAACCTAATCTTAAACCCCTTCTTAATCCTGAAGAAGTTAAAAATGAATTCTTTATTGTTTCAACATTAATTTCTATGAGACAAGTAAACGATAGTTCTGTTGGGAAATTAGATAGTGTTATCTTGAAACATTCAAAAGTTAACATTGTAATTTTACATAAAAAGGATATTACATTTTACATATCCATAAATTCAAAAGAAAAACATTTGGAACCCATAATCTCTAAAATTAAAAAAATCATCTGAATTTTATATGTTATAATTAGAGATTAAATAATACTGGTTTTCTAAAATATCTTGTGTTAAATCATAATATCAAATTCTGGGTTAAGACCTGTTTGGCATATGGTCTATTGTCTTTATCTTTCTCTGTAATTGGAATTTCTTTAGATTTTTTTTCTGATGATGTTCAAAAAGATAGTAAAATTGGACTCCAAATTCTACAAAGTGCTTCAATTGAACATGTTTTAGGGCATATTGGATTTGGTATGATTGTTGCATTACCTACTCTTGCATATCGATATATTATAGCATCAGGAGGATTTGCCATATTACTTGATGCTGATCATTTAATACAATTTTTTGGAATTGAAAATGTTGCTAGAATGGGGCATAGTTTTGTTTTTGCAATTTTAATCATTATTGTTATGATGATGTTATTTGGCAAAAAAGATTATTTTTTGGGTGTGATTTCTTTTGCAGCCGTAATATCTCACATATCCTTTGACATATTGATAGGAAATGGCTCTGCATTTCCATTATTTGCACCTTTTAGCACTTCTTTCTTAACTTTTCAACAAAGTGACTGGGTTATTGTATTGATTTCTGGATTGCTTATAGTATTATCAATAAAGATTATTGTTTCTCGAAAAATTCATTTTGAAAAATTGAATAAATAATATTCAAATTAATTATTTAAAAAAGAAATTTTGAGATTAGTCTTGTATAAAGACAATCTATGCGGGTGTAAATCCTTGATATCCACTTGTTTGCTGAACTCTATCTTCATAGATTGGCTCAAACAAAGAAATCATGTATTGGTCAGGATCCAAAATCACTGCATTTTTACCTGCATCTCTTTCGACAATGTCTCGATGTACTGTGACCCCTTGTGCCTTTAATTCTTGCAGAGATGATTCCAAATCCCCTACTAAGAATCCTATACTTATTCCATTTTCTATAGAACTACCAATATGCTGTGCAGTTAGCGATGCAGGATGTAGACTCAACAAAGCTCCTGATGTACCTAAATCCACCCATGTTCTTCTTTGGCTTTTGATTGGAAGTCCAATAATTTCATTATAGAATTGTATGGACTTTTCTAAATCATTGACAGCCAAGATGACATTTCCAACTTTTTTGATGTTCACAAAGAATATGTGTTAAAGTTACTTAAATCAATTACCATGTAAATTTTTTAAAAATCAATTGTTTGTTTTATTTTTATTTATTGAACCTCAACCATTGTTTCTGTTCTTTCAACTCCTGAAATTTTTTGTATTTGATTTGTAACTTCTTTTATTTCTATTAATTTCTCCACATCAATAATTGCAACTGCATCAAATTGACCACTAGTTGGAAAAGAGTTTGAAACCTTTGTTAATTTCCTTAATCTTGCCGCAATTAGTTTTTTTGGCGATTTTACTAGAATTATTGCTCTTACCATCCTAAATCCACCTCCACTTCAATTAACGTTTCAGTAGTTACAATATCTTTAATTTTTTTAAAATCAATTACCATCTGATTGATTTGATCCATATTTCCTTGTAATATCACGCTGATATCTGCCCTGCCAGTAACCACCATTACTTCTTTGACTATCTTTCTCTTTTTCTTTATTATTTCAACAACAGAATCTACTTTTCCAGGTTTTACTGTTATCAAACATAATGAATACACAGAACTATTACACTATCCAATATGATAAAGATTTCTAGTTTGATTGAATCCTGCTCAAAACTAATTGTTTCTAGTCAGTTGCTTCTTGAGATCTTGCTTCTTCTAGATAGGCTCTTCTCTCTTCATTTACTTTTTCTTGATCGATTACAATATCGTCATCAACTATGACAATTCCGCTATCTCCACTAGGCTCATTTTTGACTTTTTTGCTCTTAGATTTTGCTTTACTGGTTTTTTTTGCTTTTCCAGTTGTTTTCTTAGCAGTTGCCTTTTTTGTTACTTTTTTTTCAGCCATTAATATCGAAAATCTTGCGATAGTGTCGCTTTTAAGCATTATGTCCTATTTAACATAGTTTAGAGAACATCGTCATCTAATTCGATGGATTCCTTTGTAATTTCAGTAATTTCCTCTAACACGATCTTTTTTACTTCATCTGGAGTTCCTATTTGATTTGAAACCATGTAGTTTAATTCATCTAATATTGCATATTGGACTCTAGCTCTCAATACTTCTATGATCTCTTTTTCTACAGTAGGATGAAATTCACTTACCCATTGTTCTAGTTCTTTTTCAATCATATTTTCAAAATTCCTCTGTTTCATTTATTTTATTTGATTCTATGGAGTTTTTATTAAAATTGAAAATTGCCTACACTATAGTCAATAATTGACTCTTCAATGAATTTATCTGGATTTATCACATAATCTTTGAAGATGGGAGGTGAAAGAAAATAGCAAAATTAGCAGATTACCAAACAATTACCAATTCAGCATCATTAGCAAAAATTGATGGTCAATCATTCACAATTACACAAATTGAGGATTCCCATTATACTCAGGGTGATGAAGTTACAAAAGGTGTAAAATTGACTATGAAAGAAAATTTTTCAATTGATGGAAATCAAATGAATAAATTTCACACTACTCGTGTTGCAATTGTAAAAAAGTTTTCAAATCAAAAACTCCGAGATGATATTAATTCTGGTTCTGAAACACTTCATGTCAAATGTGTTCTTGAAAAATCCACTTCTGGCAAAAACTTTTTTAATTTAATTGATGCATAGTTGTGAATTATCTATCAGAATAATTTTTTATTCTTTATTTTATTTTTATTTCGATAAATTATTAGATGGTATTTTATAATATTTTTTAAATTATCTTCTACAGACAGTTCTTTGTCAATGGAAATACTGAGAAAATCAAAATAATCCTTATCTTTCAATTTGATTTCTATTTTTCTCAATTCAGTACCTTAACTTGTATTCTAGTATCTTCATCTGCAATCATTTTAGCATGATTTTCACATACTCTCATAATCTCTTTAGCAAATGGTTTTTTTGAATTATGGTAGTGAGAATACAGTATTTTGAAATAAGATTCAGTATCACAACCTAAAATATTACAAATCATAAGATCATAAACTAGGAGATATTGAGCCTAAAAGATCAGGTTATTGTGTTATGATTTGAAGTAAAACAAGAGTGCCAAGGGCATGATTTGAACAAGCGACAGCCCGGTCTTCAGCCGAGTGCTCTTCCAGGCTGAGCTACCTTGGCACTAAAAAAAAATACTTCAGATGAGGCATTAAAGTTTGTCTTTTTACGGCTTCCAAATAATATCTTCAACATTGTTGCGTTTGTTGATTAAACGACCCATTACAAACATCAAATCTGACAATCTGTTAAGGTATTTGATACAATTTGAATTAATTTCATCTTTATCACTTAATTTTACTACTAAAGTTTCTGCTCTACGTACAATTGTTCTAACTTGATGTATTTGTGCTGCAGCAATATTTCCTCCAGGTAAAATGAAATTTGTGATTGGAGGTAATTCCGATTCAAATTTGTCTATCGCTTCTTCTAATGTTTCCACATTTTTTATAGAAATTCTATTTTTTAGATCGTTTAGATTTTGATTTGATAAATCAGAACCTAGTACAAATAAATCATTTTGAATCTGACTTAAAATTTCAGTAATGTCGTCATCTAATGTGTTGGTTAATACAACTCCAATTGTGGCATTTGCTTCATCCACTGTCCCATAAGCCATAATTCGTGGATGGGATTTTGCAATTCTAAAATCTCCTTGTAATCCGGTATTTCCTCCATCTCCTGTTTTTGTATAAATTTTCATAATTTACTTATTTTTCTTTACCTATTATACAATTCGAAAAATTAAACTCAAAATTCATTAGGCTAAAACAATATGATAATTTATGACGCTTCTAGATTTTTTTAAAAATACATCAAATTTAAAAAATATTTCTAGGCAAGGGTGGATAGATAAATTATCCATAGAACATCCAGAATCAGTTGCAGACCATAGTTATTCTATGGCTATTATGGCCATGATTATATCTGATTTAGAAAATTATAATTCTGAAAAAATTTTGAAAATGGTATTATTACATGATTTAGCTGAATCCAAAATTGGTGATTTAACACCAGATCAAATTAGTAAGGATGAAAAAGAACAGATAGAAAATAATGCATTTTCTGAAATAATTGAAAAATTACCTAATTCCATAAAATTACAATATGCAGAAATTTGGAAAGAATACCAAAAACAAACATCTCGTGAATCTCAAATTGTCCATCAAATAGATAGGTTAGAAATGGCATTACAGGCAAAAATATATGAAAAATCAAGTTTATCTAAAAAAGATATTTCTCCATTTTTAGAGACTGCAAAAGCAGACATTACTCATCCAAAATTAAAAGAATTATTTACAAAGATTATTGAAGATAAATAGAAAAATGTCTGAAACTGAAAAAGACGAATTAATTGATGCTCAAAAGCAAGTAATTGGAATATTGTTTGAAGTGATTAAAAGACTCCAAACTAACAATGATCTAGATGAAGAATATTTCCAAATAATTTCAGATTCATCTAAAAATAAAAAAAGAATAGATGAAATTTTAATTGAAAGGAAAGAAAATTCTAAAATCGTTGGACGATTATTGGAACAATTAGAAACTTAATGAGATTCAGAAAAACCAATTGTTTTCATACCAAAACAAGGTTTGTTCCCTTTACTCCAACATTTACAAGAGCAGGAAACAGCTTTTCCAGTCTCTAAATCTTTAACAACTTTGTGAAAAACCCCTTCTCTAACTTTTGATTCTATTGATACTGTTTCGTATCTATTTTGATCTTCTTTATCCAATATGATACATTACGTATCCCAAGATTTAGTGTTTGTTCTTTTGAATTTACTCCTATCACGTTTGGAATGTTTTGCCTTGTAATTCAACAAGACTATGCCTGTACCAAATCCAATACCACTAATGGCCAAAAATGGCATGATCAATATTTGGGGTAAACTATCCGAACTTACGGCAACTATTCCAATAATTGCTGAAACAGCTATCAAACATAAGGCAATTCGACGATTATTCAATAATATTCTAAATTTTCTATGAACTTAAAACTATCGTGGTAAATTCCTCACAAATTAACAAATTATTATTAAATATTATTGATCCTCATTTAGTGTGATGGATGAATTTGAATTCTATATGGATATCTCTCCAGCATGGTGGGTTAAATCCAGAAATAATGAATCATATCTAAAAAAATACATTTGTGATACATTTGAATTTGATTTTTATCCTAGAATTATATCTCATAAAAGAAAAATAATTAATCTTGATGAAACAAATAATTTTAAATTAAAATTACTTGATAATTTGAAATCGGGAAAATTCATTTACGAGTTTCTACCTGAGGATGAAAGTTTGAAAGAGAGTTATTCTATAACAAATGGGAACATAGTTTTTCAACCTAGAAAAAAATTAACTAATTCTAGACTTTTAATTAAAACAAAAATTTAATTCCCACAACTACAATCATCATCAGAGATAAGTCTAAGATGTGCTGTTTGCTGATGTTTATCTTGAACATAACTTGAAAGATTAGTAATTCTTACTCTAGGTTCTTTAACTTTCCAAGTTCCTTCATTTTCAAACCAAAATTCAATTTCATCCACATCGTATCTTTCTCCATTTTTAACAAGTTCCTTGAAAATTTTCTTAATTTCAACAACTTCTACTTCTGTTAATTTGGATTTATCTTGAACAAATGTTGTAATTTCATTTAATTTGATAATTACGGGGTTTGTTAGCGGCAATATACCTACTGGGAAGGTAGTTTCTATAACTATCTTTTGTGATGTTTTTATAACAATCAAATAATTTGATGAATATGCAATATTTTCAGGCATTAAAATTAGGTCAAAAAAGAGTTGCAGAAGCTAGAGAATATCTTAATACTCTAACAGATGGCAAAGCAATGCCTGCTTTGGCACTTACTGATACAAAATCCAATGTATGGAAACCCGTGGGTGAGGAGAATCTATATGCATTTGTTGACGAATCAGCAGGATTCATTTTGACTGACAATAGTGGATATATTCTAGCTTTAGTTGATAGCACTGGTTCCTCAAAAACTATAGTTCAAGGTGTAACTAAACTCCAAAAAGAAAATTTAGAAAAAGTTTTTGAGAAAGACAATATACAAAAATTTGAAGGTAAAGTAATTCTTCCAGTTTAAATTTTTAATAATAATTTTTGTATCCCTTAAAGCCTGTGATTTTCAAGTATTTACATGACAAAGCCTGAACTTGAAAAAAAAATATTTCTACATTTAACAAAAGTCACTTCTTCAACATTAGATGAAATGAAAAATATTTTTAAATGTACTGATGATGATTTGATAAATATTATTAAAAAGAATACTAAAACAAATTCAGAACCATTAGGATTTATTCTAATAAATGATGAAACTACACCTGCTCAATATTCTATTGAGGAAACAAATTATCTAACAATTCATACTCAAGTGGAAAATTATTTGAAAGGAATTGACGGAATTTTGACTTTATTTTATAGGAATTTATCCACTCAGTCAAATTTATTCAAAATAGATTCAGATACTCCACTTGATCTAAGCAAAAAAGGAAAAACTATTTTTGATAGTATCAGTTTAATTTTAGACAGAATTCAACAACTCTCATTTCTTATTACATACTACAAATCAATGGATAAAATTCCAAAAAATATGATTTCTCAAGCAGACGAAGATCATAAAAAATGTCTCGATATGTATTCAAAAATAATTAAAAAATTAAAAAATATTCCAATAAAAGAAAAAATCAATCAAGAAGCAATTGAATTGTATTTGTTTAAACATCAATTTGTGATAAATCATCTAAATTCTTCAATTTAGGCACAAAAATGATTATCTAAATAGAAGTAATTCTTAGAAAATAAAATGAACCATATCTTCATTATTGTAATACTGGCAGTTGCCATGATTGGAACAATTCTAGTGCAAGAAGCACATGCATCTGAAGAAGATATGGAAGAAATAACTCAATTAACAATTAACAGTTTAGAAATTTATGAAGATGCAGATTATACTAGATACCGTGTAACTGGCGATGCACCGGCATCTACTGAAATTACATTTAAAACTACAAAACCCGATAGTTCACCTGGAAATTATCCTGGGAGTATAGATACAAGTAAACCTGCATACATAGTAGACAATAAAATCGATTCTACTGATGATTTGGTTTATGGAACTTGGAATCTAGAAGTTTGTGTACCTGAATATGATGTATGTGTACAAGAATCATTTACAATTAATGAACCTGTTACCTTGTCTGAAGATGGAACAACTCAAACTGAAGTAGTTTCAAATGAACAATCTACTGATGAAGGAGGTGGTTGTTTAATTGCAACAGCTACATACGGTAGTGAACTAGTACCACAAATTCAACAATTAAGAGAACTAAGAGATAATCAATTACTACAAACTAAATCAGGATCTGCTTTCATGAGCACATTCAACAATATCTATTACTCATTTAGTCCAACAATTGCAGATTATGAACGTGAAAATCCACTATTCAAAGAAGCAGTCAAACTTGCAATCACTCCAATGATTTCCACACTATCATTAATGGAAAATGCAGAGTCTGAGTCAGAAGTTTTGAGTATTGGAATTTCAGTAATTATATTGAATTTGGGAATGTATCTTGCAGTTCCAGCTATTGTAATTTTTGGAATTAAAAAAAGAAAATAAAATTTTTCATATTTCAAATTTAAAAAATAATTTTTAGATTAGTTTGTTCCAAGATTACTTAATGGTAATTTGATAATTCCATTAGCAACTAAAATCATCAATGATACAGGAATTCCAGCTCCTAACATAATTGAAATCAAAACCAAAATATCTCTTTTATCCATAATAATAAAAAATTGAGGGATTATTTATTTTAAAAATCAGAAATTATTTTAAAATTAGACATGGTAAATAGGCTTAAGGGCACGATTTTTACACAAATAGTATGAAAGAGGATAAAATGAAAATAATGTGTAAGTGGTGTAATGTATCCATGAATTGTCACATTGTTAGTGAAGAAGTATCAGAACACAATGGAGCATATGGAATCGATAGTGTTAAGATAGCTAAAATTAAAATTCACAAGCATTTCAAGGGAAAAAATTACTGTAAAGGATCAGATAGAACTATCACTACCCCCAAAGACAAGATCAACGATAATAAAGTGCATTACCAATAATGTTTTAAAATCAGAATAATTTATGAAAAATCATACCTAAGATACCTAAGGGACATAGGTGTGGGTTTTGTAAACAAAACTTGAGTAAAACCTTTAGTTATGATTATGAAATAGTAAGAAAATGAGTAAATTCTCCCAAGAAATTGAAGTTAGTGGACATTTAATAGATTCATCCATCCTAACAAAGATTTTTGATAAAATTATGGATTTGAAAGGAGAGTTTAATGTTGAAGAAATTGATATTGGAACAAAGAAAAAAGATCATTCCTATGCAAGATTAACAGTTACAGGTAAAGATCAATCTCATTTGGATGAAATTCTAAAAACAATATACCGTGAAGGTGCAGTATCAAAAATTCAAAAAGAAATTCAATTAAAAAAATCACCAAAAAATTATGTCATGCCAGACAACTTTTACAGTACTACCAATAATCACACTCAAGTTTTTCTCAAAGGAAAATGGGTTACAGTTGAAAATATGATGATGGACAAATGTATTGTCGTAAAAGGAAACAAGGCATTTTGTGTTCCAGTAAGAGATGTGAAAAAAGCTGATCAAATTATTGTTGGTGAAGATGGAGTTAAAATCACTCCACCAGAACGTCCAAGAGAGGGTGTTAACGTATTTGAATTCATGGGAAGTTCTAGCTCTAGTGAAAGACCAACTCAACATATTGCAAAACAGGTAGCTGATGATATTTACAATACAAAGAAGAAAGGTGGAAAAATTGTAATTGTTGGAGGTCCTGCAATTGTACACACTGGCGCTGATGATTCAGTATCTGAATTAATTAGATCAGGGTACATTGATGGGGTTTTGGCAGGAAATGCATTAGCTGTTCATGATATAGAATATGCAACACTTGGAACTTCACTGGGAATGAATGTCAAAGATGCCACATTGGCATATCATGGTCATAGAAATCACATGGATACCATAAATGCAGTTTTCAAGGCAGGGTCAATTGCAAATATGGTTAAAACTAAAAAATTGACTAAAGGAATAATGTATGAATGTGTGAAAAATAATATTCCGTTTGTTTTAGCAGGTTCAATTCGTGATGATGGCCCATTACCTGATGTAATTACTGATGTTGCAGAAGCTCAAAGACAATACAAGAAAGTTCTCAAAGGAGCAGATATGGTAATCATGATTTCAACTATGCTTCACTCTATTGCAACTGGAAATATGCTACCAGCTAGCGTGAAGGTAATTGTTGTGGATATTAGTCAGCCAACAGTGACTAAATTGATGGATAGAGGTACATGGCAAGCACTTGGAATTGTATCTGATGTGGGTGCATTTTTACCAATGGTTGCTCAACAAATCAAAAAAAGATCTAAATAATTCATTAATCATTAATTAGATGTTCAATTGCAACAGATCTGATCGTGGATTTTGGGTTTATGTAAGATTTTTCAGAAATTTTAGTCACAAATGTAAAACAATTAAGGAATTTTTGCATTTTTAATATCTTCAAAAAATCTTGCAATCATCTTGATTCCCCCTACTGTTTTCGGAGCATTATTCATTACAAATTCAGTTCTTTCTGAATGAGTTTTCGGTTTTTGATTTTTATAATTTTCAAATACTTTAGCTCCATCATAATCCACATATGCGATTCGTGCACTATAGTCAGTTCTTTCTAAAACTAAGCTGTCTCCCCCTACTATTGCAGTATGATATGGATGAACCATCAAGGATTCTGATAATTTTTGTGATGTTGAAATTTTTACTTTTTGTAAATCTGTAGCAAATGCATTAAAATCAGCTAAAAGATAGAATGTTGCATCAGGTTTTGTTGCTTTAACTCCATCAATTTCTAATAATACATCATGAGTATATTCTCCCATTATGTGATGTATGTTTCGAGTAATCTCAAAATACTCATCCATTTCTTTACTTATTTCAAATCCAGCTACAGCTGCATGCTGTATTGGAGTTGATACTGCAGTATATTCTGTAGCTAGTATTTTTTTAAATTGTGATTTTAGTTCTGTTGTATGTTGTGGAAAAACAACATAACCCAATCTATAACCTCCAGCTGCATGTGATTTTGATAATCCATTTGTTACAAAAGTTCCTTCAGGGTAAATTTTTCCCATACTGACAAATTTTGAAAAATTAAACGTAGTTTGAGCATAAATCTCATCAGATATTACTACAATATTTTGCTCTCGACATACATCTGCAATTTCTTCTAATTCTAATTGATCATACAGTAAACCTGTAGGATTATTGGGATTGTTTAAAATCAAGATTTTTTGTCTATCTTGTAATCTTAATGCTAATTTTCGTAAATCACTGGGAGATATTTTCTTATTTGCTCTAGTTGATAACATGTGATAATTTTTTTGTAAAAATCTGATTTGCGGTAGGTATCCTAGCCATGCAGGTGTGGGTAAAATCACAGTTCCATGTAAAATTTCTAAAAGATTGAAGATTAGTTCCTTAGTTCCAGGACCCACATAGATGCGTTCAGGAGCCACATCCATGTGAAAATAATGCTTATTGTATTTTGAAATAGCATTTCGTAATTCAGGAATTCCTGGAACTGCTGCATATTCTCCTTTATTGGAATTTTTAATTAATGCCTCTTGCATTATTTTTGGTACTGCAAATGGTGATTGTCCAAATGCAAATCCATAGAAACCAAAACCACATTCAGGTTTATGACAATCTGAGTGAAATTCCTGTAAAAATGTATTTAATTTGAGATTTTCTGGCATCTCAATGTCTTCAACTTGTTGATCAACGATGAATTTCAATAATCAATTTTATCGTAGTTTGATTTATTCAGTTAATGTGAAATAGAAAATATCAAATGGTGAATTTTCTAAACCCCTTACTGAGAATTAATATCCACATTTTACAATAGTGATGGTCATGTGTGAATATGGCTCATAATTTTTACAAATGATAGCTTGGACGTTTTAGAGTATCACTGTCTTTCAAAATTAATTCTTTTTTCTCTACAAATGCCAGTTGCTTTTGTGCATTAATTGAATCCACTTGCTTTTGAAAATCTGAGATAATCTTTTCATTGGCGGTTGATGAAATCATCGTATAGTTTTAGTCAATAAAAGATATAAGATTTTTTATTTTTAATTGATTTTTTGAATTTCATTTAATATGTGAGGATTTTCCAGTGATGACAAATCTCCTAAAGGATTACCCAAAACCTTTGATTTCAATAATCTACGCATAATTTTTCCTGTTCGTGTTTTTGGAAGGTCACTTAATTGAATAATTAGCCTTGGTTTTGCAATCTTACCAATCTTTTTAGAAATGTACTCCATAATTTCATTTTCTAAATTTGCGTCATCCTTATTTTCAGGTACAAAAAATACCACAATTGCTTCCCCTGTTATATCATCAGGAATTGCAATGGATGCTGCATCGGATATTTTTTTATGAGAAATTACAGTATGTTCAATTTCTGCAGTACTCATTCTATGACCTGAGACATTGATCACATCATCAGTTCTACCTTGCATATACCACAAGTTATCCCCATCTTTTAGGACATAATCTCCATGAAACCAGATGTTTTCAAATTTAGACCAGTATGTCTCAATGTATCTTTGATCATCATTTAACAAACCTCTAGTCATTCCAGGCCATGGTGATTTAATTACCAAATATCCGTTTTCCTCCTTAACAGATTCGCCATCATCATTAACAACATCCAGATTCATTCCCGGAACTGGAATTCCTACAGTTGATGGTTTTAACTTCATTCCAGGAAATACCGATAACATGGCACCACCAATCTCGGTTCCTCCTGACAAATTCATTATTGGAATTTTTTTATTTCCAACATTTTCAAATAACCACCACCATGAGTCTTCATCTAATGGTTCTCCAGTTGTAGGAATGTTTTGTAATGAATCTAAAGAAAATTTGTTTTGAGGGTTTGAATTAATTTTTTTAAATAATCTTACAGCAGTTGGGGAAATTCCAAATATTGTTGCTTGATATTTTGACAATATTTCCCATACTCTATCTGAATTTGGAAAATCTAAGGCGCCATCATAAATTACTGCACTAGACCCTACCAGTAAGAGACCATACACGTTCCAAACTAGACCAGTTATCCAGCCAATATCAGCAGGCCAAAACAGTCTATCATTTTGGCCCATATTCACCAAATATGATGCCTGATGACCTGCAAAAACAGAAAAACCACCATGTGTATGAACCACTCCTTTTGGTTTTCCAGTAGTTCCAGACGTATACAAAATGAACAAGGGATCTTCAGAATTCATGATCTCAGTATCACAGGTGTCATCTTGTTGTAAAATCAAATCATCATAAAATTGAATTTTATCTGATTTTTCAAATTTATCAATTCCTTTGTAAGAAACAACAATAATTTTTTCAATATCTGTATCAATTATTGCTGCATCTACAGTTATCTTTTGAGATATTGTCTTACCTTTTCTATGAAATCCATCTGAAGTTAACAATATTTTTGCATGACAATCCTGCAATCTTGTTTTTAATGATTCAGAGCTATATCCTGAAAAAACAATAGTTTGAACAGCTCCAATTTTTGCTGCAGCAAGTATTGATACAATCGCCTCTTCAATCATTGGCAAATATATTGCAATTACATCTCCTTTTTTCACATCTAAAGATTTGAAAACGTTTGCAAGTTTTGATACCTTTGTGTTTAATTCAGAATATGATAATTTTGTTTCAACACCATCTTCTGAAATAAAATTATAGGCTATTTTTTCAGGGGTTGTTTTTGTAAATTTTTCTACTGATGAATTATACAGATTTGTTTTTCCATCAACAAACCATTTTGTCCATGGAATTCCGTTTGAAGTATCCAATGTTTTTGTATATGGTTCATCCCAAATAATTCCAATATCTTTTTCTACTGATTCCCAAAACCATTCCAAATTATTTTTTGATTTTTCTGATAATTCTTCTAATGATAAAATATTGTGTTTTTTCATAAATTTGTAAATATTGGATTTTTGATATTGTTCAGGTTTAGGAATGAATTCAAAATTTGACAAGTTTCATTTTTTTCAATACTTTGACCGTAAAAAGATTTTTTAATTTATGAGATATTTATACCGAGACGTCTTGCACATGCAATTGCTGCTTTGCCATCATCTTCAGTAATTCCAAATTTTAATAACTGATCTGTACACTCTGTGCCTGTATTTCTGGTGTTTTCATGATAGTATTTGCGCAAAATTACTCCTACTCTGTCATCTAATCTTTTTTTTGTAGCCTCATTCATACCTGCTTGTAAAATTGTGGCATCTGATGTTGCAAGAATTTTGATGAATTCTATATCCTCTAGAGATAAATCCATCATATGCCAATCTGTTTTTTTAATAAATTTAATGTAGATGTAGGATCTGCCTTACCTTTTGTAGCTTGCATTACTTTGCCTACAAGATAGTTAATTGTTTGAGGATTAGATTTTGTTTGTTCTACAGCTTCTGATTCGTCAGATATTATTTTTTCAATTATTTTCAGTAATTCTGATTCGTCAGATACATTACCTAAATCTAAATCAGAAATAATCTGTGATACACTTTTTCCTGTTTTTAAAATTTCATGTAAAGCATTTTTAGAAGAATTTCTTGATACCTTGCCAGTTTGAATGGAATCAGCTAGGTCTCTTAAATGAGTGGCAGTAAGTTTTGATGCCTCACGTTTTTCTCTAGTGTCTTCTAACCCCATTAATTCAGTTGTTATGATATTTGCAACTTCTTTGGCATTTGATTCAGTATGTGATTTTTCAAACATGTCAGAATAATATTTATCTGAAGATAAAACATCAGCAACTTGTTCTGGAATATTATATTTTGTAACATATCTCTCTTTTTTAGAACTAATGCTTTCAGGCATTTCAGATTTTAATTCAGTACGAATTTCTGGATTTATCTTTACCCAAGGTATGTCTCCTTCAAGAAAATATCTGTAATCCATATCTTCCTCTTTTGAACGTGAAGACACGGTAATTTTTCGTCTATCGTCCCAGTGTCTTGTTTCTTGTGCAATTGGTATGTCCCTGTCATGCAAACTCTCTTGTCGGGTAATTTCAAAGTGAGCTGCTTTTTCTAAATCATGAAAAGATCCAATGTTTTTGATTTCAACTTTATTTCCACCATGTATGGATACATTGGCATCTGCACGCATTGCTCCTTCTAAACTAGGGTCTGCAACTCCTAGGTTTTTGAGTAAATCTGACAAAATGTTTAGAAAATCACGCACTTCTTTGGGGGTCTCAAAGTCTGGTTCAGTCACAATTTCAACTAACGGAGTACCTGCACGGTTGTAATCTACTAATGTAATTTGATTTTTTGAAGAACTACCTTCATAGATTAATCTTCCAGGATCTTCTTCTAATTGAATTCTAGTAATTCTAATTTTCTTATCTCCTACAGATATTGTTCCAGAACCACCAACACTGGTATCACCGTAAATATTCAATTGTGTAATTTGAAAATTTTTAGGTAAATCTGGATAAAAGTAATTTTTTCTAAAAAATGCAATTTTTTCCGGAGTGGAGCAATTTAATGCCATTGCAATCATGGTTGCTTTTTTGACTGCTTCTTGGTTTAATCTGGGCAAACTGCCGGGCATTCCTGCACATACAGGACATATGTTTTCATTTGGTTCAAATTCACGATAGTTTGCCTTACATGAACAAAATAACTTGCTTTGTAAATTTGTTAATTGACAGTGAATTTCTAAACCAATTTTTGTCATATTGGTACCTCCGGTAAGGTAACTGTTTGTTCTAATGCATGTGCTGCTTGTAAAAGCAGTTTATCTTCCATAGAATTTGCCAATAATTGAATTCCAATTGGCAAGCCATTTACAATTTTAAACGGAATTGAAATGGCAGGTTTACCAGTTAGATTAGCTGTAACTGTATTGATATCTACTAAAAATAGAGACACAGGATCATCGATTTTTTCTCCAATTTTAAATGGCAATATTGGAACAGTTGGTGCTATCAACAAATCAAATTTCTTAAATGCTTCATTGATTTGTTTTGTAAGTTTGCTTTTTACTTTCATAGCTTTGAGGAAATATTTTCCTGCATGACCTGCAGAGGGAACAAATCCTCCAATTATCATTCGTCTAGTTACTTCAGGTCCAAAGTTTTTTCTAGCTTTTGAAATGTAGGAATTAAATTCATAACCTTCAACAGGCATTTCATATCCATATCTCAAATTATCATATCTTGCTAGATTACTACCAGCTTCTGTTGCAGTTATTGTATAATATGCGGCTACAGAATATTTTACCATATCTAAGGATACTTCTTCACAGGTAGCACCTAATCCTTCAAGTTTAGAGATAGCCTGTTTTGTAGCAGAAAGTACTTCAGGATCAATTCCTTCTCCCATCATTTCAGTAATTATTCCAATTTTTTTGCCTTCTATTCCTGATTCAATTCCTTCCAAATAGTCTTCATTATTGTTGTTAATTGTAGTATTGTCATTTGGGTCAATTCCTGCGATGAGATTTAACATGAATGCAGTGTCCTTAACAGTTCTAGTTAGAGGGCCTATCTGTTCAATACTATTTGCGTATGAAATTAATCCAAATCTACTGATTAATCCATAAGTTGGTTTGTATCCTACAGTTGAGCAAAAACTGGCAGGGTTTCTAACTGAACCCCCAGTATCAGAACCCAATGACGCAATACATTCGTATGAACTGACAGATACTGCACTTCCACCAGATGAACCTCCTGGGACATGTTCAATATTCCACGGATTTTTGCTTGGGCCAAAAGCACTGAACTCAGTAGTTAGCCCCATGGCAAATTCATCCATGTTAACCTTGCCAATAAAAATTGCATCTTGTTTTTTTAATTTTGAAATTACTGTTGCATCGTATGGTGCAACAAAGTTTTCAAGCATTTTTGATGCACATGTAGTTTTAGTATCTTTGATACACATGTTGTCTTTGATTGAAATTGGCATCCCGTAACATGCTCCAACATTTTCACCGGATTTTATTTTCTTATCGATATTACGGGCCTGATCAATTGCATCATTATTTACGGATAAAAATGCATGAAGTTTATCATCAACTTGATTAATTCTTTCAATTGTTTTTGCAGTAAATTCCTCTACAGTAATATTTCCACTTTTTACTTCTTCAATAAATTCAAGGGCAGAGATTTTTAGATTCATATCACATCTTTGGTGCTCTTACGTAGGTTCCTTTGTAATGATTCATCTTCTCAATTAATTTTTCATCAAATGGAATGTATTCATCATTTCGTAATTGTTCAATTGGAATTTCTGGCATTGATATTTCTTCAGATTCAACTCCTGCAGAATCCAAAATATCAAAATAACTAATCATGGTTTGAACTTTTTCAAGATATTCACTATGATCATCTACATCTATTTTCATTAATTTTGAAACATGTTCAATTTCTTCAACGGTAACCATTTTCTATACTCCTATGAGGTGAATCTATCAATCTTACTATAAAATGGTAGGCACAAAATACTTTGATCTGATTGTTTAGCCACGTGGTAGAGCGATAATTCCAAAAGATGCGTTAGTTTGAATTATCGCAACCCAGCATTACCCATGGCAACACTGTCTATTACTAACTTTTCATAAATAAAAAAAACAATAAAAAAATTGATCTTAACAGTAGTTTTGATTATACAAAATTTATGCCTAGATTAACATGAATTCCGGTTTGGTTCAAATCCCCCTTCTTTTCATGTCCCTTTGTAATCTTGGCTTGATTAATCTCATAAATTTTTGTTAAAATTAAAAAAGTGTGAAAAATTTGATTAGCAGATCAATAATTATCAAAAAACTATGCTTCCATATCTGTACCTAAGGCATCAGCAATTATGTTTGCCCAATTAAAGGCAGCAACTACAGAAGTAATTTCTACAATTTGTTTATCATCATAACCAAATTCATTTAAAATTCTATGATCATCAGCAGTTGTTTTATTTGCAGAGTTGTTTATTTTTAATGCATAATTTAATGCAGCTTTTTCTTTATCTGAGAAATTTTCAAAATCATTTTTTAGATCATTAATTTTATCATCATCGAATCCCATTAACTGCAATAACATTGAATGAGCTTGTGTGCAGTATTTGCAAGAATTTGCGTTTGACACAATCACTGCAATTGATTCCTTCAAAGTTCTTGGAATAGAAGATTCTCGAAGTAAGATAATTTTAACACCATCCCAAAACCATCGGGCAATTTGAGGATCAATTGAGGTAGTTTTCAATATATTTGGAATCTTACCAATTTTTAATTCATCATCAATTTCTTTGTATAGTGATGAAACATCAGGATTTGATTCATCTCCTTCTTTTACAAACGGCATGTATGGAGTTAATCTAATTCAAATAAAAATTTAGTTTAAAACGAATTTTAATAAAATAAAGTATACTGCAAATCCTGATAAAAATAGAATTCCCCCAACACTTAAAATTTTCAATATTATTGAGGGTTGATCTGATTTTTCTAAATATTTTCCAGTAACTAGTCTATAGTTGAAAATAGCAATTACTGGAGCAATTACAAATGACAAAATGGTTGCAAAGTCAACTAATTCCTTTAGATTATCTCCAAATTGAAGTACTATTACCAGAGATCCTGAGGCTAAAATAACAAGAAATACAGAATACAGTTTTCTTGAACTTTTAGACGGATCGTTCTCATTTTTTCCAAATAGCAGTTCAACCGTTCTATTTAGTGCACGAGAATATCCATCAAATACTGCAAGAATAGTTCCAAACATTACAGTAAATGCTGATGCCGAAATTACAATATAGCTCCAATTACCCATTACACTACTATACATTGTAATGATAGTATGGGCAAATTGTGAATTATTGTTAGGAAGTTCTTCTCCAGAACCATAAAAGATGAAAGTACCAAGGGTAACAAACATTATTGCCAGAATTCCAGTGAGAAGGTAAGAAATTCTAAATTCTAACAAAGTTACTTTTAATTTTGGTCGATAGTTTGATTGCTTTATTTTTTCTAATGTCCATAGACTATTCCAACTTGATAAATCAATTGCAGTAGGCATCCATCCCATCAGTGCCAGTAAAAAGAAGATTCCTGTTGTAGTCCATAATTCTTTTGGAACAAAATTTTCAACTGGTTCGATTGGTCCATTAATTATAGTAAGTGAGAACGCAAGTACTGTAGAGATAACCAAAATAGTTACAATAACTTTGATCAAATTATCCAATAGATGGAATTTGCCTATTCCCAAAATCATCACACATGATATGAATAGTAAGATTATGGACCATTCTCCCAAAAATTCTAAATTAAATAAATTCTCAAAAAATCCTGCAGCTACAAATCCAACTGCACCAGTAACAAAAAACATCGAACAAACTGTAATTATGAGATACAAAACTAGAATTGGAGTTCCTAATTTTTTGTATCCATCAATTATGCTTGTTTGAGTAGAATTTGCATATCTAGAGCCATACTCAAAAAAGGGATATTTGAGCACACTAACTAGTACTACAAATCCAATTATCATTAATCCAAAATCAGCGCCTGCCCTAGTAGACTGAATTAGGTGAGATACACCTATTGCAGTGCTTGCAAAGAGCAATCCAGGTCCACTAATTTTAATGATTTTTGATAAGGTTTCCTTCAAGGTATAAATTCAAAAATCATTTTACTGTATTAAAATCAAAAGACTATTTTGAAGACTCAATATCAGAATTTTTTTGATGATTTTCAGTGAATCCCAATACCACAGAATTGATACTTGCCAATTCCCCATAAAGTTCACCTATACTTAGGGAGATTTCTGTACCATCAGGTTCTTCATAAGTAAATTCAAAATTATTATTTATCCACCAAGAGTCATTTGTTAAAACATTTCTTAAATCTACATTGAAAAATGTTCTAAGACCTGCTTTATGAAATACTGATACTCCATTATTTTTGTAGTCACCCAAATGATCAATCATCTCATTATAACCCGGATTAGATTTTGTTATTTCAAGTTTTTCAAAATTTAAAGAGAATTTCAAACATGATTTGTATATCTCAAAGTATGATAATGTCGCTTGCGCAAACATTGCAATTAAATCAAACATTGTCGATTTATCAAAATCTTCAACTTTATTCCCATTTGACATATGTTGTTTTAATTGTGATACTTTATCTTCAATGGATTTTTTTTGTAGTTCTATTCTATCAATTCTTTTTTGAAAAGAATGGTATACTTGACCCGTATTTTTATGAATTAATTGATTAGAAATCAATAATGGGAATATTTCTCTATCGAATTTTTCCCTATATTCCTGTAAAAGTTCAATATAGATACTCATTACAAATTTTACAAATCATCCAAATAAAAAAATTACATTTTTCATGAATTTTGATTAATCTGAATTGGGCTTCATAACAACTTTGTTAGAACCCTTACAGAATTTCTCTCCTTTGAAATGTTTGTTAATTTTCCAATTTGCACCTTTTGTAAATTTTAAAACTATGTATCCCGTCTTCCATTTCTGACACCAAGCACAAAATATCTTGGCATTAGATTTTGGTGAATGAAAATTTCCAGAATTTGGCATAATACTGTCTAATTCTAGGGCTATTTAGGAAATTATTTAATTGTAAAAATATCATTAATGAATTAAAATTTAATAAATTACAACATCCATTTTTTTATAATAACCAATGTGTCTTAAATGAATTTGAAATATCATAGATAAGCTTTGAAAATCCATTGTACTCTATGCAGCAAAGAGATTAGATTGAATCCCAGAATTAGAAATAGTCATTGGTATCATAAGAAATGCATAATGAAAGTCGATTTACTCATATAATCATACATTGAATACAGAATCATGGCTTTTACTAGATGTCCAGCATGTAATGAATTAAGATTTGATAAAAAAGCTAATCGTTGTGGCAATTGTGGCTATCAAATAGGAAATTAGATTATAACGAAATTCTAAGGAGTAAGTCTGTCCACATCTCTTGGATAAAATGTAGTATCACGAATATTTTCAGTACCCGTTAAAGCCATAATTAATCTCTCAAGACCAATTCCACATCCTGCGTGGGGAGGTACACCATAATCAAATGCATTAAGATGGTATTCAAATGAGTCTGTTTTCATGCCTTTATTGCTCATTCTTTGAGCCAATTCATCACGTTTTTCAATTCTTGTACTACCCGAAGATAATTCCAAATCTCCAAACATCAAATCAAATGATTCAGAAATTTTAGGATTAGATTTACTATCTTTAACGTAAAATGGTTTTGGACCTAAAGGCCAATCAGTAATAAAATAAAATCCATCTAACCCAATTTTTTTAAGATTTGAAGGATACAAATCATCGCCCCATTCGGTTTTGGCTCCTGCCTTTTGCATTCTATCTACAAGATCATCATAGGTGTATCTTGGAATATTTTCAGGTACAGGGGTCGGAGTAAATTCTGAATCAGGATTATTTTTAATGTAATCATTAACTGCAATGATTGAAACTTTGATGATGTCCTCTATTCTACTCATCACATCATTATAATCTACAAAAGCCTCTTCCAAATCAATAGATATTGCTTCAGCTAAGTGTCTGTTTGTCCGAGATGGTTCGGCTCTGAAAATTGGTGCAATTTCAAAAACTTTTTCAAAACTCATTGTCAATTGTTCTTTGTACAATTGGGGGCTTTGAGCTAAAAATGCTTCTTTGTTGTAATAAAATATTGGAAACAATGCAGCGCCACCTTCGGTAGCTGTTGCAATCATTTTTGGAGTGTTGATTTCAACAAAATTTTGATCATTAAAGTAATCTCTAATTGTTTTTAAAACTAAACTTCTAGTTTTGAAAACATGTTGTAAGATATTTCGTCTTAGATCAATTGGTCTTACTTCTAAACGAGTATCAATATTTTTGACAGTTTTTGCAGTTGGTTCAAAAGGAGGAATAGTTGTTACTTCTGAAAATACACGTAATTCTGTAGGAATTATTTCAAATCCACTAGGTGCTTTTTCAGACGCTTTAATCTTTCCAGTAATGCCAATGGATGAATGTGCTTTTAGATTAGAAATTTTCTCTCGTATTTCATCTGGGCAATCACCTTTCTTTGCAACAATTGAAAGATCACCATTTTTGTCATGAACCGTGGCAAAACTGATATTTCCATGGCCTCTAACTGTCAATACCCACCCCATTACAGTGACCTCAGAACCATCCATTGATGCATTTAATTCATCAGAATAGTGAGATCTACGTAATTTTCCTAATTCAGTTTCAATCATAATTTATAATATTTCCATATTTTCTGGTGTAATTAATTTTTTCAAAATGATCCTCAAAAATGCACAATTTTCATAATGTTTTTACATCCCTAAAGGCGAATTCTAAACAATATGGCAAATATCTTGATAGGATTAGTGATAGTAATGTTCCTCAGTACTGCTGTCTATGTAGGATATCATGCTTCTCAAAACTACTCTGATGATGCATATGGTCACAGTATTTCAATAGATCTAGAAACTCTAGAAACATCACCTAAATTATTACAAATTATTGAAAAACAAGTAGGATTTCAATCAATAATTTAATTGAAGTAGTTTTAGATTAATTAGTTAGAATTTTTCAGAATAACTATGTCATTAAACAATAAAGAAAAAATGATTGCCATCATATCTAATGGAATAGCCGTATTTTCACTATTGCAAGAAAGGGAAGAATTACCAAAAAATACAACCATGTATGATTTTGTTCTCAAAGTAATACCTGCAGACATTAAATCAGAATTAAATGTAGAATTAATTGAATCGCGATCTAAATATAGTAGTGCGATCTATCATTAGATAGTCTTGGTAAGATAAAGAACGTCGATACGTCATATCTTTTCAGGACTCGAAATTATTCAATTAACTTCCTATAGTTCATAAATAACAAAATTTTACTCAGAGTAAGAAAATGACAGCCATAGCAACTCTTGGATCTCACTGCTCATTACAAGTTCTAAAAGGTGCAAAAGATGAAGGCCTCAAAACAATCCTAGTTTGTGAAAAAAAACGTGAAAAATTATATCGCAGATTTCCATTTATTGATGAATTGATTATTGTAGATTCCTTTAAGGAAGTACTAGATGAAAAATGTCAAAAAACTCTTCAAGAAAACAATGCTGTTTTGATTCCCCATGGAACATTAATTGCCCAAATGAGTTCCGAGGAAATTGAATCCATCAAGACACCTGTATTTGGAAACAAATGGATTCTCAGATGGGAATCAGACAGGAATATGAAGGAGCAACTAATGAAAGATGCAACACTTCCAATGCCAAAACCAATAGCAACACCAAAAGATATTGAAAAATTAGTAATTGTGAAAAGACAAGGAGCTGCAGGAGGTAAAGGTTACTTTATGGCAGCCAATGAAGAAGATTACAATACAAAAAGAAATCAGTTAATTTCTGAAGGTATTCTTTCAAAAGATGAAACCCTATACATTCAAGAATATGCAGCAGGTGTTTTAGCATACTTACAATTCTTTTACTCACCATTATCAGGGGAATTAGAATTCTTTGGAGTTGATCAAAGACATGAATCAGACATTGAAGGTCTTGGAAGAATCCCAGCAGAACAGCAAATGAAATCAACAAAAGTTCCATCATTCAATGTAATTGGAAATAGTCCACTTGTGTTAAGAGAATCATTACTTGATGAGGTGTATAAAATGGGTGAAAATTTTGTAGAAGCAGCAAAAAGAGTTGTGGCTCCAGGCATGAATGGTCCATTTTGTATAGAAGGA
>JAOLZN010000005.1 GCA_028343855.1 Candidatus Nitrosopumilus sp. | reverse complement strand
GATTGTACAGAATCTTCATCTAAAGAAACTGTTTTGTCAAATCCATTATTCATAACAACTCCTCCGCCAATTACAGCTAAAATTACCAAAACACCTATGACTATGAGAATATTTTTTCTGTTTCCATGGTTAGATTTTTCTTCAATAATCTTGGAGGGTGTTTTGTCAGGAATTTCTTCAATAGGATCTTCTTTAACTTCAGGTTTTTTTATGTCACTGCCACAATCAAGACAAAATTTTGAATTTACAGGAATTGATTTTCCGCATTTCCAACAGTAAATGTGTTCCAATTCAACAAGTTCCTCTTCTCCATCATCATCTTCAACATTTTCATCAGTTGTGGTTTCGGATGGTTCTTCAAATGGATCTTCTCCTCGAATTTTTGATAATTTCTTTTGAGTCTTAACTTCTTCAATATAATCATGAATTAAATGATCAAGGTATGCCCTATCTGAGCCATATACAGTTCTTTTTTGTTTTAACATTAGTTTGATATGCTCTAATCGATAAGGATCCCCTACCTTCATTTTGAGTAAAATATTAACTTGATCCAGTAAAGATTGCAATAATTGAAATTATATTTATAAAATTTAAGATTACTCATTGTAAAATAATTAAAAAATTACTAAGATTATTCTTTATCGATAAATTCGCCAACACCAGGTGGTTCAGGGGCTAATCCTTTTCTTTTTCTAATATCTTCTACAGCTGTTTTTAACATAGATTTTGGAACTTCAGTCCATTCCTTAAAGGAAGTATTCCATGTTGCACGTCCTGCAGTCTGACCTCTCATAGCTTCAGATAAAGTGAATGTTTCAGAAGCAGGTAATTCACCAATTACAATACTTGATGCACCTTTTTGCTGCATGTCTAAAACTTTACCACGTTTACCAGAAAGTATAGTTGCAACGTTTCCAACTAAATCAGTTGGAACACGAACTTCAATTGCAAGAGTGGGTTCTAAAACAGCAGTACCTGCAGTTAACAATGAACCCATACATGCTCTACGTGATGCAGGACCTAATTGAGATAGGCCTCTGTGAGCTGTATCCTCGTGAGGTACAAAGTGAGTGAAAATGAATTTACAATCTCTCATCTGTTCTTTACAAAGAGGACCTTCTTTCATAACTTCATCAAATCCAGAATTAATAGAATCAGTAGACTCTTGGACAAATTGAACACCTTTTGTTCCGTTAATCAAAACATTACCACGAGAATCAAATCTCATTACTCTTTTGATGGTATCAGTATCCCAACCAGCACCTTTGAGTAAATCAGCAACGACTTTTTTATCTTTCATATCACTGATTTCACCAGTTCTTAGCATGTGAGCAATTTCAGGCTCCAAAGGCTCTACCTTCATGAAAATTTTATTGTGTCTATTTGGAGATTTTGCCATGATTGGTTCACAAGCAGCTTTAACAGTTTCTCTATAGTTAATCAAAGGTTCTGAAGTAATAATTTCACATTTTGCGTCTTGAATTCTATGGGTTGCAACATCCAAGTGAAGTACACCCATTCCAGCAACAATAGTTTCACCACTCTCCTCATCAATTTTTACAATTAGATTTGGATCCTCAATAGTTAGTTGTCTTAAAATTTCTACAAGTTTAGGTAAATCTTTAGGATGTTTTGGTTCAATTGCGATTTGAACAACAGGTTCTGAAACATATTTCACACCTTCAAACATTGGAATATCTTTAACAGAGGATAAAGTATTTCCAGCACGACATTCAGTTAAACCCAATAATGCAGGAATATTTCCAGCACCTAATTCTCCAACTTGCTCTCTTTGGTTACCCATAAAGAAATTAACAGATTGTACTCTTCCATCTCTTTTTTCATCTATAATGTGAAGGGTTTGTCCATCCTTGATAGTTCCAGAAAATAATCTTCCAATTGCAACAGGACCTGCTGCAGGATCTAATACCATGTTAACCACCATCATAATAGTTGGACCTTCATCCTCACCAGCAAGTAAGGCTTTTCCAACATCAGATTCTAAATCACCTTTCCAAATTTGTGGAATTCTATATTTGATAGCATCCTTTGGTGCAGGATGATGTTTTACAACCATTCCAAGAACTGCATCAGCTAAAGGTGCTTTCTCTACAAGTTCAGGAAGTTTTTCTTCAGTATAAGCGTCAATTACATCTTTGAATGTAATTCCTCTTTCTTTCATTAAATCAGTGTTAATTGCCCATCTATCTTTAGCAGAACCAAATGTTACACTTGCGTCCTGAATGGATACTTTCCATTTTTCCTTGTATTCAGGTTCAGCATAGGTATCAACTAATTGATTGAAAGTAGAAACAACTTCTGCAAGTTGTGCTTGCATTTTTTCTGGAGTTAATCTCAATTCTTTGATTAATCTATCCACTTTATTGATAAACAAAACAGGTCTGACTCTTTCTTCAAGTGCCATTCTTGTGACAGTTTCAGTTTGAGTCATAATTCCTTCAACAGCATCACAAACTACTACAGCACCATCAATTGCTCTTAAACTTCGAATTACTCTTCCACTAAAATCAACGTGTCCAGGAGTATCAATCATGTTAATGACATAATCACTATCGTTTTGAGAATAGAGCAAAGTTACATTAGCCTGATAAATTGTAATTCCTCTTTCTTGCTCCTCTTTATCAAAGTCCATTGCAAGTGCTTTACCAGCAGCAGAAGGGGCAATAATTCCAGAATAAGCCAAAAGACTATCGCTCATAGTTGTTTTTCCATGGTCAACGTGTGCAATTACACCAAAGTTACGAATATTTTGTTTATTCTTAATAATTTTCATTACTTCTTGTGTTGACTTGAATTTTGCCATAATGCGAAAACCAGTCGAGCATTATATAATGTCTTTGAATTTTAGTCGTGAAATTAATTTTATGGTTTTTTATCTTTAAGAAAATTTTTGGGAATGAAGAATAAATAAAAAAGATCGATGTTGAAGAAGAAGTAGAAATAGACGATAATGATTTGGATATTTATTACGATTGTTTAAAAAATAAGTATGGAAATTTCAGTTGGACATACTCCTGATTCTGATGATGCATTCATGTTTTATGGTATGTTCACAGACAAAGTTCCATCTCCGGACTTTACAGTAAATCACGTAATTGAAGATATTGAAAATTTGAATCTAAAAGCAACAAATCCTGAATTAGATGTTACAGCAGTTTCAGTACATGCATGTGCATACATTCCAGGATATACAATTTTGAGAAGTGGAGGTAGTTTTGGAATTAATTATGGCCCCATAGTGACCGCAAAAAAACAAATGACAATTGACGAATTAAAAAAATGTAAAATAGCAATTCCAGGAAAAATGACATCAGCATTTTTATTACTTCAACTAATGATAGGAAAATTTGAATATGTTGAAATGAACTTTAGTGATATTCCTAAAGCTGTTGAATCAGGAGAAGTAGATGTAGGATTAGTAATTCATGAAACACAATTATCATATGAACAAGAGGGAAATGTAAAAATTTTAGATGTAGGTGAATGGTGGGATAAGACTACAGGAGGATTACCAGTACCTTTAGGAATTAACGTGATGAAGACAGATTTAGGCATGGACACAATTGTCAAATTTGACAAATATCTACAAGCATCTATTGAATTTGGAATTAAGAATTTTGATGATGCCTTAGAATACGCCATGCAATACTCAAGAGGAAAAGAAAGAACATTGATTGAAAAATTTGTAAAAATGTATGTAAATCCAGTTACTGTTAACATGGGCGATCCTGGTGAACAAGCAATTAGAAAATTGTTTGAGATGGCAAAAGAAAAAGGACTAGTTCCAGAATTTGAAATTAGTATTGCCACCAAGTAATTATAGAACAAAAAAAATTATCTGATAATGTCTGATGAACTTGATGGAGACGGTATTGGGGGAGCAGTTTTAGAAATTTTAACAGGTAATGCATTCAGATTACTTGTAAGCCATACCCGCAAAGATAACAAAGGAGATTATGGAAAAACAGAAAAAATCATCATGGGGTTAATCAAAGATAACGAAGATGGTCAGCGTCCAGAACAAACTAAAGAAGATTTAGAGAGAGCATTAAAAGGCAAATTTGTGACATGTAAAGTACAGCATAGAGATAAAAAAACAGATGCATTGGTATGTAATGTATTTGTTCAAAGACCTCCAGAGTAATTAATACAATTTTTAAAATAATTTGAATGAAATTAGATCTTCATTTTTTTGACCATTTTTTCAAAAAAACATGATGTTGTTCACCAATCAAGGTGAGATCATATCCTACCAAACCTTCTTTTTTAATTATCTCAACTACAATTCCTTTTTTCACCATAATTTGTAAAGTAGGATTATTTTTGAAAGGATATCCAGAGTTTTTGTTTAAAATTTTAAAATAATCTTTACCTTTAGTAGTTAATCGAAAAACGATATTTTGTCGATTTTTAGAATCGGTAATGGGTTCTAAAATCCAATTATTTACTAAATCAGACAGAATCAAATTATCGTTAGAATCATTTGAAATTTCATTCATATATTTTAAAAAACTACACAGTATATGAAATTTGAATAGAAATATTTACTTTAAAAAAGAAGTGAACAGTGGCTAATGATGATACCAACGGGTTCTATCTGATTCCTCAATTTGATGATACTTTGCCGAATTTTGAAGCCCAATATTTTAAATTTGAATTTGATTTGCAAGAATAATTGTCATCGTACCATATGCTATCAAAGATAATGCTGCAAGGAAACATCCCCAGTTCACAATCTTTTCGTATTTGAATCCACTTCTATAATCAAGAAATATACCTCTAAGACCATTAAATCCATGAACAGATACTAGAATCAAAATTAATTCCAATAGTATCGCATAACTCAAAGTTTGATAGTTAGCTACTACAAATTCATAAGACAATGATGATGCAAAATTTCCTGTAGAAAATCGTACAGAGATATGTAATGCAACTAATCCAATTGCACCTAAAGCTGTACTATAATGGATTTTTCTAATATGACTCTCTCTTATCCTTAACATTAGAAAAACACATCCAAAGCATAGTACAAAGCTAAAGCTGAAACACCCATAGTTACATAAATGCACAATCTATTTTTCTTCCCCATAGATTGAATTTGATAAGGATAATCCGGTCTAGCAGGAGTTCCAATTCCAAGTCCACCTTGCTGAAACATCAGTCTAATTCCATTGATTGCATGGAAAGTACCCAATGCAATCATCACAGATAACACCACAAAACCGGTAGGAGAATATGTCAAAAATAGCATCTGTCCCCAAGTCATACGATCAAGAATTGATATCCCATGAATTACATGTACAACAAAAAATACCAATAGATAGATTCCAGAAATTCTCATCATCAACCAAGAAACTCTACTTATTCCATATCCTTTAGGATTAAACCAAGCTCGAATTCCTTTTTTATTTTCTTTATTCAAAACTTAACTAATTTTAGGCAGTATATAGAATGAAATTAGTATAATTTACTGGTGCCAAAAATGATATAATACAGACAGGAAGGATATGGGATATGACAGATGACGTATGTGATCTTTGTAAAGGAGAAGGTTCTTGGAGTTCAAATGCATGTGTTTATTGTAATGGAACAGGTGAATGGAATCAAGCTGCTCAATCATACTTAAAAAATCATATTTGTCAATGCATTGTATTAGATAGAAAATTTTGTCCAGTTTGTAACAAACCATGTCATCATGACACAAGTTTAAGTCCAAAACAAACAATCGATTCAGGACATGGAGGAATGTCAGTGCCTCAAATACCAATGTAGTAAAATAATGGGTAAAATAAGAAAGTAAGATTTCATAGAAGACAAAAAATTTAAAAAAATATTAGAATTTTACAATAGTTTAATTACAACATGAATCGATGAAATTTAGAAAATATGTCATACAATAGAGAAGATAGAGAAATGTTTGATGCAAAATGCGGAGATTGTGGAACGGATTGTCAAGTACCATTAAAACCAAAACAAGACAGACCTGTATATTGCAGAGAATGTTTCCAAAATCACAAACCAGAACCACGAAATAGAGATAGATTTGGTGGAAGACAAGGTGGCGGAAGATTTGGTAGAAGAGATGAGAGACCACGAGAAATGCACGATGCAAAATGCGGAGATTGTGGAACGGATTGTCAAGTACCATTTAGACCAAAAGAAGACAGACCTGTATATTGCAGAGAATGTTTCCAAAATCACAGATAATACAAACAAATCGTTTTGAGAAAAACACTCAGAACTTTGTAACTTTTATTAAATTTTTATTTTAAAATACGTGTAAATTTTAATTTGATAAAAGATCATAGTGATTTAAAATAAAAAATAAATTCCCTAATATATGATGAAATATAATTAATCTCAAAGATGGTCCTAGTAAATAAAAAAATGTTAGCAGGAGGAATGGTAATGGTAATTGTAGGATTAATACTTACAATAAACATCAACGCTACAATTCCAGTAGGTCAAGCAGGAATGACCGATGAAGAAAAACTCGATCTAATGTTAGCAGAACAAGAAAATGAAGATTATAACACATTAGCAGGTATTTTGTTCGGATTAGGATTTCTACTAGTATTGATTAGTTTTGGAGCAAGAAGGAAAAAAGGAAAATCAACAAAAACAGTAGAAAAGAAAGCAGAATAAAATTTACCTTAAAATTAAAAATATAATCAAATGATTTATTTTTTAATTTCAGCGTATTAATTTTGAAATTATCCAATACGCAATTACAATTGGTGGGAAAACATAGATGCTTGTGCCACCAAACCAATCAAGAACATCAAATATTCCATCAGGGTTAAGATAATCTTCAATCATAGGAATGTCATATGTGCTATTGACATAATCCATTCCAATTGCAAATCCAGATGCAATAATTCCAAGTAAAACACAGTTTCTGCCCAATTTATCATATTGACGGCCTTGTTTTCTTAAGATAATCATAGCAATCAATCCACCAATAATACTTCCAAAGGCAGGAAGTAAATAATACAAATTACTTTTTGGTTTCAAATTAGACACGATTAATGCCACGTTTTAGTTTGTTTTATACATCACTATGTTTGTAGGCTATTACGTTTGATTCCAAAATCGCGTTAACCAATTCGGGTTAACAAAACGTATAACTGAAGAACGGAACTCTCCATTCTTCATGAGGTTGGTTGAGCCTCTTCAAGCTCTCCAATCTCGCTTCTCATAAACTAGTTTAAATTTGAAATTGTATAAAAAATAATATGATTCAAGCAGAAATCAGCATATACCCAATGGCAACAAAAACTACTAGTGCAAGTTTTTACATTGCAAAAGCAATTGAATCAATTAAAAATATGGAAAACATAAGATATGAAATTAATTCCATGGGTACAATTTTAGAATCAGATAATATCGATGTCATCAACAAAGCATCAAAAAATATGATAGAAACAGTTCACCATTTGGGAATTAACAGAGTAGAAGTAATCATAAAGATAGATTCAAGAACAGACAAACAACAAAAAATGGAAGAGAAAGTAAATTCAATTAAAAAACAAATGAACTAAAATTTTTTTAAAATTCCAAAATGAGTATTTCTTTGAGCAGGTACACGTCCTATCTCTTTAACCATAGTAGCCAATTCATCAACGGAAGAAGTAGTAGGTTTGCCTGCAGCACGGTAAATTTCTTCTGAGAAAGCAGTTCCAACCAAATCACTTCCACCATTGGATAATGCAACTTGAGCTAATTTTTTCCCATATGCAACCCAATAAACAGAGATATTGTTCAGAGTGTTTGCAAGCATTAATCGGGATAAAGCAACTATTCTCAAATCATATACTGAAGAACATTCATTATTTACTAAATTATCTTGTTCCAATTCAGTATTATCTAAACTGAATTTTAAAGGAATCAACGTTACAAATCCATTTGTTTTCTTTTGAAGTTCACGAATTTTTATTAAATGATCAACAATGTGTTCTGGTTTTTCAATGTGACCGTATAACATTGTAACGTTACTTTGAATTCCCATAGTATGAGCTTCTTCAATAACATCCAACCATTGCTGTCCAGTACATTTGCCTCTAACAATTTTACCTCGTATATCAGGATGAAATAATTCTGCACCGCCACCAGGCATTGAATCCAATCCAGCATCCTTTAAACGAGATAAAATTTCTTTAGTTGAATTTTTTGTAAGTTTTGATAAGAAATGAATTTCAGCTGCAGTTAATGCTTTGATATTTAATTCCGGATGACTTTTTTTAATAGTTCGCATCATATCCTCGTAATATTCCAGTGGGAGTTTAGGATGAAATCCACCAACAATGTGTACTTCTGTTGCGCCCATTTGTTTTGCAATACCTACTCGTTGTTCAATTTCTTTAGGGGTTAACGTATACGCATCGTCTTCATCACCTTTTCGATAAAATGCACACATTTGACAGCTAGCGGCACAAACATTTGTGTAATTCATGTAATAGGAAGCGGCAAAAGTTACTGTGTCACCAACTAGTTTTTTTCTTGCAGAATCTGCAACAGCCCCAAGTAAATGCAAGTTATCATAATCCATTAATTCCAAACCATCCTTGTAAGATAGTTCTTCACCTGCAAGAGCTCGATCTAATGCCTGAGAATCGCCAACTAATTGTTCCAACATACTTCCCGATTTCCTCATCAGGATATATTCCTTATACTCTGAAGAAATAAGTAACCTCTCAAGTAAGAGTATTCATGGTACTTCCCTTAGTTGATGAGCATAAACCAAAATGTTACTTGTGTCATGAGGGTTTTGAAACTATTGAAAAATTAAGAGAACATCAAAATCTAAAGCATAGTGATTTCTTCGAGTCCAATGAAAAACAAAATACACGAGAACCAGCACCCGGAGACGTTACAGTTTTTTAGATTTCTCATTAGATAAATTTAAAAGATTTTGAGCAGTTTCCTGAGATAATTGCGCAATTGTACAATGTTTGTCAATGGACAGAGCCTTTTTAAAATAAGCAATAGCATTAGGAAGATCACCCATTTCACCCAAAGAAAGTCCTTTGTAAGCAAGTGCCATAGAACATTTTTTATCGATTTTTAAAGCAGAGTCATAACAAGATATTGCATCCAAATATTTTGAATTAAGATGTAGAGCAGATCCTTTATTTATCAATGCATCAATATTATTAGGAGAAATACCAAGTACCTCATCAAAGCACTTTATTGCCAATTTAATTCTGCCAAGTATTTGTAATGTAGTGCCCTTATCAATTAAAGCAGATATATTTTTGGAATCAATTTTTAAAATGGAATCATAAAAGGGTAGTGCGTTTGAAAAATCTTCATCATCAATGCAACTATTAGCTTTTAAAAATAATGCATTTACTTCTTCATTCAACGAATTTTCTAATATATTCTCAATAATATAGTGATCCTCAGTTGTACATGAATCAGAGTCAGTATAAGATAGAGGTATTAATTTTTGCAATAAATTATGTTACAAATATTTTGAATTAAAGTCCAAGTGATTCTGATATTACCAACAAATTTGATTAAAATGAACTTTAGGCTCAAAAGAAGAATTAAGAATAGAGATAATGAATATCTCTATTTTATTGACAATCCTTACAATCAGGATCAACACATATTGGGTTATGTTTTCCATCACGGGTTGGATGTGCAGTATCTCTTCTTCGTTGTGTTCGAGTCATAATAATACAAGGATAACATCACTAAAAACATTAATGTGAAATTAAAAATAATACTCAGGATGCGAATCTATCACGAGGATCCAGTTTTAGTGAAGCATTAAAACAATCCATAGATTCACCATATCTTCCCAGACTTCTAAGTGCAGTACCCTTGTAATTCCATAAATCAGGATTTTTAGGATTTAATAGAAGAGCTTGTTCAAAAAATCCCAATGCCTTATCAAAATCACCATTTTCTAAAAAAGATTTTCCATCAGATACAAGTTCATCAATTTTAGTCATAATCTTTGATTAATTTCATAGGTATTAAATTTGAAGAATATTAGATTAAGTAAATGTATAAAAATATTTTAAAAAATATACCACTAAATACTTGAAATAAGGATTGCAATATAATAAACAATGAATGAATTTAAAATTTTGATGATTTTTATGATTTCAATTGGTGCAATACAAACAACCTATGCTCAAGAAAATGAATCATCGAGGGAATTAAAAATTTCAGACGAGGAAAAAATAATTCTATTCTCAGGATTTTCAATTGCAGTGATTGGAATATTTGTATTTCTTGCAAGAGATATTATTTTAAGGAAAAAAACGTCATACGATAAACAACAGCATGAATCAAAAAAAGATCGAACCTACGAAAAATATCATTCAGATTGGGGAGATGATTATGAAGAAGTTGGAAAGAGAGGAAACAGTAAGCAAGAAAGAGAATTCAGAGAAGAAATAACAAATAATAATTTACCAAATTATTATGAAATTTTAGGTGTAGAAATGGATGCAACATATGAAGAAATAAAGAAAAACTTTAGAGAATTAGCAAAGAAAACACATCCAGATAAGACAAAAGAGGATTCAGAAGAAGAAATGATTCAAATCAATAAAGCATATGAAATTTTATCAGATAAAACATCTAGAGAAAAATATGATAGATATATGAAATAGAGTTAAACAGATTCAAGTTTAACAATAATCATACTTAATTGAATTGAATTTGGTGTTTGTACACTATTTGTTAAATTAGTAAAAATAGTAACAGGTAAAGAATTTCCATTAAAAACAGCAGAAGTAGAAATTTTTAATTCACCAAATTCAGTATTAGGTCCAAGCATTTTTTTGGTAAGCATTGGAACAACACTAAGATCCTCTATCGAACCATTCATTTTATACGCAAATTTTTCTGAAAAATATACACCCCCCCTGGTAGTAGGTTCATTGACGGGTATAGGAGAATTTTCAATAGAAACATCAATCAAAGTGTAATCAATGTCATTAAGATGAAGAGTAAATGAAGAGGGATTTTTACTAGCATGTATCATAAGTGCTTCAAGTAAATCCGAATCAATAGACATTGAAAAAAATAGAATATTCAATTGTATTGAATCTTGTCATTAAAATATGAAAAATACCGATCAATTAGATTGAAAATTTCAAAATATACAGAATATATTTAAAAACTCAAATTATGATCGAAAGATAATGCAAGAATTTGCAAATGTACATTCAATGAGAAATGAGATTCTCAGTTTAATGGCTGAACAAAAATTAGAAAATGATTGTTATTTGGAAATGTTAGATTTTACAATTGACTTATTTGAAAGTCAAGGTTTAGGAACAGAATATTATGGGTATCATAACATTAACCACGAATTAGAGGTTACATACATATCATTATTAGCAATAAATCAAGAAAAAATACAATTTACTGAGGAAGATAAAAAATATTTGTATGTAGCTGCACTTTTTCATGATTTTGATCCTCAAAAAAATGTAGATAAACCACACGAAGAAAGTGTTTTAAAATTTATTTCAACAGATAAAAAACTACGGGAACTTTTAACTTCTGCCAAAATTGATTTGGAAATAATTAAAGTTTTGATATTAAGAACAACATATCCTTGGAGTGGAGAAACAAGAAGAAATGCAGAATTAGAAATCAAAAAATGCTTTGATAATTCTGAAATAACTAAAAACAATATTGAAATTCAAAAGCACATAATGGAAATGGGGTGGTATTTATCAGTAGTAGATAGAATAAGCGGTTACGCATTAGGAGATTTTACAAAAGCAATGGAAATGGCAAAAATGAATGCACATGCACTTGCATGGAGGCCATCAATAATAATTAGAACAGCAGTTGCATATTTTGAAGAAATTTTGAATAAAGAGGCCTCAATGTCAAAAGCAATTCTCAAAACATTACCAAAAGAAATGAGGAAAAATTTCTTTGATACAGTATTATCATTTATGAAAATCAGACAAGAAGAAGTATCCATACAAGCAAATTATTCATACGAACATCTCAAATTAATTCCAACCATAGAGAATCAATCAATACAAGAAGATGAGGAATTTGCACAAACATTGTATAATATATTTTTAGAATTACCAAAACCACTTCAATTTGGAAAGGAGAGCTTTAAGGAATCAATAAAAGATCCAGAAACAATAATCAACACACTCAGATTAAATGATAATAACGGAGAGATAGTTGGATTTTCAAAAGGAGGTCCACTAGAAAAATATCAATTACGTGAAGAAATAAGAGACGAAAACTATGGTTTGAAAAATACTATATTTTTAGAGCCACTTGCATTGAAAATGGGATATTGGGGATTACGTGGAGGCAGTGAAATGAGGCACATGTTCATTATGCAAGCACACTCTATGAAGTACAAATACCTAACAAGTTTTGCATTACGAGATGTAATCAAAGCCAGAATACACAAAGAGGAAGCAGAGTTTGTTCAACAATTTGATCCTGAAAGATGGGATTACTATCGAGTAGTTTTATAGACAAGGCATTGAAAAAATCAATTTTAAAAGTATTAGAATTAAGTGTTAAAGGGGATATTTTAACCAAAGAACATTATAAAAAATTCTATTCAGTAGATTCAAGTTCATATCAAATTATTCCAAAAATTATAATTATTCCAAAAGATGAAGATGATGTCATCAAAATAATTAAAATTGCAAAGAAATTCAAAACATCAGTTACAGTGAGAGGAGCTGGAACAGGATTAGTTGGAAGTGCATTAAATGATGGAATAATAATGGATATGAAGAATTTTAATTCAATCAAATTAAATAAAAAATCAGTCATTGTAGGTTCTGGGACATTAAAAGGAAAACTAGATCAAGTATTAGAAAAATCAGAAAAATTTTTTCCACCAAATCCATCAATTGGAAATTTTTGTTCTGTTGGAGGAATGTTAGGAAATAATTCCAGTGGAAGTAGAAGTGTAAAATATGGAAGTACCATAGACAATGTAGCTGAAATTGTGTTTATTGATGGAAATGGGAATAGAGTAAGCTTACCAAAAAATAAAGAAATTGGAAAAAAAATTATCAGGAACATAATAGTAGATGATAAAAAAATTCCAAAGACATCTAAAAATTCATCAGGATATAGAATTGATAAAATTACATCAGAGAAAAATACACATAAAATAATTATTGGTTCAGAAGGAACATTAGGAATTATTCTTTCTGCAAAACTAAACATAAAAGATAAACCAAAAAAGAGAATTCTTTTCATAATTGAGTACGAATCAATTTTTGAGGCAGCAAAAAATAGCCTCAAGATTAACAAAACAAAGCCATCAACATTAGAATTTGTGGATAAAAATACACTAAAACAAATAAAATTTAAGTTTAGTAAAAACGCCAAATGCTTACTGTTTGTAGAATATGATGAGAAAATAGACATAATAGAGAAAAATCTAAAATTAATAAATTCGGGAAAAATTATTCAAAAATTAAGTAGAAATTCAGATATGAATAAGTGGTGGAAACATAGAGATGCATCATTACATTATAGTTTAAAATCAATTAAAAAAGAAATGAGAATACCACACATAATTGAAGATGCCGCAGTTCCTTTAGAAAAGATTCCAAATTTATTTTCAACATTAAAAAAAATTGAAAAAAAATATCAAGTTAAAATGGTAATTTATGGACATATAGGAAATGGTAACATGCATGTTCGTCTAATTATGGAGAAAAATAAGAAGAAATTGATTAAAAATATTGTAATAGAATATTTTAACAATATAATTGAAAATAAAGGAACAATTTCAGCAGAGCATGGTGATGGATTGGCACGTTCGGAATTCATAAAACAACAATATGGTGAAAAAAATTTTCAAACATTCAAAAAAATTAAACATTTGATGGATCCAAATAATATTCTCAATCCAGGTAAAATAATTTCAAAAAAAAGTATAATGATTAAAAATTTTAATTAAAAATATTTCAAAATAATTTAAACAAATCTAGAATCCGATACGAAAAAAATAGTTCCAGAACATAAAAAATAAGATCAGATATTTGCCTATTAGTAAAAAAAGTTCGACAAGATCTCGCTAATATAACAACGAGCCTAAGGGAATTATGACAATAGGATATTGTGTGAAGTGTCGTGACAAACGAGAAATCGGCAGTCCAGCACCATACACCATGAAAAATGGTAAACCTGCAATAAAAGGCACATGCCCAACATGTAGTACAGCCATTTTTAGAATAGGTAGAGGATAAGGATTTCACAAGAAATCCTAGTTTTCTAGTTACTAGTTAGGCCTTGCCATAGCGTAAGCAATGGCGATGGATCTTTTTCAATTTCTTGAGTTATTCTATTTTTCAAAACAAATGAAAAATTTTCAATTGCATCTTTTCCACCATCATCAAAAATTTCTTGTCCAATCTCTTTGATTCGGGAATGTTTTTCAGAAATTTCTGACGAACCCGGATTTTGTAAACAAAACGTCATTAAATCAATTAATTCTTCCTCAAGCATCATATCCATAAGAAAGTTCTACTTTACAATCTTAATGAATGTTTTTTCAAATTAGAAAATTTCTTCAAATCTATTTGTCACATAATCCCAGTTAATCACATTCCACCAAGATTCAACATAATCAGGTCGCTTATTTTGATATTTTAGATAGTATGCATGCTCCCACATATCAATTCCAAGAAAAGGAGTTTTTTGTAAGGTCCAAGGACTAGTTTGATTATCGGTAGTAATAATTTCAATTTTATGATATGTTTCATTAAAAACTAACCAACACCATCCACTACCTTGAATAGAAATTGCTGTTTCTGAAAAAATCTTTTTAAAATTTTTAAAATCATCAAAATAGACGTCAATTTGATCTTCTAATTTCCCACCAGGAATTTTATCACCATCAGGAGTCATCGTATCCCAAAATAATCTATGGTTTTCAAAACCTCCACCAAAAAAATTAATGGATGATCTGTTAGATTCTGGAATTGTAGATAATTCAGACAAAATCGCTGAAATGTATTTAGGATGAGATGTAGCACCAATTTCAGCAAGAGATTGGTTTAAGCCATCAACATATGCCTGATGATGTTTCAAATGGTGAATTTTCATAGTTTCCTTATCGATAAATGGTTCCAATTCATCATAATCATAAGATAATTTTGGAAGTTGGTACAATACCATGAATAATCAAAGGATAATCCACATATATTCTTCAAGTTAAAATAGATTGTGAGAAAATTAGGAACAATAGATTTAGCAATGTTAAATCTTGCAATTAAGGAAAATGGGACATTTAATGAAAATAATTTAGAAAATTCAGAATTGAAAAAACATGGAGTTGGAAAAATACTAGATACTCTAGCATCGTTAAAAGATAGAAAATTCATTTCATTAAATAGTGACGGATCATTTTCAATAACACCACTAGCTCAAGAAATTCTATGGAGTGATAAAATTCCAATATGGGCAAGAATATTACGATTATTACAAATCAAATCATGTAATTTAAAAGAAATATTTGACATCATAGAAGAATCTGAAGACAAAAGTATTGCTGAGATTGAAAAATTAAGAAAAAATCAATTAATCCTAATGTCACCTCAAAGAAAAGAAGGTAAAGTGATAAAAATTTATGAAATTCTACCAGAAGGTATTGATCAAATTGATAAAACAGAAACTGAGGGATTTGAAAATGTCAAGTTTGAAGATTCAAAATACAATATAGAAATTCTAGAGACAATCAATGAATTGGATAAACAAATAGAGAAATTACAAATATCCAATATTGAAAAAGAAGATATTAAAAACAAAATAAATGATTTAAGAAATCAATTGAAAATATAATTTTTGAAAATTAATTTAAAAGTTAGTTGAAATGATTTTCAAAAACAACTTCATTTAGAGGTAGTTGACCACCACGAGTTGCAGCAGGCTCAGAAGATTTTCCAACTACAACCATTAAAACAATAAGATGATCATCTGGAAGTTGAATAATTTTTGCTATTTCATCATACTCAAAGCCAACCATAGGGCATGAATCTAAACCCATTTGTCTAGCTGCAAGCATTATTGTTTGAGCTGCAAATCCACAAGAGCGCATTGCCTCATCACGTCTATTTTCAGGACTATCAGAATATTTCTTTTCAAGTGCATTTTTTACATGTTGTTGCTTTTCATCAGTCGAATTCTTCCAGTATCTTAAAGGCTCATCTTTCCAAGCACTGAGATTTCCACATAACAAAATAACTAATGAACCATCAGCAGGCTGTGCCTGATTTCTAGCTGCAATACTAATTTTATTTTTTATCTGCTCATCAGTTATAGTAACAAATCTCCAATTTTGTTGATTGTAACTAGTAGGCGAAAGAATAGCTAGTTTCATCAAAGATTCAACTTGTTCAGAGGTCATTTTGTATGTATTATCAAATTTTTTTATTGCACGTCTAGTAGAAATTGCTTCAAATGTATCCATTATAGAATTCCTAAATAAAATAGCAATTTAATTGATTCTAAAAAAAGATGAAATGATCGATCTTAGTATTATAAAATAACCTTTGGGTCATATAGTAAAATTTTATAAAAAAAATATGGGAATTCAAGATTTGCAAAAATTATTTGAAATAAACCAACATATCAAACAAATGGATAAAAAAAATCATTACAACTTCATCATAGATACAGATACAAAAGAAGGTAAAACTAGAATAATAATAGACGAATTTGGTACATGGAAAAAAACCCCACAACTAACAGAAGAACAGGCAGCAGAATACAGAAAAAAGGGATTTAGACAATTTGTACCAGATTTAATTGATTTTAAAAATAAAATTATTATTGAATATCAAGAAGAGTGTAAGGGCAGACAAGGAGTATTAAGAAGACGAGGCAAAATCAACAAGAAAGGACACGATGAATTCAGTGATGAAGATAAAGACATTTTCTATGAATTGGCAAAATTTAATCAGCTAAAAATTTGGGAAAATACACCGGTAGAAGAACAAAAACAAGAATTAATGAATTTTCTAAAAACATTCTCCAATAACAATTTTAGAAATTAGAATTTATTAAAAATAAGTTACACCAATTATGGTAGAGGTTCATGACCACGTTTGTATCCACTCCATTTTCGGTATTCATAATCAGTTAATGGACTGTCACAACCACATTTACACATTGTTTTCATAAATAGAGAATCATCTGTAGTCTATTTTTAGATTATCTTTAACTAATACTAACTATTCATCAACATTATTTCAATAACATGAGATCAAAAAGATCGATAAAAATCAAAAATGAATTTAATGAATTTATTTGGAATGGATTTTTTCCTGAATTTGAGCTAAAATCAGAGCAGCTTTATCCTTGTTTTCATATGTATCTACAGTTTCATCCATTATTGCATCAATTTCATAACTTTTGTCAACCAAAATACTAGCAACATGATCATCTAAAGTTCCATTACCAATCAAATAATATGCAAATACAGTATTTTTTTGCCCTATTCTATGAAGTCTATCCTCAGCTTGTCTGTGAATTGCAGGACTCCAATCAAGTTCTGCAAAAATAACATATTTAGCTCGTGTTAGGTTAATACCAACATTTCCAGCTCTAATTCCAGCTATCATTAATTTTGATTCTCCTTTTTGGAACTTATCAATTTGATCCTGTCTTGTTGAATCAGATTGTCCACCAATAATTGAAACAGGGGAAAATTCTTGTAAACTTTCATGTAGTAATTTATGAATTACCTTATGATGGCAAAATACGACAACACTCTCTTCAATTTCCATAATATTTTTAACAAAATTAATCACGTGTGGTAGTTTAGCAACACCAGCAATTTGTCGTTCACTTTGAATAGCTCTATGATATGATGCAGATTTAGAGAATTCTGTTTGTGCTTCTTTTTGTTCAGCTTCCAATTTTTTCCAAATTTTATCTAGTTCTTCCAAATAAAATTCAGTATCAGATGCAATCACTTCTTTGTATCGTACTTTATCTTTCAATTCTTTCAATACGTCAGCTTTTTTCCTACGAAGCATAACATGTTTCTGTAATTCATTTCGAAGAGATGCACGTTTATTTTCTAAAACAATTGCTTTCCCCTTATCATTGACATAACAGAAATATTCACAAAATTCTTTGAAGCTACCAAGAAGACCAGGTTTTAAAATATCAATGATAGGCCAAATTTCAGAGCCACGATTATAGATTGGAGTTCCAGATAACCCTATCCTATAATTAACTGTAGGTAAAGCTGCAAGTTTTTTTACAGCCTTATATTTTTGAGTAGTTTTTGATCTTAAATTATGAACCTCATCACATACAATAGTATGAATTCCAACTTTTTCTAAATCATCAGAACGTTTTAGAAGTAATTCATAATTAATTATGTAAATATCAGTTTTAGGTAATTCTTTGGATTTACCAGTTCTAATCAAAGTGACACTAGGAGATTCAGATTCAAGAATTCTACCATTTCGACTTTTTTTCTTAAGAAATTTTTCAATCTCACGTTCCCAATTATTTAGAGTGACCAAAGGAGCAACAATAAGAACAGGAAAAGTTTGTTTTTCTGTGGAGACGTATGATAAAGTTTGGACAGTTTTTCCAAGACCCATTTCATCTGCAAGTAATGCATTCCCAGAAGATTTCAACAGGAAATCCAAACCTTCTTTTTGAAAATTCATAAGTTTGCCTCTAAACTGTTCGCCAGTTTTTGCTCTTTTTAGCTTGTGTTTAATAGGTGGCAACGTAGGTTTTGGAGCATAAGTTTTTACAATTTTTCTTTGCCACACAGTTTTAGATAGAATTTCTAAAGGATAGCGATCCATCAGAAGTTTTAGTTGTTTGATACTTTCTGTAGAATCTTCAATTATTACTTCATGTTCATTCTCACCATACCAGGCTTTTGAGGTTAAACTAGATATCTTATCAATAGCCAAATCACCTGTAATTTTCCAACACCAGAGTTTAGAATATTTATCCTGAACGTATTCCAATGTACCATAATTTTCTAGTGATGTTGCCATAATTTGTAGCTAGGAATTTTTTTTGTCTTATGAATCTTCAGGTTGTGAAATATCTTAATTCTAAAAAAATAAAATCAAGAAGAGTTAAAATATAACATATAATGTCAGAGCTGGTACAAAATAAAATTGCAATTAGGCTCAAATTATCAGCAATCTTATTAAATAAAAAACATCAAAATCAATTTTCATAAAATATTGTAACATAGGTTTAAAATTAAATAAAAAAATGGAAAATATGGAATTTATTCAAAATGAAGAGCCAAACATTACAAAACCACTCATAATTGCAGCAATGCAAGACATGGGAAATGTGGGAAGCATAGTAATTAATTTCATAAATAAAACATTAAAAACAAAATCATTTAGAACAGCTAAAGTTTCATTTCCAACTTACGTAGTAGATAATGGAGGAGATATAGATCTACCAAATGAAAGTTGGGAATACAAATACACAGACGATCTAATAATTTTTGGAGGAGGGAACGGTCAACCACAAAATAATAATGAATTAAATATATTATGTCAAGATGTAATTGAAACCGCACAAAAATATTCTGCAAAATTTATTTACACATTAGGAGGGTTTCACACCAACAGAGTTTTAAAAAATAAGCCCAGAACATATGTAACTACAACTTCAAAAGGATTAAGAAAACAAATGGAGAAATTAGAATTGGAAATGACCCCTCAAAAATCATTGATTACAGGATTTAATGGACTGATACTAGGATTTGCAAAAAAGTATGAAATTCAAGGAATAGGCATGTATGGAGAATTAAATAAACCAGAAATACCGCAATATCGAGCTGCAATCAGTATTATCAAAACAATTGAAAAATTAACTTATAGAAAATTTGGTAATACTGAAGAATTAGAAATGTTAGCACAAGAAGTAGATCAAAAATTTAGAAATTAATGGGATTTTCCTACTTCATGAGGTTTAGTATTCTCATCATGACAATCACAAGTACATAAATGAGTTTGATGATTACTCATGCAATCAATGCATTCAAAATGTTTTCTAGCTTCACATGCAGCACAAATCATAGTTATTCATATCCAATAGATGAATTTGAGTATTTCTTTAATTAAAGGTTTTAAAGGCATATTTTAAAAATAAATGTAATTGAAAATTTATCATAAATCATCCTGTATAACATGCAAAAAAACAATTAATGAATTCGAGAGAATGAAGATGGATGTGGATACAAGGGATTTTTTTAAGGATCCATTTACAGAAGTAGAATTAAAAAAAATAATAAAAATGACAGGGAAAAAACCAATAGAATTACTTAGGAAAAGAGACAAGACATACAAAGAGATGAAATTAGATCAAAATAAAAAAACAGATTCAGAAATAATTAAATTAATGGTAAAACATCCTGGATTAATTTTACGTCCAATCATAATTTTGAAAGATAAAGCATTAGTTGGAAAAGTAGATCCTAAAGAAATTAAAAATTAATCAGAATTCTCTTTTTTAAAAATTCTAATTGCCTCTAAATGTGAACAATTAGCTTTTTGTCCATTACCATGATGGAATTTGTAATAATTTTTGAATCCAAAACATTCACAAGTATCAGATGTTACAAAATATGATTTGTTGGGGTCTGAAGAAGATCTAATTTGAAATAAATCAGATTCAATTTTAGATATACAACCATCATCAACGAGTTTTTTTGCTTTTTTGATAGTAGCAGGACTGCTCATATCATGCTCAAAATCTAATAATATTATAAACGATTTCTATCAAAAAAGAGTATTGAGTATGAAAAAATACATTGCTAAACGTGCAGTTACAATGTTTGGCGTACTGCTAATCACATTACTAATCACCATAATGCTCGTCGGTTCCAACATGGATACGATTCTAAAACAAGGAGTGGTGTTTCAAGTTAGATCTGAAATTACTGAAAATCCGGCAATGGTTGAAAGTTTTTCATCAGTTCAAGAGTTTGAGTCATTTATTGAAAGTCAAACAGAACAACGAATAAAAAATTTAGGTCTAGATGAACCATGGTACTCGCCTCAAAGAATTGGGTTAACAATGTACAAAATAATATTATTAGATTTTGGACAAGCAACTTTTCTAACTAGTGATTTAGGATCATCAGATGTAAAAGATATTATTTTTGAAAAACTTCCAAGAACAATTTTATTATTTACAACAGCCACAATATTAATTTCAATAATAGGGATTTTTCTAGGGGCCTTTTCTGCAAGCAGAATTGGGTCTTTGATAGATCGTATAACATCAAGTTTTGCAATTATTAGTTCCAGTTTTCCAGTGTGGTGGATTGGGATGTTGATGATATTTTTATTTGCTTTTACATATCAAATATTTCCAGCAAGAGCTACCCCAGATATCCCATCATCAAGTCCAGAATACATTGGAGCTTTATTGTATCACATGGTATTACCACTAATCACAATTGTCATGATAGGATTTGGTTCATGGGCATATTTAGTGAGAAATTTTATGGTAGGAATTATGCAGGAGGATTTCATTACAGCAAAAAAAGCAATCGGGATAAAACAAAATAAAATTACATATACACATGCATTGAAAAATGCAGCGCCACCAATAATTACAATTTTAGCACTTAGTTTATCAGGCTCATTAGGAGGAGCAATAATTACTGAAGCTGTGTTTGATTGGCCTGGAATGGGAAGACTCTATTTTGAAGCAATTACCGTAATGGATTTGCCGGTGATTATTGGTGCAACATACATTCTCACAGTATTTTTCCTAGCAAGCATATTCATTTCAGATTTACTTTATGGGTATTTTGATCCTAGGATTCGTACAAGTTCGGAGTAATGAAAATGAGTAGTATTACACCACAAGATATCAAAAGAGAATTTTTTAGAAGCAAAATGGGGATTGCAGGAATCATTATTCTAGGAATGTTAATCATAATATCAATAATTACGATAATAATTTTTCCAGTAGAAACTTTTCAAGAATGGAATAATCCAAATAGTTGGATGACATATCCAAAAACAGCAATACCAGTATGGGTAAATTTATTGGTGTTTGAAAAAATTCCAGAACACAAAATTTTGATGAATCCAAATATTGAAAAAAAGTCAAATCAAGAAATAAATTTATCATCATATCAGTTTAGTTTTAATTTTGAGTATGATCAATTTCCAAATGATTTTATTTATTCATATACAGCAGAATACATCAATTCGCCATTACTTGAAATGTCAGTAATTAGACCAGATGGAATTGAAATAAAATTAATTTCAACAGCACTCCCACATTCCAATGCCATAACAAATCACGAAGACAAAATATTTTCAACAGATGCAATAATTAAAAAAGAATTATTATTAAATAATGAAAAATTTAGATTTCAAATAGACAATTTATCTGCAGAAGACATAATTTTTTCAAAAACAGAACGTAATGAGCCATTAAAAGGAAATTATGTATTTTTAATTAATCTGTACGAAATTAATGAAAAAAGCGAAATCATAAAATCAAATTTAATCATAGGCGGAAAAGCATTTGGAATAATGGGAACAGATGAATTACGAAGGGATTTAGCCATAGGATTATTGTGGGGAACTCCACTAGCATTATTCATCGGTCTAGTCGTTTCAATAGCATCAGTAGTTGCAGGATTGGTTTATGGAGTTTATTCAGGATTCAAAGGTAAAAAAACAGATGAAGCGTTAATGAGATTTAATGATGTGATTTACGCATTGCCGGCATTACCATTTTTAATTATTCTTTCTGTAACAATCAGCAACAGCATATTTGTGATGATTGGATTTTTAATGATTTTTGGTTGGGTAGGAATTGCAAAAGTGGCAAGAAGTATGTCACTTCAAATCAAAACTAGAGGGTATGTGGAAGCAGCCACCATGATGGGTCAAAAAGATTCAAAAATGATTTTCAAGCATATTTTACCACAATTACTCCCATATGCATTTGCAAGTGTTGCCATATCAGTTCCAGCCGCAATTACCACAGAAGCTGGATTAAGTTTCCTAGGATTAGGAGATCCATCATTTCCAACATGGGGACAAATATTGCATGATGCAAACATATTTGGTGCAGCCGCAAGAGGACTTTGGTGGTGGATAATACCTCCAGGAATAATGATTGCAATCACAGGTTTGGCATTTGTATTTATTGGAAATGCTCTAGATTCAATAATTAATCCAAAATTAAAAAGATAGTCAAATTAGAGTTCAAATTTTCGAATTAATTCAATTGCAGTATCCTTCAATTTTATTGAATAACAATGTGAATTTACGTCATTGATTGCAGCCAAATTATTAGCAAATACCTTTTTGCTGTGACCCCCATAAGATGCATTATCAGATTCATCAAAACAAATAGTCATTTGTTTCATGCTTAGTTCATTTTTTAAAAGAAATGCAATAAACTTTTGATAATTATCAGTATCAACCCAGTCTAGTTTTTTCTCTTCACTAATTCCAATCCATATCTCAATAGAGTTTTGATATAGGGCTTTTTTTCTTAATTCTTCTAAAGTCATTTTTTTTCCTAAAAATCAGCTCTTTGCATTTTTGAACCACATCGAGGACATGAGCCACCTTTGTGTTTATTGTTACAAACAAGACATACATAACGAACATTTGTGGAATCACTTTGTCCGCCTCCACTTCCAAAGAATCCACCTCCAGCGCCACTTGAGCTACCGCCATAATTTCCCATTTGTCCCATTTGTCGTCTTCGCATATACATTGGAAGTAAAATAAATATTGCCATAACTAGTCCAATGCTGATAAACCAAGGAACACCAAGATAACCTAAAACAATTTGCAAACCAATACTAAATACAAGTGATGCACCAAGAAAAATATAATATTTTTTTAATTGAGGATTCAAATCACTAAAAGTTCCTTAAAAAAGGTTATAAAGCTTTGTCAGTTTTTCTCTGTTTCATGTTCATCGTTTATAGATAATGGAATTGTGTTGCCACCACTATCCCATGCAAAAATGGAATCATCATCATACGGAGATTGAATAATTAACGAAACCAAACCAAAAAAATTATTCAAATCAGTTACAGAAGGTTCAGCTGAACCTGAAGGGTGAGAATGAACAATGCCAATATAGCTATTATCAAATGGCAAGAAAGAATGTGGAAATCCTGCAAATGTAGGACCTGTGAAATTAAATGGAGGAATAGCTAATCCATCAATTTTGATTTGACCATTTTTAGATTTTCCTTTCAATATCAAAATGCCTTCATTAGGATGCTTCATTTTACAAAAGGTCACAATACTATCTAAGACACTTTTATCAAGTAAGACCTTACGTTCGATTTTGTTATTTTTAAAAAACATAAGAAGACTTCAAATTCTAAGTAAATTAATTTTAAGATCGTGATATATTGTATTTAGTATTTGAAAATAATTGTAATTTACCTTCAATTTTAGATATAATATCAGGGATTTGAGTATCAATGTCGTTAATTTCAGATAAAATGATTTTAGATTTTTCATGAGAATCAGTTTCAGAATTATTATTTTTAGAAATATTATTTTCAAGAGTTGTCAAATTATCAGGTTTCAAACTAGTAAGATCATTTTTCATAGAATTAAAAGTGTCATTGTAATCAGATACTTTTTTTATGAAAGTATTCAAAGATTCTTCTGTTTCAGTCAATTGAGACATCATTTTTTGAGTATCTTTTACAGATATAGAACCCGTAGAGATTCCTTTTCTAATATTTTCTAAAATAACGATTATAGAATCAAAGTTTTCAGGCACAAGTGCATCAAATGGATTATCTACCAAAGTAGACAAAATTTTTGTTTGTTCCTTATCCAATGATGATGCATATGCATATCGACCTAAAGGACGAGAGATTTTTGTAAATTGTGTATCAATTTCAGATTTAATAGTAGATTTTTGATTAGAAAATTGATTCAGTTTACTTTCTAAATCAACATAATTTCTATAATTTTCTGAGGCATGAATCTCATCCAAAGATTTCTGTAGCAAGATCTTTTTTTCTTCAATAGATTTTAAATTTAATAATATCTCAGAATTCCTTTTTGTTTTATCAGAATGTTCTTGATTAAGGGATTTAATTTTAATCAACATTTCATTAATTTCTTCAAAAGTAGATTGTCTAGATGCATAATGTTTTAAAAGTTGTGAAATATTATCAGAATTTTCATTCATAATTTTTAGATTGTCAGTTAATTGATTTGCATATTTTTTTGCAAAAATATGAATCACTCTAGTTTGTCTTCCTAAAACGTCACCAACTTTTTTAAGAAGTTGAGTCAAAAAATAATCTAATTTTTTTGCATCATCAATTGTAGAAACTTGAATTAAATTCTTTACATCTTTTTTCAAAATATCAATAACTTGTTTTTTTCCCCTCACAACAATTATAGCTAAGTGTTTATCAATATCATCAATATTTAGATCATCTTTTTCAAGAACAATGCCTATTTTCATTAAATCATCAATAAGAGGAGCAGTACTATTTCTCAAATTTTTTATTTCAGAAAGAGTTTGAGATTCTCTCAATTTACTTAAATCGTCTATAATTTTAGAAACATCAGAAAGTTCGATATTTTGATTGATTGCTTTACGTTCAACAGGTTCTTCCACTTGCTTTTTTTTACCCCATCCAAATACCATTTGATAAGATTATGTTAGAGGGATTAAAAATCATTCTTACACATATCTTAAAATTCAATGATAATTACTCAGAGTCATGGCAAAAAGCCCTCAAAAAGCATTTCATACAGGAACAGTGAAAAAAACAATCAGAATCAAGGCATCAAAAGAGATAGTTTGGAGAAAAATCAGCAACATAGTAGGATTAACTTCATGGTTAGTAGATGTAACAAAAACAGAATATCTATCTAAAAAGAAAAAAGGTGTGGGGTCAATTAGACTAATTACATTTGGAGATGGAAATGAAATTGAAGAGCACATTATAGCATGGGAAAAAGGAGAATATTTCACATATGTTGCCACAGAAGGCCTTCCATTAAGGGCTTATGTTGCAACGATTTCAATCAAAAAGAAAACAAAAACAATAACTGAATTGACATGGCAATCATATCTAAACAGTCAAAAAATGTCGGAGAAACAATTTTTAGAATTTTTGGTGTTTATGGGTTCATTTTATGAAGCATCTTTAGAAAATTTAAAAAATTCCTTAGAGAAGTAAAACTAGTTACTTTTTGGGTTAAAATCTAAATACTGTGAGTCATTGAAAAAAAATATGAGTGATATGCGATTTATAATTTTAGGAGTTGCATTAATTTTTGTAGGAGTTATTATTTTGGGTGCATTTGGTCATGAGTATCAAGCTGCAACAATAGAATCAAATGAATTTGGAACGTGTTATGAATACTTTGATGACAAGCCACCAGCAAAAATTAACTGTTCATTTAAGATAATGGATCAAACAGTATTTTTTGGATTAGTTATGGCATTTATCATATCTGGAATAATTTCATTAATTAAAGGAGTCAAAGGAGACTGGGATAGTAAAATAAAACCAGAAGATGTAGTAGGTCCAGGTAAAGAAGAATAAATTTACTAGATATCAGAGTTCTTAGCATTAAAAACTAAATCAGAATCACCATCAATTTTTTTGTTAACATCATAATCACTTTTAGATTTAATCATTTTTTTTCTAATATCGTGCATTATTTTCTCATCTACACTAAGAACATCATAGTGATGACTTTCAAAATGATAAAAGTAATCTAAGACAAAATCATCATCATCTTCAAAAATTTGTTCACAGTATTTACACTTCATTTTTAATAAAAATAATTTTAATTATCTTAAATTTATGTTAATATACAATTATGAAGATTCACCATCAGATTTGGATATCAGTGAAAGAGATATCAATTCTTCCTGATTGTTAGAATTATCATCTTCTAATCGCTGATAACATACTTCGTCATATGGCAATTTGTTTCAATTTATGATTACAAAATTTGCATTTAAGCACAATATCAAAAATGCATCAAACCATGTTCTTAAAATAATTTGAATTAAAATCAGATTCCAATATTTTTTTCATGGAAGTTGCAAGTTTGTTAATTTTTTCTACTCTTTCATCAAATTGTGCATCAGTTAATTGTTTAGGCTTTTTTAAAATAATTACTACTTCTGAAGAATTACCGTTTGGAATAATACGCATAGGAATTTTCCACGCAGATTCTTCATCAATGTATTCATGATCTAATACTCCAAGGGACTTATTTTGATTAAATTTGACTTTAGATTTTCCATATGGACCAATAAATGACCACCAGCCATCAGAATTAATTTTTGCATCGGGAACTACTTTAGGAAACAATGCTAAAATGGAGTCAAATGTATCACCCACAATTTTGTTCACTTCCATAGATATAGTTCTAGTTCTAATCACAATAAAAAAGTCAATTTATAATTAAAAAAGGTATAGCAGTAATCATACCAATTGAAATTAACATTTAACCATTTAGGAATTCTTTAATTTTTTTTAAATTTTCAACATTAGATTCATGAAACATAACCATTGATTCAGATAACGAATTAGGCAACACAGTTTTTAGGTTCTCAACTAATTCATCACCGCTTTCAATCATAGTATCAATTAATTTATCAATTTCATTTTTATCTCCAACCATGACATATGATTAAACATTAATCATAATTAAGGATTAAAACAATCACTTATTCAAATTTTTAAAATCTAAACATTTTTGATTAAATTCATCTAGGTATGTTTTGACATTTATTTGTGAATCTACAATATATAATTCACAAGTTTCAGGATCAATCATAGGGGTAGAATTATCATTGGAAACAAATTGCATTATTAAAATTCCAATTAACACAATTATCAAAATAATTGGAAGTTTTTTAGATGATATATCCATAAAAAGTCATAAATAATTTTAAACTTAAGCGTATTGAATTAATTATCTTTTTTAATCAAAGTAGCAGTTGAACGAACTTTATCCAGTTTTTGGATATTCCAGGACACTATTTCTCGAATTTTTTCAAAATTGTCACCCTGAAGTTTAACCATCATATCATGAGTTCCAATGGTTTCAAAAACATCAACAACTTGTTCTAATTCCTTTAATTGTTCAATAATTTTCTCTTCAGCTCCCAACTCACAGTTTAACATAACATACGCATCAGTCATAAAATAATGCAATATTGATGATTATTTAAACATGGAGAATTTTAGGCTAAACTACCAAACCACATTTACAAGATCTTTAAGATTACGTCGAGATTTAGGAAATTTAGTTTGTTTAGGGTAACCAATACACAAAACAGATGAAGGTACCAAAGTGGTTTCTAAAATATCCATAATTTTTTGCTCATCAAACATTCCTATCCAAATAGAACTCAGCCCCATAGCTTGTGCAGCTAATTGAGAATATCCTGCAGCTAGTGTTGCATCTTGTATTGCAAATTTTCGTAAAACGTATGGAGGAAAATTAAATTTTACTCTAGAGGGGTTTTTACAAAAAACCAATACAATAGGTGCATCAACATAAGATTGATGATTACATGCATCAACTAAGGCCCTTTTCTTTTCAAGACTTTTTACATAAAATATTTCAAATCCTTGAAAATTTCCAGCAGTAGGAGCAGTATCAGCTGCTGCAATGATTTTATCAATTTTTGTAGTTTCAACAGGTTTATCAGAAAATTTTCTTGTAGATCTCCTTTTTTTCATTACCGCAAATAAATCAGTATCAATAGGTTCTGAAGGTTCAGAGCGTAAAATAAAATCCAATAATTGATTTGGAATTCCAGGATCATAATCATCAGGAGACATTTGAGGAGCATAACCTTCAGGAGAAGCTACATCGTCGTCAGGGTGAAAATCCCTCATGAAGGACGTAGTATCTAATGGATATTAAAGATTATTAGGAAAATCATTCTGCTTTAAATTTGTCACAACCAGAAGTACAAGGTTTATTCATTACTCCCTCACATACACCAATTTCATTATGCATAATTCTATGATGTCCACAAACCTCACATTTTTCCCGAAAATGACCAATTAATTCTGCAAGAGAAGTATTTGATTTTTCAATTTTTAATTGAGTTTCTATAGTCACTAAACATGTTTATCAAAAAGGAACTTTAAACATTTGTAATTTTAAATTAAATCTAACTATGTTAAGAATTTCAACGTACCAACGATGCCAGGAATATCCCAAATTACTGCATCAGGGTAACAATTTAGAGCATATCCATTCTCAAATTCCATAAAATTCCAATCCATACATGTAGTATCATATTCATACTCATGATAAGCCTCTTCAATAGCATAACCAAAACCATTTCTAATTTCTGTCTGAGGATAATTATGACCTCTTATCAAAGTCATTGTTTGATCAACATGATTTACTTCAATTTCAGCATATAGTGCATTAGGATATAGGAAAATGATATTTGGATGACTACTAATTGCATCAAACATTTTTTTTGTTACATATTCATTATGGAGTAAAATTAAGGTATCATAGTTTTTTAGAATTTCAGGATTTTTATCAACATCCACATCGCTAATGAAATTATATCCAAGTGTATGCAACAATTGAGTGCCCATTCCACTTGAAGTGTATTTTAATTCAGGATTTACAAAACTTATGTCAGTAATACAAGATTCATCGCAATCACCTCTAAAATAAGTATAAAATCCAGGCTCCGAATATGCAGCAGAAGTGAAAGTAGGATAAATTACAATTGTGTTAGGGTTTTCAGGGCCACTAAGAGATGTATCAAGCTCAAAATCTTCAGAGAATTGATATTTAATAATTGGATCATCTAACATGATATTCTGTTGATAGACACTATAATCAGATTCTATCAAATATCTATCGTAAACGGTTCCAGTATTACGGATTTTAAAAGTATGATCAATTAATTCCGACTTTAAGAAATGATCAACATCAAATAATTCAGTGGATTCAATTTCATCAATCTCCACATTATCATCATTAGAAAAAATAAGAAAAATTGAAGATACACTTACTAAAATAATTACGATTGGAATTAGAATAATTTTTTTATCCATCATAATTAGAAACTGGATCAGCTATTAAAAATATTATATTAAATTAATGTTTGAGAATGAATAAGGAATTAAAAAATTCTATTGGTTTATGATGTATTCAATTGCTACAATCATGTCTGCGGCATATATCTCATCATCTACTACCCAGTTTGCCAAGTTAGTAGTCCATGCTGGCAATACTTGATCCTGCACACCTAATGCAGATGATAGTTGTTCAACATTTGCCAAGTCATCATTAGAAGTAGTCCAACTGGAGACAATTGTAGTTAATACAGATTCATTCAAGAAACCCAAAAGTTTTTGGTTACTAGTGCTTTCAAAACTTAACAATTCATCGCCAGTAACATCCAAAGTCAAAGGTAATTGAACAGTATTGAAATTATATGTAGTATCACCAATTTGAATCCAAACTTGTGTTGGGTTCATAGTATTAGTAATTTCCATGTTGAATTTTAATTCAATTGTGTTCTCATCAACTAAAGAGTATTCTGCATCGTTCCATTGAATAGTATTTGAGTAATCATATGCAACATCATCACTTCTAACATTCCATTCATAATAAGTAGCACTTTCTTGAGATACACTGTCAAAGTTGTTAGTATAAAACAAATTCATATCATCAGGTCTATCGATGAAATTAGTATAGAGTGCAACATATGGTATATAGAATGAACCAGCGTCGTCAGATATTAAGAATTCAAATGATAATTTATCTCCAACTTCAACATCAACATTCAATGGATTAGAAGTGGTCAATGCTTGAGCCATCTTTGAATTAACTTGTACAGAAGATGCGATTAATTCTGGTGCTTTATCAGCGTGAATTGATGGAGCATCACCATTACTGTTTAATGGATTAACTACAGTTAAACCAGTAAAGTTTGCAAGTCTGTTACCAATACCAGCGGTGTTATAATTACTAACATTAGTATCATTACAGTGATGTTGACAGGTCCAAGCATAACTGTGTGTATCATCTACAAGATAGTGACCGGATGCACCGGCATCAGCAGGTAAAATGTTATCACCATCACCACGTTCCCAACCACCACCTTGGTTAGAATAAGCTAAAGTCATGTGTTGTGATAAATGACTCATAGGTCTATCAGTAGTTAGATAAACTATTGTTCCCGTTGCAGGAAGAAGACTTGTAGTATTTGTTGCAGTTATTGACCCAATGTTTACACCAGAAGCTCCACTTAATGTAAAGTCAGAGGCAGTAGTATTGAAATTTGCAATTGGTTCAGACATAGTTACTTGAATTCTCTTTGCATCAATTATTTTTGCAGATAAAGCGATTGGTGGTATCTGGTCTAATGCAGTTACTTCAGTTCCAGGAGTCATTAAGGTGAATAAATCATCAGCTGCTGAAATTGGTGAGTCTCTTAAGTTACCATTTGCCACACCTGAAGGGTTAGGATTACCTGTATAGTTGACAACTAAAGTATCACCAGTGTTTATTGCTTGGTGAGTTAACATAATAGATGTAGTTCTATTGAAAAACCCGAAAGTTTCAGTTCCACTACCAGCAGCGCCACCACCTGAAACTACGATATTGGCAGCAGATGGGGTTGTACCGTTTGTAATTGCAGTTGCATTTACACCATTAATTTGCCAATCAAAGAAACTTGCAGTTCCATTAACTGGAACTATGAATACAATTTCGGTAGTTGTAGTAGAATTGTGAATTGCTTGGAATTGTGGTGCACCAGCAAATGCTTGATTTACACCCATACTAGTTCCTCCAATAAGTAAAGCAGTAATTACGAAAAGAGATAAAGTAAATTTAGATGATGATACTGTCATGTTATTCATTATATCCATAAATCACATCTATTTAAAGTAATTCACGAAACCTGATTTCGTTTTTTGAGATCTAGAAAAGGATTGCTGTAAATTTGTATGAACGCCGGGAAAGGGATTCGAACCCCTGCACGCTTTCACGTAGCTGTTTTCGAGACAGCCGCCTTACCACTTGGCTATCCCGGCATTTAGAGTAATTTTTTCTCTATAATAAAACAGACTAGAAAACATACTAGGATTTATCATCAATATGGAATATCTCATCTTGAAATCGCTTTTTAATTTGAGATTTAGTTCTATTCCATTCATCATCAGTAAGGTTATCAGTAAAAATAGAATTGAAATTAACGAAGTCAGGTTGTTTAATAATTGAAACCAGACTATTTTGCTCTAAATCAGTTAAAGGGAAATAAGAAATAATTTTCAAAACAGAATTATCAGTAGTTTTAATTTCAAAAATTTTTTCTTTCAATTCAAAAGGAATATCATATGATGTCAAGATAAAATACGAAGAACATCCACATATTAAAATTAATTTTAAAATTTAAAAAAAGATAACACAAAATAGTACATGTGATGGAGATACCTTAATGGGATTAAATCTAAAAGATTTGGTAGTTAGAGATAAAACAACTTTAGAATCTTTTTCAAATAAAATAATTGCAATTGATGCATACAATGCAATATATCAATTTCTTGCAAGCATAAGAGGGCCAGATGGATTACAATTATCAGATACAGAAGGAAGGATTACAAGTCATCTAAGCGGATTACTTTATCGAAATGTAAATTTTTTATCTTTAGGAATTAAACCAGTTTATGTTTTTGATGGCAAACCACCATCATTAAAAACTGCAGAAATAGAACGACGAAAACAGATTAAAAAAGATGCTACTGTAAAGTATGAAAAAGCAATTGCAGAAGGAAACATGGAAGATGCAAGAAAGTTTGCACAACAAACAACTAGTATGAAAGATGGAATGGTAAAAGAGTCAAAACAATTTCTAACATATTTTGGAATACCATACATTGAAGCACCGTCAGAAGGCGAAGCAACAGCTGCTCACCTAACAAATACAGGACAAGCTTATGCATCAGCAAGTCAAGACTATGATTCAATTTTGTGTGGTGCAAAAAAACTTGTGAGAAATTTTACAAACAGCGGTAGAAGAAAAATTCCAAATAGAAATACTTACATCGATGTACTTCCAGAAATTATTGAAACTCAAAAAACTTTAGATTCATTAAAAATGACAAGAGAAGAATTGATTGATGTTGGAATTTTAATTGGAACTGATTTCAACCCCAATGGATTTGAAAGAATAGGACCTAAAACAGCAATGAAGTTAATCAAACAGCATTCCAGACTAGAAGACATCCCACAAATTCAAGAACAGTTGGAAGAAATAGAATTTCAACAAATAAGAAAAATATTTCTCAATCCAGAGGTAGCAGATGTAGATGAAATTGTCTTTAATGAGGTAGATTACGAAGGAATACTAAACTACTTAGTCAGAGAAAGAAGTTTTTCAGAAGATAGAATTCAATCGACGCTTAACAGATTAAAGAAAGCATTAGAGAGAAAAAGCCAAAATTTAGATCAGTGGTTTTAAGAAGATTTCAATTTAATAAGTGGTTAATACAAATTTAAAAAATGACTCAAACTGAAGCAAGAAAAACACTAAAAGATGCACCAATTATGTGGAGAAGAATTAATTCCATAGGGATTATTTTAGATTGTAACTCAACATATGCTTCTAATCTAGGATATTCAAAATCAGAGATTTTAGGTAAGCCAATTTTTGAGCATGTACCAAAAGAGTCATGGGAAACAATGAATGATTCCTTAAAAAGTTGGTTTGAAACAGGAAAAGTAACAGATAGAAAAATTGTTTTCGTCAGACAAGATAAATCAACATTTGAAGGTTTATTACAAGCAACTAGTTTGTACGATGAAAATAAAAATTTGATAGGAAGTAATACTGTCATTTTTGATTTGACAAAAATGACTGAAAACAATATTGAAAAATATGAGAAGTTTTTTGAAGAATCAATTAAAAGAATTAAACAAATCAAAATTAGTGAATTTGAAAAATTAGATCAAGAATCAAAATCAGAGTGTGAAGGATTAAGAAAAATGTTTCAGATGTTATCAGAAATAAATTTAAAAAAATTGAAATGAATCAATTCAAAGCACTATTTACAATTTTTTGAATTTCAGTTACAGCAGATTCATCATCCAAAGTACTAGTATCACCAATATTTTCACCATTGGCAATTGATTTTAACAATCGTCTCATAATTTTACCACTACGTGTTTTTGGAAGTTTTTTTACAAAATAGATTTTTTTTGGAGTAGCAATAGGTCCAATGTCAATTCGAATTTTATTAAAAATATTTTTTTCTAAAAGGCTTTCATCAATAACTATTCCATCCTTTAAAACAACAAATGCAATTATAGATTCACCTTTAATATCATCAGAAATTCCACATACAGCAGATTCTGATACATGTTCATCAGATACAATACAGCTTTCAAGTTCTGCAGTACCAAGTCTATGCCCAGCAATTTTTAAAACATCATCAGCACGACCCAATAACCACAAGTACCCATCATCGTCTTTCAATGCATAATCTCCAGGATAGTAGCAATCAAGGTATTTTGACCAGTAAACTGACTTGTATTTTTCATCATTTTTCCACAAACCCAAAAGCATTCCAGGCCAAGGCTTTCTAATTACAAGATATCCCTTAGTATTATTTGGGATTTCAGAACCATACTCATCGACTACAGAAATATCGACACCAGGAATTGGAAAAGTTCCAGAACCAGGTTTTAGAGGAATTGTTTCTAAACCAGGTAAAGGAGAAATCATCATACCACCAGTTTCAGTTTGCCACCAAGTATCAATAATAGGACATTTCTCTTTACCAATAATTTTGAAATACCACTTCCATACCTCAGGATTTATTGGTTCACCAACACTTCCTAGCAAACGTATTGAAGAAAGATTAAATGAGTTAGGAATATCATCACCAAATTTCATAAACATTCTAAGTGCAGTGGGAGTAGTGTAGAAGATAGTCGCACCATATTTTTCCAAAATTTCCCACATACGTGAATTATCAGGAAAGTCAGGTGCACCCTCATACATTATTTGAGTTGCACCATGAAGTAATGGAGCGTATACGACATAGCTATGTCCAGTTACCCAACCAATATCAGCAGTACAAAAAAAGACATCAGAATCTTTTATGTCAAATGCCCATTTGAAAGTGGAGTAAAGATGTGTAAGATATCCGCCTGTACCATGTAAAACACCTTTTGGTTTTCCAGTAGTTCCAGACGTATACAAAATGTAAAGAGGATGATCACTATCTAATCTTTCAGCATCACATGAATCGGATGCATCATCCATTAAATTATTCCAAAATTTATCTTTAGATGAAATTGAAATAGGGTTTTTTGTTCTCTCCAAAACAACAACATGTCTAACAAAGTCAAGATCCTTTATTGCATCATCAACTACTTCCTTAAGTTTAATAATTTTTCCTCTACGATATCCACCATCAGCAGTAATTACAATTTCAGATTTTGAATCATCAATTCTATCTTTAATTGACGTAGCACTAAACCCAGAAAATATTACAGTATGAATTGCACCAATTCTTGCACATGCAAGCATTGAAACAATTAATTCTGGAACCATCGGGAGATAAATTGTTACTCTATCACCTTTGATTACTCCAAGTGATTTTAAAACATTAGCAAATTTCTGGACTTCTATAAATAAATCAGAATAAGCAATAGTTTTAGAATCACCATTTTCACCCTCCCATAAAATAGCAGGTTTGTCAGATTTTGTCTCCTGATGAACATCTAGAGCATTATAACAGGCGTTGATTTTACCTCCAACAAACCATTTGGCAAAAGGAGGATTCCAATCAAGAGTTTGATTCCAAGGAGAAAACCAATGAAGATTCTTTGCCTGGTTATCCCAAAAAGATACAAAATCAGAATTTGCATTTTTTCTTAAAGTTACATTATGGTTACCCAACCCAACATCATATTTCTCAGACATCAAAAAGTGTAGGAAATTAGATCTTTCTAAATGTTAAAAAAATAGATTAAAAAAATTATTGTGCTTCCATTCTAGCAAGCCAATCATTATCGTTGTCGTCGTTAGATGTTTCTGATGTCACCTGTTGAGGTGGTTCTGGAAATGCAAATGTCACTTCAGATTCAGTAGGTGGCTCTGGTATAGGGTGTACTTGAGCTTCAATTGGTTCTGAAGGTGTTACGATTGGTTCTGTTGGTGCTTCTGGAAGTATTGTTTGAACTACTTGTTGTTGTTCAGGTGTCTCCAGATATGAAACGGCAGATTCTTGAATCTTTGCTTCTGCAGGTGATGTTATCTCTTGCACTTCCAATTCTAAATCAGCAATTCTACTCTTTACATTTGAAATTTCAGATTGTTCGTGTGCTACATGCTCAATTACCTCAGTTGTGCATGATTTCACAGTTTCAAATGTTGCCTCAGAGATTTCGTTGCTTTTGAATTGTACTTTGGCATCAAACGATAACATTTTTGCAGATTTCATTTGTGTATCTAACTCAATTAATCTTCCTTCAAGCTTAGATTTGATTTCAGATTCCATTTCATCTAAAGATGCAAGTTTGAATTTGTATTTCTCATGAATGATTTCAGCGTCTGCTTTCATATCATCATTTTCTGAAACAATATCCATCAATGCTTTTAGACGACGTAGAGTGAGTTGTTTTTCACGAATGAGTCTTTGTGAGTCGAGTCTCCATTTTGGAATGAAGATTACATTATCACCTTGTGCCACAAGTTGCTCAAATTGGATTTGCTGTAATCCTTGAGAACCGCAGTCAATACCAACGGATTGAATACTTCCGTCAATTTCAGTGATTGTACCTACGACCTTACCCATGAATGTTCCGTACATGTCTTTGACGTTTTTACCGATTATTTCGATATCGTCGTTTGTCATGGTAATGACTAATGAGATTTGTATAACCGACAAAGTGTAAGTAATGTTTTTAGTTTTAGTAAGAATAAATTCACAAAATCTCAATCGTGGGCTCAAGAGTAATTTTAAAATTTAGAGTTTTTTCATGAAAAATATGATTCAAAGAGAAGAACTCAACCAAATTCTAAATTTTGTTGCCAGTAGATGGGATGCAACTGTAAAAGAGCCAGACAACAAAGCAATGGAAGGATTACCAAATGATTTTTGGATGAATTCAATTGGCGGAAAAACAGCTAAAGGAGGATTTTGGGTTACAACAATAATGTATACAGAAAATGAAGCTGATGCAGCTGGATTCAAAGAAGTATTGTTAAGATGGCAATCCAAGGGCAATGATAAAAATAAAGATAAAGGTCCCGATCTTATTCAGATTGGGAAAAAGAAATAGAGTATTATAATTGTGAAATAATTTATTCATGTTGTCAGAATTTTCAAGTAAAGAAAAAAAGACTTTATCAGAACATTTTTCAAATACAGAAGACAACGTGTTTGCAATAATTACTCCAAGACAAGTAGATCGCGGTGCATTGATGTCAAGATATAGTAGAACAGACAAAAGTATGAGAAGAATTTTTCTAGATGAATTTTTAAAAAATAAAAATAGAGGTGAGGAATTTTATGATAGAGTTTTACTTGAATACGGAGATGATTCAGTTGCAGAATTAGGAGAAGCACAAATTGCAATTGAAGGTTTGTCAAACATTGCAGTAAAAAAAATTGAAGATAGAAGAATTGGTTTATCATATTTAGAAAAATCATCAAGATATGTCACATGGAATAAAAAAGAAAATGGAAAATATAGATTTTACAGGGATGAAAAAATAATGTCGTCAAAATTTGCAAATGAGTATGAAGATAGTTGTAATATTTCTTTTGAAACATATTCAAAAAATATTCAACCAATGATAGAATACATTAGGGAAAAATATCCAATTGAAAAATACAGTTTCAAAGATTCAATAGATGGAAAAGAAAAATTATTTACTGAATTAAAAAATGAATTAGATATTAAATCAGCAAATATGATTTACAAAGGTTCAACAAAAGCAAAAGCATTAGATATTTTGCGAGGTCTGCTTCCATCATCAACATTAACAAATGTAGGAATCACAGGAAATGGAAGAGCATTTGAATATCTTTTAACAATTTTAGGAGCGTCAGAACTAGATGAAGAGCAAAAATTAGCCTCAAAAATCAAAAAAGAACTAGATACAACAATAAAATCATTTGTCAGGAGAGCAGATGACAAATATGGATTAGCATTTCAAAAATATCTCAAAGATGTAAAAAAGAAAGCAAAATCAATTACAATAAAAGAAATTAAATCAAAACCAGCAATAGGAACAATAACAAAATTAACAGATTCTGAAACAGAAAAACAAGCTCTAGATAAAATTATTACATCTATAATGTATGAACAATCACCTAGTACATCATATCATGATATTATGCAACAAGTTAAAAAAATTCCAATAACTAAAAAAATTAAAATCATAAATGAGTTTTCCAACATACGAACCAATAGAAGACACAGACCGTCACGTGCATTTGAAAATACATATTATACTTTTGATTTATGCAATAATTTTGGAATGTTTAGAGATTTTCATAGACATAGGGCACTAACATTAGAAAGACAATTACTAACAACAGACCACGGATATGTGATACCAAATGAAATTAAAACATTAGGACTTCAAAAGGAATTCAAAGAGTGTATGAACAATACAAAGTCAACTTTTGAAAAAATAAGAAAAAAGTTTCCTGAACAAAGTCAATATGTAGTAAATTTTGCATATAACTACCCATACTTTATGAAATTAAATTTAAGAGAAGCGTGTCATTTAATTGAATTACGAACAATACCTCAAGGTCATATTGATTATAGACGAGTTGCACAAGAAATGTACAAAGAGATCAATAGAGTTCATCCAAACTTAAGTAAAATTATGAAATTTGTAGATTTGAAAGAGTATGATTTAGAAAGATTTGAATCAGAAAAAAGAACAGAAGAAAAAAGGAAAAAAATAAAGAAATAAAACAATATTCTAATAATAATAAAAACAAGATAAGTCATGACAGAAAAAATCAAGAGTGATCCTCAAAAGTGGAAAGACCAACTTAGTCCAGAAGAATATGAAGTATGTGTCAACCACGGTACCGAACCGCCATTTTCAGGCAAATACAATGATACTAAATTAGAAGGATTTTTCAAATGCGTATGTTGTGGTGAAAACCTTTTTTCATCAAATGAGAAATTTGATTCAGGTTCAGGTTGGCCTAGTTTTTGGCAGCCAATATCTGAAGAAAGTATAGAATATTTGTCAGATACAGATTATGGAATGGTCAGAACAGAAGTTAATTGTAAAAAATGTGGAGCACATTTAGGGCACGTATTTGACGATGGTCCTAAGCCTACAAATCAAAGATATTGCATAAATTCAGTTTCGCTAAAACATGAAAAAGATGAATAGTCATCAATATTCCAGATAACATCAACAGAATTCTTACCAAATATTTATTGAAAAATTATTAATAAAACACAATTATGGATAAGAAATCTAAGGAGAAAAAATGAACGTTAATTACATAATAAATTATGAGGAAATAGTATGAGAATAATACTATGTGGTTTTGGAGTAGTCGCACAAAGCTTAGCAGAATTATTTGAATCAAGAAAAGATGAGTTATATTCAAAATACGGACTAAAACCAAGATTACTTGCAGTTTTTGATAGTAAAGGTAGTGCAGTAAATCCATCAGGATTAAATTTTAAAAAACTTGTAGAAATAAAAAAAGAATTTGGAAGTGTAAAAAATTATTCAGAAAAAAACAATAACATGACAGGAATTGAAATTTTAAAAAATATTGATGCAGATGTATTAATTGAAACTACAGCTAGTAACTACAAAGATGCAGAGCCAGGAATGACACACATCACAACAGCCATGAAAAAAGGAATGCATGTAATTTCAGTAAACAAAGGTCCATTAGCTTTAGCATTCCCATCATTAATGGAATTAGCAACATACAATCAAGTCATGTTCAAATTTAGTGGAACCGTTGGTGGGGGAACACCAATTTTAGATTATGCCAAAAATAGTTTAAGTGGAGAAAAAATTACATCATTTGCAGGAATTCTTAATGGTACAACAAACTATATTTTATCAAACATGACTACAGGTTTATCATTTGAAGAGGCATTAAAGGATGCAAAAGATAAGGGATATGTTGAAGCTGATGAAGCATTAGATTTAGACGGTCTAGATGCGGCAGCAAAATTAGTTATTCTTGCAAATTGGATAATGGGAATGAAAGTTACTATGCCAGATATCCTATGTACAGGGATAAGGAAAGTCACTATAAAAGATATTAAAAAAGCAGAAGCAAATAATTCTGTTTTAAAATTAATTGCATCATGTGATAAAGAATTAACAGTTAGTCCAAAAGAAATATCAAAAAATGATCCACTGGGAGTAAATGGGACATTAAATGCAATTGCATTTACTTCAGAACATTCGGGAACTCAAACAATAATTGGTAAAGGAGCAGGTGGAACAGAAACAGCAAGTTCAATTTTAAGAGATCTTTTAGACATTAGACAAGAGATTGCAAAAAATTGAAATCAAATTTAATTTCTAAGAGTGAAACATCAGCTTTACTTAAAAAAATTTCAAAAGAATGGAATATAGAATTTCCAAAAATGAAAAATGTTAAAGTTCATCAAATATCAAATGAGGCTCAAATCATTACAGGTGAAGGATTAAAAATATTAAAAATAAACGAGGATTATTTCCCATTTCTATCAGAAACAGAAATGCTAAAAAAATTTCCAAATGTAGAAGTGGATATGGGTGCAGTAAAATTTATGTGTAAAGGAGCAAATTTGATGAGACCAGGTATTAAAAAATTTACAGAGTTTGAAAAAGGAGAATTAGTATGCATTGTAGAAGAAACACATCATAAATTTTTAGCAGTTGGTAAATCAATGGTGTCAAGTTTAGAGTTAGAAAATATGGAAAAAGGAGAAGTAATACAAAATACTCACTACATTTCAGATAAATTTTGGGAAACAGGTAAAACGATTTATGATTAATACTAAAAAATTATTTTAAATTATTTTCAAATTCTAATTTATCCCAAGGAAAAACAACATATGAATTGTCAATTGTTTTGCTGGCATAAACTAATTGTTGAGGATAAATCACATCACGTCTAGCAAACAAAGTTGCAAAAATGAAATTAGGAGGGTCATCAACTTTTCTATAAATATTTTCAAATGTTTTGCCAGAATCAAAAATATCATCTACAAATAAAGAATTAGAAGAAATATTTTGTTGGTCGACAAATATAGTTTCAATATCAAGAGAATCTGCCAACAATCTTGAAGGAATTAATCCACCTCTACTGATAGTGGATATACTAGAAAATTTCTTAGAAGATTTTGAAATTTTATTTGAAATTATTTGAACCATATTTTCAATATCATTCCAAGTTACATACTGTGACTTTACCATGAAATTAATTCAAATCAACTGGAAAATAAATTATGAGTATAATTTAATTAATTTAATTTAATTTTTGTTAAAAAGTAATAAAATTCAGGAATGATAACAAATAGTATTGTATTTTAATATCAAAAATAAGAGAATTTTGTGATTAATAAGAAAATTTCCAAGATTTTTGTTCCTTTAGATGGATCAAAAAATTCACAAAGAGGTCTAGAAACTGCAATAACATTAGCCAGAAATTGTGGTGCAACTATTACAGGATTTTATTCAATTAATGCACAGCCACATTCAGAATTCAAAGGCAGTCCATCAGTTGAAAAATCATTGAATAAAGAGGTAGAAAAAATTATGGAAAAAGCAAAAACACTTGCAGCACAAAATGGCATTGTGTTTAAAGACAAAATAGCACTGGGAGAAATAGGATACAACATTATCAAAGCGACACATGGTAAAACAAAATATGACATGATCGTAATGGGTTCTAGAGGTAGAAGTATTAAAAAAGAAATATTCTTTGGAAGTGTATCAAATTATGTTATTCATACATCAAAGATACCAGTTCTCATTGTAAAATAATTTTTTTTAAAATCCCTGTTTTTTAAAATATTTTTGATGATAGTCTTCAGCTTTGTAAAATTCAGGAGCTGGAACAATTTGAGTCACAATGGGATCATCAAATACTTTAGATGAATCTAATGATTCCTTAGATTTTTCAGCAGTTGTTTTTTGTTGTTCATCATGATAAAAAATTGCAGAACGATATTGATTTCCAACATCAGGGCCTTGACGATTTAATGTAGTAGGATTATGATTTTTCCAAAATACATCCAATAATTCTTCATAAGATATTTCATTAGGGTTATATTCAACTTCGACAGCTTCTGCATGGCCTGTTTTATCAGTACAAACTTCTTCATATGTAGGATTAGGTAATTGTCCACCAATATATCCAACAGCAGTAGAAGTTACACCCTTAGTTTTACTTAGTAAATCTTCAACATGCCAAAAACATCCTGCACCAAACGTAGCTTTCATTTCAATAAATATTTGAGATTACCAAATTAAAAGGATTTGATTAAATTAAAAATTAATTTACGTCTGTAAAAATTTCTACAACCTTTTTAGCCAAATTTTCAATATTTGCAGTTGGTTCAGCAGAAATTAACAATAGGATCTGAGTGATAGGGAAAGGGAAACTTACTAAAACAGCTTTATCACGTCTTGCAGCAAGGTAATTGATAGGACCTAGACTTTCATCATATTCTTTTCTAATAGATGCCTTTGAAACAAATTCTAAAAATGATTGTAATCTAGTTTCATCACCTTCATGTGGAACTAAACCTTCTTTGAATCCACCTGCAACTAATTGACCATCTTTGTCAACAATTCCAGCAAATCGAATTTCAGATTCGTCTAACAACTGAGTACATTTTTCTCCATACAATTGAAATCCAGTAGAATCAGCCATTAAGTCACATTATTCAATATCAAGATAAAAACCTATCAGGATTAAGCAAAGTACATGGAATTAATTCTTCAAAATACATTTCAATAAAACATAATCAATAATTTTTTCTTGTGAAGCTTTTTTCATTTTTAATAATGATTTGTAAAGGATTTTTTCCATATATCCAGGATAATGTTCAAGAATATTATTACTCAGGATTTTTCTGTTTTCAACATAGTAATCTGCTAGAGGATCATAAACGTCGGAACCAATTAATTGTTCATCAATTATTTTAAAGCCATTATTAGTTAGAAGATCCTTCAAATAATTTAGGCTGTAATGTTCAGAAGACCAAGTAAATTTTAACAACCCTAATTTTCCCAGAGAAGAACTACCAACGGTAATGGGTACAGCCATTATGAGAAATCCGGAAGAAGTTAAAACTCGTTTAGATTCAACAATAAAATCATCTAAAGGTTTGAAATGTTGAGCAGATTCTAAAGCTAATACACGATCAACAGAATTATTCGTAAAAGGTAATTTAGTTGAAGTAGAATTTAAAAATTGAATATTTTTTTCATTTTTTAAAAAACATAGTTGTTTAAAATTAATATTTACATCATAAAGTTTAAGATTAGGATAAATATCTCGCCATAATTTAGATGGAGCAGATAATCCACTTCCAACATCAATAGCATTTTTTGCAGTAGACAATTCAGATAGATCGCCAAAAACACTACACAAATTTTTCTGTGCAGAAATAGGATCTTTATGTTTTGTAGACCAATAACCAAAATTAAGCATTGATCCACCTGTAGCAATTTGCATTACTGGGGATAATGTATTGTAAAGATTGATTACATCTTTTTCATTTTTACGAAAGGTCCAAAGAAACACATCAAAAGGATTTATGGATATCAAAAATTAATTCAAATTTAATTAAAATTGCCACTATTAATTCCTAAGTTAATTTTTAGAATTATTTTTAATAATTAAGGTATTTTACTAGGTAAAAAAAATATCAAATATTGAATAATATAGATAATTCTGAATCATCAAAAATAATACTTGCCAAATGGAAAGACAGATTTTTTGCATGGTTAGTTGATTTTGTCATTATTTCACTGATATCATCATCAATATTTTTTATATCTTTTCTATACCTAGATTATAATTTTGAAAATTTTATTACTAATGATGGAATGTATATCCCAACAAGTGTTATGTTTTTTTCATATTGGATAATTTTAGAATATAAAACAGGTCAAACAATTGGAAAAAAAATGTTCAATCTAAAAATCATAAATAGTCAAGGTGAAAAACCAAGTTTGATTGGAGTGGTAATCAGTAGTTTTGGTAAATCATTCATTCTTCCAATAGACATGATATTAGGATTGATCATAACAAATGAAAAACGTCAAAGAATATTCAATAAATTAGGAGACACATTAATCATTAAAATTAAAAAAGTGGAATCAGATTCAGATTTTAAATATATTAAAGATTAATTTTGAAATCAACAATGCATAGCTAACGCTATGTGTGATTTAAAATGAAATCAACAATGCATAGCTAACGCTATGTGTGATTTAAAATGAAATCAACAATGCATAGCTAACGCTATGTGTGATTTAAAATGAAATCAACAATGCATAGCTAACGCTATGTGTGATTTAAAATGAAATCAACAATGCATAGCTAACGCTATGTGTGATTTAAAATGAAATCAACAATGCATAGCTAACGCTATGTGTGATTTAAAATGAAATCATCGTACAAGTCGTGTATATGTTATCCACTTGATGAATATAATGATTCATCGCGCATAGTCTCTATGTAAGTGGCTGAACTGATGTGTTGGTCTATTAGTAAAGGCTGGCTCACCACTCGCCGAAGCTTGTGATCTACACCACCTTCCTATCAACGCAGTATTTTGCTGCCGACCTTCATCTTACGAAAGAATAACTTGTCTCGGGATAGGATTCGTGCTTAGATGCTTTCAGCACTTAGCCTAAATCGCTTAGCTGCCCGGCCTGCCTTATCAGACAACCGGTAAACCAGTGGCGACGTTCCTCTGTTCCTCTCGTACTAGGAGGAACTTCCCCTCAGTTATTCGCGCTTCCATCAGGCAGAGACCGACCTGTCTCACGACGGTCTAAACCCAGCTCATGTTCCCTTTTAATAGGCGAGCAGCCTCACCCTTGGCCCCTGCTGCAGGACCAGGATAGGAAAAGCCGACATCGAGGTACCAAACCGCGGGGTCGATAGGAGCTCTCGCCCGCGACGAGCCTGTTATCCCTGGGGTAATTTTTCTGTCACCTCCGGGCCCCAATAGTGGGCACACGAAGGATCGCTAAGCCAGACTTTCGTCTATGAATTCCGTGCGTTTGGAAATCCATTCAGTCGAGTTTTTGGCTTTGCCCTCTTCAACGGATTTCTGCCCCGTTTGAACTCAACTTTGGGCCCCTTTGATATCTTTTCAAAGGGGTGCCGCCCCAGCCGAACTGCCCACCTGCACGTGTCTCCGGTCTTCACTGGATAAGTGGTACTGCAAAAAGAGTCTGGTGTTACATCGTTGCTTCATTAACATCCCGGGGAATGTTAAGCATAGCTCCCAGATACCCTGTGCAATTCTTACTATACCACAAGCACAAGCTGCAGTAAAACTCCACGGGGTCTTCTCTCCCCGATGGAAGTTGATGGACTGTTCGTCCACCTTATGTGGCTTCACCGGGTTGTAGGCGGGGACAGTGGGGCTCTCGTTGTTCCATTCATGCGCGTCGGAACTTACCCGACAAGGCATTTGGCTACCTTAAGAGAGTCAGAGTTACTCCCGGCGTTAACCGGCCCTTAGCTCGGTTGAACCCAAGTTTTAGGTACCGGCACCGGCCAGGATTCAGCGACTATACAAATCCTTTCGGACTAGCAGTCGCCTGTGTTTTTATTAAACAGTCGAAACCCCCTTGTCATTGCAACCTGCGATCCCCATTCCTCATGAAGACCGCAGGCATCCCTTATACCTAAGCTACAGGACTAATTTGCCGAATTCCCTCGCCATACGGTATACCCGTAGCACCTTAGCTTTCTAAGCCAGCGCACCTGTGTCGGTTCTGGGTACGAACTTGTATCTTTCTAACTACACAGTCTTTCATGGTCTCCTGGAATCAAGAAAACTTCGCTAACGCGAAGCCATTCCTACCTCGGATGAGATCTCGTCATTACGACACTCCTTCACCCTTGAATAGTTAGATACAACGATAATTGTACACTCCTTATCCGGAAGCGAACCATATAGATCAAACGATCAATACAAGGTACTAGAATATTAACTAGTTTCCCATTCGATGAACTCTGTTGAGGTACATCTTAGGATCGACTACCTCCAGGCTGATAACGCATTGCCTGGAAACCCTTGCGCTTGCGGTGGTATTGGTTCTCACAATACTATGCTGTTACTGCCGCCAAGATCTGCAATAGAAATCGGTCCACAGGACGTCATCGCCCTGCTTCGGCCCAATCACTACGCCAACCTACCACGAATTATCTCTTGATAATTATCTAAAGTATCGGTATTTTGCTTTAGCCCCGTCCGTTTTTGAGGCATCCCCCCTCGGCAGGTAAGTTGTTACACACTTTTTAAAGGATAGCTGCTTCTGAGCTTACCTCCCTGCTGTCTTGGCGAGAACACGCTCTTTCGCTTGACACTTAGCAAAAATTTGGGGACCTTAACTTCAGTCTGGGTTAAACCCCTTTCGGCCATGAGCCTTACGCCACATGAGCCCGTGTGCCTGCTTCTGCGATGCGTATCCGTTCGGAGTTTGAATGAGGGGTGAGGGCGTTAGCCCCCGCGCCCCTCTATCAGTGCTCTACCGGAAACGCTATCTCCACAAACCACGCCCTGCGAGACGCTTCGGTTGGAACTAGCGAGCGCCAGTCTAGATTGGTTTTTGACCCCTATTCCCAAGTCACAACAACGATTTGCACGTCAGAACGTCTTAAGACCTCCAGAGGGCTTTCGCCCTCCTTCATCTAGCTCAGGAATAGATCGACTGGCTTCTAGCCTAGCCGCCATGACTCTACGCACTTTCACACGCCTCTCCTGACTTCTTACGAAGCTGCGAGAGCTCGGTTTCCCTTCGCATCCACTTTTGCAGTTTATGCTTGCCATGACAGTTAGCTCCTTGGCCCGTGTTTCGAGACGGAACGCGTGACACTGATGATTTGAACATCAAATCTTCAACTCTATTGCTAGAATCTCTAATCTGAAAAAATCACCTTCCATGCCACGCACGTCTGTAACCAATAGGTTTCATGCACTTTTCGCCCCCCTTCCGGGGTACTTTTCAGCTTTCCCTCACGGTACTAGTCCACTATCGGTCTTGAGAAATATTTAGCCTCGGAAGCTACTTTCTCCCGTATTCATTGCCCACTACCAAGGACAACTACTCGGGTATAGATAGGACCATTCACACTTCGCTTACGGGGGTATCACCCTCTATTCCAGAACTTTTCAGATCATTTCAGCTGTGTGTCCGGATTCCATGTTACTATACCAAAACACCACATCTCCCGAAGGATTCAGTTTGGGCTATTTCCTTTTCGTTCGCCACTACTTGGGAAATCTCAATTGATTTCTTTTCCTCGTGGTACTAAGATGCTTCAATTCCCACGGTTCGACTTCCAATACTATTGTACTGGAATACACAAATGTGTAAGATTCTCATTCGGACATCTCGGGATCATAGGATGCGTGCGCCTACCCCGAGCTTATCGCAGCTTGCCACGTCCTTCATCTCTTCTCAAGCCTAGCAATCCACCTATTGGCGTCTTTACACCAGTAAATTCAGCCACATATTACACGACTATGCACGACGATCATTGCAAGCCACCGGTAAATGGCCCGCTACATCCTTCATACATCACTTTCGTGATGCATTGCATCGATGATTTGATGTGAAGATTATGTACACCCGTACACTTTCCATGTCTAAGGAGGTGATCCGACCGCAGGTTCCCCTACGGTCACCTTGTTACGACTTTTCCCTTGTCACGAACCTCAAGTTCGATAACGCCAATTAGACGTCACCTCGCTAAAAGCTCACTTCAATGAAACGACGGGCGGTGTGTGCAAGGAGCAGGGACGTATTCACCGCGCGATAATGACACGCAGTTACTAGGGATTCCATATTCGTGAGGGCGAGTTGCAGCCCTCAGTCATAACTGTGGTAACGTTTGAGGATTACCTCATCCTTTCGGATTCGAAACCAATTGTCGTTACCATTGCAGCCCGCGTGTGGCCCCAGAGTTTCGGGGCATACTGACCTGCCGTGGCCCCTTCCTTCCTCCGCATTAACTGCGGCGGTCCCGCTAATTCGCCCCACTACTCCTGAGAGTAATGGTGGCAACTAGAGGCAGGGATCTCGCTCGTTACCTGACTTAACAGGACATCTCACGGCACGAGCTGGCGACGGCCATGCACCACCTCTCAGCTTGTCTGGTAAAGTCTTCAGCTTGACCTTCATTCTGCTGTCTCTCCGGGTAAGATTTCTGGCGTTGACTCCAATTGAACCGCAGGCTTCACCCCTTGTGGTGCTCCCCCGCCAATTCCTTTAAGTTTCATACTTGCGTACGTACTTCCCAGGCGGCAAACTTAACGGCTTCCCTGCAGCACTGCATTGGCCACAAGCCAATGCATCACTGAGTTTGCATAGTTTACAGCTGGGACTACCCGGGTATCTAATCCGGTTTGCTCCCCCAGCTTTCATCCCTCACCGTCGGACGTGTTCTGGTAGACCGCCTTCGCCACAGGTGGTCATCAATAGATCAAAGGATTTTACCCCTTCCTACCGAGTACCGTCTACCTCTCCCACTCCCTAGCTCTGCAGTATTCCCGGCAGCCTGTACGTTGAGCGTACAGATTTAACCGAAAACTTACAGAGCCGGCTACGGATGCTTTAGGCCCAATAATCATCCTGACCACTTGAGGTGCTGGTTTTACCGCGGCGGCTGACACCAGAACTTGCCCACCCCTTATTCATCAGTGTTTCTAGGACTGACAAAAGGTTCCTTTAGCAGGAACCACTCGGATTAACCTTGTCGTGCTTTCGCACATTGCAAAGTTTTCTCGCCTGCTGCGCCCCATAGGGCCTGGGTCCGTGTCTCAGTACCCATCTCCGGGCTACTCCTCTCAGAGCCCGTACCTGTAATAGTCTTGGTGGGCCATTACCTCACCAACAAACTGATAGGCCGCAGTCCCATCCTACGGCGATAAATCATTTGGAACATAAACCATTCCAGGCATAATGTTCTATCGGGCATTATTCTCAGTTTCCCGAGGTTATTCCCGTCCATAGGTTAGGTTGACTACGCGTTACTGAGCCGTATGCCTTGTATTGCTACAATGACTCGCATGGCTTAGTATCAATCCGATAGCAGTCAGGTCCGGCAGGATCAACCGGATTCTGAATTTTTTTTCTTTTTGGTCTTGATTATTGAAGTACATTTGTACTTGTAAATTGGAATTGACGGATGCACATAATCTTCACATCTCAGAAATGATCTTTCAATCAAATCCTCATTTTTGTATGCGTAAATGGAGGCCCATGAATCACAAAGTGGCATATTGCCATACTTCATCACGAGCGCCGCCTATTGCTTTACGTATGCAGAAGCCGAAGATGACAGAATCCATATAAACCATGCGTGAAATTTGACCAGATCGCATCAAAAATTGTAAAAATTACAACAAAATTTTAGCAAAAATAGCCTCAAAATAAATTAGATCAGCAACAGCACCAGTAAAAATACTAATGTTGATTAAAATCTCAGTAGATCTGGGGAAATTTGGTTTTGGATCACATAAAAAATTATAAGAAAAAAACACCAACTTCTGCAAAAATATTTTCTAAGTCATTAAAACTTCATGTCAACGGAGTTTCCCATAACATTAGATATTTCGATCCATATCCATTTGTAGTAAAATCATCATTAGGAAAAAATTTGATAGATGTTGACAATAACAAATACACAGATTATTGGATGGGTCATTGGTCTTTGATATTAGGTCACGGTCAAAAAAATATCAAAGACTCGATTAAAAACCAAATTGAAAAAAGTTGGATGTATGGAACAGTAAATGAACAAACAATAAAGTTGTCAGAATTAATTTCAAAAGCAGTACCAGTTGCAGAGAAGATTCGATATGTAACATCAGGTACAGAAGCAACAATGTATGCAGTAAGATTAGCTCGTTCAGTTACAGGGAAAAAAATTATTGCAAAAATAGATGGAGGATGGCACGGATATACTTCAGATTTATTAAAAAGTGTTAACTGGCCATTCAAAGAATCAGAAAGTAGTGGTGTTGTTAACGAAGAAAAAATTGTTTCGATTCCATACAATGATTTAGAAAATTCATTAAAAATATTAAAAAAATATTCAAAAAATCTTGCAGGTGTTATAATAGAACCAGTGTTAGGGGGAGGGGGATGTATACCTGCAACAAAAGAGTATCTAAAAGGAATTCAAGAATTTGTTCATAAAAATAAATCATTATTTATTTTAGATGAAATTGTTACAGGTTTTAGATTTAGATATGGTTGTTTATATCCAACAATGAAATTAGATCCAGATATTGTAACATTAGGAAAAATAGCAGGAGGCGGCATGGCAATAGGAATAATGTGTGGTAAAAAAGAAGTGATGGATTATGCAGATACAACAGATAAGAAAAAATCAGAACGCTCATACATTGGAGGAGGTACATTTTCAGCAAATCCTACATCAATGACATCAGGATATGCAACACTAAATTATCTAAAAACTAAAAAATCAACGTATCAAAAAATTAATGCATTAGGAGATTACGCAAGAAAAGAGTTAGAAAAGGTGTTTGATGGAAGAGTTGCAGTCACAGGTAAAGGATCATTATTCATGACTCATTTTGTTCAAAACGGCATTAGTGAAATAACAAATTCAACAGATGTTGCAAAATGTAATTCAACAATGTTACAAAAATATCATTTCAAAATGATTTCTCAAGATGGAATATTTTTCCTACCAGGTAAATTAGGAGCAATATCAATTAGTCATACAAAAGAAGATATTAAAAAGATAATTCAAGCCTCAGAAAATTTTTGAAATACAAAAATTATTTGTGAAATTTATTATTCCAAGAAATTAATTCATTAAAAACTTCTAAAAAATTATTAAATTTTATAGTTATATGAATATGAGCAAAAAAATCTTCAACTTGTGCTTCAAAAATCATAGTACATTCTTCTTTAAAGAAAGGGACAGAAATACCAATTTTTTTTAAATTAAAAAATTGAAACTCTTCAATCTTAATTATTTTAGAATTAACAATAATTTGTTTTTTTTCAGAATTTTTATTTATTGAAACATTTAATTTTTTTTGAAATGATTCAGACCACGTAGAGGTGTCCTTTGGCCAATGATGAATAAACACCTTATCAGCTAAATAAGATAATTGATAGTCTGACAATAATTGAAATAATAATTAAATCAAATTAAGGGTATCTTTGATAGATTTATTCATATTTTTATAAAATGATAATTGTGATTAATCATGGATAAGAAAAAAGAAAAAAAAGAAGCATATGCAACAGATGATCCAACAGATACATCTGCAAAAAAGCAGGAAGAAATGGCAAAAGAAGCAATTAAAAAATTCAAATCTCAGAATTGAGATAAACTTTCATTAACAATAGTTTTATCTTAAAAATATGGGATTATTTGGATCAAAAGAGAATCCAGAAGATATCAGGTATAATGCAATGTCAATGATGGAAAGAAACCAACCAAAAGCAGCAGTATCATTATTTAACAAAATTCTAAAACAAAATTCAACAGATACAGAAGCATTGTACAATAAAGGATTAGCATTAAATCAAATGAAAAAATACAGTGATGCAGTAACTTGTTTTGATAAATTATTAGAAATTAATCCAAAAGATGCTCAAGCATTAAACAATAAAGGAATTGCAATGGCAGAAAATGGAAATATTCAAGCAGCTTCAGAATGTTATGATGAAGCAATTGTAGCAGATCCAAAATATGCAGCATCATTTTTCAACAAAGGGGTATTACTAGATAAAATTCAAGAGCACGAACTTGCACTAACAGTTTTAGAAAAAGCAATATCAATTGACTCTAGAAAACCAAACGCGATGGTATACAAAGGAATAGTATTAGGAAAAATGAAAAGACATGAAGAAGCACTCAATTGTTTTCAAAACGTTTGTAAGAAACATCCTAGCAATCAGGATGCATTTTTTCAAAAAGGAGTGCAACTTGCAGAGCTAGGAAAACATGAAAAAGCACTTGATGTATTTGACGACATTCTAAAAAAATACAAAGATAATGTAAATGTGATTTATGCAAAATCTAGAAGTAAGGCTGCATTAAAAAAATATCCAGAAGCATTAGAATTATTGAAACAAGCAATTTCAAGAAACCCAAAAATTATTCGTAAATGGGCAAAAGAAGAACCAATGTTTACAATATTACATAATGATGATAAGTTTAGGGCGTTAGTAAAATTATAAGATTTTGTTACGCACTGCATCTATTCTAATAATTCCAACTTTCTTTTTTGGCCCAATCAATCTTGCCTCATAAATTGGAACATAGACTTCAGTAATTTCACGTAAAACGAATTCCTCCTCAAGTTTTCTTACTTCATCTTGCAATGGTTTTTTTAATGAAATTTGTAATTTTTTTATTACATCATCATGAGATAGTTCAGAATTTTTTACATTGGATGAATTTTTTTCCAATAATCTGTTAGGGTAATTTTCAGTTGTTTTAGAATTTAATTTAAAAGGAAATTTAATTTCTCTACCATGATGATCAAATGTTAACTCATCCTCATTTTCAACAAAAACATGCTCTTCAAGTTTTAGATCAATTTTGTTTTTACCACGTTTTCCAACAATTGCTTTTTTAAAATTAGATTTACTTCTTACTGGAAAAATACCATCACCCAAAATTACTTCAGATACATTTGAAGGAACAGAAATAGAATGAGTGGCTTTTCGGAAATAATTTGCCATATATTTACCAGATATCATTAAAATGCATTCATAATACAATTTTACAGAATGAATATGGATATCATTTTTTTTTGGACGTGAAAATAGAGATTTAAACACTGTAGTTTTTTTATCATCGATAATTTCTAAAACTTCATTTTCATCAAGTTTTTTTCTTAAAACAATTGTTTTTTGATCATGATTTTTTTTCAAGCCTATACAAAATATTTAATTCATCATATTAAACCAATTCTGATTTAAAAAATATCTAAATAGGAAAAATAAAAATTCCAAACAAAGAAAAAGAGGTTATTTAAGAAAAATATTATGAAAAAATCAAACATTAATGGTTCAGCAGATAAGAGAGAAGTTAATCCAGAATGGTTTACCGGCAAAACATGGATGAAAGTACTTTCAGAAAAGATCAAATCTAAGGATCAAGATATCTACCATGTTCATTTTGAAAAAGGTTCTAAAACTAAACTTCATTTTCATAATGGAAATCAAGTATTAATGGCAGTAAAAGGAAAGGGAAATTTAGAAATTTTTAAAAAATATGGTTCTAAAAAATCAGAATTTAAAATTAAAAGAACTGAAAGAATTAATCTAAATGAAGGTGATATTGTTCATATTCCTGCAAAAACTCTCCACACTCATGGTTCCATTGATAAAAAGAAAGAATTTTCACATATTGCAATTAACATATTGCCTAAAAAAAATTCTACATACAAAACAGTATGGTATGAATCAGATTTTAGAAATAAAGTCACAAAAATAATTTAAATGTAATGTCAATCAAAGAAAACTCAAAGATCGAATTTATCGAAGGGGGTGAAGGTGCAAAAATTAAACAATATTTTGAACCACACAATACATCAAATGGGATTAATTATAGTATTGCACAATTTTCATTAGAATCTGGAAAAAAAACTAAACTTCATAAAATAAAATCATCTGAAATTTACTACATTTTAGAAGGAGAGGGAAAATTAAAAATTAATGAAAAAATTTTTCAGTTGAAAAAAGATGATTCAGCATATGTTCCCCCAAACTCTAAACAAAATATTGAAAATATTGGAATGAAAAATTTACGATTTTTATGCATTGTTGAACCAGCATGGAATGAAAAAGATGATGAAATTCTAGAATAATATTAAAAAATACTAACAATGATTATTAACATATGACTGGTTATACCCATTATGAATAGAAGAGAGGCATTAGTAACATTAAATGTCAATCAGAATTCGTCACAAGAAGAAATTAAAACAGCATATAGAAAAATGGCACTAGAATTACATCCTGATAAAAATAAGCAAAAAAATGGAGATACAGAATTTAAAAAAATTACAGAGGCATATAATTTTCTAAAAAAGAATGAAAAAGATGATGGAATGTATGAACAAGTAAAACAAAATTCAGGGAATCAAAGAGTTAAACCAAAACCACAGTGGGGAGCACCAGATGATGGAGGTATTCCAGAACAAGATTGGGGTAAATATACACGTGAATTTGAAGAAGGAGATCCAACTTTTTGGAAAGAGTATGAAAAAAAATTCTGGGAAGATTACAATGCTAGAATAAGAGCAGATGGTAAAAACGGAGAATATGAAAAAGCAAAAGAACCAAACAAACAACCAGATCTACAAGTCAGTGTAGACAAATCATTGTGTATTGGTTGTTGTAGTTGTGAAATAATTGCACCAACAGTTTTTGAAATAGATAAAAACACTCAAACAAATCCCAAATCAAAAGTAATTAATCAAAAGGGGGCAGGAGTAAATAAAATCATGAATGCAGCTGAAACATGTCCAACAAAAGCAATAATAGTAGAAAATATTAAAACAAAAGAAAAATTATTTCCGTATTAAATTTTTAATAAATCATAATATTTTTCAATCTCAAAATCAGACAATTTCGGTGAAGAATTAAACATACTGTGTATGGGTCCCGCAGAATCAAATTTATCTCTGGGAACTAAATGTACATGAACATGAGGTATCTCTTGACCAGCATTTTCACCATTATGTATTGCAACTAAAGTTGAGCCAGTAATAGAATCAACTTTTGACATCATTGTATGAACTAAAGAAAATAAATCAGAATTTTCATCAGTGCTCAGTTCCTGAATTTTTTGGTGGTGTTTTTTTGGAATTACCAATACATGACCCTTTGCCAAAGGAAATGCATCTAAAAAACAAATAGAATGAGATGTTTCGTTAAGAATTTTTGCAGGAATTTGTTTGGAGATTATTTTACAAAAAATACAATCCATAATTATTAAAATAATTTTTAAAATATCAAAGTATCTATCAAGGACCTACAATTGTAGCCCAAGCCAAATCTTTTCCAAATTTTATAGTTACAGAATCTCCTGCAGATAATGAACAATTTTCAATAATTTTAGGAACGGCATCAGTAGTTTCAACATAGCATGTCCCATCATCATTATTTAGAATTACAACATCCTCAAACACATCTTCACGAATTAGATGCCAAAAAGGGAAAATCATAGTAGATAGAACAATTCCTGCAACTAAAAAAGCGCCACCAAATACTAAACCTTGTTGTTGACTAGAACTTAATTTCATTCTACCAGGTACCGCCATCCCCACCATTAGGATCTAATTTTTTGGCAGGTACGTTACCATGTGCTTTTTTCATATGTTTTTTTAATCTCTCAGGATCATGTAATTCAGTTCCACAGACATCACATTTTGTTTTAGTCTCATTAGATTTGTTACGATTAAACAAGCCCATAATATCACAAAGATGAAGAAATACATTATAAAGGATACTGAATTTTTGTCAAATCATGACAGTGAAAAATATCACAGTATTAGGATCAGGAGTAATGGGTCATGGTATTGCTCAAGTATCAGCAACTGCAGGATACAATGTAGTTTTACGAGATATCAAACAAGAATTTTTAGATAAAGCAATGGAGAAAATAAAATGGAGTTTAGACAAATTAGTTTCAAAAGAGAAAATTTCCAAAGAAGAAGGAGATTCAATATTTTCAAGAATTACACCAATCGTGGATTTGAATGAGGCAGTAAAGAATGCAGAATTAGTAATTGAAGTAGTTCCAGAAATTATGGATTTAAAAAAATCGGTTTATGCAGAACTAGATAAAGCAGCAGGACCAGAAGTAATTTTTGCATCAAATACAAGTACATTACCAATTACAGAAATTGCAAACACTACATCCCGTCCTGAAAAATTTATAGGAATTCATTTTTTCAACCCACCGCAATTAATGAAATTAGTAGAAGTAATTCCAGGTGAAAAAACAGCACAAGAAATTACAGATTTAACTCAAGAATATGTCAAATCAGTGAATAAGCAAGCAGTACTTTGTAGAAAAGATGTACCAGGATTCATTATCAACAGACTATTCATTCCAATGGTTCATGAAGCATGTTATGCTCAAGATAGAACAAATGCAACACTTGAAGAAATTGATTCTGCGGTGAAATTCAAACTAGGTTTCCCAATGGGAATATTTGAGTTAGCAGATTTTACAGGTATGGATGTAATTCATAAAGCAACCGTAGAAATGCACTTACGAGATAAAAAGGTAATCAACCCACATCCAACAGTTGAAAAAATGTTTGATGGAAAAAAATTGGGTCAAAAATCAGGAGAAGGATATTACAAATATTCAGATGATAAATATGAAAGAGTAGCATTATCAGAACAATTAGCTGAAAAATTTAATCCAATTCAATTAGTAGCAAATATTCTAAACAATGCAGCTTGGTTAATTACAAACGGTGCAAGTGATATTGGTGAAATAGAAAAAGCAGCTCAATTAGGATTAGGGTTAAAAAAACCATTATTTGAAACTGCAAAAGAAATTGGGATTAAAAATATCGTAGATGAATTAAATAAGTTAGCTGAAAAACATGGAGAGTTTTACAAACCAGATCCATTACTCATTTCAATGCAGTAATTAATTCTAAAATTTTATCAACAGCTTCCTTTGGAGTGTCAGCACCAATTATTTTGACATTTTTCCTATGATCAACATATCCATCAATATACGGAGTAATAGCACTATCAAAACCACGAATTGCTACCATTGGTTTTTTGCTCATATATGCAGCACATACTTCAGATAAAGTTCCAGAACCTCCACCAACAATGATTACACCATCAGCTGATAATGCATTAAGAAAATCACGTGTAAATCCCATTCCAGAAGGAATAACAATATCACAATATTCATTAGCAAATTTTGGATCGTCTTGAGGGATTATCCCCATAGTTAGACCATTTGCATCTTTTGCACCATGAGAACAAGCATTCATCACCCCACCAAGACCACCAGTGATCAATAAAGAGTCAGATTTTGCAATTTCCATTCCAATTTCATATGCAATTTTTTCATGATTAGGAGTACATCCAGTAGTATTATTTCCAATTACTAGAATCTGTTTTTTCTTTACCATAATAGATCTAAAATAATGCCTTTTGAAAAAGGTTACCAGAGAAAAGGATATTAGGGAAATATCAAAAAGATACGTATGAAAACAAGATCAATGCCTGTATGTTTTAGTGAAAAACAATACAAAATGATTGAAGAATTTGCCAAGAAAAATGGTATGCTCAATGCAAGCCAAGCTCTTGAAAAAATCCTTAACAAATAGTTAGTTTTTCTAATTTTTAATTATTTTTATTTTTCAATACAATAATAGATGAATTTAGCAACAGGTGAAAGGTTTTGTTTACATTTAATAATTAAATATTTTTCAATTAAATCATAGGTATGGGATTATTTAGTAAAAAAGCAACAAATTGTACAATTTGCAATAAAGAATTAACGCATAGACATAAACCAAAAAAAGAATGGAATATCAAAGGTTCACTTTGCGGGGACTGTCATTTTGATAAATCAAAAGAATACTATGAAGGTCAAGTAAGACAACCATGTGTAAAATGTGGGATTACAGGAAAAATTACGGATTTATGGGAGCCTAGATGGCAATGGGATATGGAAGGACTATTATGCAAAAAATGTTTTGATCAAAAAGAAAAAGATCATGATCAACAGAAAAATTTTTGTTCTCTTTGTGAAACAAAGATGGGTTTAATCAGACATAATCCAAAAGGACATTGGAAAATTGAAGGTCAATTATGCAGAAAATGTTGGGATAAAAAGAAATCAGAGTTTGGCTAAAAGTGAATTTTTTTAAAAAATATTCGTGTAGTAAATGTGATAAAAAATTTTCAAAAGAAGAAGAAGTAATGCACCATGAACAAATAATTCATGGGAAAGATTCACAATATGATTGTAAAGAGTGCAACAAAAATTTCTCAAACATGGAAGATATGAGGACCCATTTACAAAGAGAACATAGTTACAAAAAAGATAGATAACTAAATTGCTTTTACAGTTTTAACCACTGGAGGTCTAACTTTGGTAAATACTCTGAATCCACAAATACATTTGATTTCAGGTAAACGAGATAGTTCAGTGTTTGAAACAATTGTGCCACATCGTAAGCAAGCATAATTTACTTCAAATGTTTCTACAGGAGTTTCTTCTATTTGTTCAGTGATTTCTTCAGCCATGTTTATCATCAATTATTTCTATAATTTAAGGATACCAAATTAAGTTAAAGATAGTTCAATGTATACGTCATCAGGAATTTTTAATCTCATCAATTGTCTAATTGCTTTATCATCAGCATTAATGTTGATAATTCTTCGATGCATACGCATTTCCCATTTCTCATAAGTTTCAGTACCACTACCACAAGGAGATTTTCTTGTAGCAACATGTAATCTTTTTACTGGAAGTGGAGTAGGACCTTTTACTTTAACACCTGTTTTTTTACCAATACCCATTATCTCACCACATACAACATCTAGTTTAGGTAGACTCGTAGAAGTGAGTTTAACACGGGCGGTTTGTGTCATAAAAAACGCCTATGGTTTGTACTCTTCAGTAATTTCCTTAACAATACCTGCTGCGATTGTTGCACCCATATCTCTGAGAGCAAATCTTCCCATTTCAGGGAAATCATTGAATGTCTCGATACAAGTTGGTCTTACTGGTCTAATCTTAACAATTGCTGCATCTCCAACTTTAAGGAACTTTGGATTTTCTTCCTCAACTGCACCAGTTGCTGGGTTAATTTTTTGAAGAAACTCAGTAACAGTTGCTGCAACTTGTGTTGTATGTGCGTGCATAACTGGAGTATAACCAGGTGCAATTGCTGTTGGATGGTGTATAACAATAATTTGGGCTTTGAATTCTTTTGCTACATTTGGTGGGGCATCAGGAGTACCAAGAACATCTCCTCTCTTGATATCTTTCTTTTCGATACCTCTTAGGTTAAAACCAATGTTGTCACCTGCTTCTGCAGTTGGCATTTCAGTGTGGTGGGTTTCAATAGATTTGATTTCACCAAGTGCACCAGAAGGCATTACAATAATTTTTTGTCCTGCTTTCATGATACCAGTTTCAACTCTACCTACAGGTACAGTTCCTACACCAGTAATTGTATAAACGTCTTGAATTGGAGTTCTCAATGGTTTTCCGATTGGTTTTTCTTCTACTTTGAAATCATCAAATGCTTCAAGTAGTGTTTTACCAGAATACCATGGCATGTTCTCAGTTTTCTTGACCAAGTTATCACCTTTCCATCCAGAAACTGGAATGAATGGGACTTCCTCAATTTTGTAACCTACAGAACGAACTAATTTTTCACCTTTCTCTTTTGCGGCTTTAAAGGCATCTTCTTTGTATTCAACTGCATCCATCTTGTTAATGGCAACAATAATTTGTTTTACACCTAATGTCTTAAGCAAAAATGCGTGTTCTCTTGCTTGTCCACCAGCTGCTGTTGCAGTATCAGTTTCACCTTCTTTTGCTGAAAGTACTAAGATAGCGGCATCTGCTTCAGAAGCGCCAGTAATCATATTTTTAATGAAGTCCCTGTGACCAGGTGCATCAATTAAAGTAAAGAAGAATTTGCTTGATTCGAATTTTTGAAATGCTAAATCGATTGTAATTCCTCTTTCTCTTTCATCTTTAATGTTATCCATAACCCATGCGTACTTGAAAGTATCACCTTTTCCGGTCTTCTCGGATTCGGCTCCGTGTGCTGCAATGGTTCTCTCATCTACAACTCCTAGATCCATTAAGAAATGACCCATAGTTGTGGATTTACCGTTATCAATATGACCTGTTACAATCATGTTTAAGTGTGGTTTATCTGCCATATCGAATTCGTAGTCGAGGGGATATATTACTGTAATGAATTTTTTTCAAAAAAAAATATTATTTTTTGAAATATTTAGTTTTTAGAACTTTACTAAAAGCACATAAATCAAAGAAGAAAAAAGCAGATGTATGAAAATTACAGTTTCAGTTATCAAAGCAGATGTCGGAGGGATCGGAGGACATACAAAACCTAGTGACGGCCTAATCAAAGCAATTAGAGATACCGTTGAAAATTCAGGAGATTTACTAATAGATCACTACATTGGTTATTGTGGAGATGACACACACATTGTCATGTCTCATACACATGGAGTAGATAATGAAAAAATTCACAAATTAGCATGGGATGCATTTATGGCCGGAACAGAAGTTGCTAAAAAAGAAGGACTATACGGAGCAGGTCAAGATTTACTCAAAGATTCATTTTCAGGCAATGTTAAAGGAATGGGTCCAGGAGTTGCAGAAATGGAATTCGAAGAAAGACCAAATGAAGCATTCACAGTATTTGCAGCAGATAAAACTGAACCAGGTGCGTTCAACTATCCAATTTACAGAATGTTTGTAGATACACTAAGTAATACAGCATTAATTGTAAACAAAAGTCTCGCAAGTGGAGTAAAGTTCAACATCATGGATGTTGAAAAAGCACAAATTGCAGAACTGCAATTATGGGAAGATAAACCAACAATCGAAGCAGCATTAATGTATCCTGGAAGATATGTTGTAGATTCAGTTTACACAAGAGATGGGGAACCAATTCTTGATGCATCAACAGATAGACTCCATAACATTGCAGGAACATATGTTGGAAAAGATGATCCAATTTGTTTAGTTAGAACTCAAAAGAACTTCCCAGCAACAGAAGAAGTTGGAAGTATGTTTAACAATCCACATTACGTTGCAGGTAACACAAGAGGAAGTCACAATATGCCATTGATGCCAGTCAAATTAAATTCCGCAGCATCAATTAATTTCTGTATTCCAATTGTTGAAGCATTGGTATTCAGTATGCACAACGGTAAATTTACAGGACCATTTGATGGATTCTCAACACCAGATTGGGACTACATTAGAGAGATTGCAACAAAGAAAGCAATTGCAATTAGAAGTCAAGGATTCATTCATCCAGCAACATTAGTTCCATCAGAATTAGAATATGCTGAAGGATATAGAGCAAGAATGGATGTACTTGAAACCAAAATGAAACCAATGGAAGATGAACCATCAAATACAGATAGAAAAGAAAATTACGAAGATCCAGATTAACGATCTATCATAATTTCACAATATTACGAAATAGTTAAATGAAAAAAATACGTAATGATTTCAAGGTATGCACACCTTACAAAGAATATTTGATTGGAAGACGTACATTTTCACAGTGTTAGCAGTAATCTCATTTTCTAGTTTCATGGTAGTCTTATTTGGGCACACCATTCCAGGAATAATCATAGCATTTTTCAAAGTGGCTGGAGAATATGTGATTTTAGGAACTGTGTTGATTTTTGCATTTTCATGGTTTCTAAGAGCCAGACCAAGAAATCGTCCAAAAAATTACAGAGTAGTTCCAATAGATGTATTTGGTAAACAAAGCACAATTCAAGAAATTAGAACAGAATTCAAAACACATGATGTAGCATGGAGTTTCATGAAACAATACAAAAAAACATATCCGTTACATAATTTTGCACTAGTATCAGATGTAAAGGATTCAGATAAACCAACAATTTTTAGATATATTTAGATTCAAACTTTTATTCAGGAATACATAGAAAAAGATATGGAGTATTCCATTTTAGCTGAAGCATTTGAAAAAATGGAATCAACTAGGAAAAGATTAGAGCTAACTCAATTTCTAGTAGAATTATTTGAAAAAACACCACATGAAGTAATTTCTAAGATAGTTTATCTAATTCAAGGAAAACTTAGACCAGATTTTGAAGGTATAGAATTAGGAGTTGCTGAAAAATTGGCAATAAGAGCAATATCAAAATCATCAGGGATTGCAATTAAAAAAATTGAAGACGAATATACGAAAGGAGGAGACTTAGGACATGCAGCAGCAATTATCCTAGAGCAAAAAACACAAACAACATTTCTAATGGAAAATATTACAGTAGAAAGAGTATACGAAACATTATTCAAAATTGCAAAATTAGAAGGAGCAAGATCCCAAGATATGAAAATTAAATACATATCTAGTTTATTGAATGATGCAACCCCATTAGAAGCAAGTTTCATTTTGAAAATTTTACTGGGTACTTTGAGGCTAGGTATTGCAGAAAATACAGTTATGGATGCATTAGCAATTGCATATTCAGGAGACAAAGATAATAGAAAAATATTACAAAATGCGTATAATGTTTCAAGTGATTTAGGAAAAGTTGCTGAGACCATTGCAGTAAACGGAATACTAGGGATTGAAAAATTTAAAGTGGATTTATTCAATCCAATTCGTCCAATGCTTGCAGACAGAGTAAAAAGTGAAAAAGAAGTAATTGAAAAAATGGGTAATGAGTTTGCAATTGAATACAAGTTAGATGGTGAAAGAGTTCAACTTCATATCGAAGGTGACAAAATAGAATTATTTTCTAGAAGTTTAGAAAAGATTTCAAGTTACTATCCAGACATTATTGAAAAGATTCCAAAAATAATTCAAGCAGATAATGCAATACTAGAAGCAGAAATAGTTGCAATTAATGAGAATACGGGAGATTTTCTGCCATTTCAAGAATTAATGCATAGAAGAAGAAAATATAAAATTGAAAAAGCAGTTACAGAATATCCAATTACAGTAAATTTTTTCGACATACTATATTGTAATGGAAAAGATTGTACAGATCTAAATTATAATGAAAGAAGAAGAAAATTAGAAAAGATAGTTAATCAAAATGAATTTGCAAAATTTATTCCAATGACAATAGCAAATAATGAAAATGACATAGAAGAATTTTTTGAAAACAGTATCAATGCAGGAAGTGAGGGATTAATGTTAAAAATGCTAGACAAACCATATCAAGCAGGTTCAAGAGGAAGTCACTGGTTAAAACTTAAAAGAGAATATAGAAACGAATTAGGAGATAGTTTAGATCTTGTTGTAGTTGGAGGATTTTTTGGCAAAGGAAGACGAACAGGAAGTTATGGAACATTATTGCTTTCAACATATGACGAAAATACAGATACATTTCCCAGCATATGTAAAGTTGGAACAGGGTTTACAGATGACAGTTTAGATCAATTGTATCAAATCCTAAATCCAAAAACTACAATTAAAAAAAATCCGCGTATCAATAGTGAAATGGAAGCAGACGTATGGTTTGAACCAGAATTAGTAATAGAAATTGTTGCATCAGACATCACATTAAGTCCAATTCACAAAGTAGCAAGAGATGAAATAAAAAAAGATGCAGGACTAGCATTGAGATTTCCAAAATTTACAGGAAAGATCAGAGTAGAAAAAATGGCAGAAGATGCATCCACAGATGAAGAAGTAATTTCATTATACAAAGGACAGAATAAAGCGGCACATGACAAAAATTTGATATAATAACGCCCAAAAAATATCAAAAACCATAGAGGATTTAAATTACCACGAGACATCATACTTTTTGTTATGTATAGTGGAGAGCTTGAAGTTCAAGCAAAAAGAAAGGCAATAGCAGTTTTACAAGATGAGATCAATAGAATTCTAAACGCTTCTAGAGAACTTGGAACACTAACTGAATCATTGATGAAAAAAGATAAAAAAGGAATCAAGAACACATTAGAACAAATTTCAACCATAGAAGAAGAAGTAGAAAATCTTAGAAGAAAAATCACACGTGAAGTTGCGGATGTAGGAGGATTAATCATGAATAGAGAAAATCTTCTAAACACGGCTTACACAATGGATGAGATTGCAGGTTACATTACAGGAATCGCATTCAAACTTTCAAATGTGAAAATAACTACATTGAAAAGTTCTAAACTCGACAAAGACATTAGCGAATTGATATCATTAGTTGTTGACGAAGTCTACAAACTAAATGAAATTATCAGAAGTCTCAATACAAATACTGCCAATGCAATTGAATTGGCCCAAGAAACACAAACTATTGAAAGAGAAATAGACATCAAATACAGAGATGCAACAATTAAACTTCTCAACGAAGTAAAAGATCCAAAAGAATTGTTGTTAATCAAAGATGTGATAGAAGGAATAGAAGAAATGTCTGATAAATGTCAAAGAGTTTCAGATTCATTCATACTGCTAGCATTAAGCCTATAAGAAAAAACAATTTTAATTTCTATTTTATTTTTAATATGCTTAACTTTAGTTATGCACTATAGAATTCATATACACATTAGATCTAACAGGGATATGAAGAGTGAATTAGTAGAAAATAGAATAATTGTTTGGGATATTGAAGATTCTAAGAAACTTTTCAGTGAAGGATATTACGGAAAACCAATTGGAATGCCCAAACCAAAGATTGAAGAAATTGATGTTCCTCTAATTTTAGATTTGATTGAAGGATTGTATCTATTAGAAAATAAAAAAATTACTATCACCAGATTAAAAGAAAAGATAAACAGTGAAAAAATGACAGAAATTTGTAAAAAAGAAGTTCATGAGTTTGAAAAAAAATATATCGTCTACAAAAATTTTCGAGATAAGGGATACATAATTAATCCAGGAATTAAATTTGGATGTGATTTTGCAGTATATGAAAAGGGGCCAGGTATTGATCATGCGCCGTTTTTGATTCAAGTTTACAATAGAAGTGAATCAATTACAACAACAGGTATTGTTCTGGCAGGAAGACTTGCAACAACAGTAAGAAAACAATTCATTTTAGCAATTCCCAAAGGAAAAGATAAAGTTGATTTTTTGGCTCTAGATTGGTGGAAAGCTTAAACTGATTTTATGTGACCAGCAATTCTATCATAAATTTCAAAAAGTTCCTTTGTAATACCAAATGCAATATGATTATCCCATTTTCCACGTATTCGGACTCCAGCGTCAGTAGGTTCAACGTATATGGTTGCATCTTTAATTGATTGTTTTGCAATCATCTCATTGAGTTCAGTATCAGAATTTAATTTTGTAGCCAAGTCACCATAACCATTCCATGCAACTTTAGTTACAACTTTTGTACCAAAATGACCTTTTGTAGATACTAAAGTTTTTGCAGTATAATTTATTGCAGCAGAACCAGCATTCTTTCTAACAATGAAATGTGCTTGAAATCTATCTAATGCGCCCCATGGAAGTGGATTTGGATCTTGCATGACTATCCCTTTTGAATTATTTGTACGACGTCAATGTTAGAATTTTTAATATCAAGACAACCTTTGTTAGTAACCATTCTTGGAGTTTGAGCAAAATAGCGTGCATAGTATTCATCATTTTCAACAGCATCAGTTCCAATTTCTTTACATTCAGAATCCACTCCGATCTCCTTTAACATAGAACTAAATTTTTCTGGCCATGTTTGAATAATGAAAGTATCAGATTCGGTATCATGCATAAAAAATCTCATATCACACCCCAAATAAAGATTTCAAGAAAAATCTACTAGAGATCAATCCAAATAAATATGCAAAAAGTTTGTATTTTTTTAACTTGAAATTCCAAGGTAAAACTGCATTAGTTACAGGTAGTGGTACAGGAATTGGTAAGGCCATAGCAACCAAATTTGTTGAAAATGGTGCAAGTGTAATTATTCTTGGTAGAAGAAAAGAGCCTTTAGAGGATGCATCAAAAGATCTTGAAAAAATAATTTCAGAGAAAAATAGTGGGGCATCAGTGAAGATTTTTGCAGGTGTAGATGTTGCAGATGAGGCAGCAATGAATGCAATGTTTGATACACTAAAAAATGACAATGTCAATCTAGATTACATAATTAACAATGCAGGAGTTTCAGGCCCTGTAACATGTTTTCCAAATTCACCATTAAAAGATTTCAAAAGTACAATAGGAATTCACCTTACAGGTACATTTTGGGGTTCAGTTCAAGCACTAAAAGTAATGAAGGAGGGAGGAAAAATTATTACAATTTCAACATTCTTTACAGAAGAAAGACCACTTGAGCAAAGACCTTACAGATTTAGAAGTCCATATACTGCTGCACAGGGTGCCAAAAATAGACTTGCAGAAGCAATGTCATGGGAATTAACTGACAAAGGCATCATATCTATTGCAACAAACCCAGGACCAGTACATTCAGATAGAATTTACAAGACAGTATATCCAAAAGCTGCAGCAGAATTTATGAGAGTAAGTGGATTTGAAGACTTAACTCCAATTGAAGTTGAAGAAGCTAAAGATGATTTGCTGGAATGTATTCTTGCAGATGGAATAGATAAAGAAGGAATTGCAAAAATTGCTGAAAAATTATCAAATGGAAAAGATATTGCAAAATTAACAGAGACATTTACAAATCTACTAACTAAAATTCAAACAATAGCAGAAAAAGTTCAAAATAACACATCACATATGATTGCAAACAAAGAATTTTTAGCTCAAACACAAGTAGCAGAATCAGTTCTAAACTTATGTGATGATGAAATTGCAAAAATCCTTAACGGTAAAGTAATTCCAGGAGATAGAGTATTTTATCCAGTAAAGCCACACATTGGAACAACGGCTCCAGGAGTTCATCAACCAGACTTTACAGGTAAATCAGTAGTTTTCACAATTGACGGTACGGATAAAACAGATGCTGAAAGAGTAGAATTTTTAGCACAACATGTTGAGAAAAATGGAGGAAAAGTTGCATGCTTCATTTCACAATCAACTCCAAAAGAAGTTCAAGAACACATCAGTAGTAAATTCCATTCACACATTGTAGACATTACAAATCCAGAAGAGGTTCAAAGGTGGCTAAACACTGCCAAAACAAATCTAGGAGAAATTTTAGGATTAATTCATGTTACTGGAAAACTTCCAGAAATAGGTAAATTAACAGAATTGAATAGAGTAGGATGGGAAGAATTAGTTGCAAAATTCATCTCAACACCAGCAACGGTTGCTCAAAGGGCATTAGAACACTTTGTTCCAGGAGGAGACAAAGACCCAAGATTATACAAAGATACCAAGGGAGCAATCATGATCATAGGACCAGATTTACCAATAGGACGTAAAGTTACAGGAACTCAAAGAGCACAAGTGGAGGTTTTCAGAGGAGCACTAAGACCATTTACTACCACAGTCAATCAAGAATTAAGTGATGTATTAAAATCAAAAATTAGAATGTTTACAATTTTCCCAGGTTCTGTTACGGGTTCAGAACCAAATAATCAAAAAATAGCTGAAGCATTTAATTTCTTAGTTACAGAAAATGCACTTATATCTGCAGAAGTAACATTCTGTGTTGATGAAACAAGATAAGAATGAAAAAGTTTTCAGAGTTTGTAGTTGGTGAATCATTTCATTCTACATGTAGTATTTCAAATGATGAATTAGAAGAATACATAAAATTTTCAAGAATAAGAAATGTGTTTTTAGAAGATAAAATAAAAGAAAAACATCAGATAGTATCTGGAAGAGCAATATTATCAAGAATGGAAGGAGAATTCACAAGACTAAATCAAATTTATGGAAATGAAATTATTTTTCTTGGTACAGACGGAGATTCAGAATGGGGAAATCGAAATACAAGATTTCTAAAACCATACCATACAGATCAAATATTGAAATTAAAATTCACAATTATAAAAAAAGAAGATATGAATGAAGAATTTGGAAAAATCACAATAAATTACGAAGGTAGTTCCCAAAATAATGAATTAATGATAATTTCAAAAAGAAATATTTACAGAATTAGAAAATAAAAATAAACTAAGGAGCCGACTCGTCTCCTCAGCCATTAGATCAAAAGACCCAATGAACACTTTACATCAAAAAATTAGTATAAAAAGATCTTTTTTAAATTGAGGCTAAATTAAAAATCCATCACTAAAAGAATCAGAAAATAATTTTAGAGCTGCAATTCCAAGTACCACAGAAATAAGAATTTTCAAATTTCTTTCTTTTACACTTAAAGATAATTTTGCTCCAACAAGTCCACCAAAAAATGAACCAATGGCTAAAAATCCAGATTGAAGAAAATCAGGGTGGCCCAGAATACTATGAACAATTATTCCAGATAATGATGCAAATAATAGAATTAATTGAGAAGTGGGTGCAGCCCTCTTCATCGACATTCCCATTCCAACAACCATCAAAGGCACAAAAACAATACCTCCACCAATCCCAAAGAAAGAAGAAATAATTCCTGCAAAGAAACTGGATCCAATAATAAAAATAATTAATTGTTTAGAAATTATTTTATCACGAGATTCAAGTTGTTTTCTTAAAAAAATGTAAACAGAAGATGCAATTAACACAAAACCAAATAAAATTTTAAAAATATCAGGTGCCACGTCAGTTGAAATTATTGCACCAAAAATAGTTCCAGGAATTGCAAGTAAACCAAGTTTTATTCCTAAAGAAAATTCAATTCTTTTTTGTTTAGAATATGAAATTGTTGATGCAACAGAATTACTAAATGCAGCAAAAAGACTATTACTTGCAGCAACAGTAGGGGGGAATCCCAAAAATGTTAACACTGGAACAACAATTATTCCACCACCAAGACCAATCATAGAACCCAATATTCCGGCAGCGAATCCTAAAGGAATTAACCATAATTGATCAATCATCGTAATCTCCAATCAAAGGATTTTATCATATATTTAGACTACTTTAGAACAATTAAAGTCCATAAATATGAGTCATTTTTGTAATTTATTTCAAGAATCAATGTTTCATCACTCAATCCAGTAATGGTTGATTTCAGTGGTATAGTTTGAGAAGATTCAGCATATTTTATTTTAGCAGCGTCTATCCAGGCATTAACAGATTCAAATCCACCAGGTTGTTTATCATTCCAACAATCACATACCAAAGTTTCAATCATTGTTTCAAAAATAATTTTAACTTCATTAGATTTTGAATCTAAAGACGGAGAGGACTCAATAAAGGCAATAGCCATTATCGGATTATCAGGGACACCGCCCATACTTATATTTCCAAGAGAACGTCCATCTGAACCCTGGATGGCAGTTGTAGTACAGTAATTAATACCAGACAAAATTTCGTCACGTATCGCACAATAATTTCCAATAGTATGATCTGTTACAGGAGTAGGAGTAGACATGAAAATATTTTGTTCTGCTAAAGATGACTCTATTTTTTCAACATCATAAAAAGTAAAACCATATTGATATAGATTATCTGAAGAAGGCATATTAGAATTTTCAGGAATTAAAAATATTGCAATAGCAGATATAATTATAACAGTAAAAGGAATTATAATTTTTTTATTCATAAATAATTTAGAAATACATTATAAGATAAGGTTTTGCAATTTTAGATTGAAATAATTTCTAAAATAGAATCTTTTGTAATATTATTTTTTTCTACAAAACCAGATGTCACTTCAAGAATATATGTTGCCTCACCATCAGGTACAAAACTAGGGCAACCTGCAGCTATTTCAACTGGAATTACACAAGGTGGAACATTGGTTTTAATATGAACAACGTTTCCATCACCATCAAACCATATCATATCTAATTCAAATTGCATGTTAAGCATCCATAATGAATACAAACCTTGTTCAGGAAATACAAAAAGCATACCCTGATCTAATGGCAGTTGATCTTGAAACATTAATCCTCGGACACGAGTTGGTTCAGTGTCTGCAATTTGCACTTCTAGGGGCACACTGTCCACCTTTATCATTCCACGAGGAAATTTTACTTGTTCTAATTTGATATCACTAGGTAAAGTAAGTAATCCAATTGAGCCAATAATTACAGCAGCGATGAAAATAGGGATAATAGCCTGAGCACGAGTAGTCATAAAGTAGTTTTAGATATTCCTTTTAAAAAATGAATGTTTTAGGTTACTGAATTTTTAAAATCACTTATGGTAGAAATAGTATTTTTGGTGTGATGGCCAATATCGTGAATTGTACTACCATTGTATTTTTTATCCAAATATCTACCTGCAACAATCATAGGTCCACCAATAGCACATGTGACTCCTGTTGGTTCAGGTATCCACAACATCAAAAACCCAATTTTTTGTAATTTTTTACCTGGAGCAGGTGCCTTTTGAAGTGCACCCAAAGACCTAGCAGTATGAGAATCATCCATTTTTGCAATATCAGAGTACAAATTGGCTCTACGTTTAGCAGAATCAGAAAATTTTTGTAATTTTGCTAATCGTGCCTTTAAAGGATCATTCATTTCAACATCATTTTAGAAAAATATAGTTAAGATTCAAGGATCAACTATGGTTACCCTCAAGTCAACAAAGAATAGCTAATTGAAGCAACAGACACCCAATTATAGTAGATTTATGTTAGATACAAAGAACAGATGAAAGTAAAAAATTCCAAAAGATTAGAATCGATTAAAGCAGCTCATGAAGTGGAAAAAACAAGATCAAGTTCCAGAATGGAAGATTATTTAGAAATCATTTCAGAATTAGTTGAATTAAAAGGATATGCTACAACACTAGATATTTCAAGATACATGCATGTTAGTGCTCCCAGTGTCACCAAAATGCTCCAAAGACTGGATGAAGGAGGATTTTTAGAATATGAAAAATACCATGGAATTAATCTAACAAAAAAAGGAGCTAATGTCGCAGAAGGAATTCGCCAAAATCACGGAATTTTATTAGAGTTTTTTGAAATTTTAGGAGTTGGATACGATACTGCAAATCAAGATACAGAAGGCATAGAACATCATCTCAATCCTAAAACAATCAAACAATTAAGAAAATTCATAACTTTTCTAAAAGCAAATCCAAAAATTATTGACAATTTTAAAAATTTATAATTTTAAATTGTTAAAATAATTTAAAACATTCATCAGTAATAAAATAAATTTCTAGTAATCTTTAAGAAATAATTTAATATCATTTTGTGAACTAGTAGAGTTTAGTAAATTTCTTCCAATGTCAGAACGTTTTGGAATTTTAATTTGTCCCTTTTTACCAATTCTAACAGATGCAAAAAATTTATCATTAGTGTAAATATCAGCATGCATTGAAGTATATTCTCTATTTACAGTTAACAACAAAGCAGTTTTAGATTCTGAAAAACTAAATGGAAGATCATTAGAATCTAAAGATAATATTTCAGAGTCCTTAGCGACAATATCAATGTGAACCTTTAGGAGTTTTTCAATTTCGTTAATGTTAGTTCCACCCCTACCAATAATGGATGCAATGCAGTCTTCATGTACACTAATTTTGACGCGATTTTCAGATAAAATTTCTACTTGAGCATTAGAATCATATCTTTGAAAATAATCTTTAATTTTATCCTCAGCTAATTTTTGAATGCCTACGGCATCACTGCGTTTGGCTACAGGTACAATTACATTTTCTTCACCAAATGTATAAATTTCATGTTCTAAAACATTATTTTCAAAATTTCTAATTTCAATTACAGGTCTAGCTAAATCAGATTCAGTCATTCCAGTTGGAACTTTCACTTTCAATTCCAAATCATAAACTTTCTCAACATCACCATTATTTACAAACACAACAGTATCTAGAACATTTGGAATAATACCAAGTTCAATTTTACCAATAAAACGTTGAATTGCATCTAACGGAGAATTGGCATGAATAACTCCCACCATTCCAACACCAGTTAATCGTAAATCAGAAAATGTTGTAAAATCTTCTCTTCGTCTTACTTCATCAAAAATGGTATAATCTGGACGAACTAACAATAAGATATCCGCAGTGTTATCAAAACTCCCATCTAATTTACTATATTGAGTAATACCAGAATTAACTTGTAAGTCACGCGGCGATTCAAATGTCTTTACAATTTTGCCCTGATCATGATAAAAATTTGCTAATCCTGAAGCTAAAGTACTTTTTCCAGAACCAGGAGAACCAGAAATAACAATTCCTTCAGCCCTATCAGTAAGACGTTCCATTAAAGATTCAGAAATTGTGTAATCATCTAAAGATAGTTTAACAGTAGGATGAACAATAGTTATCTCATATGATTCAGAAAAGGGAGGAAAAGTAATTGCAATTCGATAATCATCATGCTGAATTACAGATGCTCCAGTTTTAGAAATTTCAACTGTACTAGAATCAGAAATGTTGGTAGCAGACAAAATTTGAGAAGAAATCATTTTCAAATAATCTTTTGTGAGAATATCTTCACCAATTTTTGTAAGTAAAAATTCCCCAGGTTTCCCTCTTTTAGCTAAAGGGTATTGATTTTCTTTCAAGTGAATGCTCATGGTGGAATTATCAAAAAATTTCAGAAATTCAAGTTCTTCTTGAATAATTTTTGGCTGTAAGAAAACAGTTTTCACATCCTCAGCCTCTGCAACTAAATGTTGAACTTTATCAGAAGTGTAAAGAACAGCATTATTTTGTTTTGCAATATCAATAATTAATGCATCAATTCGCCCACTTGCTGCAAATTTAATATCATCAATTTCAGGATGAGAACCCTTTAAAATAATTTTTAACCCAAAATCTTTAGATAATCTATTCAATTTTTGAATTTGTTCTAACCCAACAAATCCTTGTTCCTTGTGATTTGAAGCTTGAGATTGAAGTTCATCAAATACTGCCTGAGGAATTATAATTTCAGAATTTCTAATAGAACCAGATTTTATTTGTTCAGAAAGATTTCCATTAATAATTACACTAGTATCAGCAACAATAGTAGTCATAAATTGTAATCAATGTCTGAATATAAAAAATATCCAATAGAATCTAGTTAAAGAAAACAAACATCAAGGATCAAAATGACTCACTATCATTAAAAAATTGTAAAATAGATACCCATATCATGAATCATGAAAATACAAAAAATAGAGAATTTTATGAAAATTGTACCCAATATTTTGAATTTTTAAGAAAAAAGAGTACCGTAGACTATGAATTTGAGGATGAATATTATTTCACCATGCCTGCAATATCTAGTCACTAACAGTACAAGATTTAGAACTCCTCATAATTTGTAATATATGGACAAAAGATTACAGGATCTAACAGATAAAATAATAAAATATGCAGATGAGTCAGGAGTCCAATATTGTGATGCTAGAGCAGAGCAGCAAGTTAAAAAATCAATACTGATTGAAAATGGGGAAATTGAACATATTAGAAATTCCGAAGATAAAGGAATAGGGGTCAGATTAATTAAAAATGGGGCATGGAGTTTTTGTTCAATAACTAATCCAAAATCGTTTAATGAGATTAGAGAAATATTAGATAATACAATTAGAAATTCAAATTATACAATTTCAAATAGAAAAAATAGAATAAAATTACATAGTAATCCAATAAATAAAAAACAGATCAATTTTCCAATTTTAAAGAAACCAGAAATTGATGAATTAACAAAAATAGGATTAGAATGTAATAAAATAATTAAAGATACAGAAAAAATAATAAAATCAGTTACAAATCCATACTATACAGTTAATTCAAAATATTTTACAAATACAGAGGGTTCAGAAATTTTACAAAATTTTACAGACACAATAATAGAAATGGTAGCTACAGCACACGATTCAGGAAAAACCCAATCAGTAAACATTACAGAAGGTGGTAGAGGAGGTTTAGAATTAATTACATATAAAGCTCAACAAAGTGCAAAAGATATTGCCAAAAAAGCATCAGAATTAATTACTGCAAAACCAGTTAAAGAAGAAACAACAACAGTGGTAATGAATCCAGATTTTGTTTCATTACTTACACATGAAATACTAGGACATCCATCAGAAGCAGATAGAGTATTAGGAAAGGAAATGGCATGGGCAGGAGGTGCATGGTGGAAAGGGAAAATAGGTGAAAAAATTGGGTCAGAAAATCTTAACGTATTTGATGATCCAACAATTAAAGAAAGTTTAGGATGGTATCATTTTGATGATGAAGGAGTAGAAACTAAAAAAACAAGTTTAATTGAAAAAGGGATTTTAAAAAATCATATGCAAAATAGAGAAACATCAGAAATATTCAACACAGAGCCTACAGGTAACATGAGAGCAACAAATTATCGATATATGCCTCTAATTCGCATGGCATGCACATGTATTGGTAATGGGGATCAAAATATTGATGAAATAATAAAAGATGTAAAAAACGGCTACTATATTTCAAATATGAAAATACCATCAATAGACATGAAGCGATATAATTGGAGCATATCTTGTCAATACGCGCACAAAATTGAAAATGGCGAACTAACAGATTTGCAAAGAGATGTAATTGTAATGGGTACAGCACCAGAATTTTTTAATTCAATAGATGCATGTGGAAAGGATTTCACAGTAAGACCAATAACTAATTGTGGTAAAGGGGATCCAATGCAATCCATGATAATGGGGAATGGAGGACCTACGATTCGAGGAACTGCAACAGTAAAAAGTGTCAACTAGTATGGAAAAAAAATTAAAAAAAATAAAAGAACAAGTAACAGAATGTACCAACTGTGAACTTAGTCAAACAAGAACTAATTCAGTTCCAGGTAAAGGTAATTTCAAATCAGATGTAATTTTTGTTGGAGAAGCACCTGGTAAAAATGAAGACATTAAAGGCGAACCATTTATAGGAATTGCAGGTAAAAAATTATCAAGTGCACTTGAGAATGCAGGTATTAGTAGAGAACAAGTATACATAACAAATATTGTCAAATGCAGACCACCAAAAAATAGAGTTCCAACAATTATTGAAAGAGACACGTGTAAAAATTATCTTGAAAAAGAAATACAGATAATCAAACCAGAAATTATTTGTATTTTAGGCAATACTGCATTCAAGTCATTATTGGACGGTAAAGAAATTATAAAATTTAGAGGAAAAATAGTTAAAAAAAATGATCAACTTTATTTTTTAACAATCCATCCAGCTGCAACAATTTATAATCAAAAATTAATTAGTGTATTAAAAAAAGATATGAAAAAATTATTTAAATTAATAGAAGAAATAAAGAATAAGAAAAAAATAAAAATAGATATTGACTATTCTTCCTAAAAAATTTTATCAAAGGGACACAGTAATTGTAGCAAAGAATCTCTTAGGTAAAAAATTAGTTCGAAGAGTAGGGAATTACGAAATGTCAGGAATTATTACTGAAACTGAAGCATATAGGCACAAAGATGATCCTGCAAGTCATGCATTTAAAAAAATTACAGACAGGAATAGTATAATGTTTGGAGAAGTAGGAATAGCATATGTCTATTTCACATACGGGATGCACTATTGTTTCAATGTTGTTGCAAAAAATGATAAAATTTCAGCAGGAGCAGTATTAATTCGTGGGATTAATCCAGAAAAAGGAATTAAAAGAATGCAATTGAATAGAGGGAGAAATAATTTAGAAAATTTAACAAATGGTCCTGCAAAGTTAACACAAGCATTAGAAATTACAAAAGAGCACTATGGAATAGATTTAACAAAAAAATCACAAATTTACATAGAAGAAGGAATAGAAAATAAAAAAATAAAAAAATCAAGCAGAATAGGAATCAAAGAAGGAAAAAAAATGCTATGGAATTTTAAAATTTAGAAATTATTTTTCAGTTTTTTTATCATCATCATTCTGATCACCAGAATTTTCATCTAATGTCCAAGGAGCAAATTTTACCATAATTCTTTGCCAATCCAATTTTAAAACTAAAATTATTACACCAGTCATAGCAGCAGCAAAAATTACAATTCCAATATAAACAGGGGTTGCATCATCAACATTTTCTAAATAAGGTTCAATGAACGATAATCCGACATAATGGGAAATGAATACGATAATGTAGCTAAGAACAAGTTTACCAGCAAGAGTTGCAGCAAAAAATCTTTTTGGATTATATTTTGCAAGGCCCAATGGAATGAAAATTATATCATCAGGCATAGGAGTGGCAGCAGCAAAAAATGCAGCAGCTGCACCATATCGTTTTACTAACCGTTCAAAAGGACGCATTCTTTTTCTGGTTTTTTGATTCATAATTTTTCGACCACCAAAACTTACAAAAAAGATAATTTGTTTTGCCACTGCAGCACTAACGGCAGATAAAATAGCCAGTAAATGTAAATCATATTCAGAGCCAACAGACATTGTTGCAAGTAATAGAAATCCAGGTAGAGGTACAAAAGGAATAAGAGAACCAATGAAATTAACTAAAATCAATATAAGATAACCATCATCGGGAGCAAATGGAAAAATATCAGTTAACTCCAATAATCAAATTAATTTTAGGCGATATTTATTTTAAAACGAACTATTTCCAATCAAAGTGAATAATAAACATGGAAAAAATCAACATTCATGAGTTTTGAATTATTCATGGAATATTATCATCAAGTGCAGGAAATTCTCACAAATAACATATTTCAGGAATATGGGATAATTGGACTATTTTTAAATTCATTATTAGCAGCTACAGCAATTCCTTTGCCAACAGAAATTTTAACATCAGCATTATTGATTGGTGGAGAGAACATCGTCCTCGTAGCAATTGTATTGATAATAGGATCAATCATTGGAGGAATTTTAAATTATTTCATAGGATTTGGAGGTAACAAATTAGTTAAAAAAATGAAAAAGAAATCAGATATAGAGAAACATCATAAAAAACACAATAAATTATTAGATAAATTTGGATGGAGTGCAATATTCTTTGCAGCATGGATTCCCATAGTAGGAGATCTAATTTTAATTTCAGCAGGAGTAAAAAAAATGAAATTTACTAAATTTTCAATTTTTATGGTATCAGGCAAAATAATTAAAACAATTATTGTAGTAATGGGATTAGGTACAATTTTTTAAAAAAAATTCAGGTAACTAAATTCAGAAGATAAAAACAAACGACATGATTAAAATACAATCAAAATTGAACAAGGTAGATGACAGCAAAGAAATTCAAATTAATTTGTGACAACATAGGATCTATTAGTCCATTCATAAGATTTGTAGGAGTAATTGGTGAAAGAGGAGAACTGTTAGCACATTCAAGAAGACAGCAATTAACTCCATTATTAGATGAAAAAAATACAAAATATCAATTTTCACATATTGCCATGAAGACAGATTTAGAAGGTTTCTTTGATAAAAATTTAGGAGAAGTGGAATTTGTATGGGAAGAAAGGAAGAAAGTACAAACAATCTCATTTGCAATTAAGAAAGCAATAGTCTGGGTATCAATAGATAAAAAAGTAATTAGATCTGAAATGCTCAGAATTATAGATTCATGCCTACCAATTGTCAAGAAGCATTCATAAAATTAGAAACATCTTGAAATGTCCTTATTGTGAAATTGATTTAGATTCACTCAACATGTCAGAGGGATTAAAACATATTTTGGAACATAAAAAAGAAAATCAAAATTAAAGTATCTAAATAAAAATCACAAAACATGGAAAATATTAAAAAATTAATTGAAGAAATTAATTTAAGAAAACCAAAAAAATACGAACAAATGAAAATTGAAGAAATAAGTAAGGAATTACATTATGTAATGAAATTTGAACAAGATACGATAAAAAAAATAAATTTATTTGAAAAAGATCATCAAGATGTGGATTTAATAAAATATGCAAGAATTATTTGTAGGAATACGGTAGAAAGAGAAACATCTTTAATTCAAGAAACATATTTAAAAAAAATTGACTCAAAATACCTTAATTCAAAATAGTAATCATTCATCATCATAAAGCCAACACCGAACATAACCAGTATCAGTTTTAAATTTAGGTGGAAGCTTTTTACATTTTTCAATAGCTAATGGACATCTTTCAATGAATCTACACTCAGTGGGAGGATCAAGTAAACTTGGAGGAGTTCCAGGAACATATTTTGGAATATTTCCTTTGAGAGTAGGGATGGATTTTAAAAGTCCTTGAGTATAGGGATGTTTTGGATTTTTGTAAATGTCTTCAGAAGAACCAAATTCAACCATTTGTCCGCCATACATAATGCCAATCTTATCAGCAATTTCAGATAAAACAGCTAAATCATGAGTAATCATCATAAAAGACATACCATCTTTTTTTAAATTTTTTAATAAATTCATTATTTGTGCTTGGATTAAAACATCTAAAGCAGTAGTAGGCTCATCAGCAATCACAAATTTAGGTTTTAAAATTAAAGCCATTGCAATTATTACACGTTGTTTCATTCCGCCACTTAATTCATGAGGATATTTTTTTAAAATATCATCACCCAAATTAACAGAATGAATAGAATCTAAAATTAATTCATTAGAATTGCCATCAAAATTATGTTGTTTTAAAATTTCAATAAATTGTTGTTCTATCGTAAAAACAGGATCTAAGGAATTCATTGCACCTTGAAAAATCATAGAAATTTTTTTCCAACGAAATTTATCATCAAATTGAGATTCAGGTATGTCTAAAAGAGAATCGCCATCAAAAATAACTTGACCAGTACTTTTTCCACCAGAAAGCATTTTCATTAAAGATAATCCCAAAGTGCTTTTTCCACATGCACTTTCTCCAGCAATACCTAAAGATTCTCCAAAATCTAGTTCAAAGTCTACATCATCTACAGCATAAACAGGTCCATTAGAACTAGGATATTTACAGAATAATCCATTTATTGATAGCAAAGTCATATTTCTGTTAGATCCAAACTAGGATTTTTGTTTTTCACTAAGGGATATAAACAACATTATTTAAAATAAAAAATCGATTTAAATGATATTTCCAATATGTGGCTTTGATGCAAAAAATGCAGTACTTTGTCCTCAATGCGAGTCAAAGGTAGAATCAGGTGAATTAACAAAGGCAGACGTAGATGCATCAATAACATTAGCAAAAATTGCTAAGTCCAATAAAGAAATAGAAGATTTTTCACTGTATTCTTGTAAGGAATTTCAAGGAAACCTAGTTCTAGAATTAGCAAAAAACGACATAATGAAAATCAGACAAAGTAGAACATTGTACAGATTACTACAAGATCAATTTAAAGAGAAAATTTGGCTAATAGAAACAGGTGAAACAGATAAAAAATTCATAGAAGATTTGTTTTTTCCAACAAAGATTTTAGCAATTAATGCAGTTTGGGCAGGAGGAATTCAAAAGACCAAAGCAATTGTATCAGGCAAATGGACCCCTAAATTTCCAATAGATACCAAAAAAGTCATGGAAATTGTCAAAAATGCCCGAAACCTTGACATTGAGATAGAATTTGAGGATAAATGAAGAAAATGGTTTTTGTGAAAACACATGATATTTCAGAATTAAGTGAAGAATTAATTGGAAAACAAGTAGTCCTAGGTGGATGGATAGAAGACCTTAGAAAATTAGGGAAAATGTCATTCATTACACTTAGAGATATTTCAGGAATTTCTCAAGTTATTGTAAAAGGGGAATTAAATGACAACCTAGGGGAAATTAATCGTCAAAGTGCTGTAAGAATTAAAGGAATTGTTCAAGAAACGAAAGCAAGAGATTTTGAATTTGAAATAAAAGCTGAAGAAATAGAAGTATTAGCAAAAGCAATTCATCCATTACCAGTTGATCCAATTGGAAGATTAGAAAGTAACATCGATACAAGATTAAATCATCGAGCATTAGATATGAGAAATCAAAAAACAGCTTCAATTTTTAAATTAAGACATTATGTATTACAACAATTACGTAAAACACTAGTAGAAAAAAAATTCATTGAAATAACAACACCAAAAATTATTGGAAGTGCAAGTGAAGGCGGTGCAGATTTATTTTCATTAGATTATTTTGGAAAGACAGCATATCTTGCACAAAGTCCTCAACTTTACAAAGAGCAAATGACAATTGGATTAGAAAGGGTGTTTGAAATTTCAAACTTTTACAGAGCAGAGAACTCACATACAGGTAGACATCTAACAGAATTTACAAGTATCGACATAGAAGCAGCATTCATGGATTATGAAGATGTTATGGATGTCTTAGAATCATTAGTAATTGCAGTGTACAAATTTACTGCAGAAAATTGTAAAAAAGAACAAGAATCAATTGAACATACAATAGAAGTTCCATCTGCACCGTTTGAAAGAATAACTTACAATCAATGTGTAGAGGAACTCAAACAGGCTGGTGAAAAAATTGAATTTGGTGATGATTTGTTAGATGCACATCTAAGAATTATTGGAAATAACCACCCAGGATTTTACTTTTTAACAGATTGGCCAATGAAACTCAAACCATTTTACATTAGAGAAAAAGATGAAGATACCACACTTTCACGTTCCTTTGATTTGCAATATGGATATCTAGAATTATCATCAGGAGGAACAAGACTTCATGACTCAGAATTACTAAAAGCAAGATTATCCGAACAAGGACTAGATCCTGCACAATTCGAAGATCATCTTAAAACATTTGATTGGGGAATGCCACCACATTCAGGTTGGGGAATGGGATTAGATAGACTCATGACTACATTAATTGGAATTGATAATGTTCGTGAAGTGGTACTATATCCAAGAGACCCAGATAGATTATCACCGTAAGGTAAATGAAATTTCATGTTAGATGCTAACAAAAAAAGAGAAATGATGGAAGGAATTGTAAATGAAATCATGCAACGTATGAGAGATCAAGGGATGTCAGAAGAAGATATCCTCAAAACCATAGAGAAAATTTCAAAGCAAGAAAATGAAGAAGAGTAATCAAATCAATATAAAATTACAGAATTAATGAAATGACAACCTTTTTGTGAACCAATGAATTCATAAAATTACAATTTGCACGCCGTGAGAATTGGTATGTTTAGAGGCCCATGATAACTCTCCAAAAGAGCAATGGCAACTAAACAAAAATTCTCCTGTGGTAACTTTGGTTGCCACAGTACATTATTTTGATTATTAACTATCTCAACAACCAATGCCAGTATCCCCCAAGAGTTGGTTTATCTCTATCAAATTTTATTCTAGCTTTACTCTTTTGCATTTTTAGATAGTTTTGAATAATCTTAAGAATTGCTTTTTCATCTTTAACTTTAGGGTCACGTGTATGATTATACTCTACTAGTTCCTTGATAAAACCCACTTTGACATAGATGGTGTAAAAATACCATCCCATTGCAAATTCAGCATCTGGACTAAATCTATATCCATCCTTTTGATGAATCTGTTTTTCAAATTGGGAAAAAACGGTTTTGAGAGATTTTAGATCACCATCAAAATCTTGAGACGATACATAAAAAATTGGAACCCAAGTCATAGTTCTATTTCTAAAATATAGAATTTAAGGAAAATGGAAGGAAGTATGAAATAAAAAAGTCATTTTCACAATTAATGTGTAATTCTGGAAATATTGGCCTCTTTTTTGCTTAATTTGTAACCAATTAAAGCTAGAATTGGGGATTTTAGTAAAACTAGTAGGATAAGGTAGTCATAAAATTCCACAAATCTACTATGGCAGTACATTAAAAAAAGAAACGATATCATAAGTGGGGAGATCTTACTAGAAAAACCTTTTTTTAAAATTAAAAGTAATTTCATAAATATCGGAGATATTTGAAAAGGATATTGAAAGCAGTATTTACAATTACAATAACAGTTGTCATTATAATGGGAGTCATGGTTCCAAATGTTTTTGCACAACAGTTTGAGGATTTTGATTATAGTATTCGAGGAGGAGAAGTGCTAAACTTTGAATTGGATTCAGAAAATACAGAGTTACTCATTACCATAGATGCAAGAGCTAGAGGAGAATTAATCATCACATTACCCAGAGCCATAATTGATGCAAAAATTGGTTCAGAAGATATTGAATTTGAGGTATTTATTCGTGGAATGCAACTTTCTTCTTATGAAGAAACCATCACTCCTTATGATAGAACAATTACCATACCTTTCAAAAGATCTAATGATGAATTATCTATTGTTGGCACACATATGTTTTCACAGCCTGCAGTTACAATGCAAACACAATCAATAGAACAAACAGTACAATCAGAATTAAACAAAGAGATACCTAACGAACAAGCAAAATTATTAATATTTTCAGATACGGAATGGTCGGGTGCATTCCAATCTTCAAACATAGCTTTGACAGAAATATCAGGTCAAAATGATGAAAGTGTTATGTTTGAATGTAATTCCAATTTGGGACGTCAAGCTTTGTTTGGTGCAAAAATTCAAAAATTAACACAAGAAGGTTACTTGGAACTTTTTGTAATTCAAAATCAAAAAATAGTATCACAAGGATCTACTGAAACAAACTATGGAGAAGTTTACAT
>JAOLZN010000049.1 GCA_028343855.1 Candidatus Nitrosopumilus sp. | reverse complement strand
ATATTTTAGATATTCATAATCAGGTTTTGTCTTTGATGTAATATGATCATGAAAATACCAAGTTTTTTTAAATGGAACTAATTTTTGTTGTTGAAAAAATTTTTTTGTTTTATTTGTTATATCAATAATACCATAGTATTCAGCATCATGTTTTGTTTGCATATAGTAGGATAAACAAAAATGAGTAAAATCAACACCACACCAAAATAATATTTTATTTTTCAATTTTTATATTTCTCGATTTTAATTAGAATTTATTAAATTAAATATATTCCGTATCAATTATAGGCTTCATTTTGAAAATTTGTGGAGTGTCAGACTTAATTCGATTAACTTTTTACTTGTCCACCATCAATTACTAAAATATTTCCCGTAGTAAAGGATGAAGATGAAGACGATAAGAAAACTACTGAATTAGCAATTTCAATTGGTGTTCCAAATCTATTCATTGCAACTTTACTTGATATCATATCAAATACTCTTTTCTTATTTTTTAAAATTTTTTTCTCCCAGATTGAACCTTTAAACAAAATATTTCCGGGTGCCACACCATTAATTCTAATTCCTAATTTTGCAAAAGGTTTTGCATTATTTTTAATATAAGAATTCAAAGCTGATTTTGCAATTGAGTAAGGAATAGGTGCATCAGTTCTCTCAATACCTGCAATTGAAGAAATACAAACAATTGAACCTGATGTTTTTTTCAATGAATTCTTTGAAGTATTTATCAAATTTATTGCAGAATTTAGGTTGATCTCAATCATTTTTTTCCATTCTGTGTCTTTTTCTTCTCCAGGTTTAGATGACTTTCCATCTCCCACATTACATACTAGAATATCAATATCACCAAAAGTTTTTTTTGTATATTTAACTAATTTTTGACATTCTGATTTTTTTGTAACATCTGCTACAAAATAATTTACATTATTTCCAATTTTTTGAGAAGATTTTTTTAAAATTAATTCACTTCTTCCGTTGATCATTACATTACATCCTTCCTTGTGTAAAGCTTTAGCTATTTCCAATCCTATTCCTCTACTGGAACCTGAAATTATTGCGTTCTTTCCTTTTAATTCTAATTCCATATTATGTCACATCTGTATTTGCTTTAAATTGATATGGAGATGGACCTGAAATTTTGTTAGGGGCTAATTCTTTATTAAAATTTTTAATTTGTTCCTCAATATCAATTTCTACATTAGAACTCCATTGTTTTAATAATTTATCAAAAATTGGTCCACGTTTTCCATCTCCAATATTTTTTTTATGAAAATTTGTAACAGGTAACATACAGAATGGTGTAGCAGTCATAAATGCTTCATCTGCATTTTCTAAATCCTTAACTTCTAAATTTGTTTCATGATAATTTATTCCAAGTTTTTTAGCTAATTCAAAAATATAATTTCTACTAATTCCTACTAGTATATTTCTTGGTTCAGGAGTATACAATTGATTATTTTTAACAATGAAAAAATTATCTCCACTTCCTTCTGCAATGAAATTATCTGGATCTAATAATAATGGCCAATTATTTTCTCCTGAAAATTCAGATGTCTGTATATTTGCCATCATATAATGTAATCTACTTCGATTTTTAACTTTAGGATCAAGTAATTCTTCTGGAATAGCCCTTTGTTTAGGAATAACTGCATTAATTCCTGTGTCAAATAATTTACCCATTCCTTGTACAGTCCATTTTAATGGAAAATCTGCCACCATTATTGTTGGTTCTAATTTATGATCAAAAATTTCACCATATATTGAAAGAGGACCTCTACTTACATTAATCATTAATCTGTGCTCATCAGATTTAGAAAAAACTGATTCATTTTTATCAATTGTTTCATAACATATTTCTTCCATTTCTTTTTTTGAAATATTAATTGGGATTTTAACATGTTCTATAGAACAATATAATCTGTCAATATGCTCCTTCAGTTTAAACTGTTTTTTATTAAATGACCGTGTCATTTCAAACACCATATCTCCAAACATTAATGCAGAATCAAAAATCGAGATTTTAGCTTCAGTCTCTGGTACA
>JAOLZN010000048.1 GCA_028343855.1 Candidatus Nitrosopumilus sp. | reverse complement strand
CCTTATTTTTGCTTCTTTTTTTACATTAATTGGTCCTGCGTTTGGAGATTTGAATTCTGATGTTATAGTTGATGGATTAAACAATCCTTGGGAAATTGTATTTGCACCTGATGGGGAAATTTACTTTACCGAAAGAGATGGTCGCATATGGGAGTTGGATATGTCTGGCAATGCAAAAGTCATCCACAAATTTCCAAGTAGTGGTTCTGTTGAGGGTGGTACTTTAGGTCTTGCATTACATCCTGAGTTTAATAATAATAATAATAATAAAATTTACGTCTATCAAACAAATCTAGAACTTGACTTTTATCAAAATAAAGTTTTTAGCTTTAAGGTAGATGGTGATACACTGACTGATAAGCAGTTAATCATTGATAGTATTCCTGGTGCGCCTTGGCATGATGGTGGGAGATTACAATTTGGTCCAGATAAAAAACTGTACATTTCAACTGGTGATGCAATTAATCCTGGATGGTCCCAAGATTTGTCTTCACTGGCTGGAAAAATTTTAAGAATTAATTCTGATGGTACTATTCCTGATGATAATCCCTTTGGTTCCAGTCCAGTATTTTCTTATGGTCATCGTAATCCTCAAGGAATGGCTTGGTCTACTGATGGAATGTTTGTATCTTCAGAACATGGCCCTTCCGGAGAATTAGGTTATGGGCATGATGAAATTAATCTTATTTTAAAGGGGAAAAATTATGGATGGCCACATGTTGTTGGAACTTCATCTGATACTTCTTTTGTTAACCCTTTGATTCATAGTGGTCAATCTACATGGGCTCCTAGTGGAATGGTTTTTTATGACTCTGAAAAAATTTCTAGTTTAACTGGAAAATTTTTGGTTGGAACTCTTAGAGGTGAACATCTAATGGTAATTGATATTTCAAAAGATGGTTCAGTAATTAGTTCAGAAAAAATGTTTGATGGTGAGTTTGGTAGAATTAGAACTGCTCAAATTGGTCCTGATGGAAATTTGTATCTTCTTACTGCAAATGGGAATAATGATAAAATAATTCGTATCTCTGAAACTCCTCTTGATGAGGTTACAAAATTTACATCAAAAGAATCCGGAGATGATTTGACAAATTTGTATGCTATAATTAGTATCGTAGGTATTGGAACTGTAATGGGCTGGATTTTACTTAAGCGTAAATCATAATTTTAATTAGAAATCATGCTTTTTATCTGATAATTATTCCATTTAGATTGGAGGCAATGGAAAACGAAACAAACTATCCTTAAAACAAATCCCCTTGGTGAGTCTATTCTAAATACTACCATTTTCCATACTAATCAATGAAATTAATCATTGGAATTACTGGTAGTACTGGGGTAATCTATGGAATTAGAATGCTTGAAGTTTTAAAAAAATTAAAAATTGAAACACATCTGGTAATGTCTGAATGGGGTGAAAAATGCATTTCGATGGAAACTGAACATGATCCAGAATATGTAAAATCTCTTGCTTCAAGTTATTCAGATGAGAAAAATATGGCTGCAAGTGTATCAAGTGGCACTCATAGAATTAATGGTATGATAGTTGCTCCCTGTAGCATGAAGACATTAGCTGCAATTGCAAATGGTTATGATGATACTTTAGTTGCAAGAGCTGCTGGTGTAACAATTAAAGAAGATAGAAAATTAATTTTAATGGTTAGAGAAACTCCGATGTCTGCAATCCATTTAGAGAACATGTTAAAATTATCTAGATTAGGTGTGATCATCTTGCCACCGGTAACTGAATTTTATACTAAACCAAAAACCATTGATGATATTGTAAATCACGGGGTTGGAAAATGTCTTGATCAATTCGATATTGATCATGATTTATACCCTCGATGGGGAAGTTTCTAAAATACTGTTGACCAAATTTTCTTTAGAAAAAATTATCCAAGCTAAACGAAAAGATGTTTTTGAGATTTTTTCCAACTATGAGCGATATGAAAATTTAATTCCTAAATTTTTTCCATCAATACGTATTCGTTCAGTACGGGGAGAAACTGCAGTAGTTGAAGAACATTTCAAACTGGGTGACATAGAGTTACTTTTGATGTCAAAGCATGTTTTAACACCATTTGTT
>JAOLZN010000047.1 GCA_028343855.1 Candidatus Nitrosopumilus sp. | reverse complement strand
AGATTGATTTTTTCTTCATTTACTTGTAATTCTATTTTTTTCTGTTCCTTTTGTACATCAATTAATTGCTTTTTTTGTATAGATAATTCTTTTGTTATGCTATTTTTTTGTAATTCAATATTTTTTAATATTGAAGAACGTTCATCTTGAACTTTAACTAATTCTACTTTCTGTAAATTTACCTCCTCTGTTATTTTTGTTTGTTTTAAAATTAAATTTCTTTCATCTTTAATTTTTTCTTCTAGCCTTTCTCTTTCTTTAACTAATTCTTTATCATTATTTTTTCGTGTAATTACTAATTCATCTAATTCTACTTTCTGTAAATTTATTTTCTCTTCTTTTTTGAATTCTATATTTTGATTTTTAGATGACAGCTCTCTTATCCTATGCACTTTTAACTCTTCTTCTAAAATTTCATGTTTTTTTGTATCTGTTTCTTTGTTTTCTTGTTCAATAATTATTATTCCAAAATTATTTTCTAAGTATTGCTTGTCTGATTTATAGAGTTTTTGTTCATTTTCTAGTACTGTTGAAATATACTCCAGTCTTCCTGGATCTCCTCTTCTTACTTCTATTAATTTTCTAATTTGTTTTAGTATGTCTTTGTTATTTGGAATAATTTCTTTTGTTTGAATTATTATTTTTGAATTTAGTTTATTTTCTAAATAGATTTTATCTGTTTTGTATAGTGGTTTTTCATTATTTATGAAATCTATAATGTGGTTTAATCTTCCTGTATCTCCATCATTATTTTCAATTAATTTTTGAATTTTCTCAAGTGTTGATGTTGTGGTTATTTGTTCCATTTTTAAATACCTCTTTAAATTTTAAAAAATATAGTATAAAACAACTATTAATTCAAGTTTTTTAATTATTCTTCAAAATAATTTATGAAATATCTGTTTTTTCTTTGTTTTTTATATTGTAATTTTAATTTTTAATTGTTCATTAATATCATCAATTACATTTGAAAGAATGTTCGTGTTTGATGTAAAAAATCCTCGGTACTCATGATCTCCGATATCCTCTGCGACTAATCCAAATGGACCATTTTCACCTTTTGTTAGTACAATCCACATAGGTGATATGTTAGTACCATCACAACTAATCACTTCCGCAGTTGCTGGGGGATGTGGTGCTAGTTCAGGATTAATGAAATTACCGATAATCCATGCCTTTGAAATTTTTGATAAGATCTCAAGATATCTATCTTCAACATACTTGTATCTTGCTTCAGTTTCAAAAGTTGCTAATAATGGGGTATCGTGTTTTTCTGCATAGTTTTCTATCAAAATACTTAATCTGTATAATTCCTTTTTTCCTGTTTTAAAATTAACATAGTTTGCTTTTCGATATTCGTCTAATGTCCAAAGTAAGTTATGATTTGTTAGGTCAGTTAATTCTTTTTCAGCGAAGGTTGGGAATTTTGTCCAAATATCATCCATGAAACTTACATAATGATCTGTCATGTTATGATAAATTTCATTTCAGTATATAATCTACTAATTATTTTTTAAAATAGTGCCAACTTTTATTTTATTTTATTATTTTTGTGATTTAAAAATTTCTTTTGTTATCTCTGCTTCATTTTTATGGACTACCATTGGTTTTGGATACTTCAAATTTAATGGAAAATTCTTCCATAAATTATGGATATCTTTTGGCTCCATTTTTTCTAATTCTGGAATCCATTTTTTAATATAATTGCAATTCAAATCAAACCTTTCCTGTTGTCTCCATGGATTAAAAATTCTAAAGTAGGGTACTGCATCGCATCCTGTTGATGCAGCCCATTGCCAATTTCCTGAATTAACTGCTGTATCATAATCAATTAATTTTTCTGCAAAATATCTTTCCCCCAATCTCCAATCTATGTGTAAATCTTTAGTTAGAAATGATGCTACAATCATTCTCACTCTGTTGTGCATGAAACCTGTGAGATTTAATTGCCTCATGCCTGCATCTACAATTGGAAACCCTGTTTGACCCTCTTTCCATTTTTTTAATGATTCTTCAGAATTCTTCCATGGAATATCTTGAAATTTCTGCTTGAATGATTTCTTCTCTACATATGGGAAATGAAACAGAATATAGTTGAAAAATTCTCTCCAATAAATTTCCCCCATTATTGTGTGATTAATACCTAAAACTTCCTTGATTTGGGCATAAGTCTCTCTAATTGATATTGTGCCAAATTTATTGTGT
>JAOLZN010000046.1 GCA_028343855.1 Candidatus Nitrosopumilus sp. | reverse complement strand
TTTAGATGTTTTTCCTGGAATTGTATTTGTACTAATTATACTTGTAACTCCAGCTTTTCTTATTTTCTTTTCAGCATCGTTCATTAAAAGTCCATGAGTGCATGCAACATAGACTTTTTTACATTTTTGTTTTTTAAGAAATTGTGTAGCTTTGATAATACTGCCACCTGTACTTATCATATCATCAACTAAAATTAGATCCCTATTTTCAACTACTTTTAGATTTTTTGTTTTAATTTTTACTTTACCTGTTTTTCTATCTCTAGTCTTTTCTAATGCAATATAGTCTGAATTGAATTCTTTTGCAAATTCTTTTGCTCTTTCTTTCCCCCCTTGATCTGGTGATACAACTAAAGGATTTTCTAGGCTCAATTTCCTAAAATATGTTACAAGATCAGGAATTGCAGTTACATTTTTTGTTTTGATACTAAAATACTTCAATCCAATTAAACTATGAATATCTACGACAATTATTTTTGATGCTCCAGCACCCTTGAATAATTTACCAAGTACTTTCATTGTAACAACTTCACCAGATAAAAATTCTCTATCTTGTCTTGCATACCCCATATATGGAATTACGGCAATTACTTCTGATGAATTCTCTTTAGCTTTAGTAATTAATGATAATGCTTGAACTAAGTTAGTATCTACAGGTGGATATATTGATTGTATAACAATAGATTTCTTTTTTGATATTTTACCAATCAATGTTATTTTACTTTCACCATCAGGAAATATCCTAATTTCTGATTTCACAAAATTTGCCTTAATTTTTTTTGATAATTCTTTTGCTAAATTTTCAGAAGATTTTCCTGAAATTACTGTTAATTTACTCAATAAGAAAATATGATTTAAAGGGATTCTTAAGTTTTGAGAAATTTTTCTTATTCGTCGCCTTCGCCACGACCTAAATCACCTAATCCGTATTCATCAATTACTTTATTTCTAAATTCATCTTTTTCATCAATTTCTACTTGCTCTTTCTTTTCATCCCCTTGATACACAGTTCTAATTGGCCATGGAATTCTAATATCATATTTTTTAAATTCTTCATACATAATCATTCTTAGATCTGTTTTTGTTTTAAATTGTGATCCATAATCCTTTACGTATAGCCACATTGAAAAATCCAAAGCAGAATCATTGAATTGATTAAATCGTACAACTGGTTGTGATATATCTACATGTAAGTCCTTATCACAACCACAACTTGATTTATTTTCATCCAAATACGGACATCTATTTTGTCGAACTAGGTGTCTTCCTTTAGCATCTTTAATTTCACTCATACCACGTTTTCCAATTTTAACTAAAATTGCTGCCACCTGTTTTGGATCATTAAGATATGAAACACCAACTGTCACTAGTGCTGGAACTAGCTTGTTTTCCTTTGTATAATTGATAATTTGTGCTGTAACCAATTGTCTTGTAGGAATTATTGCTACTGACTCATGTAATGCATCTCTGACATATGTAACTCTAGGTGTTATTTTATGAACAATTCCATTATAGCCAGATTCTAATTGAACTCTTTCTCCTTCTCTGAAAATATTGTCTTTTCTAATCATCAAGTATGCAAAATAATTCTGCATCGTCTCTTGTAGAGCTAAACCGATACCAATTGCTAAACCACCTGTAGCTGTTGCTAATACAAACAAATCGACCCCCCACCAAGACACAACTCCTAAAATTGTCGCAAGAAAAATCCCTACTGGCAAAATTTGTTTAAATGATTTAGGAATACCTTCTCTTTTCTTTCGTGCATATCCAGGTGGTCTATTACTAGGAATTAATGGCTCAAAACCATTAATTCTCTTTTCTTCTCTCCATATGTCTATTGCAAATATTTCATCAGGTTTTGTTCCTGGTTTTAATTTTCTTCCTGATTGATTATTTCCAGTAACACAATTGTTAAAATATTTTAAATATTTTGCTCTTTCAGATTCTTTCCATTTTTGAAATGGATCAGTAATTAATTTTTCATAACTTCCAATAGGATTTCCCTTAGAATTACGATATTGTTCTAATTGAATAATTCCCTCTTTTGTTTTACATAATTTTTTAAATTCTTCATCAGTAAAATCTTCTGGTGTGAGTGTTGGTGGAACCCACTTGTATAATTTATGAAAAAGATTGTCATCATCAGAAAAACCTTGCATATCATACCACATACCAAAATCTTGTTTCTCAAGTATTGATTTATCACGTTTTGTAAGCATAAT
>JAOLZN010000045.1 GCA_028343855.1 Candidatus Nitrosopumilus sp. | reverse complement strand
TTTGAAAAATTTTACTCAATGGAGAGAGTATTGCAAGTCAGGGGAGAAACCTGAAGATATACCATCGGATTCGTATCATAATTATAAAAATAAAGGCTGGACCACTTGGGGGGACTTTTTGGGAACTAGGAGAGTATCAAATTACAACACCCAATTTCTTCCATTCAATGAAGCAAGGAAGTTTGTTAGAAGTTTGGGCATTAAAGGAGATAAAGAATGGAGAGAGTATTGCAAGTCAGGTAACAGACCAAATAATATACCATCAAGTCCATGGAATGTCTACAAAAATAAAGGATATCTTAACAATGGAGACTTTCTTGGTACTGGAAGAATAGCAGATAGAAATAAAGTATTTCAATCATTTACAGACGCAAGAAAGTTTGTTAGGAAATTAGGTCTGAAAACCCAAAAAGAATGGTTTGAGTATTGCAAGTCAGGGGATAAACCAGAAGATATACCTGCAACACCGAGTTCATTTTACAAAAACAAAGGGTGGACAAATTGGGGGGACTGGTTGGGAACAAAACGAATTGCTACACAAAACAAAGTGTATCGATCATACAAAGAAGCAAGAAAGTTTGTTAGAAGTTTAGGGTTGAAAACAGGAAGAGAATGGCAAGAGTATTGCAAGTCAGGTGATAAACCTGATGATATACCTGCTCAACCATGGATTGTTTACAAGGAGTGGAAAAAGAAATGAAAAAGTTTAGAGATTTTGAATCTGCAAGAAAGTTTGTTAGGAAATTAGGTCTGAAAAGTTATTCGGATTGGAAAATATATTGTAAGTCCGGAAACAAACCAAATGATATACCTGTAGCAGTATGGAACATATACAAAAATAAAGGATGGTTGGGATTTGGAGACTTCCTTGGGACTGGAAATGTTGCTCCACAAAACAAACAATTTCTAATCTTTAATGATGCAAGAAAATTTGCTAGAGAATTAAAATTAAAATCAAGAAAAGAATGGGAAATCTATTGTAAGTCAGGTAAGAGACCAGACAATATTCCAAATTCACCTCTTAATTCATACAAAAACAGTGGTTGGGTAGGTTGGGGAGACTTCCTTGGGACTGGAAATATTGCTCCATCCAATATTCAATATCTACAATTTCAAGAAGCAAAAAAGTTTGTTAGAAGTTTAAAATTTCAATCATCAAATGAATGGAGAAAGTATTGTAAGTCAGGTGATAAGCCTGAGGATATCCCATCTAATCCACAACAAGTATTCAAAAACAAAGGATGGATTAACTGGGGAGACTGGTTAGGAACTGGAAATATTGCAAATTACAATAAAACATATCGTTCATTCAATGAAGCAAGAGAGTTTGTTAGAAGTTTAGGGTTGAAAACTGGAAAAGAATGGCAAGAATATTGCAAGTTAGGGGAGAAACCCGATGACATACCTGGGAATCCTAATCGCCATTACAAGAAAGAATGGATAGGAATTGGGGACTGGTTAGGAACTGGAAATATTGCAAATAGAAATAGAGTTTATCTTCCATTCAATGAAGCTAGAAAGTTTGTTAGATCCTTAAAACTAAAAGGAGATAAAGATTGGAGAAAGTATTGTAAATCAGGCAACAAACCTCACAACATCCCAAATCATGCAAATGAGATTTACAAAAATGACGGATATGTGGATTTAGGAGACTGGTTAGGAACTGGAAATATTGCAAATTACAAAAAACAATGGCAAAATTTTTCTACAGCTAAAAAATTTGTTAAAAAATTAAGATTTACATCTAGAAAAGATTGGATAGAGTATTGTAAATCAGGCAACAAACCTCACAACATCCCCAGTTATCCAGAACAAACTTACAAAAATGAATGGAGAGGATATGATGATTGGTTAAAGTTACAACGAATTCCTCCACAGTATGTAGATTTTCGTTCATTTGAAAAAGCAAAGAAGTTTGTTAGGAAATTAGGATTAAAATCACTAAAAGAATGGAAGGAGTATTGTAAGTCAGACAATAAACCCGATGATATACCATCATCTCCATGGAGTAGTTACAAAAATACAGGATATCTTAACTTGAGTGATTTTCTAGATAATGGAAAAACTAGGAATTATAGATTATTTGAAGATGCAAAATTATTTGTTAAAAAAATAGGACTAACATCTCAAAATGAATGGAATGTTTATTGTAAGTCCGGCAAAAAACCAATTGATATTCCTAATGCCCCTGCTTATGCCTATAAAAATAAGGGCTGGACCACTTGGGGGGACTTTTTGGGAACTGGAAGAATTGCAACTCAGGATGTGAATTATTGTTCGTTTTATGATGCAAAAAAGTTTGTCAAAAAATTAGAATTTAAATCAAGAAAGGAATGGGAAAAATATTACAAATTAGGTAAAGTTCCCAAGAACATTCCTAGAAATGCCGATAGAACTTACAAAAATAAGGGCTGGACCACTTGGGGAGACTTTTTGGGAACTGGATGGGTTCAAACACAAAAAAGAAAAT
>JAOLZN010000044.1 GCA_028343855.1 Candidatus Nitrosopumilus sp. | reverse complement strand
CTTCAAAGAGATTGTAAAAGCTGGATTGACTCCAATGCTCTCAACATTGGCAATAATGGAAAGTGCAGAAACTGAAAGCGAAGTCTTAGGACTTGGATTATCTGTCATTGCATTGAATCTTGGAATGTATCTTGGAATACCAGCTATTGTTATTGTTGGAATTAAAAAAAATGTAAAAAATAGTTTAATGAAATTCTAAATATGCCTGTTTGTAAGATAATGGATGAACAAAGCTAGAATTTTGGGCTACATTGCAGCATTAGCTATTGTGTTAATTGCAATTACTGTTGTTGGTGGGGATTAATTAATTCCTAATATCTAAATTTTAACATTAATCTAGGGATATTTTTAGCATAAGTTATGACTCAGCAAGAAGAATTAGAGAAAATTGAAGAATTGGTCGACAAAGGAATTGCATTTCAAAGAACAGGAAAACACAAGGAAGCAATTGTATGTTTTGACGAAGCAATCAACATAGACAAAAGTATAGGAGGAGAACCAGATTCCAATTTATTGATTCTCAAAGAAAATTCATCAATGAAATTATAATTGAAAATCACATTGTAACTAAAAGGAAGTATTTGAAGGTCATTATCATAAATTTATGAAAATATGATACATTGTTTAAAATCTAAATTAAAAAATTAGAATTTCATGTATGAAAAGAAACTTCTGCAAGATCAAAAGGAACGATCTGTTCTTTTTGTAGGATTTCTAATCATCATGGGTACAGCAATCATGTTAATCCCATGATTCTATATTTTTTATTGGAAAAAAATGAAAAATGAAACATTTATCAGCAAAAATTATAATTATTTTAACACATGGCTGAAGCATCACTTTCAAAACTTGACGATAAAGGAATTTTTACAATCACAAAGGTGGAAAACATAGAGCGAAAAGTGGGCAAAGACATCATCACAGAAGTAAATATTGAAACCGAGGAGGAATTTGATGGCATTAAGAAATTTTATACTTCAAGAAAAATGATAGTTTCAAAATTTTTTGATAATGGTAAACCAACTACATTATCACAAGATATTCAGAAAGGTAAAAAATACAGAGTTAAAATAATTACACAAAAATTTGGTAATGGAAAAGAAGATTACGATATTGCAAAATCTTAATCTTAGAAAGATATTGCAAATAATGTAAAAATACATTAGTTATATTCAGTAAATTTCAACTAAAGTTATGGATGATAGTAATTTTCCTAATGGAGTATGTAAGCAATGTCACAACCCAGTAACTGTTCTCATTCGTAAAAATAAATTGAATGTAGGTGACATTAGATACGAATGTAAAAAATGTGGTCATGTCAGCAAAAAGTAATTTATGAAAGGATCATTCTTAAATATTATTTTCACATACTAACTGTGACAAGAAGACATCATGTCTGCGTAGTAGAGTGGTGTGTTCGGAAAACAATTCATGTTAGGGTCATTTGTGTCCAATGTTTTCCCCCCTTTTCTTGTTGTTCATAATAAAATAATTATCTAAAACTCAAATCAGGGTTTTTGCAAAATGTGCATTTCTCCATTAAACCAAATTCATTCATGAATTTTCCTTTTCCATTACATTGAAGACAATCCAAATTGATCTACATTGTCCAAGATAGCAATAAGTTTTTTGTAAAAATAGAAATGTTGTCAATTTAGCCCAGATATTCAGCTTTTTATTATAACAAGTTCACCATAATTTATGATCGAAAAAGAGGATGCAAAAAAAGTCATAGAAGTAATTGGTAATAATTTGATAGGTGTATCACATGATTCAAACAGTTTTCAGAAATTACCAGATTCATTTTGGGGGTATTTTGCAAGAGGTCATGATAAAAAAGGTACGTTTGGAGTAATTGTCACATATTCTGAAGATGGAAAAGATGTTGATGAATTGATGAAAATGTACGAAGAATGGGCAAAACAAAACAAACCTCAAACAGAAAAATCCACTTAATCAATCATAAAATTTGTTTTAATCAGTTTCTATTTCGTTTTTATTTTTATTGTATTTGTTATATCCCTCTTGATTGTATCCATCTTTATCATATCCTAAATGGTCATATCCTTGTTTGTCAAATCCATTCTCAGCATATCCATCCTCATCATAACCATCTAAATCATAACCATCTTTGTTAAATCCATCCTCATCATAACCATCTTTGTTGTAACCCTTAAAATCAAATCCATCATTGTTGTAACCATCTACATTGTAACCATTTTTATTAAAACCATTTAGATCATAACCTTGTTTATTAAATCCATTTTTGTTAAAACGGTCTTTGTTGTAACCGTCTTTGTTGTAACCGTCTTTGTTGTAACCGTCTTTGTTGTAACCTTTTTTGTTATACCCATTTGTATCAAAAGTAGTTCTTGTGTCAATGTGGATTCCATCTATTGAAAAACTACGATTATCATATCCGTCTTTGTTGTAACCTTTTTTATCATAACCTTTTTTGTTGAATCCATCTTTGTTGTAACCCTTAAAATCAAATCCATCTT
>JAOLZN010000043.1 GCA_028343855.1 Candidatus Nitrosopumilus sp. | reverse complement strand
AAGTACTGTTTACGTTGTTGTTATCCAGAAAATGCACGTCCTGCAATAATAATAGATGAAGAAGGGGTGTGTAGTGGATGTAGAACATTTGAAGATAGACCACAAGTAGATTGGACTGAAAAAAGAAAACAAATGCAAGAAATTTTAGATCATTATAAAAAATTAGCTGAAAAAAATAATGCAAACTGGGATTGTATTATTCCAGTAAGTGGTGGAAAAGATAGTACGTATGTTGTGTATTTAATGACGCAAGTTTACAAGATGAAACCATTGTTAGTAACTTATAATCATGCATTTAATTCGAAAAGAGGAATTAGAAATTTAACAAATATTGTTGACAAATTTGGATGTGATTTACTTAGATATTCTACAAATCCAAAAACTGCAAAAAAACTTTCTAGATATATGTTAAAAAAAGTGGGTGATATCACGTGGCATCATCATGCGGGATTAATGACATTTCCAATGCAAACTGCTGCAAGATATAAAATCCCATTAGTGATCTGGGGTGAACACGGAGAAGGATTTCTACTAGGAATGCATAATTTAGATGATAATGTTGAATATACAAAAAAACACAGACAAGAACATTTGATGAGAGGATTTGAACCAGAAGATATTCTAAATGATCCTGATAATAAAGAAATTACAAGAACAGATCTTGCTCCATTTTTCTATCCTTCTGATGACGAAATTAACTCTGTTGGTGTAAGAGGAATATTTACATCAAATTTTGATACATGGGATCAAATAGAACATACTGAAAAAATGATTAAAGAATATGATTTTGAAACTTTTCAAAATCCGGAACATACATTCAATCTGTATGCAAGTATAGATGACCACGCAGAAAGAACTCATAATTACTTAAGATACTTGAAATTTGGCCATACAAGATGTACAGATCATGCATCTTTAGAAATAAGACATCAAAGAATGACTAGAGAAGAAGGAATTAGCATGATAGAAAAATATGAGCATTTGAAAAGGCCAAAGAATGTAGATGTGATTTTAAAATTTTTAGAACTTTCAGAAGAGGAATTTGTAACTTCAGTTGACCATCTTAGGGATAAAGAAATTTGGGAGAAAAGATCAAATGGAGAATGGGAATTACTAGATTGGATAGGAAATCATATTGATGATCCTGGAGTGGATAATGTTAGATTACCAATTAAAGAGAAATGGAGATTTTTAAAAACGCCAGTTAATCCAACAACTCGTGAAACAACAAATACGGGTGATGACGAAGAGCTCATATATCTTTAGTTGGAATCAAACTCGAATTGATATCAATATTAGATTATGGAATGGGCAATACTCGCTCAGTTTTAAATGCATTTAATTTATTGGGAGAAAAATGTATTATTACAAATAAAAAATCAGATATTATCAAATCAGAAGCTATTGTATTACCGGGAGTAGGATCATTTTCAGAAGGTATGAAAAATATTAGACAAAATGGACTATTAGAAATTTTAAATGAAGAAGTGATTGATAAAGATAAACCATATCTAGGTATTTGTTTAGGTTTAGAGTTTTTAGCAAAAAATAGTTCAGAAGGAGGATTTTGTGAAGGATTTGGTTGGTTAGATGGAGAAGTAAGAGAAATAGAAATTAGTGAACTAGAGAATAAAGTACCACATATGGGATGGAATGATACAAATATTATTTTAAATGATGGAATATATTCTGGAATTAAACAACCTTCATTTTATTACTTGCATAGCTATTATTTACATTTAAAAAATAAAGATAGACAGTATATTTCTGGTGAATGCAATTATGGTAATAGTAAAATTACTTCTAGTATTGAAAAGAATAATATTTTCGCAGTACAATTTCATCCAGAAAAAAGTCAATCAGTTGGAATAAGATTACTTCAAAATTTTTTAATCAGAGCAAGGGAAAATGTTAAAAAATAGGCTTATTCCAGTTGTAATTTTAAATGACAATAATGTTGTACAAAGTGTCAATTTTAAACATACAAATGTAATTGGGAATGCAATTACAGCAGTTGATTTTTTTAATAGTTGGGCAGTAGATGAAATTATTGTTATTGATGTAAGTCGAACAAAAAGAAAAAGAGATAATTTTCCAAAAATTGTTGAAGGATTATCAAAAAGATGTTTTGTTCCATTAAGTGTGGGAGGATGGATAGAAAATATTGAAGATATTAATAATTTATTAAGATTAGGTGCAGATAAAGTAATTATCAATACACAAGGTATTACAAATCCTAATTTTATAAAAAATGCAGCAAAAAAATTTGGAACACAATGTATTGTTTCTTCAATTGACGTTAAGAAAAATGAAAAAAAAGAATATGAAGTTTTTGCAGACAGAGGAAGAAAATCAACTGGATTAGATCCAGTAAAATGGGCAAAAGAATGTGAAAAATTAGGATGTGGAGAAATTTTTCTGACATCTATTGATCACGAAGGTATGAAAAATGGGTATGATATAGAATTATTAAAAATAATTACAAAATCGGTGGATATACCAGTAATAGCGTTTGGAGGAGTAGGTAAATGGGAACATCTTGTAGATGGGATTAAGGAAGGTAATGCAAATGCAGTATCAGCTGCAAATATTTTTCATTACACAGAACATTCAACTTTTCATGCAAAAAAATTTCTTACAGATGCAGGACTAGATGTCAGAAAACCAGATTTTTATGAAGTTCCAACTCCTAGAAATCCAAAATATGAAGAGATTTTCTAATTATTTTTTTGCAGAAATTAACATACTAGAACTAAGATTATATTTTTGAATTAATTTTT
>JAOLZN010000042.1 GCA_028343855.1 Candidatus Nitrosopumilus sp. | reverse complement strand
ATTGGATTATTGAAGGTCAAATTTTACCTGAAAATTCTTCTTCTAATGAATCTAATTCAGAATCTTCTGATGAAAATGATTCTGTAATTAAAGAACAAATTGAAAATTTTTTATCTACTGAAAATGAACTTGTTGAAACTATTGAAGAAGATTTTATCACAGGAAGTGGTTACACAATTGGTAATAGGATTATTACAATTGATTCTGAAGAAGGTCAAGCACTCAACAAACTTTTGATTGAACAAAAAAAACTTAATCGAGATAATTTTTTCCACATGATTAAGTATCTTGATCGATATTCTGATGGATATGTGGAATTAGCTGAAGCCCTATTAGATCCAGTGCGAATACAAAACTACCAGCAAAAAGGCATGAATACTAACTATAATGTTAATTCCAATTTAGAACATTTTTTATTTGAAAGAGGATATGATTTGGATGATTTAGAATCTATACCTAACAATGCATTTTCTCCTACAAAATATGATGCAGTACGTGCTGCTGCTGCAGCAGCTGCAAATTCTGGTGAAGGTTCAACTGATCTTAGGGAACTACTTCCAAATTATGTTGCTCCTGATTCAAAAGCAATTAATGATGAAATGGTTCGCAAGTTGTCAGAACAAACTACCAATGTTTATGATTCAATAACTTCTAGCGAATTAGAAATTTCTATTGTACAAAGTCCTGATTCAACCAACACGATTACGGATAATTTATTTGATGATTTTCAATTTGTAAATACTAAATTTGATAATTCTAAGTTTGAAAACACTCAGCATGTAATTGATACATTAGAAAAACCCCAAAATATTTTAAATATTTCGCCTACTTCTGAATACCCGATTTTCATATTAATTGCTGTATTTTTAGTTCTAGGATTGATAATCTTTAGTTACTTACTATACAGAAAATCTCAAATAAAGATTGTATTGCCCCCTGTAACTGTATCTGCAACAATTGACTATGTCAAAAATACAAATGACATGATAGAGTCTTCTAGGAAATTATTTGAAAATAATTCTTCTAAATATGCTTTTGAAAAGTTCAGTCAGGCAATTAGGTATTATTATTCTCATAGATTAAAAATTAATTTAGACTTAACTACTTCTGAAATAATGTTTGAATTGGAAAAGTCAAACATAGATAATTTTGAAGATGTTAAGACATGGCTATTGTTGTGTGGTCAAGTTGAATTTGTTAAGCACAAATCCACACAAAATGAATTCATTAAAGCATTAGACTCATTTTCAAAATCTTTATCCTAGTAATTTGCTTTTACTGTACAGGTTGAATATGATTCATCAATTTTTGTATTACCTAAAAATCTCTTAGTTTCAAATTTATCTATGTCTAGTAAATTTGCGCTATTTTTAAAAATTATATTTTGTTCATAATCTAAAAATAGTATATCTAGAACAACTTTATCTTTTTTAATTTGATTGTTGTTGAACTGTCCTGATATTGTAATTAATCCAAATTCATCCTTTATGCAAGAAAATTTTTGAATCCCGTATTTTTTATCTTTCTCGATTCCTAGTAATTTGTTCCTATTTTGCTCAACTTTTAAATTATTATTTTCAACCTCTTCCTTATTTTTTTTATTCATTACTTGTTTTTCTTTTAATTCACTTTCTTTGATTTCCCTGTTTGATTCTAACATTTTGTATAATTGAGTTTCTTCGTTGATACTGCTATCTATATTTTTTAAAATGATATCTACAATTCTTGTTGTCATTTCGTCTTGGGTTAATTCCAATTTTTCAGAACCTACTTTCAATTTATTATAACTAAAATGTTCTTGATATTTGTCATAAATTGTACTTTGAATTATGTATTCGTTGGATTTACAAAGTGTCATTGCCCCTTCTTCAGAATGATTGAACATACAATCTATGTCTTCATTTGGAGAGCCAAGTAAATACCCATTATCAAATATTTTTTCTAGACTATTTACAGATATTTCATCCCAGTAATACTCTAATTCGTATATGTCGTCATACTTGATAATTTCAATTTGTATTGTTGCAACTCTGTATTTGTTTACTATTGGATCATAGACTCTTGTAATGTCTCTAAGCAGTGCCGTCATTGTTTCAATTCCTACTTCCTCATCAAAATTTGATTGTTTATCGATGAATTTCCAAATTGTTCTAAGTGTAATTTTTTCAAGTTGTTCCTCTGTCGGTAATATCTTTTTTAACTTACTGGGTATTTTTTTTAGTTCTTTCTTTTTCTCCTCTTCAATAATTTCTGTATTATTTTTTACTGGAAGATCTCTTTTGAAAATTTTGTAAGCTTCCTTTACTTCTTCACTTCTATCTTTTTCTTCTGATGGTTCTTCTGCATATGATATTTGTTGAATTGAAAATATCATTAAAACTGTAAAAATTGTAAATATTATAATTTTCTTCATATTAATTTATTTTTTTAAATTACTAATATCTCATTAGGTCATTCCAAAGTTGTACCATTTGATTTAACTCCTAAAAATAAATTAAATTTTAATCATTACGTGAACAACCACATTTTACATATACAACTTTGAATTCTCCACCTGTTTTGATGTTGTGTGACATTGGTTTGTTACAATATTGACAATCTATGAATCCATGATATTCTTCTACTGGAACCACTTCATATTCCCATGATTTTTTCTTACTATCCCAATACACTGAATTAATTTCAGTTGGTGTGTCCATACTTTGAAATTAATATTAAATCGATTAATAAATTTTAGAACTATTTTATTATTCATAAATTTTAGAATTCATCAATTAACCCGTAAATAGGGCTATTTTGAGAATAAATTATGAAAGATATTTCAATTCTATCTATACTTGATTC
>JAOLZN010000041.1 GCA_028343855.1 Candidatus Nitrosopumilus sp. | reverse complement strand
ATAATTTCAATTATTTCAGATGGGCACGTATTATTAGAAAGTGTACCAGGTTTAGCTAAAACTCTAATGATTAAAACTATGGCAGATATTTTTAGTGTAAACAATGTAAGAATTCAATTTACACCAGATTTACTTCCAGCAGACATACTGGGTACAAAAATTTACAAAAGTAATTCTGGTATATTTGAAATTCAAAAAGGTCCAATTTTTCATAATTTCATACTAGCTGATGAAATAAACAGAGCACCACCAAAAGTTCAATCTGCACTATTAGAGGCAATGCAAGAGAAGCAAGTAAGTATTCATGGGGAGACTTTCAAATTAGAAAAACCATTTTTGGTTTTGGCAACTCAAAACCCAATTGAAAATGAAGGTACATACAAACTACCTGAGGCACAAGTTGACAGATTTGCATTAAAAATTTTAATTACATATCCCACAAAAGATCAAGAAGTAGAAATTATTCATAGAAATACAGAAAATACAGAAAATAATGTAAAGCCAATTCTAAAATCTAAAGAAATATTGGAAATGCAGAAATTTAATTCAGAAATTTATGCAGACGATGTAATTTTGAAGTATGTAGCAAGTGTCATTGATGCTACAAGAAATCCAAGTGCTTATGAATTAGAATTGGATAACATAATTGAATTTGGAGCATCTCCTAGAGCGTCAATTTGGCTAATTAAAGCAGCGAAAGCAAATGCAATGATGAATAGTAGAGGATATGTCATACCAGAGGACATTAAAGAAATTGCTCATGAAGTTTTACGTCATAGATTAATTCTTACTTTTGAGGCAGAAGCTGATGAAATAAACACAGATAAAGTAATTGACATAATTCTTGAAAAAATCCCATCACCATAATAATGAGTAAAATTTCTGAATTACTAGCACAGATAAAAAATCTACAAATTCAAACAAAAGATTTGGTAGAAGGCATTGAATCAGGTGCTTTTAATTCTAAATTTAGAGGCGGAGGTATTGAATTTTCAGAAGTTAGAGAGTATATTCCAGGAGACGATGTAAAAAGAATTGATTGGAATGTTTCTGCTAGATACGATACACTGTTTGTAAAAGAATTTGTTGAAGAAAATGAATTGAATATTTATCTGATATTAGATTTATCAGAAAGTAATAATTTTGGATTTAAGAAATCAAAACTAGATTTATCATTTGAAGTTGCAGTATCATTAATGTTTTTAGCATTAAAAAATAATGATAGACTGGGTTTAGGCATATTTACAGATAAATTAGAAAAATTCATACCTTCAAAAAAAGGTAAGAGACAATTATTAAGAATAATTAAAGAGTTAATAGAGTACAAACCAAAAAGTAAAAAAACAAACATCATGGAGTCACTATCCACACTAAATAATAAATTAAAAAGAAAAAGTGTCATTTACATCATTTCAGATTTTATTTCAGACTCGTATGATAAACCATTAAAATTTTTGAAATTACATCATCAAGTAGTTTTAATTAATGTTTCAGACATACGAGAAAAACAAATACCAGAAATTGGTTATGTATATCTAGAAGATTCTGAAACAGGGGAACAAATACTAGTAAATACTTCGGATAAAAAATTTCAAAAACAATATAGAGAAAGTATGAATGAAAAAATAAAAAATGATCAAAAAAATATGAACAAATTAGGCATAGATATGATCAATCTAAGTAATGAGGAATCATTTGACATTACAATTAATAGATATTTTAGAAATAAATGGAAGATGAAAAACTAATGGAATTTGGATTCATAAATGCATTATTTCTTTTTTTACTAATTCCACTTTTAATTTTCATATATCATAGATACAATTCAAATAGAAAAGAATCAGTTTTAAAATTTAGTTCATTAAAAATAATTAAAAAAACGAATGTAAAAAGAAATACAATTAGAAAGCACCTTCCATTTGTATTAGTAATTATTGTCCTATCTTTGATTATTATTGCACTAGCTAATCCTCAATTAGTCACAATGGGAGTAGAAAAGGGAATCAATTTAGGAATAGTATTGGATGGTTCAGAAAGCATGGCAGCATCAGATTACAAACCTACTCGTTTAGAAGCAGCTAAAAATGCAATAAATTCACTAGTTACTAAAATCAACGATAAAAATAATGTAGGAATAGTGTTATTTGAAACAGGAGCAGGTACAATATCATATCTAACACCTGTAAAAGAAAAAACATTGAATTCAATTGCATCCATTAAACAAGGAAATGGAGCAACAGCTATGGGTGATGGATTATCATTAGGCATAGACATGGTTTCGTCAATACTAGATAAAAAAAGAGTAATTATTCTTTTGAGTGATGGCATACAAAATTCAGGATTAGTGACATCAGAGCAAGCAATACAATATGCAATTAGAAATAATGTACAAGTTCATGTCATAGGAATTGGTTCAGAAGAACCAGTTTATCTCAGAGACGACATTTATGGTGAACCACAATATGCAGAATTAGATGAAAGTTCGCTTAAAAATATCTCAGATAGTACAGGTGGAAGTTATTTTAAATCATTAGATGAGCAGACACTTAATGAAATATTATTGGATCTTACATCAAACATGGAATATGAAACAGAATTATCAACAATTAGAGATTGGTTTATTGGTTCAGCGATCGGTGTTCTGATGTTAGATATGTACATTATTTATGGCAGATATAGAATTGCAACCTAGAAGAAAATAAAGAATTTTTAAAATAAGTTTATGCGATCTTTTTAAATTAAAAAAAATACACTTGGAAGTAATTTTTTTTAAATTTAATTTTTATCAAAAACATAATTCCTAAGATAATTGAGTCAGAGACATCTTACGGTGTTAGCTGGAAGAGCCCGATGCTCACATAAACTAGTTAATGCATTACAGAGTCTCCTAAGAAAACGGAGACTGACTTTTTTTTCAATAGAAAAATTAAAAATCAATCACAAAAATTAATTAAGAAAATTTTCAATTATAGAAACATGCCATTGGATAAAATTAAGGATGTGGAAGAGTATGTTAAAACACATGAATCAGTGATTCTACATATTAAAAATAATCCAGTTGCATGCATATTAGAAAAAAGTATTGAAAATGAATCAAAATTTACTGCATTAGAGAAGGATGCAGAAATTAAAGCCAGTTTAACTGGATT
>JAOLZN010000040.1 GCA_028343855.1 Candidatus Nitrosopumilus sp. | reverse complement strand
TTTGGTCCATATTGTGGATATTCACAGCAATTTTTATTCAAAATGGAAAGAGAAAATAATGATAAAAAATGGCTGTAAACCCTTAAAATGTCAATTAATTGGTAGGTTTCTGGGCCTATAGCTCAGCATGGATAGAGTGTTGGACTTCTAATCCAATGGTCAAGGGATCGAAGCCCTTTGGGCCCACTTAACAAATTATTTATTCGTAATAACAACACTAAACATTATGGGAGATTTAGAATTTAAATTAAATTCAACAGATATTTCTCAAAATTCTGAAATTATTGGTACAATTGATGTATCATATCCAGGACGATATGATGGAGTAGTAATCAATACAACAATTTTAGATTCAAATGAACATATCATATACAAGTCATACAATCAAAAAAAGATCTCGCAACATGTTTCAAGATTATTTATCAATAAGGATACAATGCCTGAAAATAAAGCAGAATTTACAGCAGTAATTGAATTTACACCAATTCAAGAATACGAAGTAAAATTTAGAGTCTCAATAATTGAGCAACATAAAGAAATTGAAAGTAAAATAATTTTTGCTAAGTATTCTAACTAAAATCTGCTCTTTTCAACAATTAATGATCCAATCATCCATGGATGTGGATCACAATGATAGTGAAGTTCTTGAGGTTCAGTAAAAATGAATTCATATGATTCTCCTGGCATTACAACTCCTGCAGAACCAAATTCACCACTGTATGAGTCCATATGTCTATGGTCTGCTGTAACAGTATGTGGAGTAATATCATCATTATTCCAAATCACATGATTATCTATTGTTAGAGTTATTTTTGGATTATTTGGAACATAGCTAGGATTTCCTTCAGTTGCTGCACCTTCAGCAATACTAATTATAAAATTATCAGTAGGTTCTAAGATATGTATATCAACAGATGGTTTTTCTAAAGATTCAGGTAGCCAAAATGATGTATAAAACACAAGTGAAGCACCCATTCCAATAATTAATGCAATTACACCAATACCATATGCATGACTTGATGTGGTAGTGCTCATAATTTCTAAAGATTTTCCAAGTTCTTATAAAGCTTGTTTAGAATTTTTGCAATCAAGGTTTTGTAAGATCTTGGGATCCTAAATTAGCATTATTATTAGTTCCAATATCCAAATCAGCTTTAGTTGTTGTTGGTGTTGGAACAGTTGGTGCTAACTCTTTTGGCTTTTCTTCAGATCCACCATCTTCAGTAAGTTTTGATGTTTCACCAGTTAAATCTGCAGTAACTTCTGGAGTTGATTCAGATTCAGATAATTCTGGTAAATCTTCTACTATTCTTACAGGTGCTGGAGGTGGTGCATTCTTTTGTTGACTTAATGCATATCTGTAGATATGGAAGAATGCTGCAAATACCAACAATACAATTCCAATTAAGAATAGTGAAACATTCTTCATTCCAGTTAATGCAGCATTGTATGCTGCAATATTGAGGAATACTTGGAATGCTAATAGTGCAACTAGTAACCAATTAATCCATTTATCTGAAAGATTGATTGTTGCAACTTTTTGTGGACCAGAACTTTTTGCAAGTTTTGATTTTCTCTCAGCTTCATTTGCAAGTTTAATCATCATGTATGTGAATCCAAATCCTAGTGGAACTAGCAATAGCATTGTTCCATAGAAGAATATAGGATCAATTACTAAACGTTCTACTAATGGAATAGATACATCTGGAGAAATATAGAATCCCCAGTAGGTCGTCACCATAATTTGTGCAAGACTAGTAATACCAAATGCAGTTACCATTGGTCTATCTCTCCATGAGAATTTCTTGTATCTATCAAGGAATGGAATCAATACAAGAGATATGATAAACACTAATGGCCAAAGTAATCCTGTAACGAACTTGTCATATTGAGTTCTCATAAAAGCGTAAATTCCAGTAAGATACCACTCAGGGACTGTAACACCTGGGGGCACCGTAGGTTCAAACTTGAAACCCATATCAATTGGGAAAACACCACCGGTGATCAAAATTGCACCACCAATTGCCATTACCATTGGAACATCAAATACCAAGAATCTTGGGAAGTGGACTGCCATTAATCCAAGCATTACAATAGGTAACAAGAACACATGTTGTGCATAAAATCTTAAAACGAAATCTGAAAATCCACTACCCAGCGCCGCATCTCTAATTGTAGGTCCAACAACTGGTATAGACGTTGTCAGCGACGCTGCAATACTGATTGCAAGTTCCGCTCTTTCACTAAATATAACATCATATCCTGTAAATGCTTCAAGGATCGTAACAACTCCCAAGATAACACCAGTCATCCATAAAACTTCATTTCTAATTTTGTATCTTCCACTAAAGTATTGGTAATACATGTGAAGAACTGCAAGCAAAACCATTGCATTAGAACCGTGATAGTGAATATTTCTAATATGAAAACCAAATGGTACTTCGTCATTAATGAATTCAACACTATCCCATGCTCTATCTAAAATTGGTTGATAGTAAAACATTAGCAGAGCTCCGGTAACTCCAAGAATAATAAATACAGTGAATGTAAGCATTCCCAAAAATCCAAATGGACTTACAAATCTTGCAGGGAAAGAAAATTTAATTGCAGTAAAGATAGTTCTGTCTACTCCATCCCAAATCCAATACAGTAGGGCTACTATACCCGTTTTTCTCTCAAGCGAAACGGCCATATCCAATTACTCCATTTCCATTTGCATCAAATTTAGGTGGTAAAATGTAAACAAATCCGTCAGAATCAACTTCTAAAGTCAGTTCAGGTAATGTGTCAGATGGTGCAGCTTGTAATGATGCAGGTCCAACAAATGCAGTTCCAGTTTGTGGATCATACATACTTCCATGACAAGGACATTCGCCTCTCTTTCTTCCATCTTCAGGCCAATATTTCCATAAACACCAAAGATGTAAACAAATCATACTGTATGCACGAATACTAGTTGGATCCTTTTTTCCTCCACCTAATTCTTCTGGTAATCTAATGAATTGCCATTTACGAAATGCTTCAGCGTCAAGTGCTGCATCTCCCGTTGCAGGATATGTTATGACTTGTGCAGAATTAATTTCATAGCTGTTAAGATTTGCATGACTTCCGTCAGGTAAAATTACTGGAACTTTTTCTAATGATGCCTGATTAGGGTTGGGCATAAAATTACCAAATGGGATAAACGGAGCAAAAGCTAAGCCTGTACCAGCAGCTCCCATTAATCTTAGAAAATCCCTACGGGATAACCCGTCAGATTTTTTTGTCCCGACCTGTGACATTCAAGCTGGATTACTCGATAAATTGGTTATAAACCTTGTTCGAATATCAAGTGTTTTTTTGCCTAATAATGAATATGAAAGATAATCCGATCGCAACTCCAAGAGTAATTCCGATA
>JAOLZN010000004.1 GCA_028343855.1 Candidatus Nitrosopumilus sp. | reverse complement strand
CTAAAATTACAACTTTTTTTCATTTTTTATTTTTAATAGTAAAAGAGATATACAAATTTCTCTTTGAGAAATTATGCATGTTAGGATATTTTCTACTTTGATAATTTTGTCATTAATGATTGGTGGATATGCTTTTGCAGATACATCGTTAATTTCGGTACAAACAGATGATAATAATTATGATGAAGGAGATACAATTCTAATTTCTGGATCTGTTACTACCATAATAGGTGATACCCCAGTTACACTACAATTATTCAAAGATGGAAATATGGTACAGGTGGCACAATTTGCAGTAGCTCAAGATGGAAATTTTTCACATACAATAATTGCAGAAGGTCCTCAATGGAAAAATGAAGGAGAATATATTGTAAAAGTTGTATATGGAGAGGATAACATTTCTGAAACATTCTTTAATTTTACAACTGCAAATGAACTAATTCAAACAACAAATAATTTTGAAGTAAATGCAGGTGATAGTGGAACTTTTGATGTTAAATATTCTATTAGAGGTGGACTAGTAGATAATATATCAATAAATCCTGAAATTTTGGGACTAGTTGTAGATATTACGACAAATGATGACGGAACTCTTGTTTTAGATTTACCGAGACAATTCATAGATGCTGAGAAACAAAATGGTAAAGATGAGGAATTTATTATTCTCATAAATGATGTTCAAACAACATATGAGGAATCAACTTCATTTTCAGAAATTAGAACAATATCTATTGATTTTCAAAAAAATGATTCAAAAATTCAAATAATTGGTACTCATGTAATTCCTGAATTTGGAACAATTGTAATGATTGTTCTAACTATGGGAATATTGGCAACAATTTTACTAACAAAAAATAAATTTCAAATTAAAATTTAATTTTTAGATTCAAAAGAATATTTTTCTTTAAACGGAGAAACTGCACGAAGTTCTTTAACAACTTTTTTGAGAATATCTACAGTTTCATTAATTTCATTTTCTGTATTAAAAATTCCAACAGTTAAACGTAAAGAACCAGTAATTTGTTCAAGAGAAAATCCCATTGATTCTAAAACATGAGAAGCTTTTTGTGTATTAACTGAACATGCTGATCCTGTTGAAGCTGCGATTCCGTACTCGTCTAGTTTGATAATTAGATCTTCCCCATTAACCCCCAAAAAAGTAAAATGTGCATTGTTTAATAAACGAGATTCTAAATGACCGTTGAATGTAACTTGAGGAATTTCTTCTAAGACTTTCTTAACTAATGCTGATTGAAGTTTTTTAATTAATGTGTTATTTTCGTCTAAATTATTTTGAGCAATTTCACATGCTTTTCCAAATCCAACAATACTGGCAACATTTTCAGTACCTGATCTTAATCTAAACTCTTGTCCACCCCCTAAAATAATGGGATCAATTTTTACTCCATCTTTAATGTATAGTGCACCAACTCCTTTTGGTCCGTGAAGTTTATGTGATGAAATTGATAGTGAATCTATACCTAATTCTCTAACATCTACAGGAATTTTACCCACAGCTTGAACTGCATCAGTATGAAAAAGAATCTGATTTTCATGACATGTTTTAGCAATTTCTTTAATTGGTTGAATAGTTCCAACTTCATTGTTTCCAAACATTACTGAGACAAGGCTTGTTTTTTTAGAAATAATATTTTGTAAATCTGATACATCAATCATTCCAAATTTATCTACTGACAAATAATCCACTTGGAATCCATTTGAAATCAGTTTCTTACATGGCTCTAAAATTGCATCATGTTCAATAGATGAGGTGATAATTTGACTCGATGGAAATTGTGATGAAATTCCCACTAATGCCGTATTGTTGGATTCTGTTCCCCCTGAGGTAATCAGAATTTCTGCAGGATCTGCATTAATTAAGGATGCAATTTGTTTTCGTGCTTTATGAATTGCTTTTCGAGTTAATCTTCCATATCGATGTATTGATGATGGATTTCCATATTGTTCTTTAAGAAATGGTAGCATTGAATTTAACACGTCATCATGAATTTGTGTTGATGCTGCATTATCTAGATAAATCAATTTGGAATCACATTAATTTTTCCAGGTTTATACCCGTCTTTATCAATTTCAACAGAAGTAAATCCAATTATTTTCAATTTTTCATTTAGTTGATTCATAACATTCTCATCAAAAATGGAAATCAATTTTTGGTCTACCTCAATTTTTGCAGAACCATCAAAATCCCTAACTCTAACTTGTTTGATATTGGTAAGTTGTTTAACAAAAGTTTCTCCCAATTCAATTCGAGTTAATTTTTCAACAGTAACTCTTTGACCCCATGGAATTCTAGATGCCAAACAAGAATTGGAAGGCCTATCATATACGGATAATCCGACAGATTTTGCAATATCTCGAATTTGAGATTTTAAAAATTTAGTTTCTACAAGAGGACTTCGAATCCCATTTTCTCTGAGTGCTTGAATTCCAGGCCTATAATCGCCTAAATCATCCATATTAGTCCCATCAACTATAATTTTTACATCATGTTTTTTCGCTAATTCTATAAGATGTTCCCCTAATTCCATTCTACAATGAAAACATCGATTTGAATCATTTTTTATAAATTCTTCATTTTCTAATTCACTATAATCTAAAAAAATTTGTTCAATACCTATCTCTGAACATACTTGTTTTGCTGAAAAAAGTTCATCTTCAGATAGTGTTTTGTAATCTGCAGTAACTGCGATGGCTGAATTTCCTAATGATTGAAAAGCAGCATATGCAACTAATGCACTATCTACTCCTCCTGACAATGCAATCATTACTTTATTTTTATCTGCAAACCAATCTACTAAATTATTTAATTTGTTCATTATAGATCCTCCATTTTTTCAATTTCTCTTCTTAAAAATAACTCAACATCAACTATTGATTTATTCACTACATTTGAGATATTTTTTAAGTCTTCAAATTCTATTTTAAAATGACTTTTTCCTTTATAGTGTGATTTTTTATAATTTACTTCAAATGCTTTTCCTTCAAAAGTTAGTGAAAAACTATGATTTGTTCTAGGAACAATAAGACGATTAGAATTAGAAATTCTAATACCTAAGGTACCAGTTTCTGATATCAAAGTATCTACAATTACATCAACTTTAGTATCATCACAAATTACACAAACAAGATTTGTTGGTCTCCCTTTTTTTGTAATTCCTGGATATATTGAAACATCCTTTGCACCTTGCTCCATAATTTTTTCAATTAAATGTCCCAATATTTCACCTGAAATATCATCAATATTTGTCTCAAGAATTTTTACTGAATCCATTTCTGAATTATTTTCTTTGCCTTGAATAATTTTTAATACGTTAGAAAATGTGTCAAAGTCTTTTTGACCTGCTCCATATCCAATTGAACTTACATTCATTGAAGGATAATGTTCAATTGGATTATTTGTCAAATTAACCAAAATGCAGGCTCCTGTAGGAGTTGTTAATTCTTCTTTGGAATTATTTCCTTGAATATTCAAATTAGAATTTTTAAAAATTTGCAGAATTGCACTTGCAGGATTTGACATGGTACCATGTGAAAAAGTAACTGTTCCTCCTCCAACTGAAACAGGCAGACAAACAATTTTTTCTTCAAATAATTTTAAATCTTCTAATGCGATTGTTATCCCCACAATATCTATTAGAGTATCTATGCTTGAGGCTTCGTGAAAATGAACTGAATCCTCCGAAATACCATGAATTTTTGATTCTGAAGAAATTAAAGTGTTAATACATGATTCCGCAAATGTTTTTGCTTTTGTTGAAAGCGTTAACTCATTAACTGAATTTATGATGGCTTTTTTAATTTCTACCCCTTTTCTTTCCGAAACATTCTCATTAATTTCTAAAATTAATTGTGTTGATTCAATTCCACGCTTTTGAATTTTCTGAAAATCAATTTTTTTAATGGTAGAATCTGGAAGAAATTTTTGAGATTTCTCAATTCCTTCAATAATTTTATTTTTATCTGCACCTAAATTAACTAAAGACGACAGAATCATATCTCCAGATATACCTGCAATTTGAGGATCAATGACGATGACCATGATTAAAAAATATCAAAAATGCTTATAAATTCGCCTAATACTCGATCAATTTCATTAGATTTATAATTTCAAAATTATTTGTAATTTTTATGATTACGATTATTGGTTCTGGTAAAGTTGGTGGAGATGCAGCACTATTCTCAGCATTAAAGAAATTAGATGATCAAATTTTGTTACTCGATGTTGCTAAAGGTTTGCCACAAGGCGAAGCCATGGATATCAACCATATGTTATCTGAACAAGGTATTGATGTAGAAGTAAAAGGTTCAAATGATTATGAGGACATTAGAGGATCAAATATTGTTGTGGTAGTAGCAGGTTCTGCCAGAAAACCAGGGATGACAAGAATGGATTTACTAAAAATTAATGCTTCAATTGTAAAAAGTGTAACAGAAAATATAAAAAAATATGCAGATGATTCCATGATTATTCCAGTTTCAAATCCATTAGACCCTATGGCATACATTACTCAAAAAGTATCTGGATTTGATAGAAGTAGAGTATTTGGTATGGGGGGAATGTTAGACCTGTCACGATTTAGACAATTTATTCATGAATCTACAGGACATTCTAGAGATTCAATCCGTGGATTGGTGATTGGTGAACATGGAGAAAACATGTTACCATTACCACGATTCTCATCAGTATCTGGAATTCCACTATCATCATTTTTACCAAAAGAAAAATTAGATGAAATTGTTGTAAATACAAAACAAGTTGCAGCTAAAGTAATTGAACTAAAAGGTGCTACAGTACATGCACCAGGAAATGCAATATCTGCAATTATTGAAACTGTCGTGAGGGATAGAAAACAAGTCATTCCCGTAGCAACTTATCTTGATGGTGAATATGGTCATTCTGATGTTACCATTGGTGTACCTGCTGTAATTGGTAAAAATGGCGTGGAGAAAATTATTGAGTTAGATCTTAATGATGAAGAAAGAACAATGTTTGATAAAGGTGTTGCAAATGTTAAGGATGCCTTATCAGGTATTCAGATCTAAGCATTTTAGTATTCAAAACAAAATAGAAGATTATTGAAAATTAATGAAATTTTAGAATCTGTAAAATCTGGAAAGATTTCTACAAAACATGCAAAAAAACTTCTTACTCTATATTCAATTGAAGAAGTAGAAAATTTTGCAAAAATTGATATTAATAGAAGTAAAAGACGAGGGGTTCCAGAAGTAATTTTTGCTGAGACAAAAGAATTGGAAGATACTAAAAAAATTATTAAAAAAACTTTAGAAAAAACGAATTCAGTAATTGTTTCAAGATTAAAAAAAGAAGATTATAAAAAAATCCTAATATTTTCAAAGAAATTGAAAGTAAAAATTGAAACTGGGAAGAATTCCTCTTCTATCCTATTATTTAAAAAACCAATTAAATTTCAAGGTGGAAAAGTTGGAATAATGACTGCAGGAACTTCTGATATTGGAGTTGCTGAGGAAGCAAGACTCATGTGTGAAGCAATGAATTGTAAATGTATCACAAGTTATGACGTAGGTGTTGCTGGAATACAACGAATATTTCCAATTTTAAAAGAAATGATTGAAGAAGATGTTGATTGTATTATAGTTGCAGCAGGGATGGAAGGAGCTTTAGCAACTCTAGTTTCCACTATGGTTGATATTCCTATTATTGGAGTACCTACGTCAGTAGGATATGGGTATGGTGAGAAAGGAATTGCAGCTTTGGCATCTATGTTACAAAGTTGTTCATTAGGATTATCTGTAGTTAACATTGATAATGGAATTGCTGCTGGTGGAATTGCTGCAAATATGGCTAATAGAGTGAATAAGAAAATGATCTCTTGATTTGAAGTTTCAGATTAGATATATATTAACCCGAGCGTGATTTTTTTCAGTTTGTGTGTATTATTTACTATTACATTTAATGTTCGATCTGGGGGCTGCTTAAATGGCAATTAAGAAAAACCAAATTTTAGTACCAGATCATGTCTATGTACCAAAACATGAAATTATTCCAAAATCTGAAGCTGAAGAAGTTTTAAAAAAGTATAATTGCAAACCAACTGAATTACCATTGATTTTTGTAAACGATCCTGCTATTATGGGACTTGGTGTAAAACCTGGAGATATGATAAAAATAACTCGAACTAGTCCAACAGCTGGTGAGAGTCTTTATTATCGATATGTGGTGGAGATTTAGATTTGGCTGATCCTTCTAACAAACGTTGGCCAGTAATTCAAGATATTTTGAAACGAGAAGGTATTGCTCGTCAACACTTAAACTCATTTGATGAATTTTTAGAAAGAGGCTTACAAAGTATTATCAACGAAGTTGGACAAATTGATATTGAAAATGCTGAGTATCCGTATAAAATTCAATTAGGTAAAGTTAAACTTCAACAACCAAGAATGATGGAACTTGATGGTTCTATTACTCATATCACTCCAGCTGAAGCAAGATTGAGAAATGTTTCTTATTCTGCACCTGTAATGATGGAAGCCAGTGTAATTGAAGATGGTAAAATCTTAGAATCAAGATTTGTACATATTGGAGATGTACCGGTAATGGCAAAATCAAACGCATGTATTTTGAATAACTTTTCTAATCCAAAATTAATTGAACATGGTGAAGATCCAAATGACCCTGGCGGTTATTTTATCATTAATGGTTCTGAAAGAGTAATTGTTGGATTAGAGGATCTTTCTTATAATAAAATTATTGTTGATAGAGAAATTGTTGGTGGAAATACTGTTTTCAAAGCTAAAGTATATTCATCTATTGTTGGATATCGTGCAAAATTAGAACTTGTAATGAAAAATGATGGATTGATTGTAGCAAGAATTCCTGGTTCACCTGTAGATATTCCAGTTGTAACTTTGATGAGAGCTTTAGGTTTAGAATCTGATAAAGAAATTGCAGCAGTTGTTTCATTAGTAGATGAGCTTCAAGATGAACTTGAAGGTTCATTTGAAAAAGCTGGAGACGTTCCTACATCAAAAGATGCAATTGTTTACATCAGTAAAAGAATTGCACCTGGAATGTTAGAGGAATTCCAAATTAAACGTGCTGAAACTTTACTTGACTGGGGTCTATTACCACATTTAGGTAAACATCCTGAAAATAGAAAAGAAAAAGCACAATTCTTAGGTGAAGCAGCTTGTAAATTATTAGAATTAAAACTTGGTTGGATTACTCCTGATGATAAAGATCATTATGGAAACAAAGTAATCAAATTTGCAGGACAAATGCTTGCAGATTTGTTTAGAACTGCATTTAGAAATCTTGTTAGAGATATGAAATATCAATTAGAGCGTTCAGGTCAAAAACGTGGAATTAATGCAGTTGCTGCAGCAATTCGTCCTGGAATTATTACTGACAAACTAAACAACGCTATTGCAACAGGAAATTGGGGTCGTGGACGTGTTGGGGTTACTCAATTACTTGATAGAACAAACTATCTTTCAACTATTAGCCATCTTAGAAGAATTCAATCACCACTTAGTAGAACTCAACCAAACTTCGAAGCAAGAGATTTGCATGCAACCCACTTTGGAAGAATTTGTCCAAGTGAAACACCTGAGGGTTCAAATTGTGGTTTAGTGAAAAATCTTGCATTATCTGGAATTATTTCAGTAAATGTCCCTTCTGAAGAGATTGTTGAAAAACTCTATGATCTCGGAACTGTTCATTTCTTTGATGCAAAAGATGATTTGAAAAAGGATGGAACTCGAATATTTGTAGATGGACGTTTAATTGGATATTACAAAGATGGACTTGAATTAGCTGAATCTCTTAGAGATCTTAGAAGAAATTCTAAAATTCATCCTCATGTTGGCGTTTCATTCCATAAATCTGATGAGCATGACGAAGCAACCAGAAGATTGTATGTAAATTGTAATGCAGGAAGAGTTTTGAGACCATTAATAATTATCAAAGATAACAAACCATTGCTAACTCAAGATCTTTTAGATAAAATTTCTAAAAAATTACTTTCTTGGACTGATCTTTTGAGAATGGGTGTTTTAGAAATGATTGATGCAAATGAAGAAGAAAATTGTTATGTTACATTAGATGAAAAAGATTCAAAGAAACATACACACCTTGAAGTGTTCCCACCAGCAATTTTAGGTGCAGGTGCCTCCATCATTCCATATCCAGAACATAACCAATCTCCAAGAAATACTTACGAATCTGCAATGGCAAAACAAAGTTTAGGATTTTCAACACCAATGATGAATACCAGTACATATGTTAGACAACACCTTATGTTATATCCACAAGTTCCAGCCGTTAATACAAAAGCAATGAAACTTTTGGGATTAGAAGATAGACCCGCAGGACAGAATTGTGTAGTTGCAGTGTTGCCATTTGATGGTTATAACATTGAAGATGCAATTGTTCTCAGTAAAGCTTCTGTTGATAGGGGATTGGGTAGAACCTTCTTCTTTAGAATTTATGATGCTGAAGCAAAACAATATCCTGGTGGAATGAGAGATTCTTTTGAAATTCCAAATGCTGAAGATAATATTAGAGGTTACAAAGGTGAACGCGCATATAGATTACTTGAAGAAGATGGTGTTGTAGCATCTGAATCCCCTGTAAAAGGAGGAGATATTTTGATTGGTAAAACTAGTCCACCAAGATTTATGGAAGAATACAGAGAGTTTGAATCATCTGGTCCATATAGAAGAGATACATCAATTGGTGTAAGACCTTCTGAAACTGGTGTAATTGATACTGTTGTTATGACTCAATCCAATGAAGGTGGAAAAATGTATAAAATTAGAGCAAGAGATATGAGAGTTCCTGAAATTGGTGACAAATTTGCATCAAGACATGGACAAAAAGGTGTACTTGGAATTTTAGCAAAAGCTGAAGATTTACCATACACTGCTGAAGGCATGTCTCCTGACGTTTTGATTAACCCTCATGCATTTCCATCAAGAATGACTGTTGGAATGATGATGGAATCTATTTGTGGTAAAGCTGCATCATTCCGTGGAAAAAGATTTGATGGCTCTGCATTTGTTGGAGAAAAAATGGATGAAGTTAAAGAAGTAATGGATGCACATAATTTCGAATATTCTGGTAAAGAAATAATGTATGATGGTAGAACTGGAAAAGCATTTCCAGTTGAAGTCTTTATCGGTGTAGTATATTATCAAAAACTTCATCACATGGTTGCAGATAAAATACATGCAAGAGCACGTGGACAAGTTCAGATGTTAACTAAACAACCAACTGAAGGAAGAGCTAGAGGAGGTGGTTTGAGATTTGGTGAGATGGAGAGAGATTGTTTGATTGCATATGGTGCTTCAATGATTCTCAAAGATAGATTGTTAGATGAATCTGATAAATCTGATATTTTTGTATGTGAGAGATGTGGTCTTGTAGCATATCATGATGTTAAACAAAGAAAATATGTTTGTAGAATTTGTGGAGATAAAGCAAAAGTATCTTCTGTATCTGTAGCATATGCTTTCAAATTATTATTACAAGAAATGCAAAGTCTAAATGTTGCACCAAGATTGCTCATAAAGGAGAAACTCTGAGATGTCTATTCAAGCAATCAAAGCAATCGATGGAATTCGTTTTTCTGTATGGTCTCCAACTGAAATTAGAAAATATTCTGTTGCTGAAATTACTGCTCCTGAAACATATGATGAAGATGGAATGCCAGTTCAAGGAGGTTTGATGGATGGAAGATTGGGTACTCTTGAACCTGGTCAAAAATGTCTTACCTGTGGAAACACTGCAGCTAGATGTCCTGGTCACTTTGGACATATTGAACTTGCAGAACCAATTTTACATATTGCATTTATTGATAATATTTACAAATTATTACAATCTACATGTCGTTCTTGTGCAAGATTAAAAGTTCCACAAGAAGATCTAAACTCATTCCAAAAAATTAAAGATAAACATGCTGCTTATACTGTAGTTTCTCAAAAACGTATCCCTGAACAAATTATTGAAAAAGCAAAGAAGGCAAAAGAATGTCCTCATTGTGGAAAAACACAATATGAATTAGTATTTACAAAACCAACCATTTTTGTAGAAAAAACAGAAATTGGTGAACACAGATTATTGCCAATTACAATTAGAGAAAGATTTACACAAATTAGCGACGATGATTTATCCTTACTGTCTTATGATCCAGTAACAGCAAGACCAGAATGGTTTATCCTTCAAGCCTTACCTGTTCCACCTGTCACTGTTAGACCATCAATTATTCTTGAAACTGGAATTAGATCCGAAGATGACTTGACTCACAAAATGGTAGATATCATTAGAGTTAATCAAAGACTAAAAGAAAGTAAAGAAGCAGGAACTCCACCATTAATTGTTCAAGACTTAGTGGATTTGTTACAATATCACTCTACTACATATTTTGATAACGAAGTTTCTGGTATTCCACAAGCTCACCATCGTTCTGGACGTCCTCTAAAAACACTAACTCAAAGACTCAAAGGAAAAGAGGGTAGATTTAGGGGATCTTTATCTGGAAAGAGAGTTGACTTTTCTAGTAGAACTGTAATTTCACCTGATCCTAACTTGGATTTGTCTGAAGTTGGTGTTCCAGAACAAGTGGCAATGAAATTAACAATTCCTGAAATTGTTACTGAATGGAATATTGAAAGAATGCGAAAACTAGTTATCAATGGACCTGAAAAATTCCCAGGTGTTAATTATATTGTAAGGCCTGATGGTGTAAAAATTAGATTAGATTTTGTCGAGGATCGTTCAACAATTGCTGAAACACTTGAAATTGGATATTTGATAGAACGACATCTTGCAGATAGAGATATTGTAATGTTTAACAGACAACCATCACTTCACCAGATGTCTATTATGGCTCACTATGTGCGAGTACTTCCAGGTAAAACTTTCAGATTACACCCATCTGTTTGTCCACCATACAATGCAGACTTTGATGGTGATGAAATGAATCTTCACGTACCTCAAAGTGAAGAAGCAAGAGCAGAAGCAATTCTTTTGATGAGAGTTCAAGATCAATTAATTTCACCAAGATATGGTGGACCAATTATTGGTGCGCTAAGAGACTTTGTAACTGGTGCATATCTTCTTACAAAGGATGATACTGTCTTGTCTGTTCAAGAGTTTTCAAACTACGCAATGCTTGGTGGCTATAATGAACCACTTCCAAAACCAGGTACCAAAACAAAAGATGGTCCAGCATATACTGGTAAACAATTATTCTCATTATTCTTACCAAGTGACTTTAACTATACACTAACATCCAAATGGTCAAAGGGTACTGGTGGAAAAGCAAATGATGTTGTAATTAAAAACGGTGAACTAATCAGCGGTGTAATTGATAAAACATCAATTGGTGCAGAAGAACCAGAAAGTGTCTTACACAGAATTACTAAAGATTATGGTAATGCAGTTGGAAAGAATTTCTTAAACTCTGTTCTAATTATGGTAAAACAATTCATCACTCATTATGGTTTCAGTTATGGTTATGGTGATCTTGTAGTCCCAGAAAAGAATGAACAACAAATTTTAGATGATATCAGTGACACATATGATGTTGTAGCTGACTTGACTTCTCAATATGAAAAAGGAACATTGAAACTTACAAGAGGTATGAAAGCTGAAGAAGCATTAGAAGCTTACATTGTTAATGAATTGGGTAAAGCCAGAGTTAAAGCAGGAGATACTGCAAACGATTCTCTTGATGATGGTAATGCTGGAAAAATCATGGCAACCACTGGTGCCAGAGGTTCAGCACTTAATGTAGGTCAGATGGCCGGCGCATTAGGTCAACAATCTAGAAGAGGTAATAGAATGAATGATGGATATGCAAATCGTGCATTAACTCACTATAAAGAACATGATAGTAATCCTGATGCTCATGGATTTGTAAAATCAAATTATAGAACAGGATTGACTGCATTAGAATTCTTCTTCCATGCAATGGGTGGTCGTGAAGGACTTGTAGATACTGCAGTCAGAACACAACAAAGTGGTTACATGCAACGTAGATTGATTAACGCATTAGAACACATTAGATTAGAGTATGATGGTACTGTAAGAGATCCACACGGTCACATTGTACAATTCCTTTATGGTGAAGATGGTATTGATGTACAGAAAAGTGACCATGGTGAGGCATTTAATCCAAGTAGATTGGCTGCATCACAATCTATGGTTGATTCTGGAGCAAAAGCAACAAAAGATGAAATTGAAATACTAACTAAAAAATACACTAAAACATTTAGTCCTAGATTAAGCAAACTAGTAACTGATGCATTAACTAAATCTGGTCTTAGTAAATCTGGTGTTGAAACAGTATGTAAAAAGGGTCTTTCACTTTATGATAAAGCTAGAGTAGAGCCTGGACAAGCAGTAGGAATTGTAACAGCACAATCTATCGGTGAACCTGGTACTCAGATGACTTTGAGAACATTCCACTTTGCAGGAATCAAAGAAAGAAACGTTACATTAGGTCTTCCAAGATTAATCGAACTTGTTGATGCAAGAAAGAAACCTGTTACTCCAACTATGGATATTTACTTAGAAAAAGAAAACAAGACAAATAGAGAAAAAGCAATTGAAGTTGCAAGAAATGTATTACAAACTAAAGTTAGTGCATTGATTGCAGATACTGAAACTGATTACTCTACTAACATTAAATTAATTTTAAGTGAAAATAGACTTAGAGAAAGAGGTTGTTCTATTGCAGAAGTTGAAGCCTCACTTTCTTCAAATAAAAAATTCAAGATGGAAGTAACTGGTGAATTAATCACATTAAATTTAGTTGAAGAAGCTGATACTGCTACTGCAATTGCAATTAGAAATAAAGTTCTTAATACTACTGTTAAAGGAGTTCCAGATATTGAACGAGTAACATTAGTACAAAAAGATGATGAATGGGTTATTCAAACTACTGGTTCAAACATTGCTAAAGTACTTGAAGTAAAAGGAATTGATAAAAGAAATGTTAGAACAAACAATGTCTTTGAAATTGCAGGAACTTTGGGAATTGAAGCAGCAAGATTTGCATTAATTGATGAACTTAATCATACTTTGGGAGACCAAGGTTTAGAGGTAGATGATAGATATATCATGTTAGTATCTGATTTGATGTGTTCTAGAGGTTACATGCAACAAATTGGTAGACATGGAATTGCAGGTACTAAAGATAGTGTTCTCGCAAGAGCTGCATTCGAAATCACTGTACCAACTATTGCTCATGCAGCACTTGGTGGAGAAATTGAACAACTTAGAGGTATTACTGAAAACGTAATTGTCGGTAGTAACATTCCAATTGGAAGTGGTACTGTTGATTTGTACATGCAAGTGAGTAAGAAGAAATAGACTTAGTGATAATTATGGCCGATGAAATTTCTACATTAATGACTAGTTGTCAAGGTAAAACTGTTCTACTTCGTTTAAGAAATACTAAAACTGTTCAAGGAACTTTAATTGATTTTGATATTCACATGAATTTAACATTACAAAATGCTGAAGATATTACTGAAGAAAAACATTTGAGTCTTGGAAAGGTTTTATTGCGTGGAGATAATATTTTAGCAATTTCTTTACCTACTGATAAATCCTAAAAATTACATCAAACATTAAATCTGATTTCAAGCAAAATAGTATGTGTATGAATTATTATTGGGATTTTTTCTAATTCTTGCTCCAGTTTATGCTGAATCTGTTCCTGATTATGAAAAACCATATGCGCCAATTTTTACAGATAAATCTGTTTATTCATGGACTGATAAAATTATAATTTCTGTAAATGCACCCAGTTGGAATAGTAATTCTAATCAAGTGAATTCAATTGGTGAGAGTAATTCACATCCTATTAAAATTTCATCAGGTGAAAATTTTTTAAAACCATATAGGTTAACTGAAACTTCGCCAAGCTCTGGAATTTTTTCAGGTGAAATAATTCTAACAGGTTTTTTACATGATGTTGATGGTGATGGTAATTTTGATACAAACCCTAAAACTTCTGGTAATGGACCCACAAATGGATTTTTAGAAGTTGAAAATAATGATTCAATCTCTATATCATTTGAATTTGCAGATGGTGTTGTGTTAACTGAATCAGTTCCAATTACATGGAATATGGGCGTAGTACAATTTACACAGGATATTTTTCTGATAAATAATTCTGTTGGACTTCGTGTAATTGATCATGATATGAATTTGAATCCTGAAGCACTTGATACAATTGCAGTAGATGTTTTTTCAGACTCTGACAGTGGTGGAATACAAGTTATTGCAACTGAAACCTCTGAACGTTCTGGTGATTTTATTGCAAGTATTGCATTGTCTACAAGCACTTCTAGTGGAAATCGTCTTTATGCAATTCCTGGTGATAGTATTTTTGCAAAATATGATGATCATACTTTACCAAAACCTTATTCTAAATCTGATGAAAAATCTATTCAAACATCTGCTATTGTTGATTATTCCATTCCAGCAATTAATAGAATACAAACTACACCTATTTCTTTCTCAGATAGTTTTGGTAATCCATTAACTTCGTACATTTCAGAATCACAAATGCAAATAGTTGGAACAATTGAAAATCAAATTATTTTTGATCAAGAATTTATTTATTTTTTCCAAATAAAAAATTCTGATGATTCTGTAATTTCTTTATCTTGGATTCAAGGAAAATTATCACCAAATCAAATCTTAGATATTTCTCAATCTTGGATACCTACAAAATCTGGTAATTACATTTTAGAAACTTATGTGTGGAATTCGTTAAATGACTTAATTCCTTTGAGTCCTCCTATCTCAACAATAATAATTGTTGATTGATTTAATTAAATTAAAAAATAATTTTTAAATGATTTATTATACTTAGAAATATTTTTTCAATAAACCTATAAAGGACTCTCAAGACGATCGTGATAAGGAAAATACATGAGCAAAATACTTGAAAAATCATTGAAAGATGCCCGCAAAGAGAATAAGTTAACCATGGGTAGTAAAGAAGTTTTGAACTCTGTAAATAATTCCAAGTTAATTGTATTATCTCAATCAGTAGATAAAAAAATGCTTGAGAAAATTGAATCTGATGCAAAAAAACAAAAAGTACCTCTAGTAAATTTCCAAGGAACTTCAGTTGCACTAGGTAGATTGTGTGGCTTACAATTTAGAATTTCAACAATTTCATTTACAGCAATCGATGAGGGAAATATCAAATCAATTTTAAAAGATACAGAAACTGAGGAAAAAAATGACTAATTGTGTTGTACCTAACCTAAGTTTAAATGAGACATTTCTGGTTTGGATATAAATAGGAATTATTATGACACAAGCCATTAAACTTTCAACTGATCAAATGCGAATGATGTCATTATTTCAAAATGTTACTGGTGCAGTTGCAAGAGACTGTATTGAGGATGAAAAACAAGATAGAGTAATTTTTGTAGTAAATACAGGTAAGATGGGACTTGCAATTGGTAAGGGTGGAATGCATATCAAATCTTTACAAAATATGGTTAAACGTAATGTTGAGTTGGTAGAATATGATGAAGACCCTGCAAAATTCTTAACTAATTTATTAAATAACAAACTAATTTCTGAAGTAAAAATAAATACACGAGCAGATGGAACAAAACAGGCAATTGTTATGGTAGACCCAAGAAAGAAAGGAATTGTAGTTGGTAGAGAAGGTAGAAATGCTGAAAAAGCAAGATTATTGGCTAAACGATATTTTGATATTGGAAGTGTATTGATAAACAGTCCTGAAAGGGCAACCATGGAGTTATAGGATATGAGAAAATCACCATTAGGATTATTTGCAGGTAGGGTACTAACTATTAAAAAGAAAAAACAACGTTGGGCAATTTCTACATACAAAAGAAGAAAATTAGGTATTGATAAAAAATCAGATCCTTTGGGCGGTGCACCACAAGGTCGTGGCATTGTTTTAGAAAAAGTTGGTATTGCAGCAAAACAACCAAACTCTGCTATCCGAAAATGTGTTAGAGTTCAATTAATTAGAAATGGTAAATCTGTTACAGCCTTCTTGCCAAGAGACGGTGCTATGAACTTCATTGATGAACACGATGAGGTAACAATTGAAGGAATGGGTGCAACACAAGGTGGTGCAATGGGAGATATTCCAGGTGTTAGATTCAAAGTTTCTAAAGTTAATGGTACATCATTACATGAATTAGTAATTGGAAAGAAGGAAAAACCAAGGAGATAGAAATGGCTGAAACAAAAAATTTACTATTATTTAGAAAATGGGATTTATCTGATGTAGAAGTTGTAGATCCTGGATTAAAAACTGCTATCTCTTTAAGAAAACAAATTTTACCTTATACTTTTGGTCGTTCTGCATTAAAGAGATTCAATAAAGCTGAAGTTAACATTGTTGAAAGATTAATCAACAAATCAATGCACTTTGGAAAAAAATATGCAAAAAATACTGGTAGAATGACTGGTAAAAAAACTAAATTAGTTAATACTGTAAGAACTGCTTTTGAAATTATTGAACTAAAAACAGGACAAAACCCTGTTCAAGTTTTAGTCAAAGCAATTGAGTTTTCTGCTCCAACTGAAGATACCACTAGAATTGTTTATGGTGGTACTACATACCATGTTTCAGTAGATGTCGCTCCAATCAGAAGAGTTGATATGGCTTTGAAATTCATTGCTGACTCAGTAAAAGAAGCAACATTTTCTAATCCTAAACCAATTGAAGAACATTTAGCTGAACAATTAATTCTTGCAGCAAATAATGATTCTAATTCTCCATCAGTAAAGAAAAAACACGAATTAGAGCGTATAGCACAAGCATCAAGATAAAATTCTTTCAAAAACATTTTCACCAAATCATTATATTCTAAATTACTTGAATTTCTATTACGTAGCCCGATAGTCTAGTGGTCAAGGATTCTGCCCTCTGGATCTCAAGAGTGGATAGGCGGAGACGGCAGTTCGAATCTGCCTCGGGCTACTGTAAAATTATTTTATTCTAACCTCATGTATTGCAGTTGCATAATCACATTTTGCTTTTAATCGCATGTATGGAATTAATTTGTAATGAATTGAATAGGTATTGTTTTCTTTAAGTAAAATTCCTTTTAGAACTAATGAAACTAATCCCCTTGATGCAATTGTAATTGTTGTATTTTTTTCCTTACATACTCTTTCACGTTTTTCTTGAAACTGTTTTAATGAAAATGTAATATCTCCAATCTCTAAAACTAATGGCCAAATTATCTCTGCCCAAACAAACCTTCTATTTTCTGTTGCTGCAGCATATTTCCCTTTTTCACTCAACATTAATAAGATCTGCAAAAGCGGTTATAACTGAATACTTGTCTCAAAAAGAAATTCAAGAATCATTAGATTTGTTAGAAAAGGATTGGGATTTTGATCCTATTTTAAGAAAATTTGTTTTAGGTCAAATAACTGATGTATCTGATTTTGCAATAAAAGTGAAAGATGTGGTTTTTCACGTTCCTTTTCTTAATTCTGAAAAAAAGTATATTTTGTGGAAGTGTTTTTGGCCTGATTGTCATAATTGCTGTGATAGACAGGGTAGATTACCATTAACTTCTGATGATTTAATTACAATTGGTAAGGGTTTGAAATACAAAAATACTGCTGAGTTCATCAAAAATGAAACTCTAACTGTTACATATGATGAACCTGGTCCTTCTGGTCAAATGACTACAATGACTACAATTAATCTTAAAAGAAAAACTGATGAAACTCCTGAAGAGGATGGCACTCACATTTCATGTAGATTCTTAGATGATGCTGGTGCATGTAGTATGCACCCTGATAGGCCGGGAGTTTGTTACCTGTATCCATTTGCTAGCTGGTTAGAAAATGAAGGGGGAAAAGCACGTGTTCATGCAACTTATCAATTTACAGGTGATTGTCCTGGATTTTATCTTGCAGATAATTTAGATCAAATGAAAGAAGAACTACAAGCATATTCAACAACAATTTATGATTATAACATGGCATCTAATCGAACAAATAGAGAAGGATTTAGTTCAGTTAGTTTTTCTTAGGCTTTAGCAACTTTTAACAAATCTGCAATTTTGATATTCATTCCAAATCTATCTTCATTCTTTTTCATATAACGAAAAATTGCAATAAAGTCTGGAAGTGCTTTAATGAAACTAAAGTCTTTTTGAATTTTTGCTCTAACAAAATTAAAGACTTTGGCATATACTTTGTAGTGTTTTTCAATTGCTTTTTCATATGCCTTAAAGTCATGCATATTTTCAATAAATATATCCACACATTGCATTGATGGAATAATTCCTTCACCAAGTAGGGCATAAACTGTACCAATTGATTCTCCAACACCTACCACTTTGCCTGAATAGTATGGTTTGCATTTATCTGGAGTTGCTAATCTAATTGGACGGCCTTTTGTTTGAACAATTTTACCTCCATGTTTTTTCAAAAATCTATCTGTTGCTTTTATGTGGTCTTTATTGTAATCCCCTGCACCAATATGTGCAAATTTATCACCTAATGGGAAATACCAAAAGTATCCTGACATTCCTGGAAATGGCTCAATGTAAAAGTCATCATACGGAACTTTATCTTCGTATTCCACTTTGTATTCATAAGTCGGTAAAAAGAAATCTTCTTTCATCTTTGGTAAATACATTCTGTTAAATCCAGTACAATCAACTATCATGTCGTATTCTTTTTCTAACTCTTCAAGTTTTGGAGCTTTACCGTAAATAATTTTTGAATCTTTAATGAAATCTTTGATTAACCCTAATTTGTTATACGTAACTAAACCTTTGAGACCGATATCAAATTTTACATTATCATTCATTTTTACATGCATTTCTTTTCCATCGTGGATAAGAAAATCATCAAAATCTCTTCCAGTCTTTTTACACATTTCTGTAAGTACTGGTTTGATTGTTCCCCATGCACAAATTGAATCATGTTTTTCCTCTATGTTTCTCTCATAACCAGTAACGTCATGTTCAGAGTCTTTTAGTCTGGCCATTAGATAACTTCCAGCTACCCCCATTCCCATTACTGCTATTTTCAAGATACTTTGCAACCCTCTACCTCTAATAAATAGACTATCTGAAATCCAAACCTGTGGCACTAGATGAGTATATCTTAGCACTAGTAGAAATTATGAGTGCTGGTTATATACGAAAATTGACTCTAGATAATTACAAGAACAAGTCTCTCATCCACAAACAATCGTTTGGGATCTTAAGACGAACACTGTCACCAGCAAAGGGACACTTTCTGGTCTTAAGTGGCATGGGCTCTCATCGTATACCTTGATGGTAATGATCTTAAGCCCAAAAACTTCTTTTTTTTAAATTTTGAAAAAGGGATAATATCTATGAGTAATAGGCATACATTATGAAAACAATCGTTGTAGTTGGAATTGTGATTGCAGTTGGTATTTTCATTGGAATTATAGCAACTGCTGACTATGGTGATTTTGTCAAAGAACGGGAATTGAGAAATCTTGAATTATCATACTATGAACTTCAACAAAAAATAAATCAATGCGAAGAACTATCTGGTTATTCTCAAGACACATGTAAAGAAGAACTAAAAAGATTTGAAGCATCTCATGAAAAAATGATTCAAAGATATGAGGGATTCACAGGTCTTGAGGTTTATCACATGGCAAAGGATGGAAAAAATTCTTTACTTCAAAGCAATGAGTTTTGGGATACCTATGAGGAACAACTTCAAAATTGTCGTGAAACCTGGATTGGTAATGAGGAGCAACTCAACTCATGTATACAGCAAGTTCATGTTGATTTAGATATAGAAAATTAATTCTTCTAAATACTAATTTTATAATTAATATTTATTCTTCTGGTGTTTTGGGTGTTTTTTTCCAGACTTGTATTTGACCACCATACACTTCATCATCGTATACAAATGCTGCAATTTGTGCATAGTAGCCCTCACGACCTGTTTTGAAAACTTTTGGAGGTAATGGAATTTCTACCTCTTTTCCATCTGGCATTTTCAGAGTCGCAATTGCAATTTTAGATTTTTTTGGTTTACTTTCACTCATATTTTGTTCCTGATTATGCTCATTATTATCTATTTTCACATCTTCATTTCTTGATTTTTGATTATTTACATTATCAATTTTATTTTGAGTATCATTCATTAATTTTTTAAAATAATTTTTTGCTTCTTTTTCACTCATATACTATGGAAAATTTTCCTATCTTAATAGATTTTAAGAATAATTATTTCATGGAATGATTGGGGTGTGGATGGATGATAATTACTTTAATTACTTACTGTCCTGAAATTAAATCCCACACAAATCCAATTATTTCTTTAATCATGTCTTGTATATCTCAAAAAGTAGTTAATTTCGTGGGTAAATTACGCATGACCTTGATCGAACCTGATTTTGACACATGTGGTTAATTCTAAATTTTACAATCAGTACTGTTGCGAGGGATTTGTAAGATTTGCAGAGGATTTACTATATTACAACTAGCTAAAGTGAGTATTCCTTATGATTTAGAAATTAAGTATGCTTATGTTTGCTCAACATGTGAAAGCCGTTATTAGTTATTCAATTAGAATGGCTGGTTTGAATGGTCTTGCATGTCTAGCTTTGTCTTTAGGGTCATAGATGTCATCATTAGTTGCTCCAAACACTTGAATGTCTACTCCAAATTCTTTTTTACCAATACTTGATAGTTCTTCAGATAAGAATTGTTTTTCATCAAACTCTTCCGATTCTAATTTTGTTGATTTGATTTCTTCTGGTTCTGAATGCAAGTCTTTGATTACTTTTTGGATAAAGTCTGGCATCTTTTTAGCTTCTGTAGTTTGAGGATCTGCAATTAACTCTTTCATTACTACACCCATATTGTTTTGTCCTCCTACCATAATTCCTAAAATTTTTCTATACACTTTAGATTTGAACTCGTCCGAGTTTACATAAATTACAATTTTTTGTGGAGTAATTTTTGTAACTTTTAGGATATTTGCAATGTCATCAATTGTTGATTTGAGTAATTCTTCGGATTGAATAGATGTGGCATTCACATCTTGTTTTGAAAATTTAGGCCATGCTGATTTTGATGCAAGTTCTGTATATCCTAATTTTTCCCACATTTCTTCAGCTATATGTGGTGCAAATGGGGACAACATTGCAACTCTGACTGAATTGATTTTGTGTAGTATTCCTGAAACATTGTCCCTTCCTTTAGCCTCGACTCTCTTTGCATACCAGCTCAAATCAGATTCAAATGAAAATAGTATATCGTGTAGCCCTTCTCTTAGCCTCATTTTCTCGACTGCTTCTGTAACTTGAGCAATCATACCTTGAGTTTTTGATAAAATCCATCTATCTTCAGCCCCTAAATCGCCTACATCTGATGCTTTGAGGCTACTGCACTCCTCTAGTAGTGACTCTAATTTGCTTTGAATGCCTGTTACGCTATCCATATTGAAATCAGCATCTTGAAGTAGTTCTGCTGATGAGATAATTGCTAATCGAATTGGGTCTGCTCCGTGGTCTTTGATTGCAGTTCGAAGTGGAATGATATTTCCCATACTCTTACTCATTTTTGCACCATCCATCATTACTGAACCATTGACAACAATTTCTTGTGGCCATAATTTTTTCTCAAATATTGCAACGTGATTTAAGACAAAAAATGACAAGTGATTTTGTACAAGGTCCCTTCCTGAATGTCTAGAATCAACTGGATAAAAGTATTGGAATTCTTTTTTGACCATACTGATTACATCTTCAGATAATTGTGATGTGCTAACAGCTATTGACATGTCTCCTTTATCTAGTAAAATAAAATCAAAGAATTCTCTTGTAAGATTTTCAGGTTTTAGAGTTCCATCATTTACAAATCTTGACATTGTATAGTATGCCATGTAAATTACACTATCTGATAAACTCTCAACAATCCAATCTTTATCCCATGGTAGATTAGTTCCCAGCCCTTGTTGTCTTGCGCATGCTCTTTCGTGTAACCAATCAATTACTTCTTTGAATTCTGTTGTAATTTTATTTGGTAAAATATTCATTTCATCAAAACAATTTCTAGCCGTTTCTTTCCATTCTTCATCACCATAATTCAAAAACCATTGATTGTTCAAAACTTTAACAACACATTCAGTTCCACAACGACATTTTACTGGAGCATTTTCAAGTACTGGGAATTTTTCTAGGTATTCGTTCTCCATTAACCAGTCTCTGACTTTATTTCGTCCAAACTGAACTTTCTCATTTTGGAAATCTCCACATTTGTCATTTAGTTTTCCATCTGTGAATTCTTTGAGATACAACTCATTTGTTGCCTCTTCTAATTTCTGATCAGATTGGTCTGATACTCCCATCTTTTCACAAATCTCTTTTGCAGGAATCTCTCCATATCCTTCAGTAGATATGATTGGAATAGGCTCAATTTTTGAGGCTAATTCGTGATTTTTAGCCTTGAGGTCCATTAATGCCTGGTAATCCTTTGGTGCATGAGCTGGAACTGACATGACTAAACCTGTACCAATTGCAGGCTCTACGAATTCTGCTTCTAAAATTGGAATCTCTTGATTGTTGTGTAATACTGTAGCGTACTTGCCAATAATTTCAGTTCCTGCAATATCTCCTTCAATTGTAATTTCCTTTCCAAAGAATTCTATTTTCTTTGTACATTCTTCTGACACAATCCATTTTTCATTATCTGCTTTGATTTTTTTATATATGGTATTTGGATTGACCCAGAGGTTAGTAATTCCAAAAATTGTTTCAGGACGAAGTGTTGTAACTGGAAATATGTATTCGCCAAACTTGAATTTAACTAGATGATTCTTATCATCAATTTTTGGTTCAACATCCCCCATTGTATCGTGTTGTGATACAGGGTTTTGATCACGTGGACACCATCCTACTGGATGTGAACCTTGAATAATTTTACCATTTTCTTTTAGTGTTGTAATTTGCCATTCGATAAATTTCTGATAACCTGGAACAATTGTTGTGAATTCTCTTCTCCAATCAATAGAGTAACCCATTTCGATCATTCCAGATTTGATTTCTTCATGGAAATAATCTGCAATCTTTATTGGTTCAACAAATGTTTTGATGTCTTCTTCTGGAACATGATAGATATTTCGTAGTCCATCAAGAATTTCTTTTTCTTGGGATTGAATTCTTTTTGCCATTCCTAAAACGGGAGTACCAGTATAATGGAATCCCATTGGAAACAATACGTTATACCCTTTCATTCGATAAAATCTTGCATGAACATCAGCTAGTGTGTATGTTCGTCCATGTCCAATATGCTGTGGTGAGTTTGGATATGGATAAGCTACTGTAATGAATTTTTTTGGTTTCTCATTTGGATTTGTTTCAAAGTCTTTTGACTCATCCCATTTGGCTCGCCATTTGGTTTCAATTTGGTTCCAGTTAATTTCCATTTTTCATTTATCCTAAAATCATTGATTTTGCTTTTTGTATTGCTTCGTCTTTTTTAGATGTGTCTTTACCTCCACCTTGAGCAAATTTAGTATCACCACCCCCTGAACCTCCTAAGATTGAGGCTATTTCCTTGGCAATTTCACCTGCATTTACACCTGATTTCTCACCTGCAAATATCATTACTCGTATAGTTGGACCTGCCTCAAAAATTCCACAAAATGCTGCTGTGTCGTCTTTAGCAACTAATTTCTTTCCAAAGTTTTGATTGAAATAATCATCATAATTTTCACTTGATGTAAAGCAAAGTTTTCCTTTATTGCTAATTTCATCAGATTCTAATGATTCTCCAGCTAGAATTTTTTCTATAAATCCTGGGATTTTTTCTTTTGCTTTATCTTTATTTTCTTCTCTTTGCTTTTCTAATTCTTGTTTTGCAATTGCTTGCTGTTCTTTTTTCTTTGATTCTTCTTCTTGCTCTTTGACATACTCAAATGCATTTGGTCCTGAAACAAATTCTAAGCGAACAACGCCATCTTGAATTCTTTTTGTTTTTGTAATTTTTATTAATTCAATGTCTCCAGTTTTCTTTACATGGGTTCCTCCACAAGCTTCAATATCCTTGTCTTCAATTGATACAATTCTTACAGATTTTACTGGAACAACTCCACCTTGATAAATTCTAAAACCGTATTGTTGTTCTGCAGTTCCCCTATCAAAATATTCAATTTTGACAGGATAGTTATCTTTGATCATTTTATTTGCTGCATCCTCAATTTGTTTTACTTGGTCATCATTTAGTGATGAATGATGTGTGATGTCTAATCTTGCGTGATCATCATCTTTGAATGCAGAGTGCTGCCAAACCCATGAACCCAAAACACTTCGAGCTGATGTATTGATGATGTGAGTACTTGTATGATTCTTTGTAATATTAGAACGTCTTGTTACATCTACTTTACACTGAACTATGTCTCCTTCATTTGGAATCCCATCTTTTAATTTGTGAACAATAATGTCTGCATGTTTATCAACATCTACTACTTCAAATCCTGCAATACTTCCGTGGTCTGGTTCTTGACCTCCACCTCTGGCATAAAATGATGTTTTGTCTAATACTACTTGATCATCAAATACTTTGATTACTTTAGCCTCAAATTCCATTGGATCATCTTTGTAAAATAGAGTCTCAGTTTCTGGAAGTTTCTCTAATGGTAATTCTGTAATTGCCTTTTTCTTCTCTGATTGGTGTAAATCTGATAATTTGGAGTAAAATGATGATGGCACTTCTGAAATTGCATCAACTTCTTTAAGATATTCTGGAGTAATTCCATCTGATTCATAAAATGTAATGAGTTCGTCTACTGTTGGAGTTCCTTTTTCACGAATTTTCTCTGCTTTTTTCTTCATATGCACTTTTGATTCTTCATATCTGGCAGATTCTATTTTGAGAATTTGTTTGACATCTTCTCTTTTCTCATCAAGTTCAGGATAGGTATCTTTGAGATAATCAATATGTGAATCAATCAAGTCATCAATGTCTAATTTTAGATTTAACTTGCTTATTGTTGCATTAATTCTTCGTAACATCATTCTGAGATTATATCCGCCGCCAACATTACTTGGAAGTGCACCATCTGTAATTGCAAAAATCAATGTACGTAGATGGTCTGCAATTAGATACATTCCCTCCATTGGTGTAATCATTTTTGTTAATTGTGAATCTGTAATTCCTGCATTCTTTATTGCAAGACGTCTTACTTGATTTAGATCATCATAATGATCAATCTCTTTTGCAATTTCTGTAAAGTATTTTCGTAAAACTTCAGAGTCTGAATCTATTCCAATTGTATTGTACAGTTTTTCATTAATTGGACCAAAACAGCAATCATATGCAGTAGGTGTGCCCATAGTAATCCATGCAAATCTTTCTAGTCCTGCACCCATGTCAATTACTCTTTGATCAAGTGTAGTATGTTGTCCTAATTCTCCTTGAAATTCTGTAAATACTGCATTACCAAGCTCTAATCCTCTTACAAAATATTCTAATGATGGACCAAAAGAACCGCCGCCAGCCCAGACATCTTCTACAAAAACCACTTCTTCTTTTTTAATTCCAAATTGATCAGTTAGTAATCTATAATCCAAATCAACACATTCATCTTTCCAATACCCTTGATTGTTTGGAACACTATGTTGCCCAATCATACAGAAACTTGAAAAATGTCTTCCAGTAACCCCTACATTTTCTAAATCTTTGAACCTCAAACATGTTTGTGGTACGACTAATGGATTTGCAGGAAATTCAAATACAACTTTTGAACCCATAATTCTTTGAAAGTCAACTATTGATGCAATCGTAAAATACAAGTCATCACGCCATCTGCATACTACTGGATATCTACTAACTGATGTATGGTTATTTTTTACAAAAAATTCTTCAACTTGTTTCCATGCTTGTGTATAATCAAATCTTTTTGTTGTTGGCGGTTCTCCAATGAATGAATATGTGTCAGTTCCATCATCTGGACAAAGTGTTCTATCTGCATCCAAAGTCCAAAAAAATCTTCCACATTTAGAACATGATTTTCTGACAAAGCCTTGTTCTTGGAATAATTTGACATTATAGTATTTTTCAGGATCTGAAGAGAATTCTTTTAAAATCTGATTTTTATCCAACGATGAGCATGCCTCTTTCCGATATTAAGTATTGTCGATTAATGATTAGATTAAATACAATCAATCTTTTATTCTAATCATGTTTGGAAGCAAGCCTAAACTCAAAGAAGGTACTCATATTTTCTCAGTTAAAAAAAATGGTGATTTTAATGACTTTATTTTTGCTGTTGTCAGCGGTGTTGATGGTAGAAAAGTTGGTGTTAATGGGATAATTGTAAATCCAATTGGACTCAAAAATAAGATTCAACAAGGTAAAACCGGTGAAAGATCTGAAGAAATTCTTAATCATCCAACACCTGATAATGTTGTTTTAGCATTGGTGTATAGAGTTGAATCTGAAAATTTTGCTGATGTCTTAGACCTTGATGTTGATAAATGTGATATTCTTCCTCCAAAAATCTATACAGTCTTAGATGGTTGGATTCGTGAATCAATTCCTGAATTCATTAATACTGTTTTGTCTTTGGCTCCTGGTACTGAAAGAGACGAGGCAAAACGAATTTTGAAAAATAGAATGGATACTTTGACAGATCCTAATTTGAAGAGAACTTTGTATGCTGTTTGTAGAAGTCTAAAGATTCTAAATTAAATATTTAATTTTAGGCGTAACTTCACCATAGTTTTATATTATGCCCTAAGAGATTCATGGTACAATGGAATATGTTTACGCTGCTTTACTTCTTCATAAACTAGACAAAGAAGTTAACGAGGCAAACCTCAGTTCAGTTGTTAAAGCATCTGGCGCTGAAGTTAATGAAGCCCAAGTTAAATCCTTAGTTGCAGCCTTAGCCGATGTTAACATCGATGAGGCAGTTAAAGCCGCACCTGTAGCAGTTGCAGCAGCCGCACCGGCAGCCGACGCAGCAGCAGATGCACCAGCAAAAGAAGAAAAGAAAGAAGAACCTAAAAACGAAGAAGCAGCCATGGAAGGATTATCATCCTTATTCGGCTAAGCAACTTTATTCTTTCAACTTAATTTTATACTTATTTTTATTAATCTTAATTACTCTGTATACCGTTTTCCTATCTGTTGACTGAATTTTCCTTTACTACTGAATTTTTCATTTATGTTTTAGATCTATTTGGAACTGTGGCATTTGCAATTACTGGTGCCTTTAAGGCAATTGAGAAAAAATTTGATGTTGTTGGAATTTTACTACTTGCAACTATTACTGGTGTGGCAGGTGGGACAATAAGGGATGTTGTCTTGGGTAAAGTTCCAAATTCTATTGTTGATCCCGCATATGTGATAGCCACTGTTGCTTCAGGAATCGTAATCTTTTTTTTGTATTCTCGTTTAAAAAAACACTGGAATTTATTTTTGAAATTTGATGCTATTGGATTAGGGGTCTTTACAATTATTGGAGCAACTTTTGCTTACAATATTTTTGGATTAAATTTTTTAGCCATTTTACTAGCAGGTATTTTAACTGCTGTTGGTGGCGGTGTATTAAGAGATGTATTTGTCAATCAATCCCCTATAGTGTTTGTAAAAGAATTCTACCTTTCTGCTAGTTTTATTGGAATTGTAATTTTTTCCATACTTTTGTATTTCACAGAAGAAATCTATGTTGCAACCATTATTGGAATAGTTCTAACTACTGCATTGAGGTTAATTGCAATAAAGTATAATTGGAATTTACCTAAAGTAAAAAACACTGATTATTAGGCTGGTGTGTAATCTTTTGCTTGACTTGCTACGCCTTTAGCTTGTGCATCTGCTTTTTGTAAGATTTGTTCTTTTGTTTCATCTGTCATGAAACCTGATTCAATAGATACTGAGCGTGCAGACTGTGCTGCTTTTGTAAGGATTTGTGTAACGTTATCTGCAGTAATGTATCCTGCTTCGATTGATAATGATACTGCTTCTTGATGGAACTGTGCAAACATGTTTCTGGTCTTCTCAACATCGACTATCATTTCTTCTTCGGTATACTTTAGACCCTCTTCTACTGCTGAATAAAGTGAAATTCCTGCTTCAACTGGTTTGATATCTAATTTACCTAAAATTGCTGCTAATTTCTCATTAATTGCATCACCTTTCTTTGCTGGTGTTGTTTCTTTTGCAATCCAAATTGTTCCTTGATCAATTTTAGTTGGAATTCCTGCATCTTTAAATTCTGTAAGCATTGGCCCTGGTGCAATTCCTGTGTTTTTCTCAGGTACTGTGATGTCCATGCTTGCAATATCTCCACCACGTGCATTCATCATGACTTTGTTTTTACCTAATAGTACGTTTAGTTTGAATGGAGACATGTTAGTAAATATGAACATGATTTGTCCTTGTAGTTCTGCAGAAAATTCTTTCATTCCTGGAACGTCTAATGTTTCAAGTGCTTTTTTTGCAACTCTATCTTTGACACATACAAACTCTACTTCACCTTTCAAAGTTTTTCTTAATGGTAAAATTTGTGTAGAACGAACTTTACTCATTTTGATTATTGAGATGGTTTTGTATTTTTTTGGTAATTCTAATAATTGTTGATACATTTCCGTTTTTCTTTTTGGATATGTAGTTCTATTTTCATGCATACTTCTTCTTTATCTCCTGCACTTGTTTTACTGGTTTACCCATTGTTGTTTTTATCAAAACTTTTTTAATATTTTTTTCACCGTTTGGTAATTTTTTCTCAATTGCATTCACAACTGTAAATGCATTAGTTGCTAAATCTGCATTTTCCATAGATTCATCACCAATTTTACATGAAATTGATAATGATGCTCTTGTTCTAACTTTGATTGATGTTCTAAATCTTGCTAAAAATGCATCAATAGGTGCGTTAAATGGAACTGGTGTTGGCATTTTTCCTCTAGGACCTAAGAGTTGACCTAGTGCTTTACCAACTGTTGGCATAATTTTTGTATCTGCCAAAAAGAAATCATATTTGTTAATGAATTTTCGTGATTCTCTTTTGTTAGCTTCATACTTTGTTAATTCATCATTTCCAATAACTGAGTCTGCTTTTGCAGCTTTTGCTTTTTGGCTCATATCACCTGTAGCGATTACACATACTGTTGCAGGAGAATTGGTTTTTGGAAGTTGAATTACTTCGTTAATGGCGAATCCTTTTTTGACATCAATATCTTTAAAATTAATTATTAACTCTACAGATTGTTTGAATTTCCTCTTTTTAGTTCCCTCTTTAGCTTGAGTTATGACTTCTGCTAATTGTGCCTCTGTAATCATTACGAACAAATTCTAGAAAACCTACTTAAAATCGTTTAGAGATTGGGTTTTTGCTCAATATTAATTCTAAAAAATTCTATTTTTTTCACCTGATCATTGTAATTTATAAGCAAATTTTTGTTAAAACTTAGATATATTAAATGAGAAACCCTCTTTTCTATTACAATGCATCGTTTTGATGACCTTGATATGAAATTACTTTATGAATTAACAAAGGATGGATCTATTTCTGTTCCTACATTATCTAAAAAACTTGGAATTAACGCCTCTGTGTTGTATAGTAGAATTAAGAGATTAATGAAAAAAAAACTAATCAAAAAATTTACTGTTGAAATCGATCAATCTTTGTTGGGTATTGGAGTAAAGGCTTCCGTTGGAATTAACCGAGATCCAAAATTAAAGGAAGCCATTCATAAAAAATTCATGGAAACATCTGAAGTTGTTTCCATTTCAGAGGTAACTGGCAGATTTGATATTGTGATTCAAGTATATGCTAAAAATCTTGAAGCATTACATTCAGTAGTTATTGAAAAAATTGGAAAAATAGAAGGTATTCAAAATACTGAAACCTTTGTAGAGTTACAAAAAACAGATAAAGATCCTGTTTATCTTATTGAATAATTATTGGAATTTTTGATCCCATTTACCTTCATTGATTTCTGCAGTAATTTCTTTAGGTGTTTTTCCTTCTACTTTAACACCTAATGCTACACATGTACCAATGATGGATTTTGCAACTGATTTTATTGATGATGCATAAGATTTTTCGAGTTTTGTATTTGCAACTTTGATAATTGAATCCATTGTTACATCTCCAGCCCATTCAGTACCTGAAGTGCTGGAACCTTTCTGTATTCCTGCTTCTTTCATGATTAGTGCTGCAGCTGAAGGAATACCAATTTCAATTTCATATTTTTTTGTATCTGTGTCAACTATTACAGTTACAGGAACTTTCATTCCTTCGAAATCTTTTGTTTTATCATTGATTGCTGCGATAACTTCCATGATGTTAACGCCTAGAGGGCCTAGTGCTGGTCCTAATGGTGGTCCTGCAGATGCTCCTCCTCCAGTTACAAGTGATGATACTTTTTGTTCTCCCATTCTTAATTCAACTCAAAATGAAAATTTAATCCTTCCTAAGCTCCACTCGAGAGTTTTAGGTAGTTTGCATCTACTGTTACTGGTAATTGATATGATGCATCTAACAGAACAACTGTTGCTTCTTCTTTATCTGCATCAATTCTGGTAATTGTTGCTTTCATTCCTTTGAATGGTCCACCAGTAATTTCGATAACGTTATCCACTGCTAATGTTGAAACTGTTGATTTCTTAACGAGATATCCTTCGATATCTTTGAATTCTAATTCTCCTCTTAACTGACCTCGAATATGTCTTACCCCTTCTACTGCCATATATGCATCACTAGGATTGATTGCTTCAATTACGACATATCCCTTGAGGTTGTCAACTAGTAAAACTGATTGAATGTTAATTTGATTTGCATTTGCTTTAGCTTCTAATAATCTCATAACCACTTTTTCTTGTCCTCCTGTGGTTCTAATTGCAAATAAGTGTGATTTTATTTCTTCAGACATGTTATCTACCAAATGTGACCACCGAAAATACAAATTGAATTGTAAATCCAATAGCACCAACTCCTAAAATTCCTGTTATTACTAATCTCAGATGTTGTGTATATTCATCCTTATCTGGCTTTTTAGCCATCTTCATAGTATTAGACATATTTTTCAAAGTCTGTTTCGGGTTCATTGGTGGAAATTAATAAGGTGTCCTTATATTCCTTATCTCATGGAACTCTTAATTGCTTATCGAGATGACCCTGCAGGTTACAATATGGCAAATTTCCTTTCAAATGAAATGACTTTAGATGGTGATATTTTTCATGGAAAATATTACGATTTAATCATAATTTCTAGTCCTACTATTTCTGCTGATTGGCTTGAAGAAAAATATGATTATGATGGATTTGTGTTTCTTTCAAAACATGCTGCAGAATCTGGTGTACTGGCATTAACCTGTCATAGTACTGGAAATTTTTCAGAAGCTAAATTTGGTGGCAATAATAGACAAGTTGCAATACCTCACCCAAATCTTCAAAAACAATATCTTCAAACATTACAAAAACATCAATCTAGTTTTTCAGAATTTCAAATAACTATTGAAGCAACTCATCATGGTCCTACTGGTTTAACTAAACCCACAATTTTCATTGAAATCGGTACAACTGAAAAACAATGGACTGATACATCATTATGCATTTCAATAGCCAAATTGGTTCATCAAGTTTTTGCTAATCCTATACCTCAAAATCCTGTAGCCATTTGTTTTGGTGGTACTCATTATCCATCAAAATTTACTCATCAATTACTTGAAGGAAAATATGCCCTTGGTACAGTTATGCCAAAGCATGCATTAGATAATCTTGATGAAGAATTATTTTTTCATATTATTGCACAAAACAATATGGCAAAATTTGCTCTTTTAGATTGGCGTGGATTGGGAAAAAATAAACAAAAAATTCTTGATCTTCTTGAATTAACCTCTCTTGAGATAATTAAATTATGAATATTGAACAAAAAGTTTACAAAAAATTATTGGATGTTCCAAAAGGTAAAATTACTACTTATGGTGATTTAGCAAAAGCTGTTGGATTAAAAAATGGTCAAAGATTAATTGGAAAAATTATGAACAAGAATCCTTATCCTGTTTTAGTCCCTTGCCATAGAGTTGTAATGTCTACTGGCAAGATTGGTGGATATGCTTATGGTGAAATTGTTAAAATGAAAATGCTTTCTGATGAGGGTATAGAAATTACTAATGGTAAAATTGAGAGTTTTGATAAAAACTTATTTAAATTCTAGTTGGCTCTTTTAGTTTTAATTTCATCCATTAAAGTTCTCAAGTGAGCTTTATTTCTAACTGTATTTCCGCCTACTTTTTTGTATAATGTCCAAAATTCTGGATTAGTCAAATCTTTTCTATCTTTTGCAATTTTTAATAATCTTCTTAGTGAACGAACTTTTGCAACATAGACTTCTTTCTTACCAACTCTTGCACCTTTTGTACCTTGTTTGGAACCTTGTCCTGTACCTCTTTTTTTTCTTTGATCTAATTTGGTTTGTGCTCTTCCTCTTGATGTTCCTGTAAATGGTTTTATTTGAATTGTATTTGCAGTGATTAAACTTCTAATATTTTCTCTAGTAATTGCATCGGCAATATCATCAAGATGATCTGTATCGAATTTTATTCTGTGAATTCCGACACCTGTGACTCTTGAAGCGAGTCTTTTTTTATCTTTAAGATTTATTGGCAATTACACTCACTCTTGCATTAAATATTTTAAATTTGTTTTCAACTGCTTTAACAACAATTTCTTTTCTCTTTCTAGTTCCAACTCCATGACCTAATCTGACTCCGTCTTTTTTAGGGTCTAATTTCTCTAAATCTGAAATATTGAAAACTAGATTATCTGTAAATCCTGATGGATGTAATCCTTTTGCATCTCTTGGTCCGCCATATCCAACTTTAACTAAACCTGGACGACCTCTACTTTTTTGTTTTCTTTGGTGATGATCTATTCCTTTTGGTTTTCTCCAATTTGTTTGAAGTCTAACATAACGCCAACTTTCTGGTCTGACAAAATCAGGCTTGTTTGCTTTTACTTCCTGTCTCTTCTCGATCTTTTCCTTGTTGATTGGCATGGAACTAAGTCTTGAATTTTGGAATAAATACGTTCCTCGACCTAAAAAAATTCATCATGGAAAAGAGATAATAAGGAAAATCGGGGCGGATCTAAATATCTTATGACCCCTATATCTACTCAAAAAGACGCTGGAGAATGGAATTTTGACTGAATTATTAGGTAGATCTGCAACTGAACAATTTTTAGAACAATTAACTTCTTTTGGAATTAATCCTTCCAAAGTTCATAGAAACTTACCTACTGATGAAATGGTGGCTATTTCTGTTGATAGAAAAGAAGGTGTTGTAAATTCTACTGGTTCTCTATCTGTTGATACTGGAAAATATACTGGTAGATCACCGGATGACCGATTTATTGTATATGATGATAAAACACATGATACCATTGATTGGGGTAAAATTAACCATCAATTCCCAAGTGGTAAATTTGAAAAACTTTTTGAAAAGATGAAAGACTTTGTTGATAATAAAGAACTTTTTGTTTTTGATGGTTTTGTAGGAGCTGATCCTGAAACTCGTTTGCCAATTAGAGTGATTAATGATCATGTTTGGCAAAGTATGTTTTCAAGTAATTTGTTTATTCGACCTACAGATGAAGAACTAGAAAAACACAAACCAGAATTTACAATTTTATGTATTAATGATTTCTTGGCAGATCCTGCGGTGGATGGAACTAGAACTGATGTTTTTATTTTAATTGATTTAACTAGAAAAATTGTTTTGATTGGTGGAACTGAATATGCTGGTGAAATGAAAAAATCTATGTTTGGTGTAATGAATTTCTTATTGCCAGACAGAAATATTTTCCCAATGCACTGTTCTGCAAATATTGGTGAAAAAGGTGATACTGCACTATTCTTTGGATTATCTGGTACTGGTAAAACAACTCTATCTGCTGATCCTAATAGAAAATTAATTGGTGATGATGAACATGGTTGGTCTGATAATGGAACATTTAATTTTGAAGGTGGCTGTTATGCAAAATGTATTAATCTTAGCCAAGAAGCAGAACCTGAAATTTGGAATGCAATTAAACCTGGTGCTCTTTTAGAAAATGTTGTATTAAATGATAATATTCCAGACTATGATGACAATTCACTAACTGAAAATACTCGTGTTGGATATCCTTTAGATTTCATTCCAGGTGCAGTAATTCCAAGTGTCGGTGGAAATCCCCGTGTTATAGTATTTTTAACTGCAGATGCCTTAGGTGTTTTACCTCCTGTTTCTAGATTAACTAAAGAAGGAGCAATGTATCATTTTATGTCTGGTTATACTAGTAAATTAGCAGGAACTGAAAGGGGCATTAAAGAGCCAAAATCTGTCTTTTCTCAGTGTTTTGGAGCTCCGTTTATGCCTAGACCAGCTTCAGTATATGCAAAACTTCTTGGTGAAAAAATTAATCAACATAACACAATCGTCTATCTTGTTAACACTGGATGGTCTGGTGGCCCATATGGAGTTGGTAAACGAATTAAGATCAAATATAGTCGTGCAATGGTTACTGCTGCAATATCTGGTGCACTTGATATTGTAAAGTATCGTCATGATGATTTGCTTAATCTTGATATTCCTACAGAAGTTGAAGGTGTTCCATCTGAGATTTTAGATCCTAAACATACTTGGGTTGACAAAGATTCCTATGATCTTTCAGCAAAAAAATTGGCTCAAATGTTTGTTGAAAACTTTAAGAAATTTGAAAACGTTTCAGAAGATATTATTGCCGCAGGTCCAAAGTTTTCTGCATAAATTATTTTCTAATTATTAACCCAATAATTCCTACGATTATAATTATTGAAATTATCAATATGATTTGTTTTTCTGGAATATCTATTAATTCTATATTTTCTATTTTTTCTGAAAGTGAAGTAATTTCAATTGTATTGAACGCATTTGATGTACCATCTTCAACTTGAATTTTAGCTTCTACCCAATATTTCCCATTTTCATATATTTGTGATGATATTATTTTTTCAGGTGTTGCACTAATTGTTTCCTCATTTCCATTATCACTATTTGTGATTGTAATTTTTGCAAAACTCCATTTATCTGGATGATTTATTTCAAAAACTAATTTTTCATTTTCTTGTACTACTGAAATTGATCCCTCTGTATGGTGAACAAGTACTGGAATTGTATATTTTATTTTTTCATGATTGATGAGTATTTTCCCTTCATGTTCTCCATAATTTTTACCAATTATGTTAAATTTAATTTCTAGATTTTTATTTTTAATATTATGAGAAAATTCTAAAAATTTTGGTCCTTCAAATATGACATCAATATTTTCTAATGTTCCTTCAATTGATTTCATTTCTAATTTTTTTTCTATTGAGGGTTGGTCTGTGGATAAATTGATGACAAAATTTGTTGGGTTAATAATTAATTTTGCATTATATGCATTGGCTATGTCTAGTCTTCCTGAACCTGATTCATGTAAAGAAAATTTTTGTCCATAGGCATTAGAAACTGGCTGAACAGTGGTTACTAACAATGATTTTATCTCATGATTTTCTAATTCTGGATTTTTTTGCATTAGTAGAGCTGCTGCTCCACTAACATGTGGAGCCGCAAAACTTGTTCCACTCGTAAAATTGTAACTGGAGTTAATTTGTGTAGTATTGATGTATGCCCCTGGTGCTACCATGTCTGGTTTAATATAAAATGGTGAAACTGGACCTCTTGAACTAAAATGTGCTACAAAATCTGGATTATAGAATAAATTCATTATTCCTAAACTCTTTTTTTCAATAGATTCAATAATTTCTAACCCTTCTTCTCTATCTATTGAAACTACTGGAATTTGTGGTATGTATCCTGGTTCTGAAAATTCATGAATTAATTCTCCCAAAAAAATCCCTGGTACGTTGTTGTAAACAATTAATGCTTTAGCTCCTGCATTTACTGCATTCATTTCTTTAATTGAAAAAAATAATAACTCTCCTTCAATATCACTTCCTCTTTCTACAATCAGTATTGCATCTTTAACATCTAAATTTTCTAAGTAATCCGTTTTTCCAAAACCTCCAAAAATTATTTCTCCCGTAACTGGTTCATTTGTTTTTGGAGCACCTACCATTGGAATTACTGTGTATTGTTTTTCATCAATTTCTAATGTTGCAATTAAACTTGAAGTCATATTGTTATAAGTCGCACCTATTGTAAGGGATTCCAAATTTCTCCCTGGACTTCCAATTGTTTCTAGTTTTGGTCCATCATTTCCTGCAGCTGTTACAACAAAAATTCCATTATCTAAAGCATGATTAACAGCACTATCTATTTTTGAATTGGTTCTATTAACTCCTAAACTAATGTTAATGATGTCTGCTTCATCTTCAATTGCTTTTTCAATTGCACTTGTGATTAATTCAGATGAAACTCCTTCTCCGTCTTCAGATACTTTGTAAGCTAAAATTTTTGCTTTATGTGCGACCCCTAATGTATTTCCATCTGCTGCAATTATTCCTGCAACTTTAGTTCCATGTCCGTTATTGTCTATAGGTAATTGATTTGGTTGTATGAAATTATATCCTCCAATTACTTTTCCATTTGGACCCCATCCGAATAAATCTGGATGATTGAAATCTACCCCTGTATCAATTATGGCAACTTTAATTCCAGTTCCATCCATTCCATCCATTCTTGGAATTTCTGTTCCAACATATGGAACACTATTTTCAATGTATTTCCTAATTTCATTTTCAGGTTGAATTAATTGTGATACAAAAATACTGGATATGAAAAGTAATGTGATGGAAAAAATGAGTAATGATCTCATGAATTTTTTAGTCTTTTAACAAGTAAAAATGAATTGTTTAGTAAACCAATAAATGGAATAAAAAATCAAATTATCTCATGGGAAAATACACACTTCCTGAAATGCCATATGCTTATGATGCATTGGAACCTCACATTGATGCAAAAACAATGGAGATTCATCACACAAAACATCATCAAACATACACTGACAAATTAAATGCAGCACTTGAAACATGTCCAACTGAAATTCAAGAAAAAGATATCCTTGATATCCTATCTGACATCAATTCAGTACCTGAAGACAAACGGGGTGCAATTAATTTCAATGGTGGTGGTTATGATAACCACAGGTTATTTTGGAATAGCATGAAACAAAATGGCGGTGGAGAACCTGGAGGATCAATTGCTGATGCAATCAAAGATTCATTTGGAAGCTTCGCTGACTTTAAAGAGAAATTCACATCTACTACTGCAGTAATTCAAGGTAGTGGTTGGGGATGGTTAGTATACAACCCTTCAACATCTAAAGTTGAATACAAATCAATGCCAAATCAAACTAGTCCTAGAACTGAAGGATTAGTACCATTATTGGGCTGTGATGTTTGGGAACACGCATACTATCTAAACTATCAAAACAAAAGACCAGTATACATTGCAGCATGGTGGAATGTAGTTAACTGGGATGAAGTAGAAGATAGATTCTCTAAAGCAAAATAAAGTTAGAACTTTATTTTTTATTTATTTTTTTATTTCTAAACTAACCTCATGAATGAATTTATAACCATCTGAGCATGATTTGTTGTAAATGAGTGAACAACAGGCTGAACAAATGATGCAACAGATGCAAATGCTAGAAACATATTTCTCTGATTTATCTCAAAGAGAAGGAACTTTTCTAAGTATTTTGAGGGAAGCCACTGCTGCTATTGAATCAATAAAATCTCTTGGTAATCAGTCTGATTCCGATACTTTAGTTCCTCTTGGAATGGGGGCTTATATCCCAACAAAAATTTCATCCAATAATAAAATCGTTGTAAATATTGGCGCTGGGGTTGCAGTTGAAAAAGATTTCCCTGCAGCAATTAATTATTTTGAAGCTAGAATAAAAGAAATTGAAATTGCTTTACAAGATACTGCTGCTAAAAAACAAGATGCTGCAAATCGATTAGAACAAGGTAAGGCACAAATTAATCAATTAATGCAATCCCAACAACCGCCTAATTTGGGATAGATAATGTTTGATAGTCTTCGTAAGGCGTTTTCTAATGTAGCCCAAAGTCTTGGAGAAAAAGAACTCAATGAAAAAGATATTGAGGATATACTTTTTGAACTTGAAATTTCTCTTTTAGAATCTGATGTAGCTGGTGAAGTTATAGATTCTATTAAATCTGATCTAAAAGAAAAATTAATTGGTTCTAAAGTTGATAAAAATGAAATTGAAAAATTTGTAAAAGATAATTTAATTTCTAGTATTTCCAGTTTGTTTGATAATGTTGGAGATATTGACATCTTTGAAAAAATTGATGAAAAAAAGAAAAAGAATCAGCCTTTTTTGATTGTATTTGTTGGAATAAATGGGACTGGAAAAACTACCTCTTTAGCAAAATTTGCATCTCTACTTCAAGAAAAAAAATATTCTGTTGTAATTGCAGCTGCTGATACTTTTAGAGCTGGTGCTATTGAACAACTACGAGAACATACTAATCGTCTTAATCTAAAACTTGTTGCACAAAACTATGAATCTGATCCTGCAGCTGTTGCTAGGGATGCAGTACTATATGCAAAATCTCACAAAACTGATTGTGTATTGATTGATACTGCAGGTAGGATGCAAACAAGTAAAAATTTGATGGAACAAATTGAAAAAATCATTAAAGTTGTAAGTCCAGATATGACTATTTTTGTAGGTGATTCTTTAGCTGGTAATGATACTGTAAATCAAGCACGTGAATTCCATGAATATGTGAAATTTGATGGTTCTATATTGACAAAAAGTGATGCTGATGCAAAAGGTGGTGCTGCATTATCTATTGCAAAAGTCACATCTACACCTGTTCTTTACTTGGGAACTGGACAAGAATATTCTGATTTAAAATCTTTTGATAAGGATATCTTTTTGGAAACTGTATTTGGTTCATTAAATGATGTTGCAATAGAACAAACTGATGTATCTAAATTAACAAAATCAACACCTGAACCAACACCTGAACCTGAACCAACACCTGAACCAGAACCAACACCTGAACCAGAACCAACACCTGACATTCAATCTGATGATCCTTTTGATGGAATTAAGGACGATGAAATTGCAAAATATTCTGATTTATTTGATATACCTCCTCCTGAGTCTGACTCTGAAGCAGTCAAGTTAGGTAATAAAATTCGTAAATGGATTAAAGATGGTAAACCTAACCCAGGAGAATCTGAAGTAATTTCATCTAATGAAGAAGAGATACATAAACAAGATAAAGAAGAGGAACCTAAAAAGAAACGAGGATTATTTGGACGGTTTAAAAAATGAAAATTAAAACAAAAGATTTACTAACTTTATCGGAATTAACTCCAAAAGAATTTTTAGGATTAATTGACAATGCCATTAAATTAAAAAAAGAATTGAAAAAAGGTTCAAACAAACCTGTATTAAAAAATAAAACATTGACTATGATTTTTCAAAAACCTTCAACTCGAACTCGTGTAAGTTTTGAAACTGGAATGTATCAATTGGGTGGACATGCAATTAATTTGTCATCAAACGATACACAACTGTCTCGTGGTGAATCTGTTGAGGATACTGCAAAAACTCTTTCACGTTATACTGATTGCATAATGGCTCGTGTCTATGATCATTCTTTACTTGAGAAATTATCTCAACATGCAAATGTTCCTGTAATTAATGGATTGTCTGATTCATTTCATCCGTGTCAAATTTTGGCAGATTTTATGACAATTAAAGAAAAGAAAAAAATTCTCAAAGGATTAAAAATTGCTTGGATTGGAGATGGAAACAATGTTTGTAATTCTATGATTTTTGGTTCTGCTTTATCTGGTGTTACAATGTCTATTGCAACTCCTAAAGGATTTGAACCTGACAAATCCACTGTCAAAGTTTCTCAAAATTTAACTGATATTGAATTAACTACTGATCCTGTAAAAGCAGCTAAAAATGCTGATGTAGTTGTCACTGACACATATTCATCAATTCACAATAAAGATCCTAAAAGAATGAAAAAGTTCTTACCAAAATTTCAAGTTAATGACAAAATCATGGATCTAGCAAAGAAAAATGCGATCTTTTTACATTGTCTTCCTGCAAAACGTGAACAAGAAGTAACCTCATCTGTAATAGATGGACCTCAATCTTTGGTTTGGGATGAGGCAGAAAATAGATTACATTCTCAAAAAGCTTTACTTTCAGCACTACTCCACGCTTAACGTATATAATAGCAGTTTCAAAGTCAGATCCTGTAGATGGCCTATTCAAAAATATTGAGAAGACTTAGAGAGGAAAAGACCAATTATCGTAAACGTGGTACCATGTTAATGGGTAAACGTGATTTCATTACTGTAAATATTTCAAATGAGAATACACAAGTTCAAGTTCTTAAACCTGGTATGACTGGTGATACTGTTGTTGCATCTGCCCATTCAAGATATTTACTTGAAAAAGGATGGAAGGGTTCAAGAAAAAGTATTTCTGCAGCATATCTTACAGGCTATTTGGCAGGTAAGAAAGCATTAGGTAAAGGTGCAAAAGATGCAATTTTGTATACTGGCACTAAACGATATACACAAAGAATGGCAGCAGCTTTGAAAGGAGTTATTGATGCTGGTCTTGAAGTTCCAGCTGATTCTGAAACATTTCCAGCTGATGAAAGAATAAACGGTGAACATCTAACTGTTAAAAATGAAATTTCTAAAATTAAATCTACAATAGATAGTGAGGTCAAATAGATATGAGTCAAACAGCACAATCTAAACCCGGACAATCTAAACCAGGTCAAGGCGGAAGAGGAAGAGGTCCACCCGTTTATGGACGTGGTCCACCTGGAGCAGCAGCTGCACGTCCAAAAAGACCTCGAAGAGAACCTGAAGAAGAAGTTTGGGTACCAAAAACTATTTTGGGAAAAAAAGTTGCATCTGGAGAAATTACTTCTGTTGAAGAAATTCTTGAACAAGGATTAAGAATTCAAGAGTCTGGAATTATTAAAAAATTATTACCTGATTTAAAAAGTGAAGTTGTTGATGTCGGTATCATTCAAAAAATGACATCTAATGGACAATCTACTAGATTCAAAGCAATTGTTGCAGCAGGAAATGAAAATGGATATTTGGGAATTGGTCAAGGTAAATCAAAACAAATGAGAATTGCAATTGAAAAAGCAACTAGTCAAGCTTTTCTAAATATACAACCAATCAAAATGGGCTGTGGCAGTTGGGAATGTAAATGTGATCAACATCATTCTGTTCCCTTCAAAGTAAAAGGAAAAGGTGGAAGTGTAACTATTGAAATTATTCCTGGACCTCGTGGTTTAGGACTTGTTGCAGGTGGAAAAATTAAACGATTATTAGAATTAGCAGGTCTTAAGGATGCATGGACTACCGCAAAAGGTTCTACTCCTACAATGAATTCAACTTCAAAAGCAGTACTGGATTGTCTTAGACAGACATTCAGTCAAGGATGATTAAAATGGCAAATGCATATCTTGTTGTTAGAATTAAAGGTACAGCAGATTGTCCTTATTGGGCAACCACTACTATGACTTTATTAAAATTAGATAAAAAATATCGTGCAACCATTTTACCTGCAAAAGACAATACTATTGGAATGTTAAGAAAAGTACAACATTATGTTTCTTGGATTGAAATTGATGCATCTTTAGCACAAGAGCTAATTGAAAAGAAAGCCAGAAAAGGTGGTTATCAAAAAATTACTGATGAAGACCTTAAAGAACTTGGATTTGCAAATGCAGCAGAATTAGGAACTGCTTTAGCTGATGGAAAAGCTACTTTGTCAAAATTAAAACCTCTAAAACCTTGGTTTGCTTTGGCACCTCCAGTACATGGATTCAAAAGAAGTACAAAGAAATTGTATGGACAAAAAGGTGTTTTAGGTTCCAATAAAGAATTAGATACTATTGTTAGGAGAATGATTTAACATGGCAACTAGATTAAGAAAAACTCGTAGACTAAGAGGCGGCAGACATATGGGTTGGGGACAAGTAGGTCAACATCGTGCAAGTGGTCATAAAGGCGGTTTGGGAGTTACTGGTTTCCAAAAACACCATTACAGTAGTTTGTTAAAAGATGAGCCTGATCATTATGGTCACGAATCAACAAGTCCACCTCATCCAAATATTACAAAAAAATGGGCTAGTGTAAGAGATCTAGATGACTTATTCGCTAAACTGGGTAAAGAAGAAGGTGGAAAAAAAGTCGTAGACCTTGAAAGTGCAGGATACGAAAAACTCCTTGGTGGGGGTAAAATTACTAATGCTTATTCTGTAAAAGTAGGAAACTTTACTGCATCAGCTGAAGAAAAATTAAAAGCAGTTGGTGGTGAAATTTTTCAATCTACTACAGAAGAAAAAAATGTTGAGGCATAGGTAACTGAAAATGGCTGAAGGTTCTCTAACTTCTATTATTCGAAAAATGGTTTTCAAAGCAGAACCATATCTTCCACAAGTTCCAAAACCTAAAAAGAAAATTCCATTACCAACTAGATTACTTTGGTGTGGTGTTGCATTACTAATTTACATGGTTATGGGACAAACTCCATTATTTGGAGCAACAGCTCCTGAATTTGATTTTCTAGCATTTGCTAGAGTTATTTTTGCATCCCAACAAGGTACTTTAGTTGAATTGGGAATTGGACCTATTGTTACATCTGGACTCTTAATGCAATTGTTGAGGGGATCTGATATTTTGAAATTTGATTTCAAAAAACCAGAAGAAAGAGGTATTTTTCAAACTGCAACTAAAATGGTAACGTATGTTGTAATTGTAGCTGAATCTATTGTATATGCCGCAGCAGTTTATGGTGGTTCTGCATCTGAACCTTATGTCCTGTATGTGATAATAGGGCAGCTGATGGCAGCGTCTATCATAATCATGTTCTTAGATGAATTAATTCAAAAGGGTTGGGGACTTGGTAGTGGAATTAGTTTATTCATTATGGCAGGTGTTGCTCAACAAATTCTTTGGAGTATGTTTAGTCCATTACCTGCTGGTGATGGTGGTATGATTGGTATTATTCCATATCTTATTGAATCGTTAACTGGTAGTGGTGATCTTGGAAATGTATTTTTCCGTTCGAATCAACTGCCTAGTATTTTTGGACTATTCCTTACAGCTGGAATACTTTTGATACTTGTATTTACACAAGGTATGAAAATTGAAATCCCAATTGTTTCAACAAAATATCGAGGATTCCAGGCTGTTTATCCTATCAAATTGATGTATGTTTCTAACATTCCAGTAATTTTAGCATCTGCATTAACTGCAAATGCTGTATTTGTATTCCAAATGATTTGGTCTCAGTTTAATCCACGTAACAATAATTTCTTTGTAAACTTTATAGCTCAATTTGACCCTACTAGTCCATCTACTCCTGTTGGTGGAATTATTTACTACATCACACCACCACGTGGTCTAGATGTTGCAGCTTTAGATCCAATGCGTGCAGTTGGATATGTGTTATTTATGATTGGAATTGTAGTTGTCTTTGGTAGATTATGGGTTGAACTAGGTGGTTTATCTCCAAAGAGTGCAGCTCAAAACTTACTTGATGCTGATGTGCAAATTCCTGGATTTAGAAGATCAAACAAACCAGTTGAAGCATTATTGAACAAATACATTCCATCTGTTACAATTATTGGCTCTATGATTCTAGGTCTCTTAGCAGGAGTATCTGATGTACTTGGTGTATTTGGATCTGGAATCGGAATCTTACTTATGGTAGATATTCTCATTAATTATTACACGCAATTAGTAAGAGAACAAGTAGAAGTTGTTATGCCACGGTTGGGTGCCATACTTGGTAGAAAATAAAAAAATTATTTTAGTTGGAATCCCTGGTGTTGGGAAAACTACATTGCTAACAACTATGGTTGAAATCTTGAAAAATCACAAGAAAAATGTCGTTGTAATTAATTATGGAAGTTTAATGTTTGATGTTGCTAAACAAAACGGATTACAAGATAGAGATGAATTAAGAAAATTATCTGTATCTGAACAACAACGTCTTCAAAAAATTGCTGCTGAACAAATTAGTGAACATGATGAGGAAGTTGTAATTATTGATACTCATGCATTCATTAATTCCCCTGAAGGATATTATCCTGGCTTGCCTGAACATGTTTTAAAAATTATTAAACCTGACAATTTTGTTTCTGTATCTGCAAAACCTGAAGAAATTTACAATAGACGTATGAAAGATGATACTCGAAATAGAGATAAAATAACACTAGCTAACATTAAGAAGGAGCTAGATGTTCAATCAGGTATGATTTCTGCATGTGCTGTAATTACAGGCTCCCCAGTAAGACTAGTTCTTAATGGTGAGGGAAAGATTGATGAAGCAGCTGATAAGATAATCAAGGCAATAGGACTGTAAAAAATGGATTTCAACTTTATTCTACTCTTTATTGATTCGGCATTTCTCCAACTACCTGATTTTCTAGGTGGTGAAAGAATGGCACTTGGTAGTGACGATCCAATGATTAAGGGTCTAATTATTACTATGTTTGCTGTATCTGGATTTGGTATATTACTTAATATTTTCAATTCTGCAGTTAGAAGAAAAATGGTTGATCAAACAAAACTAAAAAGAATTATGAAAGAAACTAAGGCTTGGCAAAAAGAAAGAATGTCTGCAATGCGTTCTAAAGACACTGCAAGATCTGCTGAATTAAATAAGAAATCTTCGTACATGAACAAAATGTCTATGGAGATGATGCAAATGAATATGAGACCGATGATGATTACTTTTGTACCTTTAATCCTGATATTTTATCTTGTATTACCTGTCCTATTTTCTTATACAGTAGCTATTTCTCCAATACCACTAAATGTGATTCCTGGAGATATGTTCCAACTAACTTGTACTGCTGAACAAGCTTTAGACACCACACACATTTGTTTTGGTAAAGAAAATCATCTAATGCTTTGGGCTTGGTATTTTCTTTCTTCAATTGCATTTAGTGGAATTATTATGAGAATTACTAAAACCTCAATGGATCTAGGTTGACAAAATCTATTGTTATATCTGGCCCTCCTGCAGTCGGAAAAACTACTGTTGCTAAAGGATTAGCTAAAGAATTTAATTTAAAATATCTTAGTGGTGGAGATGTTCTAAAAGAGATGGCTAAAGAGCAAGGATTTGATTCTGATGGTGATGATTGGTGGGACACTGAAGAAGGAATGAAATTTTTAAATCAACGTGAAGAAAATTCTGAATTTGATAAAAATTTAGATAAAAAATTAACTGACTTGTTTAATCAAGGTGGTATGGTAATTACTAGTTATACATTACCATGGTTAATTCAAGATGGTGTAAAAATATGGTTAGAGGGATCTCATGCAAGTAGCACAGAAAGAATGCAATCTAGAGATAACATGAGCTCTGAAAATGCTTATGAAATAACAAAGACTCGTTTTGATAAAAATAAAGCATTATACAAAAAACTTTATGGTTTTAGCTTTGGTGATGATAAAGCTGTATTTGATGTAATTATTAATACTGATAATTTAACAGCAAATCAAGTAATTGATGTTACAACAGAAACTGTGAGAAAACTACTATGACCCTAAAACAACTAGAAAATTTAATTGAAATTGATCAGGATATTACTGATGATGCTTATGGTACCTATTACGATAAGCGAACAATTGAACAATTATTGAATAATGGAATTATTCTTTTGGATAAACCTCCTGGTCCTACTAGTCATGAAACTGTAGCCTGGACAAAACGTATTTTGAAACTTGACAAAATTGGTCATAGTGGGACATTGGATCCTCAAGTTTCTGGAGTTTTACCATTGGGTTTGGGTGAAGCAACTAAAGCTTTGGGAGTTTTACTTTATGGTCCCAAAGAATATCATGCATTAGGTAGAGTGCATTCATTACCATCTAAAGAAAAACTTTCTGAGATAATTGAAATGTTTACCGGTGAAATTTTTCAGAAACCCCCTCAACGTTCTGCTGTTGTTAGACAAACTCGAACTAGAACAATTTACGAATTAGAACTAATTGAACAAAAAGAAAGATTGTTGTTAACTAGAATTCTATGTGAAGCTGGAACATACATTAGAAAATTATATTATGATATGGGTGAAGTTTTAGGTCCTGGTGCAACAATGGTTGAACTTAGAAGAAGTAGAGTAGATCAATTTCATGAAAAAGATGGCTTAGTAACTTTACATGAATTGGCTGATGCTTTTGCTATTTGGGAAGAAAAGAAAGATGATAGTAAATTAATGGAAATGATAAAACCTGTTGAATTTGCATTAAGTGAATTAAAATCTGTAGTCATACGTGACTCTGCTGTTGATGCTATGTGTCATGGAGCTCAACTTGCAATTCCTGGTGTTTTGAAGATTTCTTCACACTTGAAATCTGGAGATATTGTTGGAATTTATACGCAAAAAGGTGAAGCTGTTGCATTGGCAGAATCTACAATGGATGAGGAAGAAATTCGTGATGCAACAAAGGGATATGCATTTGTTACAAAGAGAATTATTATGGCTCCAAACACTTACCCAAAAAAATGGAGAACAAAACCTACTCCTCCAAAGGATTAAAACATCCTAAATTTATTTTCAAAGAATTGTTAGCGAAAAGTCTCGTTATTTTTATTGGTGTTGGAATTATAGCTGGATTTGCATTTGGTGTTTATCTGATTGATTTTAAAACTACTACTCAATTGGTTTTTGTTGAAGGTTCTTCTATTTCAATTGTTACTGAAAAATTTGATTTTAAACAAGATGAATCAATAGAAATTAGAATTATAAATTCTGGAACTAACGAATTAACTTTTTCTGATTCATCATATGGTTTGAAAATAACTGGATTATCTGGAATATTGATGTATTCTCCAATCTCTGCCCAAGTAATTTCCACACTTGATCCTGGAGATGAAGTTATTTTTTCTTGGGATCAAAAGAAAAATGATGGTGATGTTATATTGGAAGGTGTTTACAAAATATCTGTAAAAGCACTAGATGACAAAGGAAATAATATAGAAAAATCTACTACTGTCACAATTTGGAAGTAATCTAAATTGTAGATAATAACATAATTTATAATCACATTTTATGAAATAGAATTGTCGCAAGACTTCTGCCGAGGTCGCCTAGCCTGGTAGGGCGCGCGCCTGGAAATTGTTTAACCATAAAGCGCGTTCTCGCAAGGGAACGAGAGTTCAAATCTCTCTCTCGGCGCCATTTTATTTTTCTAATTTTTCAATAATTTCATTAAATTTCCAAGGTCCACATTGTACTTCTGTTTCATTATTTTCAAATAAACCACTTTTGTGTAATTCATTGATAATGTGTGCTGAAAATGGTAATGCGCCTGTAGCCCCTGGTGAATTATAATTTAAGATATGAAATGATTTATCTTCTTCAAGTAAAATTACATCTGGAACAAATTTCCCTTTTTCATTAATCACTGATGATCTTATCCCCGCAGTTCCTTTCACTGTTATTTCTTTTGGATTAATTTTTGGTAGAAATTTTTTTACTCTTTCAACCATTACTGATTTTGACATTGATGATTGTATTTCACTAAAAGCAAGTTCTTGAAACTGTTTATCAAAAATTGTTTTTCTTGCACCAGAACCTAACATTTCAAGAATTTTTGGAATAAACTCCTTGATATTTTCTGTAGTGTCATATCCATATGGGCTAAAAACAGGAACTGCATTTGGTCCAATTTCACAACTTCCATCCACTCTAACTATCCAGTGAGGATCTAAGAATGGATAATCTGGGAATTCTGGAACTGAATATACACTAGTTTTAGTTAAATTATGATATTTTTTTGGAGTTTTCCAATACTCTCCCCTAAAATGAACATCTGTAAGATTTTTTGCAACTCCTACACTGTGCGCAATATCAATTGCTTGACCTCCTGCAGCATTAATTAAAAAATCTGCAAAAATTTTATGATTTTCATCAATTATAATTTCCCATTTATCATTATTTTTTTTTATTTGAGTTATTTTTTTATTAAAAAGAAAATTAATTCCATTTTTTTCACTATCTTTTAAAATTGATTTTGTTAGTATGGAATAATCTGTTGAACCATCCCTATGTACATGAAGTGCTGATTCACATTTAATTTCTGGTTCAATTTTCTTTAATTCTTTTTTATCTATTAATTCAATATCTTTTTCTTCTAATCCGTTTTGTTTTCCCCATTTTAGATATTTTTCAAGAACTTTGATTCCCTTTTCATCTAATGCAACTTCTATTACCCCATCTTCTTTAAATGGTAAATTTTGTAATTTTGCATATTCTTTCCACATTTCATAACCATGAAATGCTGCATTTGCAAATAATTTTTTCTTTTCAGGGTTGTATAGATACGGAGCATGAACTTTTCCTGTATTTCTACCACTAGTATGCTGTGCAACATTATTTTCTTGTTCAATCACTGCAATTTTTTTAGATTTATTTAGAAATGATAAAAAATATGAAAGTGAAGTACCTAAAATTCCTCCACCAACTATAACCAAATCAAAATTATCTTTCAATTAACTTTACATTGCATTAGTTGATATTAAATTAAATCTATCACGCTTAAGATTAATATCTGATATAATATTCAATTTTATTATGATGCCCGATAAATGTTCAGTTATGGAAGAGGGAAAACAATGTGTAAACCCTCCTGAATTTATTGTGTCAATTGTTGATGGAACCGATGAATACATGTTTGGCTTAACTTGTCAGAAACACAAATCTGTTGTAACTGGAAAGCTTGGAATACTCCAAAGTGAAGGAAAAATTCATAATGGAAAAATTAGTTTCACACCTGTAAAATCTGTAGGAACTGACTGTGTTCATGGTGATGTTGATGATCTTGTTCAAATTGACATGAATAAACTCTAATCACAATGAAAAAATTATAATAATTTACTTTACTTGAAATAATTGTTGCTTTTTGAACTTTTATCTGATATAATTAAAGTAGATGATGTTTTACTAATTACAAAAAATATTGCAGCGACTTGCGAAATTCGCAGTAATTCTCTTACTATACGTCAAAAAGAAAAATGGATTACAATTGGAGACAATGATGGACCTGCACACATGCACATTAATTCTGAGATGATAAAATCTGCTGAATTTATTCAAGAACAACGACCTGAAAAAATTAGTTTTAGTATAAGATTTTTTGATGCGCATGATGAACGCATTGTGGCTGCATTTTTTACAAAGATGTATGATGAATCAAAAAATTTAATTTCTGAACGAAAAGTTCTCTATGATTCATTACATGATAAATATTCTTCAAAAATTAAATTTTAAAAAAAAATCTTGTCTGAAAAAGACAAGCAAAAAAGTATCAATCTTCAGATTCTTTTTTCTTTTTCTCTTTTTCAGTCTGTATTTTTGCTAATTCTAATTCTTCGTTAGTGTGTTTGAATTTTTTCAACTTAACCCTATTTGATAATTTCAATATAAAAACTCAACATTTTGATTGTATGTTACTTACGCGTAATAATCAATATCCTATTGAATAAATTGGTTTTTTACCTTTAATTCCCAAAATTAAATTTTTTATAGTAATTTCTGCCATTTTATTTCTAGTCTCTTTTGTAGAACTTCCTATGTGTGGTGCTAAAACTATATTTTCTAATTTTGTTAATGGGTGATTTTTATTCATTGGTTCTATTTGAAATACGTCTAATCCTGCACCTGCAATTATTTTTTGTTTTAATGCTGTCACAAGATCTTTTTCATTTACAACTTTACCTCGTGATGTATTAATTAAAAATGCTGTATTTTTCATTTTTTTAAAATTTTTCATATTAAACATTTGATTAGTTTCTTCTGTATGTGGAACATGTATTGAAATGATGTCACTTTGAGAAATTAATTTATCAAATGTTGTATATTTTACTCCTAATTTTTTCTCCTCTGTTTTACTAATTTGTTTTCTGTTGTGGTATATTGTTTTCATATTGAATGCTTTTGCTCTTTGTGCAAGTGTTTTTCCAATTCTACCTAAACCAACTATGCCTAAGGTTTTACCCTGAAGATCTAATCCCACATAATCATATGCACCATAGATTTGCTTCCAGTTTCCTTTTCTAATTAGCCTGTCGCCTTCTGAAATTCTTCTTAACAAATCAATCAATAACCCAAATGCCATATCTGCTGTAGCATCTGTTAAAACTTCTGGAGTGTATCCAACTCTGATTTTCTTTTCTTTTGCAAATTGTGTATCGATATGATCATATCCTACACTGTATGTACTAATTACTTTGAGATTTTCTGCTGATTGGATTATTTCTTTATTTATTTTATCATATGGAAAACAAATTAATCCATTTATTTTTTTTATTTTGGATTTTAATGTACTTTGAGGTATTGGTATCTTTCCTTTATGGATCTCAACTAGAAATTTCTTTTTTAACTCTTTTAATGCAAAATCATGTATTGTTCTTGTAAGAAATATTTTTTCCTTCATTAGTCTTCAGATTTATCTCAAACCATTTATACGATTTCCTTCTATCTTGATTATGTCTTCTAAAATTGAAGAAGAAGAAGAATTTGCTATTTGTATAGATTGTGGTAATTCTATTGAAAAATGTGTATGTGTGTGTCCTTATTGTGGTGAACGTGATAAATGTGAATGTGCATTATTTGATGCAGCGACAGGTGGATAATTGAATAGTTGTTTACCATGTGGTTATTATTTGAAAAAAGGCTGTAAATTCTTATGAGTACTGATTTTACTTGGTTAATAGGTGGACCTCAAGGAAGTGGGGTGGAATCTGGAGCTAACATTTTTTCCAAAGTTTGTGCTCAAATGGGTTATCAAATATTTGGTAAAAGAGAATTTTATTCAAATATCAAAGGAGAACATAGTTACTTTACAGTTAGAGTTTCCGATGAAAAAATTCATTCTAATGTCAATGATGTAGATTTGATGGTTTCATTTGATGCTGAAACAATTTTTCGTCATTTTGATGAAATTTCTTCTAATGGTGGAATCATTTATGATTCTGAATTAGAAAATACAGATACTGATAGAGTTAGAACTTTGGATGGACCATTCAAAGAGAGATTACATAATTTACTTGAATCAAAAAATAAGCCATTTACTATTGCAGGAGTTTTGGAAGTAGCAAAAGAAAAAGGAGTGAAACTTTACCCTGTTTCTTTCAAAAGTTTACTGGAAACCCTTTCTGAAGAAGTTGACAATCCTAGATTACGTGGTTTAGTTAGAATGTACAATGTACTTGGTGTTTCATTATCTTTAGGATTAATAAAAATGCCATCTAATTCATTAGTTGATTCCATTGATGATATCTTTTCTAAAAAACCAAAAATTGCAGAAATAAACAAACAGGCTGCAACTTTTTCATATAAATATTCATCAACAAATTTTGAAAATTTTGATCATACTTTAACTGGAGTTGAAAAACAACTTGATACAATTCTTGTTCAAGGTCATTTTGGTTGTTCCCTTGGTAAAATGGTTTCAGGTTGTAGGTTTCAATCTTATTACCCGATTACTCCTGCATCTGACGAAAGTGTCTATTTAGAATCAAATGAAATTTTAGAAATTGAAAATGATAGACCTGGTTCTACTATTGTTGTTCAAACTGAAGATGAAATTTCTGCAATAGGTATGATGATTGGTGCTGCCCTTACTGGAACTCGCTCATCAACATCTACGTCTGGTCCTGGATTTGCATTAATGACTGAGGCACTTGGATGGGCTGGAATTAATGAGGTTGCCGTAGTAATTACTCTGTATCAGAGAAGTGGACCTTCAACAGGTTTACCAACCCGTCATGGTCAAGATGATTTACTTTTTACCGTATTTGCAGGGTGTGGTGATTTTCCAAAAATAGTTTATGCTTCAGGTGATATTGAAGAGAGTTTCTATGATACTGGGAATTGTTTTAATTATGCTGACAAATATCAAATCCCTGTAATTCACATGATGGATAAATTTTTGTCAAGTTCTGTTGTAACTTGTAAAAAATTTAATCCAAAGAAAATTTCAATTGATCGTGGAAAATTATTGGATAAAATTGAAGGTGAGTACAAACGATTTGCTTTAACTGATGATGGAATTTCACCTCGTTCTAAACTTGGAATGGATAATGGTGTATTTTGGAACACTGGTGATGAGTCTGATGAATATGGTCACATTACTGAAGATCCACAAGTTCGCATAAAGATGATGGATAAGAGAATGTCTAGATTAGATTTAGCATTAGAAACAATTCCTGTGTCTGATCAAGCTGTGCCGTTTGAAATTCATGATTACACAATAATTTCTTGGGGTTCCACAAAGGGTCCAATTCTTGATGCACAATCCATGCTAAAAAAAGAAGGAATTGATATTGGATTTGTTCAAATAAAATTATTACACCCTTTCCCTACCGAATATGTTAAATCTCTACTCAAGAATGCTAAAGTATTGATTGACATTGAAGCAAATCATTCAGGACAATTAGGTAAGATTTTCAAACAAAATATTACTCGAGATATTGATTACCATATTTTGAAATATACTGGAAGAGGAATAACAAGTACTGAACTCTATGATTCTTTAAAGAAAATTGTAGAAAATAAGGCTGAAAAAAGGGAGGTTCTTAGCCATGGCGCTTAAACTTGCTGATTATAAAACTGATGTACATAATGATTGGTGTCCTGGATGTGGCGATTTTGGTATTGTAAATGCATTACAGATGGCATTAGCTGAAATGGGAATTGAACGTGATAAAGCTACCATTTTTTCAGGAATTGGTTGTTCTGGAAAAACATCTCATTTCATCAATACCTATGGTGTACATACATTACATGGTAGAGTTCTAACTTTTGCTCAAGGTGGAAAACTTGCAAATCCTGACATGACTGTTGTCGCAGTTGGTGGTGATGGTGATGGATTGGGAATCGGTGCCGGTCATTTTGTTGCAGCAGGAAGGCGAAATATCGATATGACTTACATTATTTTTGATAATGGTGTTTACGGATTAACAAAAGGACAGGCATCTCCAACACTAAAACTTGGTGAACAAACAAAATCTCTTCCTTCCCCAAATACTAATTCTAATGTTAACCCAATTGGATTGGCAGTAGCTAGCGGCTTTACTTTTGTTGCACGTGGATATTCTTATGATGTTAGACATCTCAAAGATTTAATTGTTAAAGCAGTTAAACACAAAGGTCTCTCATTTCTTGATGTGTTGCAACCATGTCCCACTTACAATGATGTTAATACTCGAGATTGGTATGCTGGTGTTGATCAAGCTAAAGAATCCATGGAAAGACATTCTAGAATCTATAAACTTGAAGATACCAAATTTGATCCAACTGTAAATTATGCTGGTGAAGTCGAAGTTAATGAAAAACTATCTCAAGCTTTAGTGAAATCACTTGAATGGGGTGATAAAATTCCAACTGGTGTTTTCTATCAAAATGAATTGGTTTCCCCATTTAGTACTAGATTGACTGACAAAATTCCAAATTATCTTGAAAATCCCCCTGCAAAACAAATTATATCTGATTCTGGATTACCTAATACTGATATTTCAAAAATTTTAGATTCTCTAAATGTTTAATCATTGTTTCATTCAATTTCTTTCTTAATTTCTTTCCAGACGTCTCCTCTGAATGTAAATTCTTTATCTTTTGTTTTTGCTATTTCTAATCTCCATCTGACTGATTCTACATCAAATTTGTAATTGATTTCTCTTATCCCTTGTGGAATCTTTTGAGGATCAAGATGATGTGGCAATAACTCTATAACAAAATCCATTTTTTCTACTGCATTGTTAAACCATTGTCTATCAACTACATCTATAGTAAATACTATTTTTGGGTTTCCTGCAAAATTAATTTTAATTTTTAATGCATTTCTACTTCCGCGTCTTCGTTTGTATTCTTTTAAAACATCCTTCACTTTTTCCCAACGTTTAAAATCAAACCATTTGAAAAACGCCTCATTAAATTCTAAGGGAATATGTATATCTAGAAAACTTACAAAATTTTCATCATTATTTTCTATTTCTTCTTGTAGTATAGTGAATCTGGAATTTAGAAATCCATACAATACTTCTATTTCCCAAGGTGAAATCCCATAATATTCTAACTTTGTTTTTAGTGGTTCTGTCAATGATTCCATTTATTCAAATTTGTAATTAAATCTTCAATTTTGATAAATTCAGCTCAAAATATTAAAATTATATAGATAAACCTAGTAGGTTAGATATGAAGAAAGAATTTGTTGTAAAAAGCATTGATTCTGCTCCCGATGGAGCACCATATGTTGTACTTTCACTATCTTCACTAAAAGATCTTAAAGATGGAAATCAAAACCCACCTGCTGCTTTTGGCTCTCCAAAGGTAATGGGATTTTCAAACATGAATGATATGATGAAAGACCTTAACAAGATGATGTCTGGTGCTGGTGGGGGTTTTGGAATGCAATCTGGAATCACTCAATTGAAACTTGAAATGCACGAATACAAAGAGATGGGACTTTCAGTTGGTGATAAAGTATTTCTCGAATTAAGTAAAGCAGAAACACTTGGTGTTTAGATAATTTTTATTTATTACCAAATTGTATTGAAGAACTTCCAACCGTAAAATGCAGCAACCGTTGCAATTACAAATAACATTGGTTTCCATGCAAATACTGGAATTCCTGGAGTTGCAAGTTTAACTTTATAATTATCAACCACTGATGTAATGTTTTTCTTTATTTTATCGTGCCAAATATTGTAATCAACATGGTATTTTTTCAAAATTTCTTCCACTTCATAAACTACTGGAGTTCTTTGTGAAAACAAATGTTGAAGATAGTCTCTCGACACTTCTACTTCTGCATGAATTCCAATTTTACCATCTTCTAAATCTACCATTCTTACATGCATTTCCCATGGTTTTTTTAATTTCAAATTTAGACCGCTACCAATTTGATCTGGTTGCTTATGTTCTAGTTTAACTTTGGTAAATCCTTCTTCTCTAAATATCCTAGTCAATTCTTCAAAACTTTTTTTGACAACAATATGGAGTTGTTCTACCCCTTCTGTATTATCCACATGAATTTTATGCTTTATTCCATCAATAAATGAGACCGTTTTTGGATACGTTGTCAAATATTCCATAATTTCTTTCTTTAATTCCTATATTTAAAAAAAACTTACCTAGTACCCTTAGTTTTTTGGTGGATTTGAAAGACCTCTAACGTAAACACATTGTTCTGGTGCAATTGCCATTTCTGATGAATTTATTTTTCTATCCGTCAGTTTGGCTCCTGAATCTCTAACAATGGCAAATGGACGTGATTCTCCACCTTCTCCCATTTTGTGATTTGCAATTGTTGCAAGATTATCTACAACTGCTTGAAACGTAACTTTCAGTGGATTGCCATCTAGATCCTTTTTAGATCTCATATCTAAAACTGGTTCAATTCCGGCACATGATACTGCAACACCTGACGTTCCAATTCTTGCTGGCATTAATCTGCTGTCTACTAAAATTACTCCAACATGAATTAATGATTTTAAGAAAACTTTTCTTCTAATTTGTTCGGCAATTAGATAAGGATTTGTTGGATATAGTATTGCTTTACCTTTTTTTGCATTTGATTTATCAATTCCTGCATTTGGTGCCATGATATTGTCTGCTGATGTAATGATAAATCCTCCAATACCTCCAAAAATTTTATCTGATTCCCTGATGATAATTTCTGCAATTCCTGGTTTTAATTGAAATTCATCTGCAATTTTTATCCCATATTCAGATGCTTTAATTTTCTCCAAATCTACAATCCTTCCTTGTGAATTTGAGATGTATTTTGTTGAAATCACTATGACGTCTCCTTCTTGTAGTTTAGTCTCATTTTTTTGTAGAGTAATTTCTAAAGCTTCAAAAACATCAAATTCTTTTTCCATTCTTTTTGCTAGTAGTGGTAATACTGATAATTGCACACTATTCTATAGATTCTATTTCTTTTTTATTGTTCTGTAAAGCTTTTAATCCCAAGAGCGAACTTTTTGGATTATGAATATAGTTGAGAAGATCCTTGCACGTGCCTCTGGCAAGTCCTCAGTAGCACCAGATGACGTGGTATTTGCTGATGTTGACAAAGTAATGATGCACGACGTATCTGGACCTGGTGTTCTCAAAGTTTTTGATAAATTAAAGAAGCAAGGAATTGCAGTTGATAAATTATGGGATCCTACTAAAGTTTGGGTAGCTGAAGATCATTTTGTTCCATCAGCTGATAAATTATCTGCAGAAAATATTGTAAAATTATCTAATTTTACAAAAAATTATGGTATTGAAAAACACTTCAAATATGGAATGGGTCAATACGGTATTTGTCATACTCTTTCACATGAACAAGCCATGGTGATGCCCGGTGATGTTTATGTTGGTGGTGATTCTCACACAAATACAACTGGTGCTTTAGGTGCATTTGCAGTTGGTTTGGGACATACTGATATTGCATATGTTTTGTTAAATGGAAATATTTGGTTTAAAGTTCCAGAGACTTATTACTTCAAACTTAACGGAAAGTTACCTGAACATGTGATGGCAAAAGATTTGATTTTAAAAATTATTGGAGAAATTGGTAATGACGGTGGTGCATATAGAACAATGCAATTTGGTGGAAGTGGAATTGATGAAATGTCTGTAGAAAGTAGATTGACACTGTGTAACATGACAACTGAAGCAGGGGCTAAAAATGGAATTGTGGAACCTGATCAAAAAGTAGTTGATTATCTTTCTGCAAAAGGTGCAACAAATCTCAAATTAGTACATGGCGATGCTGACGCAGAATATTCTAAACTCTTTGAATTTGAAAGTTCTGAAATGGAACCCATTATTGCAAAACCCTTTTCACCTGATAACACATGTGTTGTTGGTGAAGCACCTTCAGTTGAACTAGATAAATCATACATTGGTTCTTGTACTGGTGCAAAATACGAAGATTTGGAAGCTGCAGCAAAAATTCTCAAAGGAAGAAAAGTAAAAATTAGAACTGAGATTTTACCTGCAGCAATTTCAATTTATCAACGTGCTATGGAAAATGGCTTATTGAAAATTTTCTTAGATGCTGGTGTGACTGTTGGACCGCCTACTTGTGGTGCCTGTTGTGGCGCTCACATGGGCGTATTGGCAAAAGATGAAATTTGTATTAGTACTACTAATAGAAACTTCCCAGGTAGAATGGGACACGTTGAATCCCAAACTTATCTTGCATCACCTATGGTTGCGGCTGCTTCTGCAGTAACTGGAAAAATTACTGACCCAAGGGATTTGAAATGAAAGGAAACATCGTAAAATATGCACGTGATAATATCGATACTGATGTAATTATTCCTGGTCAATATCTCAAAGTACATGATTATACAGAACTTGCAACACATGCTATGGAAGGATTAGATCCTGATTTTCATTCTAAAGTAAAAGAAGGTGATTTCATTTTATCTGGAAAGAATTTTGGATGTGGTTCATCTCGCGAACATGCTCCAATTGCACTATCTCATTCTGGAGTAAAAGCCATACTTGCTTTATCCTTTGCAAGAATTTTTTATAGAAATTCTGTAGATGGTGCTTTTTTGTTACCTATTGAAATTGACCAGGATGCATATGATGGAATTTCTGAAGGAGATGAAATTGATATAGATATTTCCACAAATGAAATAAAAAATCTTACAAAAAATCAAACATACAAAATGAAGCCTTTTTCTGAAATTATTGGAAAAATAATTGCAGCCGGTGGATTATTCAAGTATAAGCCAGATCAGGATTAAAATGGGAAAAACGCTTTTTGAAAAAATTTGGGAATCTCATATTGTTGTTGAAAAACAAAATGAACCTGCCTTAATTTACATTGATAGACATCTTGTTCATGAGGTGACATCACCACAAGCATTTGATGGATTGCGAATGAATAATAGAAAAGTTCGTCGCCCTGATTTGACAATTGCTACTATGGATCATAATGTTCCAACTAGTGATCGTACTTTACCTATATTGGATCAGACTTCTGCAGTTCAAATTAAAACACTTGAAAACAATTGTAAGGATTTTGGTATAAAATTATTTGATATTAACAGCCCAAATCAGGGTATTGTTCATGTAATTGGCCCTCAATTAGGTATAACCTTACCCGGTTCCACCATTGTCTGTGGTGATAGTCATACTTCTACTCATGGTGCATTTGGTGCATTGGCACTGGGTATTGGAACTAGTGAAGTTGAACATGTTTTGGCATCTCAAACTTTATGGTTAGAAAAACCAAAAACATTTGAAGTTAGAGTTGAGGGAAAACGAAAGAATCCTCATGCAGTTACTGCAAAAGATATTATTTTATCTATAATCAAAAATATTGGAACAGCTGGTGGAACTGGTACTGTTATTGAATATCGTGGTGAAGGAATAACTGATCTTTCTATGGATCAGAGAATGACAATTTGTAATATGTCAATAGAAGGTGGAGCTCGTGCTGGATTAATTGCACCTGATCAAAAAACTTTTGATTATTTACGAGATAGAGAATACACACCAAAAAATTATGAATCTCTCGTAGATTCTTGGAAAGAAAATCTTAAAACTGATTCTGATGCCACTTTTGACAAAACATTCACTTTGAACATTAATGAAATTGCTCCTCAAGTAAGTTGGGGTACAAATCCTGGGATGACTTGTGATGTGGATGAATCTATTCCATCTCCAGATGACTTTTCAAATGGTGATGATAATCAAAAAAGAGGTGCTGAAAAAGCTCTTGAATACATGGCCCTTGAATCTGGAACTATGATTGAAGATATTAAAATTGATAGAGTGTTTATTGGCTCTTGCACTAATGCAAGATTAGAAGATCTAATTGAAGCATCAAAAATTGTTCAAGGTCAAAAAGTTGCCTCCAGTGTAAGTGCAATGGTGGTTCCTGGCTCTCAAATGGTAAAAAAACAAGCAGAAGAAATGGGATTGGATAAAATTTTCATTGATGCTAATTTTGAATGGAGAGAGGCTGGATGCAGTATGTGTTTAGGCATGAATCCTGATATTTTGTCTCCCGGTGAGAGATGTGCTAGTACATCCAATAGAAATTTTGAAGGTAGACAAGGTAATGGTGGCAGAACTCATTTAGTTAGTCCTGTGATGGCTGCTGCTGCTGCAATTAATGGTCATTTTGTAGATGTTAGGAAATTGGATTTGAATTAACATGAAACCATTTCAAAATGTAAACAGTATTGTTACTCCATTAGATAAAGTCAATGTCGATACTGATCAAATTATTCCAAAGCAATTTTTAAAATTAGTTCAAAAATCTGGATTTGGAAAATTTTTATTTTTTAATTGGCGATATGATGAAAATGAAAATATTAAATCTGATTTTATTTTAAACGATTCAAAATATACTGGCTCAAAAATTTTAGTTGCTGGTGATAATTTTGGATGTGGTTCTAGTAGAGAACATGCTGTTTGGGCTTTGGATGATTATGGTTTTTCTGTAATCATTTCTTCTTCTTTTGCAGATATTTTCTTTAGTAATTGTTTCAAAAATGGAATACTTCCAATTTCATTGGAATCAAAAATGGTTGAAAAATTGCTACTTGAAACTAATCCAATTGAAGTTGATTTAGAAAATCAAATGATTAAAACCCCTTCTGAAGATATTTCATTTGAAATAAATTCTCACAAGAAAAAAATTCTCTTAGAAGGATTGGATGATATTGCTCAAACTTTTCAATTTGTGGATGAAATCTCTAAATTTGAAGAAAAATCTACAGTCCCATCTGTTTTATGATTTTCGTAACAATTTTCTCGTTTCTCTCTAAAACCATTGGTGATTCTGCATCAATCCACTCTCTTTCTGCAATATCATAGGCACTTACTTTACCTTCTTTAGATAGTTGCTGTAAAATATCATATGATAAATTAACTTGTTTTTTGTTCTTTTTTTTCTTAATCTTCTGCATCACTTCTTTTCCTAACATGTAGATTCCAAGACATTCTGATAACTGTAATTTCATTAATGGTTTCTCTTTAAATTCTGTGATTAACCCATTTTCAACTTCTGCAAATCCAGTTTCTTCTTTTCTTTTTGTTCTAGTAGCAATACATGCTGAACTCTTTTTTTCTTTGAATACTTCTTTCATTTTTTTAATATCCACTGCACATAGATTATCTACAAACCATAATAGGAATTCTGACTCATTTTTTAGTTCTTTTTCAATATGGAGTAAATCTCCACCAGTACCGCTTTGTGAGTCTTGTACGAATTTAATTTTTTTCTGAATTCCATAATAATTTTTAATTTGACCGCCTAGACCTTCGAAATCAGAAATTATGATTATCTCTTTTATGAAGTTAAATGAATTGATATATCTAACAACATAGTCTATCATTGGTTTTCCATTGATTGGTGTCATTGCTTTTGGAAAATATTCTGTATATGGTTTTCCTCGTGTACCTTTGCCACCTGCTAAGATTATGGCTTTCACAGTCTAACGGTATGATTTTTGTTTTCTTCTTCTTGCACCTGGTCCGCCAAATTTCTTTGGTTCTTTTTGTCTGGCGTCTCCACTTACAAGATATTTATCAAAATCTGTTATTCTTTTTCTAAGGTCTTCTCTAGTTGATTTTGGGAAGGGATGATCCTTTGGCTCTTTTTTAGATTTTGTCCAGCCTACAAGTGCTCTGGTAATGCCTGTTGCAATTGCGCTTGCTTGACCCATAAAACCACCGCCTCTTACTCTTACTGAAATATCGATTTTCTCTCTTAAATCACCAGTTACTTCTAATGGAGCCAAAATTATTTCACGTGCAGTTTCCTGTGGAATCATTTCTACTGGAACATTGTTAATTCTAACTTTGCCTACTCCTTTTGTAATGTAAACATGTGCACTAGCTGTTTTTCTAGTTGCAAAATAAATTTCAGTTTTTGGAATCATATCATTCGGTCCATCCTATAACTCTGCATATTTCTGACAATTGTGTATAATTAGCTGCTGCTTTTTTAATCAATGCTTTCTCAAATTGAATTTTTTCTATTGGTTTTGTTTCTTTTGGTGCACCAATGTATGTTCGAAGTCTGTGAAATGCTAATTTGCCTGAAGGTTTTCTGTCAAATGGTAACATTTGACGAATCATTTTTGCCATTATTGTATCTGGTCTTCTATAGTGTACAGGTCCGTGTTTGATGTTGATGATACTGTTAATTTCTAAAAATTCATTATATTCTTTTAATTGATTTGCTCTTGTTCCACTCATCATAATTTTTTCACAATTTACAACGGTAACTCTTTGTCCTTGTAAAAGTAATTTTGCAACATTTGATGCTAATCTGCCAGCAATATGGTTTGTTGCATCTACTACAATTGGTCTGTCTGTTCTGATAACAACTTCCTGTTTAGAAGTATTTGAATTTCTTCCAGCCGGTCTGTTTAATCTTCCATTAGCCAAGTAGTACGACTCCTTTACCTGTAGGGTTTTGTTTGATTAAGTCTAAATGTGAAATTAATTTTCCACCTTTTTCTAATACTTTAGCTGCTGCAGCATTTGAAATTGAAAATGAGCATAATGTAATTTTATGTGATATGTTTCCTGTTGCTAGTACTTTGCCTGGAAATACTACTGTATCGTTTTCTTTGGTTAATTGGTCGATTCTATTCAAATTGATATCTCTTCGTGCAATTGATGGTTTTAGTGCATATTCTGCTAATTTACCCCAAATTGGAGCATCATTTTTTGTTGATGCTTTTCTAAGATCGCTAGCCATACGAATAACAACTTGATTAGTCATGTGAATAATCCGGCTTAAAACCCAAATATAATGTCTATGCTTGTATTATTCTTCAAGATTGTTGATCATATCTTTAAATTCAACAACCCGTCTGCCTACTTCTTGTACCCCTTCTAGAACAATGTTTTCAGGATTTAATGCTCCTGTTGATTCGACTGTGAGTATTTTCTCATCCTCTTTGTCTGTATCTGTAAGTGTTGATATGTTTGATGCATTCCATTTGGCATGTTCTGTTCCACGTCCTAATCTTGCATAACATTCAATCTTAATTTTTTGACCTGGAGCTAATTGAACAATTGGAATTTTATCTGAAACTGGTTTTACGGTGTCATCTTCTGATGATAATTCACTAGATAATACGGCTCTAGTTTCTTCAGACTCTCCTGAATCTAAAACTAGTAGGATTTTGTCTGACTCGCTAAATTTACTTAAATCCGTTTTTAATGGGATTAATCCTAATCTGTGTGCTAATCCTTCATCTGGTAAAACTGAAGTATTTTCAATAATATCTACTGTATCGATTGCAAAAACTGGGACTCCATTTAGACATACTCGTCTAAGTGCATTTGCATATTGTAGTGGAACTCCTTTTAGCTTTATAGCTATTTTTTCAGAATCTTTACTAATTACGTCTAATGATGACAAATCTTGTTGAAAATCGTCAAAGTGCACATAAAAATCTAGCTAGTTTAACGTATAGATAAATACCAAATTATAATATGTAATTTAGAAATGGCTGATACCACTGTAGTTCGATATTCTTTTGAAGGAGAAAAATTTGAAATTTTAGTAAAGCCCGATCCTGCTTTAGATTACAAATTGGGTAAGAAAAAAGATATTTCATCTGTATTGATATCTGATGAAATTTACACTGATTCTGGTAAGGGAACTAAGCCATCAACAGAAAAATTACTTGCTGCCTTCAAAACTGAAGATAAAACTGAAATTGCTGAAATTATGTTTGCTAAAGGAGATCTTAACCTAACTACTGATCAAAGAAGAAAAATGATTGATCAGAAAAGAAAACAAATTGTTGAGTATATTGCCAAAACCTTTGTTGATCCTAGAACTCACTTACCTCATCCACCATTAAGAATTGAGCAAGCAATGAAAGATGGTCGTGTTTCAATTGATCCTCAGAAGAATGTTGAAGAACAAGTTAAAGATCTTGTTGAAAAATTACGCTCAATTATTGCATTAAAATCTGAAAATCTTCAATTAGAAATTACTATTCCTGCACAATATGCTTCTCAATCTTATTCTGTTTTGAAATCTGTTGGTTCTTTAAAAAAAGAAGAATGGCAAAATAACGGTTCACTAAAAGCAATACTTGAAATACCCGCAGCAGCAAGGCCAAACGTGATTGACAGATTAGGTTCTATTACAAAGGGTTCTGCTACTGTAGAGGTAATGAAATAATGGCAGATAAGAGAAAATATGTAATTCCAGGCGATATAGTTACTAGTGGACCATTTAGACCTGAACAAAACGTTGTCTTAGAAGGAAATAATATTATTGCTACAGCTGTTGGTATTTCTGAAATTTATGATGATTCTGTTAAAGTCATTCCTTTAACTGGAAAATATATTCCTAAAATTAATGATCTTGTAATTGGTAAAGTTATTTCTCATACTTCACTATCTTGGGAATTAGATGTTAATTCTTGTTATGTGGGATTTTTACCTGCACAGGATGTTTTTGGACGAGATTTTTCAACTCATGCTGATGAACTTTCAAGTAAATTAAAAACTGGTGATCTTGTAGCTGCTAGAATTGCTAATTTTGATAGAACACGGGATCCTCTTGTAACCATTTCTGATAGAGATTTAGGTAAAATCGATGATGGTGTTTTAGTAAAAATTTCACCAAGTAAAGTTCCACGTTTAATTGGTAAAAAAGGCAGTATGATTCAGATGATTGAAATGGGTACAAATGCTGCAGTAACAATTGGTCAAAATGGCTGGGTTGTAGTTTCTTGTGAAACTGATGAAGGACTCTTAAAAGCCAAAAAAGCCATTGAAATGGTTAATGAAAAAGCACATATTGCTAATTTAACTGATTTAATTAAAGATATGTTAGACGGAAAGGATGAATCATAATGGGTGGACGAGATGCAACTATGGTTCTATTGGACGAAAATGGTATTCGTTGTGATGGACGTAAAATAGACGAACCACGAAAAATTATGATTAAAGCTGGTGGATTAAAAAACGCTGATGGTTCTGCTTACATTGAATTTGGTGATAACAAAATTTTAGTTGGTGTATTTGGACCTAGAGACGTTCATCCAAAACACATGTCAAATACTGATACTGGAATTTTAAGAGTTAGATATCACATGGAACCATTTTCTGTTGGTGAAAGAAAAAGACCAGCACCTTCAAGAAGAGAAATTGAAATTTCCAAAGTAATCAAAGAAGCATTAGAACCTGCAGTAATGTTGGAGAAATTCCCAAGAACTGCTGTTGATGTATTTATTGAAGTTTTACAGGCTGATGGTGGAACTAGATGTGCTGCCCTAACTGCAGCATCTGTTGCATTAGCTGATGCTGGAATTCCAATGAGGGACATGGTTGCAGCAATCGCTTCAGGTAAAGTTGCAGATACTATTATTCTTGATGTTAACAATGAAGAAGACCAAGCAGGTCAAGCAGATATGCCAGTTGGATATATGCCAAGTCTTAAGAAAATTACATTATTACAATTAGATGGTGTTTTAACTCCTGAAGAATACAAAAAATGTGTAGATGTTGGAGTTAAAGGATGTGAAATTGTTTACGAACTTCAAAAGAAAGCACTACATGACAAATATTTTGGGAATAGGAAAGATTAGAAATGACAAGTGTTTCAGTTATTGATCAATTAAAAAAGGCTCAAATTCTTGAGTTATTAGAACAAGGAAAAAGAGTTGACGGAAGAGCACTAGATGAGCCAAGAAAAATCTGCATTGAAATTAACGCAATTCCTAAAGCAAATGGTTCTGCAAGAGTTTACCTTGGTGATACCCAAGTTTTATGTGGAGTAAAAATCCAACCAGACAAACCTTTCCCAGATGTTGGTGACAAAGGCATGTTCATGTGTACTGCTGAACTATTACCACTTTCACATCCAACTGTTGAAACTGGACCTCCACAAGCCCCTGTTATTGAATTGGCAAGAGTTGTTGATAGGGGAATTAGAGAAAGTCATATGGTTGATGTTTCTGATTTAGTAATTGAAAAAGACAAATCTGTAGTTGGTGTATTTGCCGATGTCGTGGCAATTGATTATGATGGAAATCTCTTTGATGCATGCTCTTATGCTGCAACTGCTGCTTTACTTACATCAAAAACCCCAACATGGGAGATGGTTGATGACCAACCTTCAGTTGTTGAGGGTGGAGACAAACCGTTACCTGTAAACACAATTCCTGTATCTGTAACAATGGGAAAAATTGGAAATTACATTGTTGTTGATCCTAATGGTGATGAATGGGAAAGTATGGATTCAAGAATTACCATAACTACAGACTCTGATGGAAATATTGTTGCATTACAAAAAGGTGGCAGTGATGGATTTACACAAGATGAAATTAATCAATGTGGAGAATTATCTGTAAAAGTGGGCACAAAGATCAGAGAACAATTAAAATCATCCCAACAGGAGAGTCAATAAAATGGCTAAGGCAAAGAAATCACTAAAAGGTTTAGGTGCCCGTTACGGAATTAAACTAAGAAAACAATACACCAAAGTTCACTTTACATTAAAACAAAAAAGAAATTGTCCAGAATGTGGTTCACAAAGCTTTGGTAGAGATGCTGTTGGAATTTGGTCTTGTAAGAAATGTGGCTATAAGGTTGCTGGAACTGCATATGACATTAAACTATAGTGCAAAAATTACTGTAGATGCTAAAGATAAAACTAGTGCAATTTTTGATTCTGTAAATACTGATAATGAGTTTTATCCTGAAAATCCTGTTAAAACCAAGATTGAATTAGAGAAAAAACTTGTAATTTCTGCTGAAACTGATCAAATTGCCCATCTTAGAGCAAACCTGAATTCTACCCTTCGACTAATTCAAGCTAGTTATGATACAATTGAATCGGTAAAGATATAATCAGATTAATTTTCTAAATATTCATGTCTTCTCCACAAATGCCACCATGGCTTCAAGAACAAATTGGAAAATTACAACAATCTCAACAAAATTTACAATCTATTATGACTCAAAGACAACATTTGGAAATGGAAAAAGCAGAAACTGAAAAAGCTCTTGAGGAATTAAAGAAAATTGCTGAAGCTGATTCTGTGTTTAAACAAGCTGGAACAGTTTTGATTAAATCTGATAAAAAAACACTTGTTGATGAATTAGAAGAAAAAATTGAATTAGCAAAAACTAGATCAACTGTTCTTGAAAAACAAGAAGTTCGTGTAAAAGAAACCCTCAAAGAACAAGAGTCAAAAATCACTGAAATGATGAAAAGTGGTGCTACACCTCCGCCTCCAACTGCCCCTGAAGATAATCCTAGAAAATAATCTTTAGGACCTATTTCATATAAGATATTAACAATTCATTATAACTGGTATTTGTGAAATTAGAAAATCTTCGAATTATTGTAGACGAACGAGAACGAAAAAGTGGAATTCCTGACTTACTCAAAGCTGTTGGCATGGGTGTTGAAATGAAAACTCTTCCTATCGGTGACTATATTGTTGCACCTGAAACTATTGTTGAAAGAAAAAGTATCAAGGATTTAATGGCTTCAGTTTTTGATGGCCGACTATATGATCAATGTACTAGATTAAAAGAACATTTTGCACATCCAATTGTTTTGATAGAAGGTAATGTTGATGAAATTGAAGAAATTACTGATAACCCTTTAGTTTTCTATGGTGCTCTATCTAGAGTTACATTAGAATTTAAAATTCCAATAATTCCAACTCCTAGTGCATCTCATACTGCTAAATTATTGGTTTCAATGTGTTCTAAAAAAGATGGACCAACAGGACCTTATTTGAAAAAAATAAAAAAATCATCTAATTTAGAAACTCAGCAATTATCTACACTTTGTAGTTTACCTGGAATTGGTGAAAAATTTGCAGTTAGAATGCTTGAAAAATTTGGTACTCCGTTGAAAGTTTTTAGTGCAACCACTTCTGAATTGGCAAAAGTTGAAGGGTTAGGTGAGGCTCGTGCAAAAAAAATTAAAAATATGTTGACTACTAAAAATAAACTTCAAAAAGAAAGTAACCAAAAGACACTGACATAACTATTACTGTCATTTTATTTCATGAATTTTTATAGTATATGCTTTAAGAAAATTTATGGATAATCGAGTAAATATTGCAGTTGTAATTGGTGTAATCTTTGTTTTAGCTTTTGCTGTAACTTTAACTCAAAGTGATAATCAGGTTGAATCTCAAGTTAATGAAGATGATATTCCTGAAGAATTAATTTATGAATGGCTGAAAAAATATGATCCTTCTGAACAAACCATCTCTGTTTCAGGTACTGCTACAGCCTCATCAAGCCCTGATACTTTGATTATTGTACTGGGAGTTGAATCTGTAGCCAAAACTGCTAATGAATCCCTATCTGAAAACTCCAATTCATTAAATTCTGTAATATCTTCCCTATCTGATTCTGGAATTTCTAAAGATGATATACAAACATCAAATTTTTCGATTTATCCATTATACGATAACATAGAAGATTCCGATGGAAATTGGCAACAAATTGTAAATGGATATCGAGTTTCAAATATTTTGTCAATTCAAACGGAAAAAATTGATTCTGCTGGTGATATTATTGATGTAGCTGTTTCTTCTGGAGCTAATCGCGTTAATGATGTTTCTTTTCAATTATCTGATAATAAATTAGAAAAAATTAGTGATGACTTGATTGCTGATGCAATAAATGATGCAACTCAAAAAGCAGAAAAAGCACTTGTTCCATTAAAACAAAAAATTGTTGGAGTAAAATCTGTAGTAATTCATGATAATGTAGTTCCTTACTATGATAGTCCAATGCGAGCATCCTTTGATGGATTTGCAGAATCATCCATGAAATCTTCTCCAATAATGTCTGGTGATGAAGAAATTTCCACAAATGTTAGTGTTGTATTTTATATTTCACAACAATAATCTTTTGCAATTGTTATTTGAGTAATTTTCGTTTTAATGCAGTACCGCAAATATTACATTCTTTTCCACTCTGATAACTTGCTTTACACCCTGGACAATAATGAATCCATTTACCAACATCCTTGATTCCTTTTGTCATTATTGGTGCAATGTTTAATCCTAAATTTTTTCCCACATTTGAAATTGCGAAATCATCTGTAATGATTTGTCCCTTTGTTTCCATACCTAATGCAATAATTGAAATATCTTGTTTTGATAATTGTGGGAAATCCCCTGTCTCCTTTGCTGCTTTAATTGCAGCCTGAGTTGACTGCGTATCTGGTTCTCTAATTTTTAGCCTGTTTGTCTCAAGTAATGTTCCAAGTGCATCATGATTTTTCTTAATATGTTGTATTTCATCATAAACAAGGGATGTTGTGTAGCAATCTTCTGATGATCTAAATGGAACTCCTGCATAAAATGCACTTGCATCTAAAATTCTAAAATCCAAGTTTACTCATTTGTCTTAGACCTCTTTTTTTCAACCTAATGAAAACTGCTGGACTTTTATATTTTTTAATAATTATTGGTTCTTCATACCCTGCTGATTTTACAACTTGAGCATCTATTGCTATGTTGCAATCATGTGAAGAAATAATTTCAATTTTCTCATCTGGAACAACTAATGATGCTAATCTGTAAACTGGTGCAACTGGTGTTATGATTAAAACATCTAAACTTTCGTGCAATATTGGACCTCCTAATGAAAATGAGTGCCCCGTTGATCCACTTGGTGTCGCAATGATTACTCCGTCCATTTTTTGTTTTACTGTATCATTTTGAAACTTAATTTCAATTTCAGCAGTTTTAGTTAGGTTTGCCCTACTAATGTAAATCTCGTTTAATGCTGGGGGGAACTCTTCTCCACCACACACTGCTGTCACTCTAGTTCTTTTATCTAAAAAGAAATTATCTTCTAAAATTTCATTTATTGCTTCATCAATTTCTTCAATTGTAATTTCTGCTAAAATTCCTCTATTCCCTCCAACATTAATTGTCAAAATTGGAGTTTCATTTTCTAAATTTCGAAAAACTCGTAATGTTGTTCCGTCTCCACCTAATGTAATCACTAAATCTAATTTCACCTTTTTAATTTCCTCAAGTGTCTCCATTTGCTTTGCACCTTCTACACTAACTGGCGAAATTGTGTACACTGCTGCTTTTTTTGCTAGTAATTTTTTTGTAACATCCCTTGCAGCTTTTTCTGAATCCTTATTTCCAACCTTACTTACAACGGCTACATTTTCTAGTTTCAAGTATGTTGTTTTGAATTGATTTACATAAAAATGATATTTTTACGCACATTTGTAAAAACAATTAAGTATGAATGTGAATCTATGATATCATGAGTTACGCACATCCTGAAGTTTTAGTTGATACTGAATGGTTATCTCAAAACCCTCCAAATGAAAGCAGAAAATTAGTTGAAGTTGATTATGATCCTGTTAATGGATATCAAAAAGGCCACATTAATGATGCAAGTCTAATTTGGTGGAAACGTGATATCAATGATCCTGTAACTCGAGATATAATTAGTAAAAAAGAATTTGAAGCATTAATGTCTAAAAATGGAATCACTGCTGATACTGAAGTAATTCTTTATGGTGATTTCAATAATTGGTTTGCAGCATTTGTTTTCTGGGTTTTCAAAATTTATGGCCATGAAAATCTAAAGATTATGAATGGTGGACGAAAAAAATGGGAATTAGAAAATCGTGATTATACTACTGATGAACCACAAATTTCACCATCTCAATATGTTGCACAACCACCTGATGAAGGATTACGAGCATATCTGTTTGATGTGAGTAGAGGAATTGGAAAAGAGGATACTGTTATGGTTGATGTAAGATCCCCTGCAGAATTTTCTGGTCAAATTACAGCTCCTCCAGAATATCCTATGGAGCATGCACAAAGAGGTGGACACATTCCTGATGCAAATAATATTCCGTGGGCTACAGCTGTTAATGATGCTGATGGAACATTCAAAGGAGTTGAGGAATTAAAACAAAATTATGAAACAAAAGGTGTGACACCTGATAAGGATGTAATTTGTTATTGTAGAATTGGTGAACGTTCTTCTCACAGTTGGTTTGTTTTAAAATATCTACTTGGTTATCCAAAGGTTAGGAATTATGATGGTTCTTGGACTGAATGGGGTAACATGATAGGTAATCCTGTGGAAAAATAAATTGCTTTTAGATCTTCCAATTCTTGAGAAGGGTTCTTTCTATTTCATTAAAGATGGCAATACTAGTTTAATTCTAGAAGATAAAACTAAGCGGGGATTGGAAATTAAAGAAACATCTGTTGATGAAAATCTAAAAGTTGAATCTGACAAAGGCATGATCCATGATATGGATGGAATTGGACATTGGGTTCCAATTCGCTGGTATTTTTCTAAAGATTCCTATGATCTATCTACTGTTTTAGTTCATGCAGAAGCCATGGAAAAAAAGTACTCTGAACTTAGAGAACTAACTTGCCCTCAAGATGAAGACTGATAACGTTTTTAACTAAATTCTACTCATGAAAAACAGATGTCATTACTATTAAAAGATCGGGTATGGTCAATGGAGGCTCCTACTGCAAAACGCGGTGTTTATCCATTACACGGTTTTAAACTCGGATTATATCGATTACCAATTAAACTCGAGGATCCTGTTGAACTAAAATCTGTCCATGATGGTTTGAAAAAGGCATTTGAAATGGACATGTATGCAGATAGAATTTACGCTACATACCGTTGGAAAGAACAAAACATGGATGATCCTGATGAGAAAGGATATGAAGAAGTTGATTTGTCTGTTACCGTAGAAATTGTAACTGGCGAAGTTGTTGATATTATTTATCAAGTATTTCCAATTGAAAAATTTGGAGATCCAAATTGGGTTAAAGATTATAGAAAGAAAGCAGACCATTTTGCAAAAATGGTAATTGATACTATTTTACGTAATACTATTTTGGCAGATAAGATGATTTCACATTTAGCAAAAACTGAAAAAATTGCCGAAGTTGCTGCCATTCAAAGATTAGAAGAATTAACTCCTTTGGCAAAAATTGTTCTTGGTGCAAAACCAAAACCAATTGAAGCAACAGATGATGAAGAAGAAGAAGACGATGCATCAATAGAAATTCCAGATGGTGCAAAACCTGGACCAATTGATGTTGATTACAAATCAAAAATGAAACCTTCTGCTGTATACGAAGCTGCAGAATACACTATCAAAACTTGGGGTCGTAAAGGTACCAGTAATGGAATAATGGGTGTATGGGGAGAATTTGTTTCAGTAGATTATGATATCTGTGTGGCCGATGGTGGATGTTTAGAAGCTTGTCCAGTTGGAGTTTACGAATGGTTTGATTCTCCAGGAAATCCTGCATCTGAACAAAAACCCTTAATGTCTAAAGAATTAGATTGTATTTTTTGTCTTGCATGCGAAGGTGTTTGTCCTCCACAAGCAATCAAAATTTATGAACAAAAATAATTGCATTTATTGCAACTATAAATATCGACTACTACTTTTGAGCAGCTAAAGATGGCTGGAAATCCTTTCACTGCATTAGTATTTGATTTGTTTATTATTTCCGCAATTTTGATTACTGCATACACTTGTAATTTCTATTATCTAGTTTTTCTTGCAAATAAAAGAAATAAAGTTGCAAAAACTATTGATTTAGGAACGCCTTCTGTCACAATTCAACTTCCAATATACAATGAAAAATATGTTGCAAAAAGACTTGTGGATGCGGTATGTGCTATGGACTATCCTAAAAACCAAATGAACATAATGGTTTTAGATGATTCTGATGATGATACTGTTGATTTACTAGAAAAAACTGTAAACTATTACAAGACTCAAGGATTTCAAATTGAGCATATACGAAGAGGAACAAGAAAGGGGTACAAAGCAGGTGCTCTCAAATACGCTATGCAAATTACTGATAGTGAACTTGTTGCAATATTTGATGCAGATTTTATCCCTCCAACATGGTTTCTCAAAAAAGCTATACCTCATTTTTCCAAACCAAATATTGGATTAATCCAATGTCGTTGGGGTCATGTAAATGAAGATTATTCTACAATCACACAAGTACAAGCACTAAGTCTTGATTTTCATTTTCTAATAGAACAAAAGGCCAAAAGTGATTCCCATTTGTTTATGAATTTTAATGGAACTGCAGGAATTTGGAAACGTGATTGTATTGAGGATGCTGGAGGATGGCATACTGCAACTTTAGTTGAAGATCTTGATCTCAGTTACAGGGCACAAATGAAAGGATGGAAATGTGTATTCTTACCTGACATTGTAGTTGATGCTGAATTACCTGCACAAATGAATGCTGCAAAAAGACAGCAATTCCGTTGGGCAAAAGGTTCAATTCAATGTGCAACAAAATTACTTTTTGATATTACTGTAAAACGTAAAATCTCAATTGAAGCAAAAATTCAGGCATTTGTTCAATTAACCCGTCATATTGTTTATCCATTAATGCTAATACAATTTTTAGCATTACCAATTCTTTTGGCTGGACAAGTTAATCTCTATGTTGTTAGTTTTCTACCTATCATTACATTTGCTACATATCTTGCAATGGGGCCTGGTGCATACATTTTGATTATACAAAATATGTACGGTAAATCCTGGAAGTCTAAAGCTAAACTTCTGCCTGCATTGTTAGTTTACAATGCTGGAATGTCTGTAAACAATACAGTTGCAGTATTTGATGCTGTATTTGGTAGGAAAAATGAATTTCTTAGAACTCCAAAATATGGTATAATCAAAAAAGAAGATGATTGGAAAGGTAAGGCATACAATTTACCTTTTACACAAACAACTCTTTTAGAAATATTTTTTGGTGTTTATGGAACACTTGCAATTTTTATTGCAATCTTTTCAAATAATCCTGTATTTGTGCCAATTATTGCAATTCAAACTATCGGCTTTTTCTTTATTGCCTACATGAGCCTATCTCATACAAAATTTAAAAGAAATAAATCAAGTGAACCACGTAAAATGACGAAGAAAGAGAAAATGGCAAATACTGTTTACAAACTATCAATGGTTGGAATTTTGGGATTGATAATTTTTGGTGGATTTATGGCCATTAATGGTTATAATTCTGATATTTACCCTCTTGATAGGATTAGAGGTCATTTTGATGGAATAATTGGTTCATCTGATCCAGAAACCATTCGTGCGCATCTCATTGCTATTCAATTAGATATGGAACCTTTGTTAGAAAAATTACCTGAAACTACTGATACTCATAGTCAAATAATTTCTAAAAATCCTGTTTGGATTTTTGCTACTGAATCAACAAACTTCCTTAGAATTCAAAATAATGTGGACGCTATGATTGTAAGTGTTAATGAAATTTCTACAATTCCTCCAAATAATTCTGCATATCACACCGGCATGATGGATATTAACAATAGGGCAGATCTTTTACGACAAAATATTATGGATGCAACACCATACATGTATGTCAGCATTGCAAATGTATTTTCTAGTATTATTTGGATTGCTGTGATTATTGGAATCTTTACTGCATTAAAACGAAAGCGAACACAACTCAAAGAATCTGATACAATCGGTGTCTAAGAAATATTTAGATCTTTTCTGATTTCATCTACTGCTCTGATTCCATAAATGTCTCTTACTTGTTGAATTCTAACTGATTCTTTTAACATGTCTCTTCCAATTGCATTTGTTAGAATTGAATACACATCACTAAATCTAATTTCCCATTTATCTGCACAATCTAAAATTTTTCCTACTGCCCACTGTCTAACTTCGTGAGGTAATGGTATTTTTTCACCTGATTCAATTGAGATTCTGTCAAATAAATTTACAATTTCTGATGTTAGACTTGCCATTTTTTCTAAATCTTTAGACTCACCGTATTTTGATTCTGTATTCATTCTAATATTTGATTGATATTCTGATAATTTCAGCAACGCCATCATTTCTTTTGAAGAATCACTAGATGTTTTGTTTGTAACATTTCGAACTGATTGTATTTCTTGAAATAGTTTTTCAGATTTTTTATGAAATTCTGCAGTTGATGCGTCTTGTCTTTTTAGAGTATCTGATACCGAACTAATTTTTTCTTCTATGTTGTTTGTTTTATCAAATACGTTTGATTTGAAATTTGAGATGTCCTCTTGAACTAATTTTAGATTTTCTCCTACATATGCAGTTGAATCTGCTCTTTTTGATAATGAACCAATTTCTGTCTCAATTTTGTCAATTTTACCACCTAATTCTTTCATTGATTCTAAACTTATTGCATCACTAGAGTTAACCGTAGATGAGACTGTTTCAAATTGTTGTTTTAACCCATCAATCACGCCTCCTAATGAGTCAATTTTTGAGGCTTTTGATGATATCATATCAATAGAAATTTTGATTGCTTCTAATTCTGCATTAACATTTGACGCATCTGCTACCCCTTCCACTATTTTTTCAAATTCTTGTTTAAGACTTTCAACTACTTGTGAACTTGTATTGAAATTCTCTGTCTTTCCAGAAATCTCTTCAATATTTTCTTTTAATTTATTCATCTCAGATGTAATCTCTAAAAATGAATTTGTCTTTCCTGAAACTTCTCTTAGATCATCTCTTACTTCATCAATTCTTTGAGCAATTTTTATTATCATTTGAGAATTATTTGTAATTGAATTCATACTTTCTTCTACTTTTTGAGAAATTTCTAGTGGCTTTGATGTTTTTTGTACTTCTGAAATTTTATTTAATTCATTTTCAAGTTTTTCAGTTTGATTATTGATTTTATTAATTAAATTAGACTGTGTTCTAACTTGGTTTAATCCTGCATATAGCTTTTGAGTGTCATCTTCTATTATGTTAATTTGCTTTGATTGCTTTTGAATATGCTCTAGTGTTGAGGTTAGGGTATCTATCATTCCTTTCATTGATACCAAGACTTTTTGATTTTCACCAAAAATTTTTGACATGACTTTAATTTCTTTTTGTAATGCTTTATTGGAATCTGAAACTGATGCTACTTTTTTTAAAACAGCAGCAGGATTTGGTTGTCTTTTAACCGTTTTAACTACTTTTTTCTTAGTTGTTTTAGATACCATTATACTAGAATTAAGAAACTAATAATAAAAAAAGTTAGGTGTAAAATAAAAAATGTAAAGAGTCACTTGTTTACAACTTCTGGTTCATGAAGTAGTTCATGAAATGTCTTCTCAGCAAGACCGTTAGTTGTCTCAATGAATCCTCTTGGACAATATTCGCATTGAATCATATAGTACAGTACGGTACCGTACTATTAATAATTAGGTTATTTGACTGTAACCATAAGTGCAGTCAGTTACCCCAGGTCATATCTCTTCATAAGAATCAGCTGACCTACTCATCACTCTGCAATTACTGTAAGATCACTAGGCATAAAGAAGTTTCAAATTGATAACTATTTGATTATCGTTTCCACAATGTTTTTCCATTTTTTTTAAAATCACGTAATCACTTTTTAATGAAATTTATCCAGTGGTATTATGCAAAATCTTTCATTACAAATTGATTCTTCTACAATTCAAAATTCTCTTAATTCCACTGTTAATACTTTAATTGAACAAGTAACCCCTGAACTTCCTCATACAAGTTTTGTAACAGATTTAGCTTTTATCATGATAATTGGTTCTATTGTTACACTTGCATTTTTCAAAATTCGACAACCTTTGATTATTGGATATCTTTTTGCTGGAATGCTTATTGGTCCATTGTCTCCATTATGGACTTGGATATTACCTGAAAATAATTCCCCGTCTGAAATGTTAGATGGTGTTGGAATTTTATCTGATATTTCTGCACTGCATTTATTTTCAGAGATTGGTGTAATTTTATTATTATTTGTTATTGGAATTGAATTTCCATATGCAAAGATCAAATCTATTGGAAAAGTATCTGTTGGCGTTGGAACAATTGGATTATTCTCTACATTAGGTGTTTTGTTTTATACTTCATCTGCACTTGGTTTACAATTTATGGATGCATTGTTTATCTCTGCAGCTTTATCAATTTCTAGTACTGCCATTATTGTTAAAATTTTAGAAGAGATGGGAAAAATCAAAAAAGAATCATCTATTCTTGTTTTAGGTATTTTGATTGTTGAAGACGTTATTGCTGTAATTTTGATTTCTACCTTACAATCTGTTGCTTTAGTTGGAAGTGTATCAATAGAATCCATTGTGGTAGTTGTATTAGTTGCAGTTGGTCTTATTGTTGGAACCTTTACTATTGGCACTCGAATCGTTCCTGGTTTAATTGATAGAGTTGCAGCTGCTGAAAATCGTGAAATTTTACTCCTAAGTGTTCTTGGTGTGTGCTTTGGATATGCCTTACTAGCAAATATTGTAGGATTATCTGTAGCAATTGGTGCCTTTTTAGCTGGTGTATTGGTAGCAGAATCAAAATCTGCTGAAGTTGCAAAATTACTTTCCAGTCCAATTAAAGACATGTTTGTGGCCATATTTTTCATATCTGTAGGTGCTTTGATGGATGTTTCACAACTTGAAAACTATCTTTTCATTGCAATTGCTTTGATTGCAGTTGCTACTGGAATGAAATTTGGTGGAAACATGTTGGGTAATTTTATCTTCAGACAAAAACGTGGAAAAGCACTTCGTTCAGCATTCACATTAGCAGCTCCTCGTGGGGAATTCTCAATTGTTATTGTAAAAGTTGGAGTTGATATTGGCGCTGTAAGTGCATTCTTGTTCCCTCTTGTCGGTATCATTTCAATTATTACTGCATTTATTTCTCCATTCTTGATTAAAGCAAGTGACCGAATTGTTCCTGCATTGGAGGAAAAAGAGGATGTCTGATGAATTACAAAAAATGTTAGATAGTGTTCATGTTGGTATTACTACTTTTGATTTTGAAGGAAAAGAAACTCCATGTATATCGATTGATGACGAAAAATATGGTTTGATTCGAGCAAAAATTGAAGGTCAACCTTTTTCTGTTAATACTGATCTAAATATTTTACAAGATGGATTAGGAAATGTTTTTGTAGAAATAATTTTAACTTTTTCAATAGGTAATATTTCAGAAAAGTTTCTTGTTAACGGAAAAACTGATTTGAATTTTTTTGAAGTTTTGGCAAATACATCTATGCTTGTACTTAATTCCCCTGAATCAAGATATGGTCAAGATAATGTAATTGCAATTCAATTACCTAGACCTGAAAAGGCTCATGATGCACTTGAAATCATAAAAAATGCATTAATTCCTAAAAACCAATAGATGGTGCAGTTACCGGGATTTGAACCCGGGTCACGTACTTGGCAAGCACGAGTACTAACCAGACTGTACTATAACTGCAACAATTCAAAGGGTTGAATTTGCAGATTTAAGCGTTTTTAAGCTTTCATTGCAGTGGTAGTCTATGGATGAAATTCTTTTAAAGAAAATTGAACAAAAAATTCAAGATAGTGTTTCTAACAAAGATGACATTAAGGAATTGATTAAACTACTTTCTACAATTGATGATTCCAAATCTTTTGCATTAGGTCTTGTTGTAGGTAGATTATACAATACTTTCTTTTACCAAACTAAAAGAATTCTCAAACGTGATCCTACAAAGCAAGAATTTGAAGATTTTTTAAAATTTATTGAAAATAAGAAACCTGATTTAGAAAGTCTATGGTGATGATTTATTCCATTCAATCACTTTGATTGTTGGGGTACCTGGTAGTTTAACACATGATCCATGGAGTGCTTTTTTTGCAGCAGTTAGATGTGCTTCTCCATTAACGTATAATTCCATAATACATTGACCTTGTCTTACTCTTGCACCTAAACTAGTTGCTTTACCCCATGATCTTCTCATTCCTTCTGAAACTCTATCTGCACCTGCAGTAGCAATTTGTTTATTTTCTCTTAAGAGATTATGTGGATAAATTCTTAATCTTGAATAATAACCTGATTCTCCAGTTGTTTTTTCTAGTGTTTTATTTGCTGCTAATCTAGTTGATTCTATGGCCATATGTCTGATTTGAAGTCGTTCATTCATCAATAATTGAACACAATACTCGTAAGTTCCTCTTTTACCTCCTTGAAATTTTGCAATTTTAATTTGTGGTTTACCTTTGATGTATTCTTTTCTTGTGAATACTTGACCAGTTCCATCTCTATAATTTGCACCATGCATGATACTGTCAAGTCAGAATGCCCATATTTTAACGGTTAGCCCAGATTTTCTTGAATTTCCAATGCTTATATGGAAATCCTCCATTTCTCTCTTCATTATGGATGAAACCCCTGAAGTTATTGGTGATCTAATTTTAGATCAAACTTGTATTTCTAACAAAAATATGATTCATGATCTTGAGCAAAAGGGATTTGGTGAAATTGAGAATGATAAATTATTTCTTAAATCTTTTGAGACCTTGTATTTACTTTATACTGGGAAATTACTTTTAAAGAAAAATAAAAAACAAATTGATTTTGATACTTTTATGAGTATTTGTCAAAAAACAAATTCTGAAATTCTTACAAAATTTCTGATTTTCCGTGATCTGAAAACTAGAGGTTATGTTGTTAAAGATGGATTTGGATTTGGTTCTGATTTTAGAGTTTATGAACGAGGACATTTTGGTGAAAAAGGTGCAAAATTTCTAATTTTTGGTCTTAATGAAGGGCAACAAGAGAAGATGGGTGCATTACAAAAGAAAATTGATGAAATTACTCAAATGGGAAAAGAGCCTATTATTGCAGTAATTGAAAGACGTGGTGAAGTAATTTATTATAAAATTAATAAAATGAATTTTTTAGAAAATAAATCCAGATTGGAAGATTCTTTCAAATTTTAAATTTCTGTTACCCACTTGGTTGAATATTTTAAAAGATTGTTTTTTGCAGCATATGTAAAATCACACACATCTACGTATTTTGTTTTATTTTGCCACAAATCTTCAAAATCTTTTCTTTTTCTCTCTACCCTTGATTTATCATTCCATGATGTAAAAACATCGACAGACTCAAAATCCCGTGTTTGTGTTGAGAATGATTCTTTTGATGTTCCTGTAAATGCCACTTGCTCATCCTCATCATCAATAAAAATTCCAATTCTCTCTGAAAATGCATCTGCAATACGCTCTGAATTTGGAATTGCAATCTTTAATTCAATCTGCCCATTATTTACTATATTTTGTAATTTCTGAATTTTACTATTTTTAATAAATTTCCCTTCAAATGATTTTGTAAATTTTTCTGAAAATAATTTTGTAAATAAATTCAAATCTTCTGTTTTGTATCTGTGTCCTGTAATCATTCTTAGTTTTGATTTCCCTTCACTGAAATTATCAAATGCCATTGCTATTGTAGCCAATGCCTGAATTGATAGGTAATTCACACATCTGTCATATTCAATGCAATGACTCAAGCATGGAAAAAAGAACTCTGCAACAATATCATTTGTATCTGAACGATATTCTTCTTTTAAGTTGAGATTTTTTAAACCCATAGAATATGAAGTATAATTTTGATATTTAAGGCAATAACCACAAAATTATTCAAATGCTCCCATCGGGAATTGGCTCATTACTTAAGTTCCCCAACATCTCACAGTTGTGAGTTATTGTTGATTCTTTCAATACTAGATTTAGGAATGAATTTGATATAAGATTCTATATTTGAAAATTATTTATCGCTTAATTTTGAAATCTTGCAAATCAATTTTTTAAATAATATGATACTAGAGTCATTAAATGGCTAAGCAGTTTAGAGATTTTGAATCTGCAAGAAAGTTTGTTAGGAAACTGGGTTTTAAAAATACGTATGAGTGGCAAGAATATTGTAAGTCAGATAACAAACCCAATGACATACCATCAAATCCACAAAAAAACTATTCAGATCAAGGATGGATTAATTGGACAGATTGGTTAGATAGTAATACGTTTGCAAAATCAAATAGAAATTATGTTTCATTCATTGAAGCAAAAAAAATTGTTAGAGAATTTAAAATTATAAGTGAAACTGATTGGCGTAAATTTTGTATATCTGGTAAACGTCCTGATGATCTTCCTTCTAAACCTGAACGTGTTTACAAAAAGGAATGGACATCTTGGGGAGATTTCCTTAGTACTGGATATATTGCCAATCAAAAAAGGAATTATCTCCCATTTGATAAAGCAAGTAAGATATCCAAAATTATTGCATCCAAATACAAAATTAAAACTCAAAAGGATTGGTATAATTTTATTCGTAATAATAAAATAATTATGGAAAACGAATTTCCAAAGATTCCTCATAATCCTCAAACTACTTACAAAAAAGATTGGTTAAAAAATGGTGGATGGGGAGGATTTTTAGGAACTGGAACAGTAGCATCTCAATTCAAAAAGTATCGTCCATTCAAAGAAGCAAGAGAATTTGTTAGAAGTTTAGAATTGAAAACTGGGAGAGAATGGGAAGAATATTGCAAGTCAGGCAACAAACCAGATGATATTCCATCTGTCCCATCGAAAGTTTACAAGGAATGGAAAAATAAATGAAAAAGTTTAGAGATTTTGATTCTGCACGAAAATATGCTCATTCTTTGAAGTTGAAATCTCGTTCTTCTTGGTTTGCATTATATGATAAAGGTCAACTTCCAGAAAATTTACCAAAATATGCTAATGAAAAATATGCAAAAACAGGTTGGATATCTTGGTCTGATTTTTTAGCAAGTGGTACTCTTTCAGGCCCACAAAGAAATAAACAAATGAGATCATTTGAAGAATCTAAAAAATTTGTACGTAATTTAGGAATTAAAACAGAAAATCAATGGAGAGAGTGGTGTAAAAATAATTCACGTCCAATTGATATTCCATATAGTTTTGAGCGTTCGTATCGTGATCAATGGACTACTATGGGAGATTTTTTGGGAAGTGGATTTGTTGCAGATAAGAATAAAGTTTGGATATCATTTGAGAAAGCCCGAACCCTAGTTCAAAAATTTGAATTCAAAAATCGTGGAGAATACAAAAAAGAGTGGAATGCAGGAAAAATTTCAAAAGACATACCTGCAACACCTGAAAATGTATACAAAAACAAAGGATGGGTTAGTTGGGGAGACTTTTTGGGAAGTGGATTTGTTTCAAACACTATTGTTTCAGAAAATTATCTTTCATTTAGTGATGCAAAAATAGAAGTTAAAAAATTAGCCGAAAAATATAATTTAAAAACATTTGATGATTGGAAAAAAGCATACAAAGATGGAAAAATTCCAAAAAATATTCCATTAAAACCGGATAGAGTTTATTCAAAAAAGAGGAAAGAGAAGAATGAAAAAACAGTTTAGAGATTTTGAGTCTGCACGAGATTTTGTTAGGAAATTAGGATTACAATCTCAAAGAGAGTGGTACGAATATGCAAAGTCAGGTGATAAACCTGATGACATTCCATCTACTCCACAAACAGTTTACAAAAATAAAGGTTGGAAAAATTGGGGAAATTTTTTGGGAACTGGAACTGTAGCTCCACAACTCCAACAACATAGTTCATTCCACAAAGCAAGAGAATTTGTTAGAACTCTATGTTTACAATCTGTACAAGAGTGGTACCAGTATTGTAAATCAGGGGATAAACCTGATGACATCCCAAGAAATGTAAGCTTTGTTTACAAAAACAAAGGTTGGATTACTTGGGGAGACTGGTTGGGAACTGGAAGAATTGCGGACAAAGATAAAATTTTTCTTCCATATAGTGAAGCACAAGAATTTGTCAGAGCATTAAAGTTGAAATCACAAACAGAATGGACCAAGTATTGTAAATCAGGCAACAAACCTAAGGAAATTCCTAATGCCCCTGCCCTTACTTACAAAAACAAAGGTTGGACTACTTGGGGGGAATGGTTTGGTACTGGAACTGTTGCAACACAGGATCGAAAATACCGCTCATACAAAGAAGCACGAGAGTTTGTTAGAGCATTAAAGTTGAAAGGAAATAATGAGTGGAGAGAGTATTGTAAATCAGGCAACAAACCTGATGATATTCCGTCCAACCCATGGGACGTTTACAAGGAGTGGAAAAAGAAATGAAAAAACAGTTTAGAGATTTTGAATCCGCACGAGAGTTTGTTAAGAGTTTGGGGTTAAAAAATCAAAAAGAATGGAAGGATTATTGCAAATCAAATCAGTTACCATATGATATTTCATCTAGACCGGACTATGTTTACAAAAAGAAAGGTTGGACTACTTGGGGGAACTGGTTTGGCACTGGAACTGTTGCAACACAGGATCGAAAATACCGCTCATACAAAGAAGCACGAGAGTTTGTAAGAAGTTTAGGATTAAAAACGTGGAAAGAATGGCAAGAGTATTGCAAGTCAGGCGATAAACCTGATGATATACCATATAATGTTCAAACCACTTACAAAAATAAAGGCTGGACAACTTGGGGAGACTTTTTGGGAACTGGAACAATTCAAACACAGAAAAGGAAATATGTCCCATTCAAAGATGTACGAGAATTTGTAAGAACATTAGAGTTGAAAAATACATCGGAATGGAACGAGTATTGTAGATCAAACACCTTACCCACCAATCATTCAACCAGACCGGATACAGTTTACAAAAATAAAGGCTGGAAAGGATGGGGAGATTTTTTAGGGACTGGAAATATAGCCAGTGTAAATATACAATTTCGTTCATTTGAATCTACAAGAGAGTTTGTAAGAAGTTTAGGAATCCAAACTTGGAAAGAATGGCAAGAGTATTGCAAGTCAGGCGATAAACCTGACGACATATCATCTAATCCAAACAGAACTTACAAAAAAGAGTGGATATCTTGGGGCGATTTTTTGGAAACTGGAAGAATTCAGACACAGAAAAAAAATAAAAATTATCTTCCATTTAATGAAGCAAGAAATATTGCAAGAAAATTAGCAATAAGACATAATATTAAAAATTGGAAGGATTGGCAAAAAGCTGTAAAAGAAGGAAAAATACCTGATAATATTCCTACAAGACCTGAAGCAACTTACAAAAAGAAAATGGAGACTTCTGATGAAAAAGTTTAGAGATTTTGAATCTGCAAGAAAATTTGTTCATAAATTAAAAATTGAAAATGTTAGATTGTGGAGGGATTACTGTAATTCAGGTAAAAAACCAGAAAACATTCCTAAGAGTCCAAATTATGCGTACAAAAAAGAATGGATTAGTTGGATGGATTGGTTGGGAGTAAAATATGTTCCAACACAAAAAAGAACATTCAAAAGTTTTGATCAGGCAAGGAGATTGGTCCATAAATTAGGATTACAAAGTACTGGAGATTGGAAACAATACTGCAAGTCAGGTAACAAACCACAAGATATTCCATCAGCACCTGATAAAAAATACATTAAAAATTGGATAGATTGGTCTGATTGGTTGGGACACGGAGATGTTACCAAAAGTCGAAAACAATGGAGAACATTTGAAAATGCAAGAAAATATGTCAGAAAATTAAACTTGAAAAATCAAAAAGAATGGATAACATTCTATCAATCAAATAAACGTCCAGTGGATATTCCAGCTACTCCTGAAAGAACTTACAAAAATGAGTGGAAAGGATTAGGAGATTGGTTGGGGACTGGAACTGTTGCCACTCAAAATAGAAAATATTCATCATTTAGAGAAGCCAAAAAATTTGTTCATTCTCTGAATTTGAAATCTATGAAATATTGGCGAGAATATTGCAAGTCAGGTGATAAACCAGACAACATACCAAATAATCCATGGTATCTATACAAAAACAAAGGTTGGAATGATATGGGCGATTGGTTGGGAACTGGAAACATAGCACCATCAGAAATGGTATTTTTACCATTTTTAGAAGCTAAAGAATTTGTTAGAAAATTAAATTTGAAAACAATTGAACAATGGCGAGAATATTGCAAGTCAGGTGATAAACCCAATAACATCCCTAGCGCACCGTGGAGTACGTACAAGGAGTGGAAAAAATGAGTATTACATTGTAACCAAATTACTTAACTATTTCAAATTTTTAGTACAACATTGTCAAAATCAGATGAGAGTGAATCATGGGTAGATATCTATGACTGGTTAGGCACAGATGATCCAGATTGGTCTGTAAAAAAGGTCAAAGATTTACTAAAAGATCTCATTGATAGTGGTTTTATTTATCAAAATGACGAGGCAGTACTTTATTCATTTTTGAATAGAAAAGGAGTACTAAATCTAACAAATCGTCACAAGGATTTCTTTCAAAATATAATTGCAGCATCAAGAACAACAGGTGGCAAAAAACTAATTGAAGAGTATGTAAATTCAGATTCTCAAAGCCCTCCTGATTTAGAGCCATTCAAAGATTCCAAACTTCCACAAGATGAAGAAGGAACTGTAGAGGATATCTCCATTGAAAAACTACACGAGGTTGCAGATGATACAAAACTATTTGATTTTGATAAATATGTCCCACCTGAAACAATTCTAAAAGATTCTGAAATACTTGATTCGGTTTCTGAAGATAAAGAGGCAATGAAGTTTTACATTGCATACAAAGTTAACCAACTTTGGAAAAGTGCATTTGTTGATGAAACAAAAACAATTACTGAAGTAGAAAAGCAAGGCAAAACTGGAAATAAATTCAGAGACGCTGTAACTAATAAATTTCTAAAAGATTACAACAATACAAAGAAAATTAAAATTCCAAAAGGTTATGATTTTAAACATCCTGTAACTGGCGAATTTATTTCTCCATTTTTAATGCAGTATTACTGTACGTATAAAATCAAAAATGATTCATATTTTGGAAATTTTTCAGGTACAGGTGCTGGTAAAACATTATCTGCAATTTTGGCATCTCGTGCTATTAACAGTAAACTAACATTAATTGTATGTCCAAATGATGTAGTAGAGCATTGGACAAATAATATTTTAGAAATATTTCCAAATTCAAAAATAATTACAGGAAACGAAGTCTTTGATGCAAAATACGATGAGGACTCTTTTCAATATTTGGTATTAAATTATGATAAACTAAATCAACCAAATTCACCAAACTTGGTTTTGCAATTAATCAAGCAAAAAATGGACTATGTTGTATTAGATGAAATTCATTTTACAAAGATTCGAGGCAAAACTGTAGGCGTGAGAAGAGAAAATTTGGATGGTTTGATGTCTTATGCACGAAAAAAGAATCCTGAAATCAAAGTTTTAGGCATGTCAGCCACTCCTGTGATTAACAATCTAACTGAGGGAAAATCACTCATTGAACTAATCACTGGAAAATCTTATGATGATGTTTCTACAAAACCACGAGTTCCAAATGCAGTGACACTATTTGAGAAATTTACTACTTTGTCAGTACGACATCGTCCTGATTATCCAATGCCAAAAAAAGATAATGTTGAAGTTTATGCAGACAGACCAAGCAGTGAAAATATTTTGGTACTAAACAAAAATCCTCTAGCAATGGAGCAATTACTAACTGAAGCAAGAATCCCTGAAATAATTAACCGAATCAAAGGTCAAACAATAATTTACACAGAATATGTTGGTGTTGCAATTAAAGATAAAAAATCAGTTGTAGAAATGTTATCTGATGCAGTACGTGATGCAGGATTCTCATTTGGATTGTACACAGGTGAGGATCATTCAGGATTGCAAAAATTCAAAGAAAAGAAATTCCAAGTACTAATTGCATCAAGACCAATTTCAACTGGAGTTGATGGATTGCAACATGTTTGTAGTAATTTAATTTTCAATACACTACCATGGACATATGCATTATACCAACAAATCATTGGACGAATTGTTCGTACTGGAATGAATGAAAAGAAAACAGTTCACATTCATCATATTTTGGCAAGTATTGCTGGATATCCATATGATCAAATTAAAATGGATAGACTCCAATTCAAAAGAACACTTGCAGATTGCGCAGTAGATGGAATATTACCTGAAGCAAACCTGGTTACTGCAGCACAAGCAACACGTGAAGCACTAAACTGGTTAAAGAGATTAGAAAATGGAGAAATCTCTTGTGTAACTAGAAGAGATTTAGATGTACAGTTAACTCCTGTTGAAGTTAAATCTCGTTTGGCAAAATACGGTGACTTTACAAAACTAAATCAAAACATCAACGTATCAAATTCAGGCACAAATCACCAAAAATTCCTTAAAAATCCTGAAACTTGGCATGAATATCATAGATTATACCGCAAAGAGAGAGCCAAATGGTCTGTTACGCCATATGAGCATTGGATAAAAAGAATCAAAAAATTCTCAGATAGTTATCTAGTTGGAGACTTTGGATGCGGTGAGGCAAAACTGCATGAGAAATTTGGCAGTAGAGTTAAGAGTTTTGATCACGTATCAATTGGACCACATGTACAAAGTTGTGATATGAGTGATGTCTCAGAGTTTATCAAAGATGACAAAATGGCAATTGCAGTATTTTCATTATCACTGATGGGAAAGAATTGGAAAGACTACATCAAAGAATCATCAAGATGTCTTAGTGAAAATGGATTGTTGTTTATTTCTGAAACTACAAAATCACTTTCTAATAGGTTGTCAGATTTAAGAAATGAAATTTCTAATCAGGGATTTGAAATTTACAAAGATGATGTGATTGGAGATTTTACATTCATTGAAGCAAGAAAAACTGTAGAATAGAATGGCAAAACCACCAGTTGATACATTTGAAAAAATGATAAATTTTCTTCAAACACAATTACGTTCAAAAAAGTTTGTTGCAAACTATCAACCTGTTATGATTAAATTTCTACTTCAAAATGGCAATCAAAGCAAACGACAAATAGCACAACAATTATGGATACAAAATAACAAAGAAAGAGAACAAAGTCATTATCTTGGTGTTCCAGTGTATCGTGTTTTAGTAAATAATGGTGTTGTAACTAAAAATGGAGATTTGTTTTCATTAATTTTACAAAATTTAGAAGAGAGTCAAAAAGAACATCTCATAAAAGAACTAGATTCATCCATATCTAGACAAATGAGTTTTGCAGAGAAAGGGTATCTTCCATTAGATCAAGCCAGAGTAAAGGCAAGAGAACTTGCAAAAGAATATGACTTGAAAAACGGTAAAGACTGGCAAGAATTTGTAAAATCAGGCAACAAACCTGACAACATTCCTTCTAATCCTGGAACCTATTACAAAAAGAAAAAAACAAGCAAGGATGAGGGATAATATGGAGTACAACAAGGCAATTAGAGACAAAATACCGGAAATTATCCAAAAAGATGGCTATTCTTGTAATGTAAAGACATTATCAGATGAGGAATTTTTAGAGTATTTAGAAAAAAAGATTTCTGAAGAAGTAGCAGAATATCAAAATGATAAAAATCCTGAAGAACTTGCAGATATTTTAGAAGTAATTTATCGAGTTGCACAACTCAGAGGAGTCTCAAAAGAAGAGTTGGAAAAAATTAGAATAAAAAAATCTGAAGAGAGAGGCGGTTTTGAGAAAAATTTGTTTCTCATTGACACAAACAAATCCTAAAATTTTGAGAAATGAAAAAGTTTAGAGATTTTGAATCTGCAAAAAAGTTTGCGATGTCATTAAATCTGAAAGGACAAAAGGAATGGTTTGAGTATTGCAAGTCAGGCAACAAACCCGATGACATTCCATCTAGTCTACCAGGAACTTACAAAAATAAAGGTTGGACAAGTTGGGGAGATTGGTTACGAAATGGAGAAAAAATATCTAGAAATAGAAAATTTAGTCCATTCAAAGAAGCAAAAGAGTTTGTACAAAGTTTGGGATTGAAAGGACAAGTTGAATGGAATGAGTATTGTAAATCCGGCAACAAACCCGATGACATACCTACAACACCTGACCGAGTTTACAAAAATAAAGGATGGAAAGGATACGGTGATTGGTTGGGTACTGGTACTGTTTCACCAAGATACCGCGTATATCGTCCATTTCCAGAAGCAAGAGAGTTTGTTAGAAAATTAAATCTAAAATCTGGAACAGAATGGCAAGAGTATTGCAAGTCAGGCAACAAACCTGATGATGTTCCAAATACTCCTGATGGTACTTACAGATACAAAGGCTGGAAAAGTTGGAGAGATTGGTTAGGAACTGAGTTTTGTTCGTTTACAGAAGCCCGTGAGTTTGTACGTAACTTGAATTTGAAAGATATCAAAGAGTGGAAAGAATATTGCAAGTCAGGCAACAAACCAGATGATATTCCAATCAGTGCACATAACGTTTACAAAAAAGATTTCAAAGGTTGGGGGGACTTTTTTGGAACTGGAAATGTTGCACCAAAAGATAGAGTATTTAGATCATTTGAAGAATCTCGTGAATTCGTACAAGAATTAGGTGTAAAAACTATTAGAAAATGGACAGAGTATTGCAAGTCAGGCAACAAACCAGATGATATTCCAGTAGATCCTGCAAAAGTTTACAAAAAAGAATGGAAAGGTTGGGGGGACTTTTTGGAAACTGGAATATTTCGATATTCTGGTCAATACCGTCCATTCAAAGAAGCACGAGAGTTTGCGATGTCATTAAATCTGAAAGGACAAAAGGAATGGTTTGAGTATTGCAAGTCAGGCAACAAACCCGATGACATTCCATCTAGTCTACCAGGAACTTACAAAAATAAAGGTTGGACAAGTTGGGGAGATTGGTTGGGTACTGGGCGAGTAGCTGATAAAAATAAAGTTTTTCGTCCCTTCGAAGAAGCACGAGAGTTTGTTAGAAGTTTAGGATTGAAAAATCAAAATGAATGGCAAGCATATGCAAAGTCAGGCAACAAACCCGATGACATACCCTCTTCACCACCACGTTTATACAAAAATAAATTCAAAGGTTTTGGTGATTGGCTTGGTACTGGAGTTATTGCTGATAAAGACAGAGTATTTCTTCCATTCAAAGAAGCTAGAGAGTTTGTTAGATCTTTAGAACTAAAAGGAGATAAAGATTGGCGAAGATATTGCAAGTCAGGCAACAAACCCGATAACATTCCTGCAAATTCAAACATTGTTTACAAAAATAACGGATATGTTGATCTTGGAGATTTTTTAGGAACTGGTACTATTCAAACACAAAAAAGAAAAT
>JAOLZN010000039.1 GCA_028343855.1 Candidatus Nitrosopumilus sp. | reverse complement strand
GTTATGGTAATAGAAGAGAAGGTGGAGATAGAAACGAAAGATCCAACTTTGGTGAAAGAAGAAGAGAAGGTTCAGACTCAAATAGAAAGAGAAAAAAGTTTGGACGAAGATAATCAATCATATTTTTGGATAAAATCAGAAGGAGAACAAAAAATTTCTACTGAGAATTTAGTTCCAGGAAATCAAGTTTACAAAGAGAAATTAATTATTAAAAAAGGAGTAGAATACAGATTATGGGATCCATTCAGAAGTAAATTAGCAGCATCAATAATGAATAAATTAGAAAATTTTCCTTTCAAAGATAATACTAAAGTTTTGTATTTAGGAGCATCAACTGGAACAACAGTAAGTCATATTTCAGATATTGTAGGTCCAAGTGGATTAGTTTTTGCTGTAGAACATGCAAGTAGAGTTGCAAGAGATTTTTTAGATAGAGTAGCAACACATAGAGCAAACATCATGCCAATTCTACAAGATGCAAGAAAACCTAAAGAATATTTTTCAGTATTTGGAAAAGTTGATGTAGTATATGTGGACATAGCACAACCAGATCAAACACAAATTGCAATAGATAATTGCGATATGTTTCTAAAAAAAGATGGATTTTTCTTTTTAGTAATTAAAACTAGAAGTATAGACGTTACAAAAGCACCAAAAAGAATTGTTGAAGAAGAAATAGATAAACTAAGAGAAAAATTTGAAATTTTAGAATCAATAGATTTACACCCATATGATAAAGATCATGCGATGGTTATTGCAAAATATAAAAACTAATTTTTACCCATTATTTTTAGAACAGGTTTCCAACTTTTCCGTACAAAAACAGGCATAACATGATTTTTTTTGTAAAATTTAGTCACAAATTTAACAGTAGTAGAATCAGAAGGATAACCACTTCCAAGATTATGAATTTTTTTTAATCGTTCAATGGAATCATCCCTACTTACTTTCGCAAGAATTGATGCTGCTGAAACTACTACAAATCTACTATCAGCATGATGATAGGATTTAATTTTATGACCATTTGAAAGTCGAGAAATTTCCTTACCAAATCTAAGAGGCTTAACATCACAAGAATCAACATATGAAGTATCAGCATCTAATTTTGAAACAACTTTTGCCATATACTTTGCCTCTAAATTATTTAGAAGATGTTTCCTAACACTAGCATCAATAGAACGTGGAGGAATTTTTGCAATATAGTAATCATCAACAATTTCAATTATTTTTTTATAAAGAATTTTACGAGATTTTGAAGAGAGTTTTTTTGAGTCTTTTACACCAAGTGAAGTTAATTTTCTTAAATTTTTTTTTTCTAAAGAAATACCAGCAATAACTAAAGGTCCCAACATGGAACCACGTCCAGCATCATCAATTCCACAAATTTGCACAAATCTTGTCTTGAAATACAAGTATTAAACCGTTATACGTTATGAGGAATTAGAAAAAGAAATGGAAGATCCAAATGAATTATTTCAAGAGATCATTGAAGGAAATACAAAATTAATAGTTCCAAAAAAATCATTAACAGATAAGGCTCCACCAATTAAACCAGCATTTTTTAATCCAAAAGCAAGAACAAATAGAGATTTTTCAATAATTGCATATTCTGCATTTTTAAAAAAATTTGAGGGTCCAAAAATTTTCTTAGAAGCATTATCAGGAGTAGGTGCAAGAGGATTACGTGTTGCAAATGAATTAAAAATTGAAAAAATTTTAATCAATGATCTAAATCCAACTGCACTAAAAATTGCAGAAAGTTCTGCTATTCTAAATAATTTAAAAAATATTGAATTTTCTGAAAAAGAAGCATGCGTATTCCTAAATAATCATTCTAGAAAAGGAAATCGAGGCTCATTGGTAGACATTGACCCGTTTGGCTCACCTGCAGCATTTTTTGACTGTGGAATTAGGGCTACTATGCATGGTGGAATCTTATCCACAGCAGCAACAGATCTACAAGTTCTAAATGGGCTATTTCAAGGTGCATGTAGGAGAAAATATGGTGGAATTCCAGTAAGAGTGGAATACGGAAATGAAATGGCAATTAGATTAATTTTAGGAAGTCTTAGATCAGTTGCCGCCAGATTAGGAGTGAAAATGATTCCAATGTTTGTGGAAAGTGAAATGCATTATTACAGAACATATGTTAAAATTTTAAATCGAACAGATCAAGAAGAAAATTTAGGATATATTTTACATTGTAAAAGTTGTGGACATAGAAAGACATCATTAGAACAGCAACAAGAATGTGATTTATGTAAATCAAAAATAAGTATTGCAGGACCACTATGGATTGGAAAAATATTTGATAAAGAATATGTTAAAGATATGATTAATGAAATTCCAAAATTAGAAATAAACAAATCTTGTGAAAAAACTCTTCAAAAATGTTTAGATGAAGCAGAGATGCCTGCAATTTATTTTACTTTAGATGAAATTGCTAAAAAAATAAAATCATCACCACCAAAATTAGAAAAAATAATTTCAAATTTAAAAGAAAGTGGATTTACATCAACCACAACATCATTTAATCCCACAGGATTTAGAACTAATGCAAACATAAATGAAATAATTAAAAATTTTTAATTTATCCAGTGAAACCCATACAAACACAATAGAGTTCACTACTTTGTTTTCTACTAGCATCAGGTTTTGTAAGATTAATCCTAGCAAATTTTTTCTTTACATAATCCCTAAATTCTATAGAATATTCACCATCAAATACTTTGAACACAGCATTGCCATGATGAGCTAAAACCTTATCCATAAGTTTTGTACAATCATAATTTAGAGAAATTTGTCTAGCATGGTCAACTGACCAATTTCCAGTTACCTGAGGCGAAAGATCACATACTACGGCACCAACTTTACGCCCAAAATAGGATAAAACATCATCAGCTAAAGCTTCATTTTCAATATCATCTCTAACAATATGAGCACCAGGAATTTCCTCAACATAAGATAAATCAACACCCATGACTTTTCCTTGATTTCCAACTAGTTTAACAGCAACTTGAGTCCAACCTCCAGGAGCACATCCAAGGTCTAGTACATAAAATCCAGGGCCAATTATTCGATAAGATTTGTTTAATTCTTTTAATTTAAAAGCAGATCTTGCTCTAAAACCTTGTTCATGAGCTAATCTACGATAATGATCTTTACGTGCATCTGCTAATTTCATTTGGCCTTCGAAGGTTTTTTGTATTCAGCAATTACCCAATCTTCAATTAACTGGCAGGTTTTAGGACTTATTTCACCATCTAGAGAACATTTTTGTTCAACGGTGCAAACCAAACAAGGAGAATTTTCGATGGATTGAGTACTGATAGGAGTTTTCTTTAAAATCAATTTGTAAGTCCAACGATCATTCTCAAGAAGTTTTTCTCGAGTAATAGTTCCCATTCTTTCAAGTTTTAGAGATAATCTAGAACCATCTCGTCCTGAAAGTTTTAGTTTTTTCCATAATTCACTTTGCAACATACCATCAGATTCTTTTTCAGCTAAAATGTCACATATTTTATTTGTGAGTCTTTCCATGTCAACTTTTTCAATTTGGAAATTTTCAATTTCTGCTTCAGTTAATTGTTCCTCTAATTCATCTTCAACTGTTCTTTCAGCAATTCTTTTTTGTTCTTCTAATTCTTTTTTAGTT
>JAOLZN010000038.1 GCA_028343855.1 Candidatus Nitrosopumilus sp. | reverse complement strand
TTTACAAAATTGTAAAAATGGGGTAATACCATGAGCTTCAAGAATATTTAGAGCGTAGTGAATCCTAATTCCTGAAAACAAAGGTTTTGCAGATTTCCGACTTTTAGATAAAACAAATGGCCTTAATCGAAGTAAGGATGAAAGAGATTGCTGATTATTCAAAGGCAAGCCATTTTTTTGAAGTAGATCATAGCGTTCATTCAATGCAGATTTTAGTAATTTTTGAATGGATTGTAATTCCGGAGGAAGTTCAACATTAATCCACTCAGTGTTAGTTTCTTGAATATAGGGTTTCACATCAGGACTAGATTCATTTCTTTCAGCAACAACTGATATTTGTAATCGTGTTAAAATTTCAGTTGCTTTTTCTTGCTCACTAGGTAAAGTAGCAGTCATTCCCAAAATACGAGTTGATGAATTTTCAAAATGTTCAGCTATACTGGAATAGGCATAATCACCAGTAGTTCGATGAACTTCATCAAATATTACCAAATTGAATTGTTGGGGTTTTACAACATTATGATTCATATCATTTCTAGCTACTTCAGGAGTTGCACAGATTATTCGACTGTTCCAAAGAGTCTTTCGTTTTTCAACAGAATCTTCACCAGTAATCAATACAATGTCATCAAATGTTAAATTTTTTTGTAAAAAATCAAAATGTTGATTAACTAAAACTCTTGTCGGTGCCAAAAATAAAATTGTTCCAGATTCTTTTAACAAATATTCTGAGATCACATGTAATGCAATAGTTGTTTTTCCAAGACCAGTAGGTAAAACAACAATACAGTTTTCACTAATTGCCTGACTGGCGAGATTAATTTGGTAATCTCGTTTTTCAACAGAATCTTTTTGTATGAATTTTTTTTCAATATATTCAATCAATGTACAAAGAAAAGTTAGAATTTAGGAATTTTATGCTTTCTGTACAAAGAGTACTATCAATAGATCAATAATCAATTAACAATATCTAGGCATGAAAATAAACAAGTTGCATATGAAAAAGCACAAGATAGGTTTAGATAATTAAAAATTAAAAATTTATCATGATTTCAAAAGGCCTCATATTGGGAATTATTGCAATAATAGCAGGTGCAGCTTTACTTATCATAACAACGTAAATGTAAATAAAAAAATTATTTCAAAAGGGCTAAAATTGAACCAGCTATCAATCCACCAACTACAAGAAGAATCATGCTTTTCCCAGAAAATACAGAATCAGTGTATTTACTCCACGCGTTAGCCATGTTTTCTAAATAATTATTCAATTGATTAAGTTTGTGAATTACATCATAATTCAATATTACATAACGTGATACAAATAGAAGTAAAAATAGAGAAAGTTATGCCACTATTATGTAAAGAATGTAACGGAAGAAGATTCCCCATTGCATTTCCAGATCAAAGAGATGCATTATGGCTTTGTGAAAAATGTAAAAATTTTGTGGATATTAAAGATGAATTTGTTCGAGAATGGACAGAAGAGGAAATAAAAGAAAATAAATCAAAACTTGAAAATTTCCAAAATGATGTTACTACAGAAAAAACACCAGAAATCAAAAGACGTAGTGGCGTAAATTAGAAAATGCATTGGAATAAATAATTTAATTTTTCAATCAAATTGTGGTATTTCTAAACAAAAAAGGCATCATTAGAAATGTAATGTTAGTAATTGGAGGCATTTTTGCACTAATTTTTTCTATTTTGTTAATTAATGATTTAGAGTCTGAAACAATCACACAATGGACAGTAATGACGTCCTACTTTATGATCATCTTCATGATTATTGGCATTGCACTTAGAATTACTCAAAAATAGTGCTCAAATATCTTGACCAGTGGTTACCCATTCAAGTGTTCTAAGTGCGCCCTGATAATATTTCATAGCAGCGTCAGGGTCAGGTAATTTTGAAACATCAATCAATCGTTGTTCAATATCTTTTCTAAATTCCTCAATTTCTTTTTCAGTTTTCATTACTCATAATGAGATTTAAAAAATATAAATTAATTCCGAAAGAATATAATAATTTTATTTATAAAAAGAAGAAAAAAGATTATCTACCGATCAAAGTAGAAGAATCAAATGGGTTTTTCTATTTGTTGTTTTTGCATTACTGATTTTAAGACAGACATTATCAACGGATTGTCACATATGGGTATCCAGATGTAACAGATGTTGTTGCAACGATTTCTATATGATCTGCTTTTGACCAAGACTCACCATTAGGTCCTTCTCTAGGTAAAGTTGTGTCGGTATATTCAACATAGATGTTATCACCTTCTTGAGCATACAAACGATCACCACGAGAATTATCATGGTCTATCAACAAAAAGTGAAATGGCTTTTTCATTTTGTAGTTCTTATCCTGGGTAATGTTGACAGTTATACCGGACTGATCACTATCAGACCAAACTCTAAAGTCTAAATCAACTTTATCCTTACCCATAGAACCACCTAAGTCCTTATCATTGAATTTGAATTCAACCTTATCGCCAATAGCATATGATTCCTCTACGAATGCAATTTTAGCTACAGACCACTCATAAGTCATAGATTTTGTTACAGTGCTATCATCTTCTGGATTATATTCCCAGTTAACGGTAACTGCACCATCTCTACCAGTTTCAATTTTTGCATATTCATCAAATGGAGAATTCTTACAACTGGTTCCACCTAGTGCAGTTTCTTTAGTACCATCATTGTTGATATCATGGTCCATTCCACTAAGTTTTAGACGTCCGTAAAAGACGCCAGAATCAGGTGAAGTTTCAATCAGACCTTTAGAATCACCACCAGTTGCTTGATCATTACAGATACCTAATTCAAAATTGCCAGCACCAGAACGAGAAGTAATTGTAAGTGCAGATTCAGCTAGGTGTCCTATTGAATCTCTCTTATCAGAATCTTCATTCCATCCAGGAGCATAAATCATAACAGTTACTTTGCCAAACCAACCAACATCACCTTTAATCTCTTTTTTCAAGCAAGTCTTTAGATCTTTAGCACTACCACAAAAGAAAATTTGAGGTTCTGCATTCATTGTTCTTTTAGCATAAGTTATTCCATCTTTTGTCTTTGTTTCAGTTCCTACGGGCATAGTGAATTCAACTTGTTGAGGTGATGAATTGACATCAGTCAACATTAGATTAACTAGTCCAGGCTTTTCAAAATTGATTGTTTGTGTAATTGATCCAGAATTTGTGGATGTACTATCAGTAACTATTCCATCTTTTACGACTTTAAAGTCAAATGATGCATCATCAATATTTTTCTGAGTCATTCCTTCACGTACCTCAAAATTAAAGAGGTAATCAATTCCAGGCTCTATAGGACCTGCAGGTTGCCAAGTCATACCAATTTCATATTGCCCATCAGAAGTAATTTTTTTCAAATTACCATCTTCAACTGTAGCGTATGCAGATAGAGGTACGAAAGCAACCATTACTGTTGCAAATAAAATCAGTAACGAAGTTTTCCAAGTCATTAAGAATTAAATATTTTAAGTTGTATTATACCCCGAAGATCATTTTCTCCATAAAATACATTGAGATATAATAAAGAATTATTCTAAATATCTAGAATATAGAAGCATATAGAAAACATAGATGTAGAAGGTTTTAAAAAAAAGTCAGATAGTTGACGTATCACATTTTTGAATTCAAAAAAAACAAATCATAGCCTATCTATTACTAAAACTACAAAGTATTTGATTACAAAATTGCCAAACACTAAATAATTTATCTAAAAATATTTGATCATGCCAATTCCATGTAAATTACCAATTCTAAAAAACATTAGTTACCTTAGTGGTATAATGTTTACATTTTCAATATTCATTCCTTTAATCTCAGAAACACCATCCACAACAGATACCAATTCATTAACAATACTTTCAATAACAGGTATGATCATATCGTTTGGAATTGCTATGAAGATTAG
>JAOLZN010000037.1 GCA_028343855.1 Candidatus Nitrosopumilus sp. | reverse complement strand
GTAGATAGATTTGGATTTTATATTATTCGACAATTAAAAATTGCAATACAGAATGAACATGTTTTAAAAGAAATGGGATTCAGTAATGCCAGAAATTGTTTAGGGTATAGATTAGTTGTAAAAAATATTGAAAGAACAGGAGACCATGCAGCCTTAATTGCAAAAGATCTTTTAGAATTTAAAAAAACAATAAAAAAAGAAATTTTAGATAAACTAAAAGAAATGAATGACTTTTCATTGACTGCATTAGATGAATCATGTTTAGCCTTATTCAAAGAGGACTATTATGGGGCTGAAAAAACCATCAAAAAAGTGGAGGAAATCAGCAAATATGAAAAGAAAATTAGAGATGCATCAAAATCGTTAAAAGATGATGAGGAGATATACAGAGTTAGAAGACTAACTGAAAATATAAGAAGAATTTCTGAATATGCAAGTGATATTGCAGAAATTGTGTTAAATATGAATATAGAAAAAACATTGAAAAAAACGGTATAAAATATCAAAATGGACAAAGCAATTTTAATTACATATGACAAGGAGGATGCGATAAATGAAGCAAAGGGATTATGCGAAGCTGCAGGATATGAAGTAGTTCACATTATTCAAGAAAATTATTTACAAAAACCAAAGTATGGAATTAGTGGAGGAGTACTAGAAAAGCTACAAGAAATTGCGGATAAAATAAGACCAGATGTAATAGTATATGATGAAATTTTAAAACCTAGTCAAAATTATAATTTAGCGACAGAATTACAAAGAGAAGTTTTAGATAGAGAAGGATTAATTCTTGAAATTTTTGAAAGTAGGGCATCTAGTGCAGAATCCAAATTACAAGTAAAATTAGCACAATTAAGATATGAAATGGTTAGAGCAAAAGAAAAAGTTCGCTTGGCCAATATGGGCGAACAACCAGGATTTATGGGAATAGGAAAATTTGAAGTTGATGTCTACTATAATGATATCAAACATAGAATGCAGACAGTAAAAAAGAAATTACTAAAAGCAGGAAAACAAAGAGAACTTCATAGACAAGGAAGAAAGAGAATGGGATTTACAACAATTTCATTAGCCGGTTATACGTCTGCAGGAAAAACAACATTATTTAATAAAACTACAGGTGAAACAAGAACCCAAAGTAAAGAATTGTTTACAACATTATCAACCACTACAAGAAGGATTACAATTAATCAAGAGCCAGCTTTAATTGCAGATACAGTTGGATTCATTAGTAAATTACCGGCATATATGATAGACGCATTCAAATCTACATTAGAAGAATTAACTTATTCAGACATAATTATTCTAGTAATTGATATTAGCGATTCACAATTAGAATTGAAGAAGAAATTTGCTAGTTGTATGAGAACATTAGATGAGTTAGGAGTTAAAAAAGAAAAAATAATTTTTGCATTAAATAAATTAGATCTAATTAAACAAGATCAAATCAATTACAAAACAGAATTATTAAATTTAATTGGAAATGAAAAAGTAATACTAGTATCATCAAAAACAGGTGAAAATATAAAAGAGTTAAAAGAATTAATTCAAAATATCATTATAAAGCAAAATCCATATAAATATAAAAAAAATGAAATGAAAGGAGATGTAGATACATTTGGTAATTGAAGTTGTTAGAATAGGACAACGTGTTGTAAGAGATGACAGAGTTACTACTCATGTGGCGTTAGTATCAAGAGCCTTTGGGGCAGAAAAAATATTCATGACAGAGGTTAATCCAGAAATTAAAGATACATTAGAAAAAATTAACAATACATGGGGCGGAAATTTTATTGTTGAATTTATTGATAATTGGAAATCAGTTATAAAAAATAAAAAAGAAGATGGTTTTAAAATAATTCATCTCTCAATGTATGGTGAAAAAATTAATGATATTCAACTCCAATTACGTACAGAAGAAAAAATGCTAGTTGTTGTAGGAGCAGAGAAAGTTCCCAGAGAAATTTATGAATTATCAGATTATAATGTGGGTGTAGGAAGCCAGCCTCATTCAGAAATTAGCGCATTAGCCATATTATTGGATAGAATTCAAAATGGAGAACAATTTGAAAAAGTCTTTCCTGATGCTAAAAGGAAGATCATACCCACAAAAAATGGTAAAAATGTCGAAGTTAATGAGACAAGGGATTAATAGTAGAAACTAAGGACTGATTAGAGTTGGTAGACAAATACGAAGATCCTTTTGTTAGAATTGCATCAATGATTGGTGGCGATGAATATCTCAAAGTTGCTAGATCTCTATTAAAAGCAGAAGATGCAACTGATGAGGAAATTGCTAGTTCAACAGGTCTAAGAATCAACATGGTAAGAAAAGTACTCTATGATCTTTTTGGAAAATCTTTGATTACAGGTATTAGAGTTAAGGATGAAAGAAAAGGATGGTTTGTCTATAGATGGAGAACTAGAAGAGAGGAAGTAGAGCATTTCATTGAAAATCAAAAAAAGAAAATTGAAGAAAGATTACAACAAAGATTTGATTATGAAAATGCTTCAGACTTTTATCATTGTGGTAATGAAGATTGTCCAAGAGTTACATTTGAGGAAGCACTTGATGGTATGTTCAAATGTCCATCATGTCAAAATGTATTAAATATCAAAAAGAATGAAAAGTCAAGAAAAGCATATTCAAAGAAAATTGATGAAATTAAAAAAGATATGCAACAAACTTTTTGATTATTTAAAAAATAATTATATTAAAATAAAAATTAAACAAAAATAATTTAGTTATTCATTGATTCTTTCTTCATCATCATCTTCATCATCCTCTTCATCATCCTCTTCATCATCCTCTTCATCATCCTCTTCATCATCACATTGTTCTAATTCTAAATGACTTGGGATTCCATCATCTTGGAAAAAGATTTCAACACAAATTGTCGTATCTAAAGTTGAAGCCAATGTTTCTGCTAATTCTTTAGTAAAATTGCCTAATCGGCTAGGATCGGCAGAGTACCTATATTCAGTTATTTGTTCTTCATGATGAAAATCAATTTCAATATCACCATTAGTGAATTTTCTAACTCGTATTACTTCACCAAATATTGAAGTGGCCAAAATTAATTTCCTTGATTAGATACATCACGAGTAAGATTTTCAGCTAATTCCTCATAATGTTTTCTAGATTTTCCCAATTCATCTAATTGGGACTTTTCAATTCCAGAAAGTTCTTCATCCACTTTTTTAGAAACATGTTGTAATCTTGCTTCAGCCATCATGAATAATTTATTATTTTCTTTCCATAAATGTTCGGTAATATGATCCACGTAAAGTTGCATATCAGAAATTAATTTTTCAGAATTACCAGATGAAAGATATTCCTTTGCAGAATTTTCCATTTCATTTCCAATTTCTCGTGATCGCTGATGATCAATTAACATCATAGCAATAGGTCCCATCTTAGTAGGCATTCCAGCTTGTTCTAAAGCTGGGAATAATGATTTCTCCTCTTTAGTATGATGACAAACATCAGTAAAATTTTTTGAAAAATCTATTACAGGAAGTAAGATTGATTCAGGAATTTTTGTATTGTTATTTAATAATTCAATTGTAGATTGCATTGCCTTGATTACTTTTTCAATTAATTCATGGTCACGTCGTAATGATGTTGTAGACATAAGTACGAAAAATAAAATCCAATATCTATATCTTTTTAATAAAAATAATTAAAAGATAGAAATGTGTTAACGAGTATACGCTAACGGGTTTAACGATTAGATAGGCTGTTTGCTTTAACAAATGCCCAGATCTTTTTGGTCATCTCACTAGGAGCGATTGGTTTTTTACCAAATACTTTTTCTACAGTCTCTTGACGACCTGCAAAATTAATGGCGTATCCTCCAAATGCTGGTTTCTTTGTTTTTGATTTTGTTGTAGCCTTTCTTTTAGGTGCAACTTTCTTTTTTGTTGCAGCCTTTCTTTTAGGTGCAACTTTCTTTTTTGTTGCAGCTTTCTTTTTTGTTGTAGTTTTCTTTTTTATTGCCAATTTCTTGTAATTTCATTTGAGATAAAGTATAAGAACTTACACTTTGATGTAATTGATTATAAGATGATTTTTGAGCCTCTTTACAGATTTTAATTTCAAATTAGGTGAATTAACTATTTTGGCAAATCCCTTTCCTTCAACTAAAGAAATAGCATTATTTCCTCCAATTAAATAAGGGGACAAAGTTATGATTAATTCATCAAAGATATCATTTTTGATA
>JAOLZN010000036.1 GCA_028343855.1 Candidatus Nitrosopumilus sp. | reverse complement strand
TGTAAATTTTAGCATGTATTAATGCTACTTGGTAAAAGTCAATAACTTTTATTTCTAATTTATTATTATTTTTAGAATAGTCTAATAAAGTAGTAATTGCCTTTCTAGTTGATTCATTTGTAGATTCACTCAAAATTATTTTAATTTTAATTCCTTTTTCTAAATATTTTATTAATTTTTTTGATAATGATGTTGAAATACTTGGTGTTGAAATCAATATTTCATTTTTTGCAGTAAGAAATTTTTTTTCAATATATTTTCCTACTCCAATTTCTAAATATGTATTCATACGTGAAAATTTTTCTTTTATTGTTTTATATCTTTTTAAAAAATGATACTTATAATAGTAATATATTAACACGATAAAAAATTATACAAATTATACAAGTTGTCAAAAATAAGAAATTGTTATAGATTAATTCGATATAATTTACTTGAAAGAAAATATTCTGGAATTTCTGCACCATTTAGAGTCTTACCTAATTTTCTTGTAATTGGTGTAGGTCGTGGTGGTACAACTTCACTGTATGAATATCTTGGACAACATAATTGTATTACAAAATCAGCATATGATGAAATTGGATACTTTGATGATAATTTCCATCTTGGTATAAACTGGTATCGTTCTATGTTTCCAACAACATTCCATAAGAAAAAAATTATTGCAAAATATGGTAATTTTTTAACATTTGAAGTTACACCTTGGTATATACGAAAACCATGGATTACTGAAAGAATTCAAGATATTGTTAAAAACGTAAAAATTATTGCAGTGTTAAGAAATCCTATAGACCGAACATATTCTCATTATCATTTAGCACTAAGAGATAATACAATATCTAAATCATTTGATGAAATTGTTGATCAAGATATAGATATTCTAAAAAAATCTTCTTCACTAGATAGAGATAAAAATTATTTTAATAATGTAGTTCAAAATTCTTTTTTAGCTCGTAGTTTTTATGCAGAACAATTAGAACATTGGTTTAAAATTTTTAATAGGAAAAATATATTGACTGTTTCTTCAGAAAGTTTATCTAAAAATACACAGAATACATTAAATATAATTTTTTCATTTCTAAATTTGAATCATCAAAATATTCCAAATCTTGAAAAAATGAATGTTGGAAAATATCCTCCTATGTCTAATACAATTCATAAAAAATTATTTGATTACTTTTATGAGTATAACGAAAAACTATTCGATCTTATTGATGAACGATATGATTGGAATGATTAAAGATTATTATTAAAATAATTTCCATAATTTGTTATAATCATTTTTAATTATTTCTATATCTTTTTTATTATTAAAAATTTGAATGAATTCTACATAATTGTAAAAACTATTTTTAGTTAAATTTGCAGAACCTACAATTGCACATTTGTTATCAACAATGTAGATTTTTGGATGAATTAATTCTATTATATCTGAGTTAATAATTTTATAATCTAAAAATTGTTGAATTTTGTTATCATTTAACAATTTTAATGCCATTTTGTTAGTTTCTTGAGAATCTGAACCTCCATCCTCACTAGTAATTATTTTAGTTTTAATGCCATTTTGAGCTTTTTCAAAAATTTTCTTTCCAATAAAAAAAGAAATTCCTGGACTAGAAATTAATAATGATTCTTTAGCAGATAAAATTTCTTTTTGAATAATTTTTCCCAAATTTTTACCAATATGTGTTTCCATAATTTTTATTATTTTTCTAAAATATAATTTCCTATTACTAAACAATCCATACCAGAACCAAAAAATGTAGCTATAGCTTCTCTTGGTGTATTTACAATGGGCTCATTGTTAATATTAAAACTTGTGTTTAAACAAACTCCAACCCCAATTATTTCTTTAAGATTTGATAATAATTCATAATATAATTTATTCTGATTTTTATTTACAGTTTGAATTCTTGCAGTTTCATCTACATGAACAACTGAGGATATTCTTTCAATTGCTGATTTCTCAACATCATAATTAATTGTCATATGGGGTGAAATTTGTTTTTTACCTTTAAAGAATTGTTTTGAATCTTCTTCTAATACAGATGGACAAAATGGTCTAAAGCTATCACGGAATTTAATTTTTTGATTAACTAAATCTCTCATATCTGGATTTGAAGCATTTGCAAGAATGCTTCTATTACCTAATGCCCTTGGACCAATTTCCATTTTACCTTGAAACCATCCTACTACTTTGTTGTCTGCAATTTTTTTTGCTGCATATAAGGCCGGATTATCTTCAAAAGAATACTTTACATTGATAATATCTAGAATTTTTTTTATTTCTTCATTTGTATAACTAGGACCTAAATATACAGAATTCATAGGCTCTATTTTTATTTTATTTTTTCTTGCTAGTAAATAGGCAGCTCCAATTGCTACCCCTTCATCATTTGATGCAGGTTGAACGTATATGTCATCTAAATAATCTAAATTCATAATTTTAAGATTTGCTGCACAGTTTAAAGCAACACCTCCAGCTAAACAAAGTTTTTTTAAACCTGTTTTTTTGTGAAGATGATTTATTATTTTTATTATTATATTCTCTAGATGTGACTGTGCTGATGCAGCCATATCTTTAAAATGATTAGTGAATTCTTCATTGTAAAATCTTTTTTGACCAAATTTTTCAATAAGTTTTTCCGAAAAAAGCATTTCCTGTCTACTTGGTTGTGGACTTTTGGGTTTAATTTCTTTAATATATTCTGTATTCAAAATTAATTCTCCATTTTCAAATTTAATAATATCAGTAAAATCATATTTTGTTTTATCGCCATATGATGATAATCCCATTAATTTGTACTCATCTCTATCTCTACTAAATCCACAATATTGTGTTATCATTGAGTAAAATATTCCTAAACTATTTGGTCTATCAATTCTTTTAACAACATTCATTTCTTGCCCTTTTCCAATTGCCCATTCCATTGAAACTCCATCTCCTGACCCATCCATTGTTAGAATCATTGCTTCATCAAAACCTGATGCATAAAATGCACTTGCAGCATGTGAATCATGATGATGAACTAGTTCAATTGGTGGACAATATCCAAATTCTCCTACAAAAAATCCTTCTAAAATTTTATGAAATGTTTCACCCCATGTTATTCCATGTGATGCTATAACATCAATATCTTTTATAGAAATTTTTTCAGAATCTAAAACAGATCTAATTGATAATTGAGATAATTGACTTGGTGAATGCTTAATTCGATTTAATCTCTCATCTTCTACAGAAGCAACTAATTTTCCGTTATGTACTAGTGCTGCACCTATATCTTGATATCCTAACTTAACTCCACCACTAATTCCTAAAATGTACATTTCTACTCCCATGAATTAGTTTCATATTAAATTTTTTAATAATTCTACTAATAATCCTACTGTTATATTATTAATAAATTTTGTATACTAGATTTTTTTGATTAATTTAATTATTACTAAAATTCACAATTATTATGAAATCTAAATTAAAAATTGCAGTTATCGGATATGGATATTGGGGTCCAAATTTGGTTAGGAATTTTTGGAAAAATCCTGATTGTGAAATAACTGATGTTGTAGATTTTGAACAATCTAGATTGAATGCTGTTAAACGTGATTACCCATCAATTAAAACTTCAAAAGATTTTCAAAAAATATTAAATGATAATTCTATTGATTGTATTGCTATAGCAACACCAGTAAAAACACATTTTGAACTTGTCAAAAAATCATTACAAGCTAAAAAACATGTTTTAGTGGAAAAACCACTTACTAATTCTTTCAACTCTTCAAAAAAATTAATTGAACTTGCAAACAAAGTTAATCGTGTTTTAATTGTTGATAATACTTATCTATACACTCCAGCAATTCAAAAAATATCCAAAATAATTAATTCAAATTCTATTGGTGAAATACAATATTTAGATTCTACACGTATTAATTTAGGAAAATTTCAACCTGATGTAAATGTTTTATGGGATCTAGCAACTCATGATATATCCATTTGTCTATATCTTTTACAAGAATTTCCTAAATTTGTTCAAGCTATTGGAAAATCTCACACTAAAAGTGGGTTAGCAGATATAGCATATCTAACTTTACATTTTAATTCAAACAAAATGGCACATTTTACATCCTCATGGATATCTCCAGTAAAAATTAGAAATACATTGATAGGCGGTTCTAAAAAAATGATTGTTTTTAATGATTTAGAAACAACAGAAAAAGTCAAAGTATATGATTCTGGATATAAAGAAAAAGTAATTAATTCACAACCAAACAAATTTCTAGCTGATTACAGAATTGGTGATGTATATATACCAAAATTA
>JAOLZN010000035.1 GCA_028343855.1 Candidatus Nitrosopumilus sp. | reverse complement strand
TTTAAATTATAACCCTCAAATTTTATATTTTCCATCTCATTATCATCTGGTTTCCATGCAATATCTGCCATAACTAATATTTTTGAAATATTATTTGATGGATTAATTATTGCCGCACCTATTTCATTTGAAACTGAAACTAATTTTGAACTTCCTGAATTAGCCTCAATTTCATGATATTTTCCATTCTTGTCCTGAATAACAATGATCATTTCACCCTGAATACAAAAAAAGTAACTTGTTCTTTTTTTATGCCTGTGAGGACCTTTAATTTCACCTGGATTAACTGAATTTAGATAAATCATCTCTGGATTGTTAATTATTTTGTCCCAATTTCTCCAGATTACCGTTAATTCTCCATTGACATGTAAATCTAAAACATCTTTAGTCTCATGATTTTCTAATTGAAATACTGAAAAATCTTCTTTTTCCATCTGTAAAAATACTCTATTTGAGCAATAAAAGTTTGATTACTTTTTCCTTCGTAAGTTCCATATCCTTTTAAGAATATAATTTTCTAATAAATTATGAAACTTTTAGTAACTGGTGGAGATGGATTCATTGGAAGTAATTTTATTTTAAATACATTAAAAAATTTCCCAAAATTTGAAATTATCAATCTTGATGCCGGATTTTATGGTTCTAATAAATTAAGTTTAGATCAACTTTCAAATTATAATAATTATGAATTTGTTAAAGGTGATATCAATGATTCAACAATTATTGATAATTTAGTATCTAAATGTGATACCGTAATTAATTTTGCAGCAGAATCTTTTGTAGATAGAAGTATAGCTAATGCTAAACCATTTTTAAAATCAAATATAGATGGAGTTTTTACTCTTTTAGAATCAATTAAAAAGCATCAAAAAAAATTTCTTCAAATTTCAACTGATGAAGTATTTGGTAGTCTTGAGAAAGAATCAGCATCAGAGATTTTTCAATATAATCCTTCTAGTCCATACGCCGCAACTAAAGCGTGTGCAGAAATGTTAGTAAATTCATATCATATTACATATGATTGTAATACTGTAATTACTAGATGTACTAATAATTATGGTCCTAGACAATTCCCTGAAAAATTAATTCCTAAAACAATACTTTTAGCAAAAAATAATAAAAAAATCCCTGTATATGGTACTGGTAAAAATTTACGAGATTGGCTTTATGTTACTGATCACTGTGATGCAATTTTATCCTGCTTACATCACGGAAAATCTGGAGAATCTTATAACATTTCATCTGGAAATGAAATTGATAATCTAACAATTATTAAAAAAATTCTTTCGATAATGGGTAAATCTGAAGATTTAATTGAATTTGTAGATGATAGACCTGGTCATGACTTTAGATATAGTATGAATTCTAATAAATTACAAAATGAATTGGGTTGGAAATCTAAAACTAATTTTGAATCAGGAATAGAAAATACTGTAAATTGGTATTTGAATAATTCTAAATGGTGGGAAAATTTATCCGAAGGCATTTTTGAGCATACACCATGGAAAAAATAGAATTATTTTATTAAGAGAGATCTTGTTCTTTACATTATGAAAGGAATTTTACTTCATGCTGGTCACGGTACAAGATTACGCCCTTTAACACATACTGGTCCTAAACAACTTCTTCCTATAGCAAATAGACCAATGTCAGAATATTGTATAGAATCTATGAAAGAAACTGGGATAAAGGAAATTGCAATTATCATTGGTGGGATAGGTGCACAAAAAGTAAAAGATTACTATGGCGATGGCACAAAATTTGATGTTCATATAACATACATTCATCAAGATTTTCCTCGTGGAATTTCTCATGCAATTAGTCTATGTGAAGATTTTATAGGTAATGAAAAATTTTTGGTATTTTTAGGAGATAATATTATTCAAAAATCTATTAAAGATTTTGGTATAGATTTTGAAAAATCTAATGCTGGAGCATCTATTCTTTTGTGTGAAGTAGATAATCCTAGTAGATTTGGAATTGCAGATATTCATGATGGACAAATTAAAAAAATTATGGAAAAACCTCAAAATCCACCAACAAATTTAGCAGTAACAGGAATTTATTTTCTAACTCCTATAATTTTTGATATCATTAAAAGACTAAAACCATCAAAACGAAATGAATTAGAAATTACTGATGCTTTAGATATGCTACTGAATGAAGATCATAAAATCACATACAATATGATTACTGATTATTGGAAAGATACTGGAACTCCTGATGACATAATTCATGCCAATGGTATTATTTTAGAAAACCTCTCTTCCTATTTTGATGGTGAGAATGATGGAACAAATAAGATTGAAGGAAATATTATGATAGGTGAAAATAGTATAATTAAAAATCATTCAACATTGAATGGACCTATAATAATTGGTAAAAATTGTATTATTGATGGTGTCACAATAGGCCCACATACAAGTATAGGAGATAATTCAATACTGACTAATTGTAATTTACAAGATTCAATTATAATGTCCGATTGTAAAATTAGTGGGGATATAAAAATTAAAAATAGTATAATATCATATAATGCATCAATAATATCTGATCCAGTTAATGTGGAGAAAACTTTTCTTTTAGGTGAAGGAACTAAACTTATTCTTTAGTTATTTATTCAATTTTTGTAATTGTACATTGTGATCCAAGTAATTGTATTTGAGGAATTTTTTTATCTTTACAAAATTCATTAAATGCCTGTTTCACTCCATCTGTATGATAATCATGCGTTAGAATTACCCCACCATTAATCATTCTAGGATAAAAAAATTCTAAACAATCAATTGTACTTTGAAATAAATCTACATCTAAATGAACAAATGAAAATTTTTTATTTTTAATTGGATCGGATGTATCTGGAAATTTTCCTTTATAAAAAAAATTATTTTTATAACTAGATAGATAATCCATTACACTTTCTATACTTGTATTGCTAAATTCTCCTGTTTTCCAATATGATTTTCCAAAATGTGTATCTTTTTCAGACACTTTTGGTAGACCTTCAAATGTATCAAACAAATGTAATTCTTTTCCATTTTTCACTTCACAAATTATTTTAGAAGATCCCCCTTGAAATACTCCAACTTCAGCCATTTCTCCATCCATTTTGGATTGAGATTTTGCAATAGAATAAACATGATATGCTTCAATAGGATAAAATGCAAAATCTACTTGTTTTTTAACTATTTTAATCAAGTCAATAATTTTTTTGTCGTTATAAAACGATAGTAATCTAAATTGAAATTTTGTATTCAAACTACTCATAAGTTTTCTAAAAATACTTGAACCATAAACTAATTTTTGTGTATTATTTGCCATTATTGTACTACCTTTTAGTAGAATGGTTAATTTAATGCTATAACCAAAAATTTTACACATTCCCAGATATTGACGTGAAATGATTGAGAATAATATTAAAATGAAAAACATTGAAAATTCTCATACCCCGTTAGTTACTATTATAATTTTAAATTATAATGCTGGAAATTTACTTCTTGATTGTGTTGATTCAATTCAAAAAACAAATTATGTAAATTATGAAATAATTATTGTTGATAATAATTCTAAAGATAATAGTCATTTAGAATGTGCTAAAAAATTTCCTAACATCTGTTTAATAGAAAATAAAGAAAATTTTGGTTATTGTGAAGGAAATAACATTGGAATTAGAAAAGCAAAAGGAGATTATGTAATAATTTTAAATCCTGATACACTAGTTGATCCAAATTGGATAACAGAATTAATTTTAGCATATGAAAAATATGGAGATGGTTTGTATCAGCCTAAATTCCTTACCACAACTGATCATAATATAATTATGAGTACTGGAAATATGATTAATCTATTTGGTTTTGGTTTCTCTCGTAGCAAAGGTGACTTTGATCAAGGCAAATTTAATGAGCATGAAATAATCGGTTATGCATCTGGAACTTGCTTATTTTCAAAATTAAAAACTTTTAAAAAATTGAATTTATTTGATCCATTTCTTTTTGCATATCATGATGATCTAGATTTATGCTGGCGTGGGGCTTTAATTGATATTCCATCACATTATGCACCAAAATCAATTGTTTATCATCCTCCAGAAGGTTTTTCTTTTAAATGGAGTAATTTCAAATTTTATCTTTTAGAAAGAAATAGACAATATTGTCTTTTAACACATTATTCACGTAGTACTTTTTTCAAATTGCTTCCATCATTATTTTTAGTTGACTTTTTTGTTTCAATTTTTTATCTAAAAAAAGGAATGTATTCTGCTAAAATTAAAGCTAATTTTAGTATTGTAAAAAATTGGAAACATATTAATCAAAAATATAATGAACTTCAAAAATTTAGAACTGTAGCTGATAAATCAATAATTAAATCGTTTAATGATGAAGTGGATGTACCTAAAGTAATTAGTACTAATTTTTATGATAAACTTTTTAATAATTTTATAAAAAATTTAAGTATATTTGCTAAGAAATTTATCTAATTCTTTTTAGCAATAACTATTCCAATAGCATAATCTTTTTCATGTGTTATTGATGCTGAAAATATGTAATCATTATTTCCATCAATACTTACTATTGGTTTTT
>JAOLZN010000034.1 GCA_028343855.1 Candidatus Nitrosopumilus sp. | reverse complement strand
ACTGATCTTAAAATTAATGCAGACAATCCCAAATTAGTAGTGAGGAATGTAGAGATTCTAAATAATGCATCATCCCCAAGAAATCCCTCGTCATACAACATTTCAATTGTACCTTTATCAGTTTCAACAAACGAAGTAATTAGAACAGAAGTACCCAATTTTTTGTCAATATGTTCTCGATATAATCTCAATTCTATTCTTGAAATTTTGAATTCGTCTTGAATAAAAATACCATCAGATAGTAAAATTTTCACATCATTAGGAGTTTTACTTACTCGCTCAGGATCATGAAGATCAATTATTTTCATAATATTGTATTAACAATAATTCCTAGATAAGTAATATTTGATTAAAAATTTCCAATGATTAGTAGCCATATTTGGCACAAGTATTATTTACAGTTAAAAAAACTTAGTAGAAATGGATCCGCATCATTTTCACGGTAAAGACATACCACACATAAAATTAGATCCAAAAATGAATATCGAGGATCTAGTTGAAGTATTTGCAAGTTCAGGATTCAATGGAAGACAATTAGGTGAAGCTGCAAAACTATACGCAAAAATGATTGAAGAAGATGCTACAATTTGTCTTACAGTATCAGGTGCAATGACACCAGTAGGTTTTGGAGGAATAATTAAAACATTAATTGAAAGAGGATTTGTTGATTGGATTGTCACCACAGGTGCCAATGTTTATCATGAAGATCATTTTGCATGGGGGTTACCTGTAAAACAAGGTAGTTTTGATGTGGACGATATGAAACTATATCAAAATGAAATTGTAAGAATTAGAGATGTTTTCATTAAATTTGAAGAAACTTTAGAAGCAGAGGATCAAATTATTCAAAAAATGTTTGCAGATGATTTTCAAAATAAATCATTTACAACAGCAGAATTTTGTAATTTATTAGGTAAAAGAAGCAAAGAAAAATCAAAACATCCAGAAAAAAGTTTCATAACTTCAGCATATGAATACGATGTTCCAGTATACATCTCTACAATGAAAGATTCCTCTTTGGCATTGAATTTAGCAGTACATAGATTAGAAAACAAAAAGTTTGACTTAGATTTTGTTAGAGAAATAATAGAACAAGCAGCAATTGTATATGATTCCAAAAAATCAGCAATTTTAGAATTAGGAGGCGGAGTTCCAAAAAACACAGCACAACAAACAGGTCCATTATTAGATCAAATTTTAAGAAGAAATGATGGAGGTCAAGAATACATCATACAGATAACAGATGCACGTCCAGATACAGGAGGATTATCAGGTGCAACATTACAAGAAGGAAAAAGTTGGGGCAAAATTCAGAGTTCTCACGAAGGCATAGTAACAGTTTATGCTGATGCAACTATTGCATTTCCAATTTTAGCATTATACGTTCTAAGTAATCAAAAGTCAAGAGAACCAAAAAGAATCTATAAAAAAATAGACAAACTTTACAACAAATTAAGTGAAGATTATTTTAAAAATCCAGACAATACTAGTTAAAAATTAAAACTTGCTAAATCGAGCGCGTTCAAGATCTCTGTCATCTTTAGATTCTTTTTTCCATTCTTTATAGTGTTCTTTACAAAGAATTGTTTTTTTACCCTTAGAATTTACTCTTAATCCAGCATTTTCAACTTTTGTAGTATTAAGTGAACGAGCACCATCTTGGTCACATCCCTCAACATTACATTTTGCTCCTTTTGAAACAATTCCCATATCTAACATTATTCAAGATGGTATTTATATTTGAGATTTACAAAAAATTCTTAAATTTTTATAAAAATAATTATAAAATTTGTTATGCGTTTATAATAGGAATATTTTTTTCTATTTTTATGGCTGCAGGAAACAAACCAAGTGGATCTAAGGATTCTAAAAAAGGTAAAAAAGACAAGGGTGAAGGAGGTCCAAGAAAAGCAGAAATCACTGTAATGTTAGATGAAAAACAAGCCATGAAAATTATTCAAAACTCCAAAGTAGTGACAGTTCAAGACCTTGCTAGACAAACAGGGGTTAAAATTTCCGCAGCAAATGCATTCTTAAAAGAATCAACAACAAAAGGAACAGTAAAAAAAGTGGGCGGTTACTCAGGACATCATTTGTATCAAGTAGTTTCTTCATAGAGACGCAAAACATCACCAGATTTAACATTCATTAGTTCATCATTATCATCAGTAAATTTTCCAATAGGAGTCATAGTTTTTGCAGATTCAACATTACCAATAAAAAAACAAAAACTCCCAGTAGAAGGTAAAAATGCAACATCACCTTTTTTAAATTCAGATCTTGCTCTTTCAATTCCAGAATCAACACTAGTTTCAAAATATACAATACTCTTACCTAACAAATGAGAGTTTCCTTCCAAAGGTAAAGATCTCATAATAGTACCAACAGTTCGTGGTGATAAATGTCGTTTTAGATCACAAGGCAGTTTTACTTTCCCAGAAATTTCTAGGATCAGTTGTTTTCTGGAGACTGAAGATGAACTCAATTGGTAGATTAAAATGATTAGATTATATAAGGATTCAAGAGAATTTTTGTACTTGTCCAATCCTACTGAAGAACCACAATTAGTTACACCAGAACCAGAAGTATTAGAAAACGAAGTAGATCCAAACTTAGGATTAAGTAAAGCATTAGACACTTATCGAAAATTAATTGAAAAAAATACAGATAATCCAACAGAACCATTAACAGATAAGGAACAAGCAAAGTTAGAAAATAGAATTAAAGAAATTGAAGAGAGAGAAGTAGTAGAGAAAATTGAAGAACATGAAGCTGTTGAAATCCCATGTGAAAAAGGGAAAATTACAATTGGGCCACCTACTTTAACCAGATTTGAACAAGCAAGAATTATGGGAGCAAGAGCATTACAATTATCATTAGGAGCACCACCATTTATCACAATTCCAAAGGATGCAAGAATATCACTGGATATTTCAATGGAAGAGTTAGAAAAAAAAGTAATACCAATTACAATTAGAAGAGTATTACCAAATGGAGATTATCAAAACATTCCAATTGATTATTTTCTATAAAGAACCAATCGTCGATAAAACTTAAAAGAACAGAAAATTTCTGAATGTTGTATAATGCTCATGGAAGAAGTAAATGAACCAAAAGGTCAAGAGCAGACCGAAATTAGTATTGGGAACGATCCAGTAATGCTCACTGCAGTAGACGTAGTATCAAAACTAATGATTCAAAATAAAATAAGTTTGAAAGCAAGAGGTAATTCTATTCCAAATGCAGTTGCAGTTGCAAATATCATTACAGAAAAAATGCTAGTAGGTACTACCAAAATAGAAAAAATTAATTTGGACACAGTTGCAGAAGCAGGGATAGGTAATATGACATCAACTGTAGAAATAATAATTAAGAAAAATTAGTAAACGCTACCAGGGCCTTTAAGCAACATATTTTCACATTCTTTACAAACTTTTTCATCAATATCAGATTCCAAATTGTGATGTATTTCACAAATCAATAAACTAGATTTAATATAATTACACAATCCAATAAATTTAGAAAGACTTGATGGAGTGTATGCCAAATCAGAAGATAGATGTTCACATAATTCATCTATTAATTGTGCAACTTGCTTCTCAGCTAATAATTTTGCAATTAAAGATGGATCACCACGAGTTCCACGAATGTAGTTACTAATTGCAGCTTGTGTTACCCCAAGCATTTTAGAAATTTCATCTTCACGGATATCATGTTCTTCAGCTAATTTTTTTGCCAAAATTGCCCTCAATGCAGGAATAAGTGTCTTAGATTCAATTTCAGCAGGAAGTAACATTATTTCTCAACGGTTAAAGTATGAATTTAAAGTTTGCAATATCTCTGCAAAAAATCTAATTTAATGTTAGGCATACCTATTTTAATTTCAAACCAAGAAGAATGTTATTGGAAGATATTTCTAAAAAATTGTATCAGGTTTTAGAAGAATCTTGTGATTCATGTGAGTCAAAATTAATTTCATTGTCGGGAGGTTTAGATAGTTCAATTTTAGCATATTTTCTTAAAAAAAGAAAACCAAATGGTATTGCAATAATTTCAGATGACTTTGTTTCAACAGATCTAACATACTGCCAAACTATTTCAAAAGAAACAAACATTCCATTGACAATTTACAATGTTACAACATCATCAATACTAGAAGCAATAGAAAATACAATCAAAATATTAAAAAATTTCAATGATATTGAAATCCGCAATAATGTTGTAATGTATTTAGCATTAAAATGGGCAAAAGACAATAATCAAAATTCAATTATTACAGGAGACGGTGCTGATGAATTGTTTGCTGGTTATAATTTCCTAGTCAATAAACCAGAAAATGAGCTAGAGTCAGAAATCAAAAGAGTGTGTTCAGTAATGCACTTTCCAACTCAAGAAATTGGAAAAGCATTAGGTATTAAAATAGAATCTCCATTTCTCAATGAAAAAGTGATTGAAATAGCAAACAACATTCCAGCAAACCTCAAAGTTAAAGAGGAAAATAACATCAGACATGGAAAATGGATTTTACGAAAAACTTTTGAAAATTACATTCCAATGCAAATTGCATGGCGTAAAAAATCACCTATGCAGGAAGGTGCAGGAACAGTAGGATTAACGGACTTATTTGAA
>JAOLZN010000033.1 GCA_028343855.1 Candidatus Nitrosopumilus sp. | reverse complement strand
AAAATGTCTAAACCCAATCCTGAAATTTATGATTATGTTTGTAAACAAATTCCTTCCAACGACATATTGTTTATTGATGATAAACAAGAAAATTTGGATGCTGCAAAATTATTTAATATTGAAACTATTTTGTTTACCCAAGATGATTATGGTTCTGGTCTGATCGAAAAGAAAATTTCTGATTATTTGAATTAATATCTTTCAAAAACTTGTTTTAAAAAAATATTATATCCTGTGAGATTGTTCTCTACTTTTAAAAAGATATTTGAGAATTAATTTCATGAGTGAAATCGAAACAAAACCTTGGGTCATTATTACAGTGTTTAAGGATGAAATAAATCCCTCGGATATTGAAAGAATTGCTCCTCAAATCCAAAACTTAACTGATGAATGGCAAAGTGCAGGTAAAATTATGTGGTCAGGTCCATTTAATGACGATGTCACAGGTATGGCTGTTTTTGAAGCTACAAAAACTGAAGCAGACACTTTTTTCAAAAAGTATGATAAAATTTGTTCTGGAATATTAGAATATTCTATGTATGAATGGGATGCTATGCCTATCCTTTCTGTTTTATCTAAATGATGGGAATTGTTATTTTCTTTTTTTATTAAAATGAACAATAAATTATCTACAATATGTGAGTGTGAAATTAAAGAACTTGAAATTTGTACAAAATATGGTTTGGGAATAACTACGATTCATAATTGGTGTAAAAATATCTTTGATGTTCAAATCCATGTTTGTGGTATGCATAATGGGTTGTAAGGAAATTTGCTTTTCTCATAAAGCTAAAAGTGATGGTAAGAATAGGTATTCCAATAATCAAAAAAGATGTCAAATTTGTGAAATTTTTATTAAATGGGATGGGGTTTGGTGTCCTTGCTGTGGATATATGTTGCGAACACATCCACGTAATAATAGGTCTAGAAAAAAATCTGATCTATTCAAAAATAGACATTGAAAATAAAATTATGTTTGATGACTGGTTAGTAATTTGAATACTGTTTTTTACATTGATTACAAATTTTTATATTTTTAAGCAAATTACATGTGCATATATTATGACAATTTTTACAATATGAAATTGTAATTCCCATCATTAAATAAATTGAAATTTAATTCAATTAAAATCCGACTCTGAATACGTACTCATATTCTATCCTCTTAAAATAGCAATTAGCACTATCAATATTTCTTCTTTCTAGTTATATTCAATAATACTTGATTATCCACATGCCTGATTACTCTCGCCCAATTATTGGAATTAGCAAATGCTTGGAATTTGACATGTGCAGATATGATGGAAGTAGAATAAACAACAATTTTGTTCGAATTATGAAAAAATATGTTGATTTTGTTCCAACTTGTCCTGAAGTTGGAATTGGCTTGGGTTCTCCTAGAAAACCTATCAGACTAGTCAAAATCAAAGGACAAAAAAATCTCTATCAACCATCTACAAAAAAAAATTTAACCCAAGACATGCATAATTTCACAAAAAAATTTCTTGAATCTAATGCTACTATTGATGGATTTATTTTCAAACGAGATTCACCCACATGTGGCATCACTGATGTCCGATTATACCATAAATTAGGTGAGAGTACTGGATTTGATAAAACATCTGGAATGTTTTCTGAAGGTGTATTGGAACATTTTCCAAATATTGTAAAAGAAGATGAAAAAAGACTGAATAATATTACAATAAGGGAGCATTTTCTTACTCGAATATTTGTTATTGCCAATTTAAGGGAATTTTCTAATACTGAATCTGTACAAAAATTATTTGAATTTTATTCTCATAATATGCTTCTACTTCTATGTCATGATGAAAAATTAACCTTAGAACTTGGTTCAATTTTTAAAACTGAGGATAGTTTTACAATTATTTTGGATTGTTTTAAAAAAACTGTCCCTAAAATTTTATCACATCCTATCCAAATAATTCCTATGATTGACACTTTTAATTATATTTTTAATTATGTAAAATTGAAATTATCTGAATCTGAAAAATCTCATTACTATTCATTGATTGATGGATTTGAAAATAATTTAGTTTTACACTCAGAAATCTCTACTTTGTTATACTCTTGGGCATTAAGATGTGGATTACAAAGTATTATTGAACAATCTTTGTTTAATCCATTTCCAAAAAATTTACTTTTAGATCTAATGGAATCTAAAAAGGAATATTCAGTTTTATAATTAATTTTTAGATACCGATCAATGTAATTCAGATTAAAACATGTAATAATTATATTTTATTTTGTAATAATTATATTCTATTTTGTAATTATTTCATAAAAAAAATTATACTTAATTATGATAACATCCTACAATAGTTATTAGGAGTAAGTCCACCTTAACCCCCTGAGTTTAATGCTCTAAAGGAAACCAACCGGGATTTTGCCCTGGGCTTATTCAACTTTTAATTTTTATAAGATAATTTTTTTCAAGTGTAACGCATTAATTTGAGATTTTTTGATCAATGTCATGTCTTATGAAATTGATTGGCATGAAAATTTTTACGGTATATCATGGGCTTATGAGAAAGATCGATTAGTAGTATCAACTGTATTTGAGGATAAAAAAGAAGCAAACACCATAGCACAAGAAATAGAGGAATGGAGTGATAAATTTACTAGATTAACAATTGTTGAAAAAGAAAATGGTGAATTCTCTATCTGTTGTTATGAAGATCCTCAAATATCTAAAAGTAGTGAACATATTGGCCTGTTTCGAACTGGTATGATTCAAAGTGGAGGCTATGAACAGGCAAAACCCATGATTGAGGAAAAACCTCCTTTACTTCAAATTGCATATGCTGCAGATGTTCGAGACATGAAAACATATGAGCAAATATCTAGACTAGTTCCAATGAGAAAATGCAGGATTATCTCTGAAAAGGATTTGAAAAAACAGGAATATTATTTTGAACGAACTGCTCATATTGAAAAAAAACCTGATGATGATTAAAAAAATAAAATCATTCATCAGTTATGGCCAATTAACACAAATATTCTCAATTTAATTTAAAGAATCACTATCAAATCCTTCGTAGTATTACTACTGATCAATCGTTCATCTCTTTTAAATGCAAATTTAGTTTACTCTATCTATGAATGATAACAATAACTCAAACACCTGGGAAGATGCAATTGGCGCATCTTGGTTAATATCTGAAGAATAATTTTTTTGATATTATTCCTTTGAAATCCCTCTAATCCATATGTCATAACTTTATTTTATGTATTTTAATTTTCTAATCTAATGGTTTTGATTAATAATTGATGGTTGAGCATACCAAAGAGTGCAAATATAGAAATGATAATGATATGCCTCATACAAATTGTTACTGTAAATGTCATAAAATTTTGATGATGGAATCAGGTAAACTGGAATCAAGAACTTTCTGATTCTTTTTTAGGCTCAAAATTACTTACAATTTCAGAAACTGTTTTCATTATTGCTTCTTTGATTTGTTCTTGTTTCATCCCTGATTTGTGCATTAGTTTCATCTGGTCCATTAATGCAAAATGTACGCGGCCTTGCAAGTAATCTACAATGCCAAACTCTCCCTTTGGGAACTCTGTAACAAATAATTTTTCTTCTGATGAATTATCCTCTTCCTTTGACATGCAGTTTATTTAAAAAAAATGGTATTATGAATTTTGTCAAAAAACGGTAAATGTTGAATTAGATTCGTGCCTAAAGTTCTAATCTGATTGTTGTTTATGCTCTTTACGTCTTTTCTGTTTGGTGCTACCACCAAGATTATGTCCACTAGGTAATTTTTTAGTCATTTCTATTCATGTTTCTCATACCACTCATTTGAATCTTCGGACAGTAAAATAACACATAATTGTTTTTGTTAATTTTATGGACTTGGTGTAATTACATTACTTAGTGCAATTCCAACGGTAAAGAGAATTGAAAATAAAATTAATGTAAGAAAAGATCTTTTCATATTTTACCATACTCGGTAAAAGAACCATTATAAGATTTCCAAATATTCATTAATTGCAAAAAATAGGAATTTTCATGACAGAATTTGTTCATAAACCCTATGATAAGATCTATGTTCGTGATATGATAAAGCTAAGTCTTGATGATCTTATCGGTATGATGTCCTCATTAGAGGCTGCAAATGCATACTGGGTTGATGGTGTATTGTTTGCAAGTTTTGCAATGACTGAATCTGAAGAATTAGCTAAAAAAGAAATGAATAATGAGATGTTTTTAGATAAAGTAGTCTTTGCCATATGTGAAAATTATTCAAAAACTGTAAAATCTTCTACTAATCTTGAAATTGGTGTTTTAAACATGCAAAAAAGTAGTCTGTACACTGATTTAATAAAATGGTTAAAGACTCAGTCTATTTGGACTGAATAATGTTGGAATTACTTCTACATGATTCATTTTAGTATAATGTTTTTATGATGACCAATTTCATCTAAGATATGGTCCTAAAATCTGAAGCATCATTTAAGGAATACTTGAAAAAATTACCTGATGAAACTATTATAAAATATTATTCTGATGTTGAATATTCTCCATTTCCCGTGTTGCTTATTCAAGAATATACTAGACGTTTTCAGCAAAAAAGTAAAAATGAAATTCTTAAGGATTTAAAATATCAAACACGTTTAGCTAGAAAAA
>JAOLZN010000032.1 GCA_028343855.1 Candidatus Nitrosopumilus sp. | reverse complement strand
TTTGTCATACCCACTTTTATCATATCCATCCAAATCATATCCAAATTTATCGAAAGTTTTACTAAATTTGTCAAACAACCCCATAACAAAATATGATGAATTTAGTTTAGATAAGGTTTTTTGTGCCTAAAAATAGTTAATATTCAGTAGATTCTATTTAGTTTCTCTCAAAAGTTTTCTATAACCTTCACATTCTTTGCAAACAGGTTTTCCTTTATATTTTGGATTACCATCTTTGATCTTTAATGTTCCAGGTACAATTTTACAAATACAACAAACTACCATAGAAAATATCTAAAATCTGTAATTAATAAAATTTGGTAATTTTAAAGATTGTCAGTTATTTGTTTTGTAAATTCAGAAGTAGTCTTATCACCACCAATATCTTTTGTTTTAATTCCAGATTTAACTAAATCAAATATTGTAGATTCTAACTTTTTTGCAACTTCAAAGCATTTTGGATCATTATGTTTTGCACCAAGCCAGTCAAGCATCATCTTAATTGAAAGTAAAAAGGATGAAGGGTTTGCAATATTTTGTCCAGCAATATCAAATGCGGCTCCATGAACGGGTTCAAACAATGCAAAGTCATCACCAAGATTTGCTGCAGGTGCCATACCTAAACCACCAACTACTTGAGAGGATTCATCAGATAAGATATCACCAAAGAGATTAGTAGTTACTACAACATCAAATTTTTCAGGTTGACGAATTAAATTCATTGCACATGCATCGACATACATTTCTTCAAATTTAATTTCGGGATAATCTTTTGAAATGTCAATACATGCTTTTGCAAATAATCCGTCAGTAACTCGCATCACATTAGATTTATGAACACAAGTAACTTTTTTCATTGAATTACGCTGTGTTGCAGTTTCAAAAGCATATTTTGCAATTCTTTTTGATGCACTTTCAGAAATAATTCTCAAAGCAACTGCAGAATCACCTAAACTGAATTCTTTACCAGTGTAAAGATCCTCAGTATTTTCTCTGACAATCACCATATCAATATCATCACGTAATGCAGGCATGTGAGGGTATGATTTAGAAGGTCGAATGTTAGCATAAAGATCAAGCATACGCCTCAAAACAACAATTACATCTGCAGCACTTTCGCCAACGGGAGCTTTAAGACATACATCGGAATTTTTGATAGTTTCAACAACATCTTCAGGAAGTGCTTTTCCTGTTTGTTCAAGAGCTTTATCCCCAGCAATTAATTTAGAAATTTCAAATTCAATTCCATATTTTTCCTGAATTGTGTTCAATACAGAGATTGCAGACTCTGATAATTCGGGTCCAATTCCATCACCCATAATTAATGAAATTTTATACATAATATCACAACAATGGAATTCAGTTTATCTGTTTTTCTTTAAGCATTTTTTTAAGCATTATTCTGTTAATTCCATCAATAACAGCTTGTACACTAGTAGTTACAATATCTTCACCAATAGATTTTGCAGATACAGCATTACCATGAGGATCTTCGACAGTTATGGTAACTTCACATAATGCAGTTGCACCGCCAGATATGGATGCTAATCCATAATCAGTTATTTTTAATTCTGAGACTTTGCCAGTAATTTTTTGAATTGCATTTAATGCAGCATCTACAGGTCCAACGCCATGATCAGTTGCAATAAAATCTTCACCATCAATATTTAATTTTACAAATGCATGTGGCATAATTCCAATTCCAGTAGATACAGAGAATTCAGATAATTGAACAATTTTCTTAATTCCTTTTTCGCCTAAGACATCACTTGCCATTGAAAGCAATTCAACGTCAGTGATCTGTTTTCCTTGATCACCTAGAACTTTAATTTTTTCAAGAATTTGTTTTGATTGTTCGTCATTAGTTTTAACTCCAAACTCTTCAAGCATTGCATTCATTCCATGAATGCCTGCATGTTTTCCAATACGAAGTTTTCTTGTTCTACCAACTAATTCAGGACTAATAGGTTCGTATGTAAGAGGATTATTCAAAACACCATGAGTATGAATTCCAGATTCATGTCCAAATGCATTATCTCCAACTATAGCCTTGTTAGGCTGAACTTTTATGCCTACAATTTTTGAGATGTATCTTGAAGTATCATAGATTAATTCAGATTTGATATTAGTTTCATATTTTTGATCTTGTGGAAGACATTGCAATGCCATTGAAAATTCTTCTAAAGAAGCATTTCCAGCACGTTCGCCAATACCGTTAATTGTAACATGTGCACATGCAGCTCCCACATGAATTCCAGATAACGCATTTGCAACAGCTAATCCAAAATCATTATGGCAATGAACACTTACAGGAAGTTTTGTTGCAAGAATTGTATCTTTAGTAATTTCTGCCATGTATTCAGGAGTAGAATATCCCACAGTATCTGGAATGTCAACTCTATCAGCTCCTGCCTTAGCAACTTCACCAAATACTTTTTTCAAAAACTCTCTATCGGTTCTAGTTGCATCTTCGGCGGAAAATTCAACTTGCAATCCACGAGACTTCCCATATTCAACTGCTTCAATAGCTTTTGCAAGTGCTTGATCCCTAGTCATTTGAAGTTTATACTTTAAGTGGATATCAGAAGTTGCAATGAATGTATGAATATAATTTAATCCAGCATCAACTGCAGCATCAATATCACCTTTGATAGTTCTTGTTAATCCTGCAATTTCACAAGACAGTCCTTCATCAGTAATCATCTTAACTGCTTTTGCTTCACCTTCAGAAATTACTGGGAATCCGGCTTCTATAGCATCAACACCAAGTTGATCAAGTTTTTTTGCAATAGATAATTTTTGATCTGGAGATAAAGAAACACCAATTGTTTGTTCTCCGTCTCTTAATGTCGTATCAAATACTCTAACTTTCAAGCTCCGCTCCTTTGCAAAGCAGCTACACCAGTTCTTGCAACATCAATTATACCAAAGGGTTTTGCTAATTCTTCAAATGCTTTAATTTGATCAGGGGTGGCAGTTAATTCAACCATAATTGAATCCTTTTTCACATCATGTACTTTTCCACCATAGGCATTAGCCAATTTGTTAATTTCCATACTATCATTAGCATTACTTAGTTTTAACTTAAAAATACAGAGCTCACGAAATACTGTTTTGTGCTCATCCAAATGTTTGACCTCAACAGTATCAATCATTTTATCAAGTTGTTTTACAATTTGTTCTACTTGTTTTTCATCACCATACGTAGTAATTGTCATTCTAGAGTAATTTGGATTATCAGTAATACCAACAGAAATGCTGTCAATATTGAAATTCCGTGATCTAAAAAGATGAGTCACTTTAAACAAAACACCCGGTTTGTTTTCAACTAAAACAGAAAGTATTGCCCACATAATTATCACTAAGAAGGTAAAATCATATCCGAAAGCGAAGTTCCTGGCGCTACAAATGGCAATACATCTTCTTCAGGATCAATTGGAATATCAATTACTGTTGCAACATCACTGCTTAATGCAGATTTTATCGCCTTGTCAAGTTCATCCATTGATTGTGCTCTAATTCCTTGAGCTCCATAAGATTCAGCTAACTTAACATAATCAGGACATCCGCCTTGATCAACTCCAATCATTCTTCTATCATAGAAAGTTCTTTGCCATTGAGCAACCATACCCAATGTGGAATTATTTAATACAAATACAATTACAGGAATATCTTCCAACACAGCAGTTGCAAGAGAATTTTCAGTCATACTAAAACTTCCATCTCCAGCTATATCAACAACAGGTACATCAGGTCTTGCAACTTTTGCGCCAATAGAAGCAGGAAAACCCCAACCCATAGTACCAAGTCCAGTAGAACTAAAAAAAGTTCCAGGTTGAATTACATCATAAAACAATGAAGCCCACATTTGATGTTGACCAACTTCAGTAGTTACTACAGATTCTTTAGGCAAAAGTTCTCTAAGTTTTCTTAAAATTTTTGCAGCTCCCATTTCGCCTGGATGAAGTTTCAAATTTTCTTTCCAGTATTCTTTAGTTTCTTTGACATGTTTAAGCCAAAGAGAATCTTCAGTTTTTTTAAGTGCTCTTTGCAAAAGTAATTTTACCATAACCCTAAGAGATGCACGAACGTCTCCAACAACTGCAACACTGGTAGTTTGATTTTTACCAATTTCAGCAGGATCAACATCCAAATGAATAATCTTTAATCGTTTTTCAAAAGCTTCAAAAGTTCCAACAGACCTATCAGAAAATCTAGTTCCAATTGCTAAAACACAATCAGCCTCAGCCATCATTTTATTTGCTTCAGCATGTCCATGCATTCCAATTGGACCCAATGACAAAGGATGATTTTCCGGAAATGCACCCTTGCCTTTGAAAGTTGTGACAACAGGAAGCATAAGAGTTTCAGCAATAGATTGTAATTCAGCAAATGCAGATGAAATAATAGTTCCACCACCAGCTAAAATAATTGGTTTTTCAGAATTAAGTAACATGTCAATTGCTTTTTCACAAGCAACAATATCAGGATCGTTCCAAGGATGATAACCTTGTATTTTAAATTCCTCAGGAAAGTCCATCGGAGCTTCATTTTGTTGAACATCTTTTGGAACATCAATAAGTACAGGTCCAGGTCGACCAGTTTCAGCAATGTAAAATCCTTTTTTTACAGCTTCAGGAACATCTCCAGGTAATCTTGGTTGAAATGCATATTTTACAACAGGATTTGCCATACCAATAATATCACTTTCTTGAAATGCATCCTTACCAATCATTGCAACAGGAACCTGGCCAGTTACAGCAATCATAGGAGCTGAATCAGCTTGGGCAGTTGCAAGTCCAGTTAAAATATTTGTAGCACCAGGGCCGGACGTTGCAAAACAAACTCCAGGTTTTCTACTTACACGACCAAACCCATCAGCCATGTGGGATGCAGATTGTTCATGTCGTACCAAAATATGTCTAATATCACATCGTGCAAATTCATCATACATTGGAAGGTTTGCACCACCAGGTAATCCAAATACTTGTTTAACGCCTTCTTTTTCCATAGCCGTCATCAAGGCTTTTGCACCAGTCATAGTGTCCATAATATTGATTTAATTTTTCTCCATAATTTAAAATATATCAAAATTTTAGGCATAAATTAGTTTAATTCATGTAATTATCAACACTAACACATTTCTCAATATTAAAAAATATGTTTAGTTAGATAGACTTAAACAGATAATTTTTAGATTTGAAGTGAACATTTTGACAGACAATGAAGAAATCATAAAAATAATTGAAACATTATTCCAATCAGGAATTACCAAAGATCTCAGTAAATTAAGAGATATTCACTTGAATGATCCTAAATTTTCAAGTTTTAGTGATTTACCACCGTATGATCTAAAAGATTATCAGACAACGATCGAGTTAGAGGAATTAAGATTCATCAGTATTTCAGATTATACGTATGAAATTAAAAATCCAAAAATCAGTATTTTTGATAATTGTTCAGTTGTGGCTTTAGAACTTATTCAAAAAGGAATGCTAGTAGATAACAAAGCATACACAGGAGAACACATGATAATTAATGGACGTGCAACATTCGTGTTAGTAAAGCAACCAACATGGAAAA
>JAOLZN010000031.1 GCA_028343855.1 Candidatus Nitrosopumilus sp. | reverse complement strand
AACAATTTCAAAAATACCAAATCAAGAATTTCTAATAATTATTGATTCATTTAATGGAATTTACAATTTATTTAACGATTTAGAATCTGCAAGATTTGTTAATTCATGTATCATGTTGCTTTCATCATTTGGAAAACAAAGTAATTCTACAATTGTAATTACTGCAATGGCTAGAAAAAAAGACAATAATGAATGGATATTATCACCAGGAGGAAAACACATTCTGAAATTACCTAAATCAAGTGTATATTTTCTAAAAAAGAATAAAAATAAACTAAAAATTAGAACAATAGATCAATCATAAAAAAAATAGAGCGATCTAAAATTAAACGGCGTTATAAAATTTCAAACGGTGTTATGAAAGGATAAATCTAGGAAAATTATATTAAGGCCGGATCACGATTTAATGATATTATGCCAGTAGGAATTATTCCAGACATAAGTGAACAAATGTGTATCGGATGCGCACTCTGTGTAGAAATCTGTACAACACTTGGTCCTGATGTCCTTAGAGTAAAACCAGTTGAAGGCTGGAAAAGAGGCAAAGCATTTGTCTTCTACCCAGAAAGATGTATTTCTGATGGTGCATGCATCGGTGTATGCCCAACAAAAGCAATCTTTTGGATGAGACCAATGGACTTTACAGTCGGACAACCAGTCCCACTCTACAAAAACTCAGTCTTCGTCAAAGGTTGGACTGAATTAATCGATTAGATTAGTTCTACAATTTTTAATTTCTTTTTATTATTTTATTTTTCTATCTTAATGCACAATTTATCAAAATAAGGAAAAATTAGCTACTTTTTAGAAAATCCAAATTTTGATGACCAATTACTTTTTTGTTTAGTTTCTGGTTTTTTTGAAAGATTATCCAACATGTCATAGGTAATAGTAAATCCATTTCCTACCATAGTAGCATCTTTATTGTAATTTTCTTTATGTTGAACAAATTCATCAGCCAAATCTTTAATTTTTTTAGTCTTAAGATCAAACAATCTAATTTTTTTATCATTTTCTAATTCAATTATTGCATCTCCACTTAGTCCTTGAATAGAAAAATTTTCAAAAAATCTAATTGTACCATTTTTTTTTAATTTAATTACACAATCATATGTTAATTTGCTTCCATAAAATAAAATTTCACGCGCAGAAAGAATTGCATCCTCTTCAACATTTAAAACAATAATTGAATCTGCAGTAAGAGATACAGTGTTTACAACATTTTCAGCAACAATTTTTCCATTTGGAGCAGAAATACTTGTTCTATGTTCTTGAATTTGAAAAATTCCAACTCTACCTTCTTTATCCTCAACTCTAAATTTTCTGCCATAAATATTTCCTACAACAGCATTACCATTATCTACAATGATTTGTGCGCCATTTTCAATTTTATATTTATTCTCTAATGGTTCAATGAATTTAAAATCACCTTTTGTTAAATGGATATTGCTTTTATATTCTTGAGTCCATGAAGGGCTAGTAATACTTCCTTGCATAATTATAGGTCCATCATAAGCTAAACTTCCAGCCATAAAATTACCTTTAATAGATAATGTTCCTGTTGCTTTTCTTTCTAATTCAATTTCACCAAGAGTTTTTGAACCAAATAATCTAGTAGCAGTTGCATTTGAACGATTTAAAGCAGCTGCCCATTCTTCAGCACTTTTCATTTCTTTAGATAATTCTTGACCTAAAATCTGATTTTTTCTTCTAACATCTTCTTCACTTTCATCAGAATAAACTCTAGAATTTTTTATCTTCTCGATATCTGTGTCAGGATATTTTTTTCCAATTTTTAGATCGTCATATGCCTGTTTAATTTTAATAAATTGTTCATTCTCTCCTCCTCGATCTGAGTGAAATTGTAAAGCCAATCTTCTAAATGCATCCCTAATTTCTTTCTCTGTACTTCCTTCTACAATTCCTAAAATATCATAATTAGATTCAACCATTTTTTATCAACCTAGTTAGGTTCAGTAATCATTTTCCTATACTTGTAGTTTATTACATTATACAATATCAATGATTTGGAAAATTCAATAAAAAGTACTTATAAAATTAATTTTTTCGGATTTTTACTAAAGCAATTATGGCTAGAATAATAGCAATTATCCCTATAACTGAACCGATAATGTAGGATCCATTTACTTCATTTTGCATTTGATTATTGGAATTTTCTAGATTTTGAACAGTATTTTCTAGATTTTGAACAGTATTTTCTAGAGAAGCAATTTGTTCAACAAATTTTGTATTATCATTAATTACTTCATTTAATGCAAGATCAACTGATTCAGGAAATTCAATGTAAGATCTTTCTGAAATTGGCGGTGGGTGCATAGATAAGTTCACAGGTGTGTCTAAAATTTTTCCAATTAAATTTGCTTGAAAGTATCCAGATACCGTAGGAGTGATAAAGGCATAATATTTTCCTGCAATATCATGATCAGCTACTAAAGGTAAAGTAATTGTTTCTGTTTTGTCATATACAAATTGAATTTTTAATAAATTTTTTAGTCCTTCAATACCATTTTGAAATTCTTGAGAATTTGCACATTCCATAGGTATTGAAATATCAGGACAAACTGTTAGTGGACTAACATACAATTCAAGTCCATTGGTCTCACCAGACATTACAGGTTCATTCATCCAACCAATTTCTATACGATATTCTCCTACTGCATCAACAGTATGTGCATACACAATTTCAGTAAAACTTGGAATAAGTAATAATGAAAGAAGTAAAAAAGTATATTTCATAATCAAATAATTAAATCTAATTTTAAAAATGTTATTTTTGAGATTTGTACCAGTTATGCATCTGCGTACATTGAAACTTCCCAAGCAGTTGGTGTTTGTGCAAATGCAGTATATTCTTTATATTTTAATTCAGAATAAGTTTCAAGAAAATCAGACGTAAAAACTTCTTCTAAAAAGTTAGAATCACTACTTAGAGAATCTAATGAACCTTTCAATGAAACTGGTAAACTACCAATATTGTATTCTCTTTTCTTTTCTGCAGAAAGTTTGTAAACATTTTCTTCAATAGGGTCACCAGGATCAATTTTATTTTTAATTCCGTCTAATCCTGCTAAGAGTAATGCAGCTTCTAAAAGGTAAATATTTGCAGTTGGATCAGGCACACGATATTCGATTCTTTTACTTTTTTCTTGATTCCTATTATACATTGGAATTCTAATTGCAGTAGAACGATTTGCTAATCCCCAACAAACATTGACTGGTGCTTCAAATCCAGGAACAAGACGTTTGTAAGAATTAGTTGTAGGATTTGAAATTGCACATAATGCTGATGCATGACTTAAAATTCCGCCAACATAGTATCTACCAATTTGACTCATTTGTGCGACTTCGTCATCTTGATCGTACATTGCATTACTATTTCCTTTCCATAAGCTTTGATGGGTATGCATAGCTGATGCATTATCACCAAAAATTGGTTTTGGCATAAAAGTTGCTACTTTATTTTTTCTTTTAGCTTTTACTTTAACTAAATTTTTAACGGCAATTACATTATCTGCCATACCAATCATTTCATCATAAACTAAATTAATTTCACACTGACCAGAAGTTGCAACTTCATGATGTTCAGCTTCAATTTTTATTCCAAAATAATTGTACAAATCATCACAAACATCTTTTCTAAATCCTTCAAGAGTATCTTTTGGTTGTGATGGATAATATCCTTCCTTGATATCTATTGCAGTACTTACATTTCCTTTAGACCATGGTGATTCTTTAGATTCAATAGAATAACCAGAACCTCCACCAGAATGAGTTGCAGCATAAGGAGATGGATAAACATTGATGGAATCAAATACGAAAAATTCTATTTCAGGTCCCCAATTAGTATGAGTGAAACCAAATTCTCCAAGTTTTTCAGCTGATTTGTGTGCAATTCCTCTAGAATCTCTGTTATATCGTGATTCTTTTCTTGTACTGCCATCGTAAAGATCACAAAATATTCTTGCATTTTTTCTGTGTCCTGGATCATAATCATTAGGTAAAATTTTAAATGAATTTGGATCGGGCATTAAAATCATATCTGAATTATTTACAGATTTAAATCCAACAATTGAACTAGCATCCAATTTTTCAAGACCATTTACAAAACTATTTTCATCAATTGCATAGCTTGGCATTCCAACATTATGGAGTTCACCAAAAATATCTACAAACCAAAAATCAATGAAAGATATGTTTTCATCTTGTATAGTTTGTAAAACTTGTTTAGCGTCCAATTATTGTATTTTAAAAATTATTTTACTAATATTGTCTAGTAAGATAGAATTGTCAATCAAGTCAGGTAAATTTTATGGTAATTAGTCTCAATCTAGTTTAGTTTTTTGAAATTCCATCATGCCCTCTTCAAAGAAGAATTTTTCGTCAGAAATAGGTTCTAAATCGTCTAACCAAATTGCATTTTCGTCATATTTTGCAAAAAATGGAATATCAACCCAATCAGGATTTCGGCCTTGTATGAATCTCAAAACTATTACTTTTTCATTATTTACAGTTGTAGTTCCCATTACGTGGACTTTACCAGGTGTAGCAGACATGCTTGGTCCACGAACAGTTCTAGCTATTCCACTTACTGAAGAATATGCTTTTTTGTAAATTTCATGTGCTTTGACTAAAGGAATTCCAAAGTAATGTTGAGCACCTGTATCTCTTACTACAAACATGTAGTATGGTATACAACCTAACTCAACTTGTTTTGTCCACATTTTTGCCCACATTTCTGCATCATCATTGATATGTGTTAAAAGCGGTGATTGAGTTCTAATTTGAGCACCTGTTTTTCGTACTTCTCTAATTGCATCTTTTACAGCATCAGTAGATAATTCATTTAGATGATTAAAATGAGCCATGAATGCAAGATGCAAACCACTATCAGTGATTTTCTTAAAAATATCTAACATTTCTTGAGAATCTGAATCTGTTAAAAATTTGTAAGGCCAATATGCTAGTGCTTTTGTTCCAATTCTAATAGTTTTAAGATTTGGAAGATTTGCTTCAATTAAAGTATCAATGTATTTTGAGAAAATTTTTGCTTTCATGATCATTGGATCACCACCAGTAAATAATACATCAGTAATTTCAGGATGTTCTCTAACATATTGAACTAGTTGTTCACCTTCTTGCATTGCAAATTTCATTTCATCCATACCAACAAATTGTGGCCATCTAAAACAGAAGCTACAGTATGCATGGCATGTTTGACTTTGACTAGGGAAAAAAAGACAAGTTTCTTTGTATTTGTGTTGCATACCATAGAGTTTAGTTCCATCTTTTAATGTTGGAACATTAAGTTCCATTTGACCTGCTGGATGTGGATTTAATTGTAAACGAATTTCATTTGCAATGGCTGCCATTTCTTTTTTATCAGCATTATTTTTTAATGCAGTAGACATTTTTTCATAATGCTCAGGTTTCAACATTCCTTTTTGAGGAAATGTTAAAACAAAAATTGGATCATTTGGAATATTATTCCAATCAATTAATTGTTCGACTACATAGTTATTTGCTTTAAAGGGCAAAACATTTCCTACAACTTCCATTTCAAACTGCTTTTCTTCAGAAAGTTGTTGAATTTGTGGAAGTTTACGAAAGTTAGATAACGTATAAGATTTCATGGAGGGAGTATCTTTCCATATTGATTTTTGATAGGTCATTTTATGACTAGTAGTGAAACCCTTGTTAAATGTTACATCAATTTTACGCACGAAAAATGAGTGATATTTTTTTAAAATAAGGCTGATCGCTTAAGATTTTATTCTAGAAAATAGAACAAAGGAAGAAGACAAATTATGAGCGAAGGCGATATTTCACAAATTTCTGTTGGCGAATTTGAAACTGTTTCGCAATTATTAGCATCATCAGAATCACTTCAATTAGC
>JAOLZN010000030.1 GCA_028343855.1 Candidatus Nitrosopumilus sp. | reverse complement strand
TTGTGCATCAATTTGATTGATTCCAGAAAGTGTCAAGCCCAGAATTAACGTAAAAATGATGAAAAAACTAATTGTTTGCATTACTAACTTAGGGAATTTTTTGATGAATTAAGATTTACCCGTAATCAGATCATGCTTATATCATGTGTAAAATTAGTCACAGAGTTGACTTCTGCAGACAAATTAGGAATGATAGTAGCCGTGGCTGTAGTCATAATTTTTGTAGGTCTAGGCGTTGGAATGTCAAATGTCACACCTGATACGCCTAGACCAAGTATGGAGCAACAAGCAATGGCACCAAAAATTATTGAATCTTCATCTAAAGAAAAAATTCCAAAAGAAAGCAGTATGGAGTTAAAAGTAAAATCAGATGACAAGAAACTCCCAACAAAATTACACAAAATATCTAAAGATTTGAAAGACAAAAAAATGAAATTAAAATCAAAACTTTCCCCGGAAATAAAGGAACGCGTTAAAGCAACTACTGATTCATGGGAAATTAAAAAAATTATACCTTTAGAATCGCCCATACCAATTACTGAAGAATATTTTAAAAAGTGTATTTCTGAACCACCCCCAAGTCTAAAAAATGATGGAACAGATTGGGATCATTGCAACATTAGTTATTTAGAATTTTATGGTAGAAGTGATTATGAATCAGAACCACATAGTGATATTTCAATGATTAATTCAGATGCCAAACAAATTGTATTTTATAACTACTATCTTAAGGATGTAAATGGGGTAAGTAGTGATTTAACTTTATCAGAATTTACTAATGTAAAGATAGAGGATGCAAATTTTAATCATGCTGAAATTGGAGGAATACATTTTAGTAATTCTGATTTAGATGATGTAAATTTTTCAAATACAGATTGTAATGAAATAATTCCAGGTACTAGTGATTATTATCCATGTATTTTTGAAAATGTTGAAAGTATGAATATTAATTTAGAATATGCTAATTGGAAAAATGTTTACATTTTAGATTCTAATTTCCATACAATGTATGATTCATGGAAAGATTCAGGTACTCCGTACCAGGCTGCTAATAGTTTTTCTGATGTAACTATCTCAAATTCAGATGTCATTATGCATGCTAGTAATTATAACAATTTTCACATTGCAGATTCAGAAGTCGAACTAGGAGTGTATGGGCGTGATGTGGAAAAAGTGATTCAAAATTTGAATATTGAAAATTCATTGGTTGAAATTAATTCTGCGTTTATGGAAGCTTCAGAAATTGAAATAAATAATTCATCATTTAGTGGCAGCATTAATGGTGGTTCGTGGAATGATGTCACAATAAATAACAATAATTCGTTCTTCATTTGGTTTGGGTATGTGGAAATAAACAATATGATGATTTCAACTGGCGGTACAGAAGTGGGAGGATTGAATTTAGCAGGAGGAACTATGAATAATGTTACAATTGAAGATTCCAATTTTAGTAGTTTGGTTGCAAATTTTTCAGAAATGAATAATGTTACAATTGAAGATTCCCAGATTAGTACGTTTAGAACCCATCATACAGAAATGAATGATGTACAAATAATTAACTCAACGATTGGGTATGCTGATTTTACAAATTTGGATTTATCCACAACTGATCTATCCGGTACCGAAATTATTGATGGAATATTTACAGGGGTTACAACTGGAGACACACCACTAGGATGTACAGGTCATCCAATTTGTGATTAGTTTTTTTAAATTAAATAACTAACAAATAATTTGCATTAAAGAAATTACAAATCTCGAAAATCTACTAAATTATAAAAATAGGATGCATTATTTTCTACATCACCTTTTTTAGGAATTTTTTGCAATCCGACATTATTTGATTCAAGTGCAGCCTGTGCAGAGCCTGCAGCAAAACAAAATGCCCACAGAAAGTCTTTTTCCTTTATCATAGTGCATGCAAATGTAGAACAAAAAATATCTCCAATTCCAGTAGTATCATGAACGTGTTTATTTGGTAATTTTAAAGAGTAAATTCTATCTTTTATCAAAATTGATACATCGGTTTTATTTGTCAAAATTACATATTCAATTCCTTTCTTTTGTAATGCACGCATCATCTCATCACTAGTACCATCTACAATATTTTGACCTTCCTCAGGATTAATTTTAATTGCATTTACATTTGTTAAATCAAGATCAGTTTTTTGAAGAAAAACATTGTTTTCAGAATCCTTTTGTCTCAAAAATCCTTGAGGATCCACAAATACAAAATTAGAATTTTCTTTAATTTTTTTAAAAACATCTTGAGAAATTTCATGGAATATAGGACTAACAATATGTGCATCAGCATTAACATCAGAGTATTCTATTGGTTCACATTCATTTGCAATTTTTAGAGTCCTATCACTACCAGTAATTGAAATAGAAAATTTGGTAGTATTTTTACTGGAATCAGGATTGATTAAATTAATTTTATTGTCATTCAAGTATTGTTTTGGAAAATCAGCACCATATTTTGTAAAAAGATCAACATCAAATTTTAACTCACGTGCCATTAGTCCACAGTAACATGCAGCACCCCCAATTTGCTCATATGAATTTCCTGCAATTGAAATAGTATCTAGTGCACAATGTGAATAAATTGCTATTTTTTTCATTTCTTTAGTTTTTAGACATAGCAGATTTAGTTTTTTGCATTTTCTTTCTTCTGGCATTCATCACATAGTATCACTCCTTTAGAAAGATGCAATTTTACACCAGAACTGAAACAAACATGACATAATCCCTCCAATTTGACCATTAGTTATTAGGCAAACTAGGATTAAAGGATGCAGTAAATTTTCTCAAAATTTAGTCATAAATGTATGATTTTTACTAAATTCTACAAGATTATAAGTAGGCTAAATGGCTGAATTTCATGCCACTTAAGCGTGCAAGTAGAGGTCGTACAAAAGGAGGAAAAGGATCATCAGGAACAGTACAATGTACAAACTGTGGTCAAACAGTTCCAAAAGATAAGGCCAAAAAAGTTACTTCAAAATTAAATTTAGTCGAACATACTCTAGCTAAAGAACTACGTGCACAAGGCGCATACATCGCATCGCCAACCGTTTTGAAACATTATTGTATTTCATGTGCAGTACATTTCAAAATTATTAAAGTTAGATCAGAAGATAGTAGAAGAAAACGCGGTAAACTACGATAGTATCATTCAGCAATACAAAATGTTGTGTAAATCATTCTTTGAATTAAAGTAATTCCTGCAATAATTATTACAATAATTACAGCATAATCCATAAAGCCAATTATTCCAATAATTGCAATTACTAAAAGTCGTTCAGCTCTTTCTCCAATTCCAATTCCTTGAAGTTTTATGTTAATTAAATCAGATTTTGCTCTGGCATAACTAACTAACAATGACAAAGTGATTGCAAGCAATACAAGATATGGTTCTGCATATCCACCAACTAGAATTCCTAAAAATATTGCAACTTCAGAAATTTTATCAAACATTGAATCAAGATACTCACCTTTTTTGGAAGTCTTTCCAGTTACTCGTGCCACCTGGCCATCAACCATATCAAAAAATCCTGAAACAAGTAACAAAATACCTCCAATAATTAATCCAAATTCCATACCCATACCATAAACAACAGCAGAAGCTAAAGCAATGATAAGACCTACAACAGTCCAAAAATTTGGAGATAGTCCAGTTGCAGCAAATCCTTTTCCTACCTTTTCAAGTGCAGGACGAAGAGATTCACGTAAATTATTTAACACAAGTTACACCCAAAATACCATCTAATAAACTAGATTCCTATAACAGAGCCCGTCTAACGACCAAATTTAGCAGAAAGTTTTAGAAATTATTTTTCTGACTAGTCTTCATTACTAGTCAATTTTTATTTTTTCTTTCCTAGTTTATCAAGACCATCTTTTTTTAAACCGTCTTTGTTGAATCCGGCAGGATTAAACAAAGTATGAGTTACCAAGTGAGTGCCATCTTTGTCAAAATTATTTTTATCGTATCCAAATTTATTGAAACCGTCTTTGTTGAATCCATTTTTATCAAAACCGTCTTTGTTGAATCCATTTTTGTTGAATGCTGTTCCAGTTGCTTCATAATTTCCATCTTTGTTTAATCCAGCAGGGTTAAACAAAGTACCAGTTGCTATGTGAGTACCATTTTTATCGTATCCATTTCTATCATATCCATTTTTGTTGAATCCATCTGAATAATACCCATTTTTGTCAAAACCGTCTTTGTCAAATCCTTCTTCATTGAATTTTGTGTCAGTTGTTTTATGATATCCTTCTTCGTTGAATGCTGTTCCAGTTGATTCATAATTTCCATCTTTGTTTAATCCAGCAGTATTAACCAAAGTACCTGTTGCTATGTGAGTACCATCTTTATCAAATCCATTTGAATCATATCCGTTTCTACTGAATCCATCTTGATCATATCCTTCTTTGTTGAATTTGGTTCCAGTTGCTTTGTGATATCCATCTTTGTTGAATCCATCTTTACTCATAACAGAATTCCATGAATTGGATTAGTTAATGTACCTAATTATAAAATAATGTGAGAATATTTAAGATCTAGGCATGTTTACGGTTAAAAATATTGGATTCAAAGAAACTTGTGGTAAAGGATACAGTAGTGGGAGTACTGGACATAAAAATAAATAAAAATTAAATTACTTTTGAGCCAAATTTATTGCAATCATAGTGGAAATGATTTTTGCAGCCAATGATGCAGTTGCCCCATTATCATGATAAGGATTTAATTCAACAATATCAACTCCGGTAACTTTGGTTTCTTCAAAAGAATGAATCATATCAAATAGTTCTCGAGAAGTTATTCCCACAGCTTCAGGATTTCCGACACCTGGAGCATATGCAGGATCTAAAACATCAAGATCAAAACTAGAATATACGGTATCAAAAGTGGATACATGATCTTTAACTAATTGTGGTCCTTTACCATCCCTAATTTCTTTATCAGTGATTGTTTTAATTTTATTTTCAGTAAGAAATTCCAATTCCTCTTTAACGAATGCCCTAGCACCAACATGTAAAATATTTTCAGATCCTCTTTCTTCAACAATTCGTCTCAAATAGGAAGCATGGCTTAATTTGATATCTGCAAATTCATCACGTAAATCATAATGTGCATCAAAAACCACATACCCAGTTTCTTTAGGGAAACTAGTGTAAGTTCCATACGTGATTGAATGTTCTCCACCCAAAATGAAAAGTTGACGCTGTTTTGCAACAAGCTCAGTTGTAATTTTTTTGAGCATATCAATCATTTCAGATGCAACAACAGTATGACGAGTATTACCCAAATCTTCAATATTCACAGTTTCTAAATCAATTCCAAGTTCAGGATGAAAAATTTCAATATTGTTAAAAGAATCACGTATAGAATCTGCACCAAACCTGCAACCAGGCTTGTATGAATGGGTTGCATCAAAAGGTACTCCAAATATGGTAGCAATAGGTTCACCACCTTCATCAGAACCAGTGATTAACGGGTTATTGTTCATGTATAGATCAAGGAAGCTCATAGGTTAATCACACCATCAAATTTGGACGTTTGGAAATATGTTTTGGAAAATTCAAACCGGTAAATGGTTTCTCTTTTGTTTGCTCTTTAATTTCATTTACAAAATCATCAAAGGATAATTCTCGAACTGCACCAGTTTGCCTATCACGAATACTAAGATTTTCAGAATTTGCTTCCTTATCACCAATTACAAGAATATATCTAATCCATTCTTTTTCAGCTTCACGAATTCGTTTTCCAATACTTTCATTTCTATCATCAATGTCAACTCGAACAGAGTTATTAGAAATTTTATCAGTTAATTTTTCACAAAAATCATTGAATTCTTCTTTTAGGGGAATAATTCTAACTTGTGTAGGGGATAACCATAATGGAAATTGAGGTTTTCGACCTTCATGTGAATCAGTTGCAGCTTTTTCTAATAATGCATAGATAATTCTTTCAATAGCACCACTTGGAGAGTTGTGTAAAATTATTGGATGTTTCTTTTCATTATTTTCATCTACAAATTCAATACCATATCTATCTCCATTTTCAACATCAATTTGATCGGTTGAAAGTGCAGATGCTTTTCCAAGATTATCAATAAAATTAAATTCCCACTTTAAAACAAAATAAAAGAATTTTTCAGTCCACATTTCAACTAAAACAGGTTTACCATTCTTTTTTACCAATTCTTCAATTGCAGATTTATTCTCATTGTAGAAATCTTCAGTAAATCTAATTGCCATATCGTAATCAGATTTATCAATTCCAAGATTACTTAGAACACTTTGAGATAAATCAAATCTCACTTTAATTTCGTCAATTGCCTGATTCATGTTCCCACAAAATGCATGACAATCAGGCATGGTAAATGCTCGTAGTCTTCTTAAACCAACTAATTCACCAGATTGTTCACGTCTAAAGCTGTATCTAGTTAACTCATAAAGTTTGTAAGGCAAATTTTTGAAGGACATTTG
>JAOLZN010000003.1 GCA_028343855.1 Candidatus Nitrosopumilus sp. | reverse complement strand
TGATTCCTAGTTTTATTTCAGAAATTTCTACTGAAATGAAAAATGCTGCAATTGATGCATTAGAAAATGAGAAATTTATTTTTGGTGAAAGTGTCTTTAAATTTGAAGAGGAATTTGCAAAATATATAGGAACAAAACATGCTATTTCAGTTAATTCTGGTAGTAGTGCATTATATCTTTCACTTCTTTCAAAAAATATAGGTAAAGGTTCTACTGTAATTACTAGTACAAATTCGTTTGTTGCATCTGCAAATACAATTCTAATGGCAGGTGCCCAACCAGTTTTAGCAGATATACACAATGATGATGGAAATTTGAATATCAATAATTTAGATAAAAATGTTAATGCAGTAATGCCTGTTCATATTTATGGAAATCCTTGTGATTTTGATTCAATTAAACAATTCACAGAAGAAAAAGATATACCTGTAATTGAAGATGCTTGTCAAGCTCATGGTGCAATGTACAAAGGAAAAAAAGTTGGAAGTTTAGGTACAATAGGTTGTTTTTCATTTTATCCAACAAAAAATATGACAGTGTCAGGAGATGGAGGAATGATAACTACAGATGATGATGAATTAGCAAAAATTTTAGTGTCATTAAGAGATAATGGGAGAGGAGAAAATGATAGATCCGTTCATGAAAGAGTAGGATTTACAATGAGATTAAATACAATTAATGCTGCTATAGGAAGAGTTCAATTAAAAAATCTAGACAAATTTAATAGTAGAAGAAAACAAATCGCAAAAATGTATAAAGATAATTTAGAAAATGCATGTTTCCTTAAAGAAAATCCTGATGGTGAAAGTGTATTTCATCAAATTTTAATTAGAAATAAAAAAAGAGATGAACTAAAAGAATTTCTTTTTAAAAATAATGTTGGAACTGCAATTCATTATCCAATTCCTATTCATAAACAACCAATTTATCAACATCTTAATCTTTCACTTCCAATAAGTGAAAAATTTTCTCAAGAAGTATTATCATTACCATCATATCCACAATTAAGTGATAATGAAGTTATGGTTATTTGTGAAAAAATAAATGAATTTTTAAATAATAAATAAAATAGTTAATTAGATTCTAATGAAGAAAAAATTTTATTTAAAGTAAAATCTGAAACTATATGTTTATTTTGATTTAAATCGATTATTACATCAAATTTACCTTTATCCAATATTTTTAATTTTTCTATAATGATATTTTTAAATGGAAATTGTTCATAAAGATATCCAGGAAAACAACAAGGATCATATTCATTATAAAATAAAATTAATTCTCTTCCATCACCATAACTACTCATTATGTATAATTCTTCATAATTTGCAATTTGATAAAATTCAGGAATTGTTTGTTCATAATCACCAAAATTAGAGGAGTCTGAACGCATCCAAATTGGAAAAGTACCAGCAATTGAATAACTTTTTTGAATTCTATCATCTAAAGCAGAAATGATTACAGTAGACCAACCTCCACCAGATAACCCAATCATGTTAATAGATTCAAAATTATAGTCTTTTTCTATTTGATTTAATGTAATAATTACTGGCTCAATAAAAAATTTAATTGGATGAAAAGTTTCAGTTTCTATTAACCTAAAATGATTATGTGAATTTAAGGTAATTTTTCCTAACTTAGGTACATCCAATACTGGTTCATTATTCATTCCATGGCCAGGCATAGAAAAAATTAAAACAGAGTAATTTTTATCCAAAAAACTTTGAATTATTCTTTTATCTTGTTCAAAAGAATGACTATCAGGGCCTCGTAAAGAACTTGATGAATGACCCTGATGATAAATAATTAATTTATCATTAGATATTTTTGGTAAAAAAAGATATGAAATAGAATTCATTCCATAATCCATTTCTACTATAAATGAATCAATTTGTAAAAGAGATTCAATATCAGAAAATAAATTATCTTTTATATCAATAGAATAATCAATAGGTACTTTATTGAATGGAGGATCCTCAGATATCCAAATATAATCATTTAAGCGAATTTTTTTATTTTCAATATCTTCTTCAGAATTAATTTGGATCAAATTATTTACTTGCGAAAGATCTTGATAGATTTGTGGTCGAGAATTAGATGAAATACTTTCATTCTTCATCATTTGATTAAAATCACTTAAAATTTCAAATGGAAATATTTGATAATGGCCTACAGATACACCGTAGAAAAAACCAATTATTAAAACAATTATTAATAGTAAAAGAATATTTTTTTTCATAATTTATTTTTCTTCAGATTCAGTTTTAATATATTTTAAATCTAATTTATTTTTAAAAGATCTATCCTTAATAAATTTAGAAATTTCATTTTGAGATTGTTTTAATTCAGATAATTCTTGTTCTGTGAGCTTTTCATTATTTTGTAATTTAACAAGCATTAGTATTAGATTAAAATTTATTTTTAATAATATTTCACTATTTACAAGAGTTCTTGCTTTATAGGGATCAACTTCATAACTGATATCAATTTCAGCTTTTCTTGCACCAGATCTTTTCCAGTGAGTATATCCAATTAATATTAAAAGTGGAATTCCAATTCCAGATACAATTAGTACATAATGAATGAAAGTTGGAAAAAGGGATATCAAAAATGGAACTCTTTCTATAGCCAAAAAATAAGTTACAGTTAATGTATTGATAGCAGCAAAAATAAATGCAAAATAAATACTCCATCCATTTCTAAAGTAAAACCACGCACGAAATCCTACATTTTTTTTCGGCATGAATTTAACATAATTTCTGAGTATATCTATTTGACTATAAATTAATCATTTTTTCAACATGTTTAGCAGATTCAACACAAGTAGTAATTTTTCCAGAAAAGACTGTAATAATTTTTTTATTTATTCTTTTAACGATAGTAGGTCTAGCATCTGTTTTCTCAACTCTTGGAGGAACTGCTCTTACTGTGAACATAGAACCAATATGTTCAGCATTAATAATTTCGGGGAAAAAATCTTTACTAGATTTAATAAAATTTTGATAATTAGTAATTGATGGATTTTTTATTATGCCAGAATCTAAAAGGGAATTATATTGACTACCAAATTTTGGATATTTACCAATATTTGTTTCATGAATTTCATGTTTAACGTTACATAAAAGATGATAATCAGTATTTGCTAATGGATCAATGCACATGAATGGGCCATCCATTATTACAATACTTTTATTTTTAAATGATGAAGGTAGTTTTACAACTGGTTTTTCACACAATTCAAATTGGTAGTCTTGTTGCATTTCAGGGAAATTTTTAAGTAATAAATTTAAATTTGAATATGTACAAATTACTATCTGTTCGAACTCCTCAAAAATATTATTATCAACTTCTGTATCTAAATTTACTTTAATATTATTTTCTTTAAGCATAGACCAAGCAATTTTTTTCAATTTTTCAGGATCATAAATTGATTCTTTTACTTTTAATGATAACGAGATTGAATCTTGATTAACACATGAAATAATGGATGGGGTAAATTCCAAACCATGTTTATTACAAAAATTAACAAATTGTTTAGATGAAGTTAAACTATTATTTTTTGATATACAATAATGATGTTCATTATTACTAACAATTGATTCAGAAAACATATTTTGAAAACTAAATTCTGATTTTAGTATTCCCAAAACAGTATCTTCACTTCTAGGATAATGATATCCTCTATGTATTCTATATTGATTTGAACCTGATGCTGCTTGAAGAATATCAGATTTTCTTTCAAATAATTCTACAGAATGATTTTTTCCTAAAATGATTGCAGCAGTTATTCCAAAAATACCACCACCAATAATAGCAATTTTCATTTTTTCACTTTAATTGACTAATGAGTTGTATAACATCCTTTGCTAGTTGTGAAGAATTGTTAGATATTTTTGAATTATTTAGTTGTTTAATAAATTCCTTAGATTCATTTTCTAAGGGTGTCATTTTTGATTGGAAAATTAACTTAAAAGATTTATCTTTATTACAACGTTTGAAAAGTTTTGTATTATCCCAGATGTAAGCATTTTTTTTAGTAAAAATAGTTACACTCTTTTTATTTTCATTAGAGAATCGATCTAATTGTATAGAACATTGTGTATTTTTAAATTCTAAAAAAAGATTAACAAAATCACATTTAGAAACAAATCCAAATGAATTAATTAAATTAAATTTATTTGGCATTTGAAATAATTTTAAGAGAATAGATAAGTCATGAGATAAAATATTTAGAAAAATATCTTCATCAAATGTTCCAAATTTGTTCCATTTAAGATTCATAAATTTAATTTGTTCTTTTTTTGAAATGTTAACTATTTTTTGAAAAATTTCATTATACAAAAATACATGACCAACAAAAAGTAGAAGATTATTTTTTTCAGCAATTTTAATTAATTTATTAGCTTGAGTTACATTAACGGATATTGGTTTTTCAACAAATACGTGTTTTTTTGATTCTAAAGCTTTTTTTGCAATAGTATAATGAGATTCTATAGAAGTAGATATTATCACAGCATCAATGTTAGGGTCAGAAAAAATATTTTCTAATTTAGCAACATATTCAATTTTAGGATAATTTTTTTTCAACCATTTTATATTATTTGGATCACCAGTACTACTACATTTTGTGATATTAGATATTTTAGAAAAATCACGGATGAGGTTTTTTCCCCATTTTCCTATTCCTACTACTGCTATTTTATTAGATTTTTTCATAATATTAATACACGTTTTTATTTGTAAATTATTAATCATTGTTAAGAGTTGCGTATTCTAATTGTATCTGGTGCTGGAGGTGGAACATCATCAAAAAGTGTTGGAAAATATTTTCATTTAAGAGATTTTGGTGAATCATTAAAAAAATATAATGTAGAATATAAGCTAGTAAAGGAATCAGATTATGTAATAGGTTTTCCTACTAAACAGTTAAAAAAATATTTTTCTACAAGAAATAAAATTAAAAAATTATTATTAGATTTTAAACCAGATTTAGTATTAGTAGATAGACAAGGGTATTTTGGATTAGAAATTGTAAAGAGAAAAATTCCATTATTTGTATTACTACGTGGTCATTATTGGTCTGAAATTGAATATGCAAAAAATACAATTTATAAAAATAAAATTATGCAAAAAATACTTAGTACAAGAGCAAAAATTGCAGAAGAAGTTTTTACAGGATCAACTGAAATTCTTCCAATTTGCAATTATTTAAAAAATGTTGTAAGAGAATATCATCCTAATCATGAGTCTAGTGTGTTTATTGAAGGAGTAGATTCAACTAAATGGTATAAAACTAAAGGTATGAAGTTAGAACATCCATGTGTAGGATTACTTCAAGATGCAAATTGGTGGAGAAAAACAAAAGAAATGTTAACTCTTGAAAAAGCTATCAGTTCAATGCCAAATGTTCATTTCTATTGGGCTGGTGATGGGCAGTACAAAGATGAAATTTTAAAAATACTAGATAAATTTGAAAATTTTCATTGGTTAGGGTCATTATCTTATCCAGAAGAAGTTAGAGATTATCTAAGTACAATTGATATTTATGCAATAATTACAGGTATGGATACAACACCATTGTCATTAAAAGAAGCCCAATTAATGGAAAAACCTGTAATTGCAACAAATGTTGGGGGAAATTCAGAAATAATGATTGAAAATGAAACAGGATATCTAGTTTCTGAAGGTGATCAGGAAGATATTATTATAAAAATTTCATCATTAATTGATGATAAAGAATTATCTAAAAAAATGGGTAAAGCAGGTAGAAATTTTATCATAAATGAATTCAGTTTGGATGCAAGTGCAAAAAATTTCTTAAAAATAGTTGAACCATATATTAATTAAAAATTAATTTAATTTTGTATTGCTATTCATTTCTTTAGTTACAAATAATCTGTACCAAATTTCAAAAGCCAATAATCCAAAGAATTTATTAATATATTTTACATTCAAATCAGGATCACCAATATGTTTTTGAATCCAATCAGAATTTATCCATCCATCTTTAACAGCTCTTGAATCAATTAGATAATTTTTACATAAATTATATCCATGGGATTTCCAAAGATTAACAGTATTAACATTAAAACCAAGTTTTTTATTATTAACTAATGAGTCATGACCATTTTTTTGTAATATTTTACGCAAAGGTAGTTTTCCAATATTATTAATTTCATCGTATTTTAATTTTGAAGGAATGTGTGATGATAATTTAATGAGTTTCTCATTGATTATTGGAGTAATTAATTTCATTTGAAAATAATTAATTATTCTAGAATTAATTGGATTAAAATTATAAAGAAGTTTTCCATTATAATCCGCTAAATATACCTGATCCAGTCTAGATAAATTATTATCAAAATAAGGAATTAAAATATCATAGATAGAATTCCAAGAAAAATTTGATTTTTCTGCAAAAATATTTTCTTGATCAGGAACCCTATCTCGTTCATGACATTCTAAATATGCTTTAACCTTTTCTAAAGGAGTTGAATTTTTAGACGTTATTGAAAGAAATTTTTCATATCTAAATGTATAACCACTAAAAAGTTCATCACCACCATCTCCAGAAATTAAAATATTTGAAAATGTTTTCGCTTTTTTAACGACATAATACCAATGTAAATCCCAAAAAGGAAGTTTAATCATACTAATTGCTTTGGGCAATTCAGACAAGTAATTTTCAAGGTAGATTATACTATGATTTACATTAAATTTATGAGCAATTTTTGATGCAGCAATAGTTTCATCTACACTGTCTGCAAATTTTATAGAAATAGCTTCAATTTCAATATTGGGTTTAACTTTACGAACTAATGATAAAGCTAATGTAGAATCTACTCCTCCACTTAATGCAATAGAAATTTTTTCTTCATTAGAAAATTTTAAGTTTTGTTCAATATTTTCACATATTGTTTTTTCAATAAATTCAGTATTAGGAATGTTATTATTTATTTCAAAATCATTTGAAGTTTTTTTAGGTAAATTTGGTTTTAATAATGGATCATATCTTAAAGTCAATATATTTACTAATGATGAATTCTGTAGTGGAAATGAATTATCCACGGCCAAGTCCTCTGAAAATTAAATTATTATTTTTTGCAGAAGTAGGATCAATAATACCTCTAGTATCAATTAAGATAGGAGATTTCATTTTATTAAATATAGAAATATCCAAATTTTTAAATTCTTCATGGCCAGTAACGATGATTGCAGCGTCCACATTAGAAATTATATTTTCAAGATTTTGTTCTGTTCTAATTCCAAATACATCAGACGAAATAAAATAAGGATCATAAATATGAATATTAACTCCTAACTTCTGTAATTTTTTAATAATTATTTCTGCTGGAGTTAATTGGATATCTTTTACATTTGGTTTATAAGATATACCAAGAATAAGAATATTTGAATTTTCTATAGATTTTTTATTATCTACAAATGAATCTAATGTTAATTTTAATACATGTTCAGGCATATTTTCATTAATTTTTCTACTTGATTCAATAATGCTAAGATTAGATCCTATACGCTTAGCAGTATTCAAAAGTTGGTAAGAGTTTATAGGTAAACATGGACCACCAACTCCAGCTCCAGGGTAATGAACTTGAAAGTTATATTTTTTTTTCGCAGCTTCCAACACTACATTTGTATCAATTCCTAATTTTTCAAACATTAATGATAATTCACTCACAAAAGCGATGTTAATATCACGAAAAACATTTGTTGTTAATTTAACAGCATTTGCTGTTTTACAATTAGGCATTTCTACAAGTTCAACAGAAAAAACAAAATTATAGATTAATTGGATTATTTTTGCAATATTTGTATTGATGCCACCAACTAATCTAGGTAAAGAAGTAAAATCATGTAATATTTCTCCAGGATTTGCATTTTCAGGACAAACACCAATGAAAAAATTTTTTTCAATTATTAGCTTATCAGAGTTAGATATTATTGATACCATTTCATCTTCAATAAATCCAGGTTCAATTGTACTTTCAACTATAACTAAAGAATTTGGAGATAATAATGTAGAAAGTTGTGTTGCAACATTTCTCAAAGCAGAATAATCTGGAATATTATTTTCATCCATGGGGGTAGGTAAAGACAAGACAATTAAATCAGAATTTGGAACTGCATCCTCAATTTTTGTAGTTACAGAAAATAATTCAGTTTTTATTACTTGATCAAAAATTTTATCGTAACCTGGTTCGTCCTTAAGAGGAAAATTTCCAGAATTGATGGTTTTTATTAAATTCTCATTAATATCTACACCAACTGTTTTTAATCCAGATTTAGCAAACGAGAGAGCAGTAGGAAGACCAATTCTTCCTATCCCAACAATACAAACTTTTAATGATTTTGAATTTAATGATTCAAGAACATTTTCAAGATTATTCATATTAATTTTAGAAGTTGTCATGAATTTCACTAATCACAATTTTTAATCTATTTTAACCTATTATAATATTATAATGATTGATTCGCCTTAAAATTTATTATTCAGCTCCAATCATATTTGACCTTTATCAGATTAAATAATTTTTGATTCCATGATGCAAAATAGTCGTTAAGAAATTGTATTGTTTTTGGTGGAATTATTATTTTATCATATAATCCAGGTGGTGAAATTCCACGCTTTCCCTTAATATCAGGATAATGTGAAGGAAGTTCTAGAAAATCAAGAATTCGATTATATTCTTTTAATGGATTTTTAAAATAATCATTACTGTTTATAAATAAAAATTGATCTAGTGGAAAATATTTAAACCAAGTTTCAAGTTGTTGAGAATATTTTGATCTTGATAAATATGATATCGCAGGATATAATGAAATAGAATTTTCATTATTTACATAATTAACAAATTCTTTTTCAAAATTATTTAATTCATATTCAATTACATCATCTAACGATTTAGTCTCTTTTTGATTTCGAATTCTTCTTTTATAATGTGATAATGTTCTATCCACAGGATTACGTAACATCACAATAAATTTTACTTTAGGAATAATTTCTTTAATCCTTTTTGGAGAATTTGGATTTAAAATATAATTTCCTGATGCTTCACCTGTTAAAGTTTTTTTACCCAAAATTTTTCTAAATTTTTTTGTAAATATAGAAGGAAAAAATAATTTATACCAATTTATTGAATTTTTATGTTTATTATTAAAATAAGTAATTTCATTAATTTTTGAAGGTAGAATATCTTTGTGTGATCGTAGATAGAGTTCTAGCATGGAAGTTGTACCACATGCACCAGGACCTAATATTAAAAAATCAGGTAATACATGAAATGGGCCAAATATTTCACAATATAATTTATAGAATAATTTCAAAAGATTTGAAATTCTTGTATTTTTATAAAATTTATGACTTAATTTTGTTGGTAAATTTTCGTAAAAATTATCAAATTCATCAGTACGAATTCGACCTAATATAGCATCAAGCCAACTAGATGAATTTTTTCTTTGGTCTTTTGGAATAATATAACGATCATCATTTTCATCCATGTTTATAATCATCAAATAATAAAATTAACAATATATAATTTCATCAATAATAACGAAGATTAGAAAAATATACATCTGATATAATACAAAATTTTAAAAACTTGATAATTATACAAAAAATGAATTTTTATGATTAAAGTTGTAATTACTGCTGCAGGCAAAGGTACTAGATTATTACCATTTACGAAAGAAATGCCAAAGGAAATGATGCCAATTTATTCAAAAAGCTTTTCAAATAAAAGAATTGTTTTGCCATTATTACAATATGTTTACGAACAACTCTATTCGATGAATTTTAGAGATTATTGTTTTATTGTAGGAAGAGAGAAAAGATCAATAGAAGATCATTTTACACCAGATGAAACTTATTTAAAAGATTTGTCAAAAGATTATAAAAAAATCATGTTAAGATTTTATGAAAAATTAGAAAAATCAAACTTAGTATGGATAAATCAAGATAAACCATTAGGATTTGGTCACGCAGTTAAACAAGCAGAAAAATATGTTGGGAAAGAAGATTTTATTTTACATGGGGGGGATGTAACAATATTAAGTAAAAATAAGCATCCCATTTTACGTTTAATAGAAACTGCAAAAAAAAATCCTGATGCAAAAGTAATTTTACTTTGTAAAAAAGTTAAAGATTCAAAAAGATATGGAGTACCAACAGTTACTAAATTAACAAATAATATTTTTAATGTTGAGGAAGTTATAGAAAAACCAGATAAACCAAAATCACAATTTGGAATTATGCCATTATATTATTTTAAATCAGATATTTTTAACAGTTTAAAAAAAATTAAACTTGGAAAAGGTAAAGAATTTCAATTAACAGATGCAATACAAAAAATTATTCAAGAAAAACATAAAGTGTTAGCTATCACACTAGAAAAAAATGAAAAAGAAGTAGATGTTGGAACAGTAGAATCTTATAAAGATGCACAAAATATAACATTCAGAGAAGCATGAATTTTAGAAAATTGGTATTAAAATGAAAATAGGGATTGTGGGATTAGGATTTGTAGGGTTATCATTATCTAGCGTTTTAGCATCAAAAGGGTATGAAGTTATAGGAATAGATAATGATATAAAAAAATCTGAAAAAATTTCTAAAGGTAAATTACCATTTTTTGAACCAGATTTAGAAAAAACTCTAAAAAATGGTTTAAGAAAAAAATTAACTATTAGTAATAATTTTTCTTTAATTGAAGTTTGTGATATAATTTTTGTTACTGTTGGAACTCCTCAAAAATTAAATGGTACAATAGAATTATCAATAATTAAAAAAGCAGTAAAAGAAATTGGAAAAGTAATTAAAAAAAGTAAAAAAAATCAAATTATCTTTATTAAAAGTACTGTAATTCCAGGAACTTTATTAAATGTAATTTTACCAATTATTGAAAAAGAATCTAGTAAGAAAAATGGAAGAGGATTTGAATTAATTTCAAATCCTGAATTCTTACAAGAAAGTAGAGCAATACAAGATACAAAATTTCCACACGCAGTTGTTTTAGGAGGATATAAAAATAAAAATATGCAAAAAGCTAAAAATTTCTTTTCAAAATTACATAGTAAAACACCAATAATTATTACAAATCACCAAACTGCAGAAATGGTGAAATATGCAAATAATTCATTTCTTGCCACAAAAATTAGTTTCATTAATCAATTATCAAATATTTGTCAAAATATTCCAGGTTCAAATATAGATGATATTGCAAAAATTATTGGATTAGACCCCAGAATTGGAGGAAAATTTCTAAATGCTGGACCAGGGTATGGTGGATCATGTCTCCCAAAAGACATGAAAGCATTGATAAAATTTGCAAGTGATGTTGGAATAAATCCAGCATTACTAAATGCAGTAGAAAAAATTAATGAAAATCAAATTAATGAAATAATTTTATTAATTACAAAAGAAATAGGAATCATTTCATCAAAACATATAACAATTTTAGGAACTGCATTTAAACCAAATACAGATGATGTTAGAGAATCAATATCAATTGAATTAATTAAAAAACTTTTAAACAAAAAAGCTAAAATTACAATTTATGACCCAAAAGCTACTGAAAATACAAAAAATATTTTTGGAGATAAAATTATCTATAGTAAATCACTCATTGATGCATTAAATGGTAGTCAATGTGCAATAATCATGACACAATGGAAGGAATTTGAGAATTTGAACAACATTATAATTAAAAAAATGAAAAAGAAAATAATCATAGATTGTAGAAGAATTTTAGCAGGAAGTAAATTAAATGCAAAATATTATGCACTTGGAATAGGAAAATAATATGAAATATGTAGTAACAGGTGGTGCAGGATTTGTTGGTAGTCATTTAGTTAAATTATTATTAAATAATGGTCATTCAGTTACAGTAATTGACAATTTACATTCAGGTAAAAAAGAAAATTTAAAATCTGTTTTTAAACAAATAAAATTTGAATTTGGAGATATTAGAAATTATGAATTTTTAGAAAAAATTATGAAAAATATTGATGGTGTATTCCATCAAGCAGCATTAACAGTTGTACAAGATTCATTTGATAATCCAGAAGAATATCATGATGTGAATGTAAATGGAACAGAAAATATATTCAAATTAGCACAAAAAAATAATTTTAAAGTTGTATATGCAAGTAGTTCAAGTGTATATGGACATAAAAATAAAATTCCAATTGAAGAAAATGTATCAAGAAATCCAATTAATCCATATGGACAAACTAAATTAGATGATGAATTTCTTGTTGAAAAATACTCAAAAAAAGGAGTTAAAATAATTGGATTAAGATATTTTAATATTTTTGGTGAAGGTCAAACACTTCAATATGCAGGAGTAATTACAAAATTTCTAGATAGAATTAAACAAAATAAATCACCCATAATTTTTGGCGATGGTTCACAAATTAGAGATTTTATTTATGTTGAAGATATTGTAATGGCAAATTTATTAGCAATGAAAAGTAATATTAATAATTTATTGGTAAATATTGGAACTGGAAAATCAATTACAATTTTAGAATTAGCTAAAATGTTTTTAGAAATTTCAAAAATTAAATCAGAACCAATTTTTGAAAATCCTCTAGAAGGAGATATTGAAAAGAGTCAAGCAGATATTAAATTAGCAACTGAATCATTTAATTGGAAACCAAAAAAAATGTTAAATGAATGGTTAACAGAAATAATAAAGAAATGAAAATTTTAATTGGTGGATCCAGTTCAAAAATATTTCATCTTAATGAATTTGCTAAAGAATTAATTAATCTTGGAATACAAACAAAAGTAGTTTTTGATACAGATTTTTCTGATGGATTTCCTAGTAGAAAAATTAAGTATTGGATAAAACCAAAAAATACATTTAAAAAATTAGTGAATGAATTTAAACCAGATATTATTTTAGTAGACAGACAAAGACATTTTGCGTTAGATGCAATTAATGAAAAAATTCCAGTAATTATTCATTTAAGAGGAAATTATTGGAAAGAAATGAAAACAGCAAGTGAAACAATCTATAAGTCATTACCAAAAAAAATAGCACTAAATGCATGGAAAAAAATGGGTGAACGATGTTTTAATGAAGCAGAAATAATTGTTCCAATTTGCAATTATTTAGATAAAATTACAAAGGAAAAAATTTTAAATAAAAAAACATTTGTTATGCATCAAGGAATTGATCCGTTAAATTGGTATAATGTAGAAGGTATGAAATTAGAACATCCATGTGTAGGATTACTTCAAGGTGCAGTAATTTGGGATAAAACAAAGGAATTATTAATTTTAGAAAACGTACTGAAAAGATTACCAAATGTGAAATTCTATTGGGTTGGAGAGGGACCATTTAGAAAAGAAATTATGATTAGATTGAAAAAATATAAAAATTTTGAATGGTTAGGGCCATTGGAATATCCAAATAAAGTTAGAGAATATTTATCTGAAATTGATATCTATGCTCTAATTTCAGGATTAGATATGTCACCACTAACTTTGCTTGAAGCCCAATTAATGAAAAAACCTGTAATTGCAACAAATGTTGGAGGAATTCCAGAGTTAATGGTAGATAAAAAAACAGGATTTTTAATAAAAAAAGGTAATCCTGAAGAATTAATCAGTAAAATTGAAGAACTTTTGAATGATCCAAAAAAAATTGAAGTGATGGGAATTGAAGGAAGGAAATTTGTAGAAAATAATTTTAGTTGGAAAATAATTACTCAGAAATTTATAGATAACTTAAAAAAAATATTAAATGAATAAGAAATTTATTTTTGGCCAGTTACACTAATTCCACTTTCAATTTCTTTAAAATTTGTAATTTTTAACTTAGATTCTTTAAACCAAGTTTTTACTTCTTTTGGAGTATGGCGAAATGCAAATTTTGGTGAATACCAATCAAAATTTACACCAACACTTCTTTCAAAATTATCAGATTCATCCCAAAAACATTTTAAAAAATGCCAATAAATGAATCGTTGGACATCATATTCTCCTGCTTTTACACCTAAAAGTGGAATATCACGAGGAATTTTAATTTTCTTTTTTAATTGTGAAAGACTTTTTCCTAAATATGCCATATCCTTAGAAAATTCAGTACATTCTTCAACAGACATTTTTACAGTTTTATTACGAATATAATCATCTACATATTCCCGTACAGGTGCTTTTTTGTTGTAAACGTATATAGAAATATGACCTAATTTGGTCAAAAATTTTACCAAATACTTGAAAGATGTTCCAGTATTTTTTGTATGATGAAGAACTTGATCTGAATAAATATAATCAAAGAAACTTTTTTTGAATGGTAATTGACGAAGATCAGCTTGTAGAAAATGAACATTAGATAATTTACCATATTTTTTGTATGCAAAATCCACACTATCACTAGCATCTAAAGCAAATACTTGTGCATCTTTATTTGCAGAAAGAAATTTTGCACTATTTCCAATTCCAGTTCCAGCATCAAGTATAGTACTTTTTGAATTTAAAAAATTATTAAAATTTTCTACAGTTTTCCAACCATATCTATCTAAAAACCATTTTCGTTGAAAATCAATCCAATCTTTTGCTTGATGATTTTTATGATGTTTTTGCCATTTTGAACTAAATGCAGCCTCTGTTTTAACAAAATCTTTTGTTTCATCTACTACAAACCGTGGAATTCCATTAGAAATTTTGAAATTATCTTTACAATGATCACAAATAATTGAGCCTTCAATTATTTCTTCACGAATTTTTTTCTTTATTTTTATATTAATTGAATGGCGACAAGTTGGACATACTAAAAATTTAGCCAACTTTTGTTTCAATAAAGTAAATTTTTAGATCGGGAATAAAAACTATCTAATTGGAAAAATAATTTATTTTTCATATAATTGAAGATATTTTGGAAGTAATTGCTCCCATGAATAGAATTTATTTATAAAATCAAACGCATTATTAGTCATTTTCTCTATAAGTAAATTATCCTCAATCAAACTATTAATTGCACTAATCATTTCAGGCTCATTTTCTGACGGAATTAAAATTCCAGTTTTTTTATTTTGGATTATTTCAGGGATTCCACCTACATTTGTTGCAATTACAGGGATTTTTAGATAGAATGCTTCTTTAATTACCTGTGGAAGGCTCTCCATTCGGGATGGTACAATAAGCAATTTTGATGATTTCAGAATTTCCATTGTTTTTGACCAAGGATTATTTGTACAATAGATAACTTTTCCATTTAGTTTTGATTCAATATTTTTTAAAATATCAATACCTTTTTCAAAACTATCTCTTCCAACATATACAATTTGGTTAGGATTTTTTTTAACTTTACCTATATTTTTAAACTTTTTTGTATCTAATGGTGCAGGTAAATGAATAAAATCTACTTGAAATTTTTCTTTATAATATTGTTGAACAATTTTTGAATCAGTAGTTAGTTTTGTAGAGTATGAAAATGCTTTTTTTTCACCAACTTTTGCTAATTTACCAGTAGTTTGTGAATGTAGTAATTCAACTTGTTCAGAATAAATTCCATGAACAGAAAGAATTTTTTTATTGGATTTTATATTTTTCATTATAAATGCAGATGGAATATTCCATGCATGTACTGCATCATATGTTTCATTATCAATTAATGCCTTAAGTTTTCCAAAAATTACAAATGATGGGTTTTTTAATTTTTTTATTGGAAGATGAGGTATTTGCATTAACTTTACATCATGCCCCTGTTCAGATAATTTTTCAGCAACTCTTTTTGCATGTCCACCAATTCCACCTTCATATCTTGGAGAAATGTATAGAATTTTCACAATACAAAATTAGAACTATACCTTTTAAGCTCTTGGATTAAAGGATCATATTATTTTTGAATAGGATAAATTTGAGGTGAATAATTTTTATTAATTTTATAAACAAATACGGCATCCATAGGTCCAGGTGTTTCATCTGTAAAACTTGAAGATGAATAAACTAGTTGTAAAGGATTATCATCAGAAGTATATTTTATATCTTTAATACTAACCTGAACATATCCATTAACCCAGTTTAATGATTGGTCTTGACTTTGAATATCTGCATAACCTATAGTAGTAAATGGAATCAAATTACCCAATAAAGTTTCATCATAAAATGAAGAATTAGCAGATTTAAAATCAGGATTTAAGTATTTTTCAAGAGGTACTCCCGCTATATTCATAAACCAAAATATTTTAGATTCATCACCACCATTTCCTAAAACATATAATATTTCTCCATCATTTGACGGATATTTTTCACCTGATACAAAGATCATCACATAATCAACATCCCAATCATTTAATATTTTCCAGCTATCATCAGGATTGCTCATAAATATTTGTGCCATTTTTTCAATCTGCCATGTACTAAGAGTGGCATTATCAATTAATGTAGTTCTATCTGACAAGGTAGTAATCCAATACCCATAATCCCACCAAGATGCAATAATGGTATTTTCAGGAGTGTTAGTTTTTACCCATTCAAGAGTTTCTAACCAATTATTACTAGATGGATGACTTGTTCCTCCATTCAATATTGTTTGAGGTGAATCAAGTACATTAATCCAATTAGCTTGAGATGGATAAGTTAAAGGAATCATAAAAAGAATTACAACTATTGTAACAAATGAAATTTTAAAAAAATATTTTTTCTTTCCATTAGAATTAATATTAAAAATTTCTTGAGTTAATATAGATAATCCAATTGCGGACAAAATAATTAATGACAGAGATGCAAATACTTCCAATCTAATAAATGCAGAGCTAACATAAACTCCAACCATTCCAATAATTAAAACAAATATTTTCATATCATTTTTTATAAATGATTGAATTTCGGATGATTTTTTACTTAAAATAAGCCAAATTCCAATACTTGCAAAAATCATTAAAACTGAATGAAAAAAGAAAGATTCTCGTATACTAGTTGTAGCATGTTCAGCAACTGAATCAACCAAAGGAACAGAAGTTGTTAAAAATGGATTAAGTGCATTAAGATATCTATAACTAGGTACTGGTAAGAAATCTAATTCATCACTAATTGTAACTAGAAAGGAGCCAATTATGATAATTGATAGTAATAATAATAATCCATTTCTAGTTTTATTTTTATCAATACTTATTTTTTGGATAAATGTACAAAGAACTAAAAATGTTGTTGGAATTAATAATAACATTCCTCCTAAACCAAATACAAAATTTGGTCCAGGTCGTTCAAACATAAATGAAATTAAAAGAAAAGTACCTACAAATAATGAAATTGTATAAATTAAAAATTTATGATCTTTTCTAACAAAAGGTAATGCTAAAATAAATAATCCTATAGGAATAATAAAAAATTGATTTCCTCCCCATGAAGACATACCGAAAGTCATTATTATTGCTCCAAAAATTATTTTTGAGAAAACAATTTTTTTATTTTTAGAATTTAATGCACTCAAAAATAGATATAATCCAAATAAACCGTAAAAAATTCCCAATGGTTCTGATTTGAACCAACCTAAAGAACCTCTTAGTAAAATTGGAAGAGATACAGCAAAAAATAATGATGCAAATAAACCAGCAGTAGTACCTGCAAATAATCTCACTAACCCAAAAATAACTATTACAGTTAATGACCCAATTACTGCTGGAAATAATATAGTGAAATCATATAGACTTGTATTTCCTCCAAATAATTGGTAAATAATTGCTGTTGTAATGTGAAGCATACTTTGAGAAGTAGCAGAAATATTTCTTCCAGATATTCCAGGTTTATCAGTACCATCACCAGCTAAATCTATACCTTCTGGCAAATACCAACTTTTAGTATCATGCCATTGAAAATATTCAGATAAACCATTTTCTACAATATATTCAGTAGCACGAAAATTAAAAAATGGATCAAACTCATTTAATTCAAATCCAAATTCAGCACTCTGAGATCTAATTAAAAATGACGTTGAAAAAGCTAGTATCAGAACTCCAATTACAATTACGTGGTGTAATTTGAAATTAAAATTACCCACTTGAAATAATTGCTTTTGATAAATCAACGATAAGAAATTATTTTAAACTGTTATTACTCTTTTGAATAAAATTCTATTACATTGTTGCTTGTGAAGCATCATGGAACATCTGGCTCTTTGCACAACCAGCAGCAAGTTCATCTCCTGCACCACGTCTCATAAGACCTCTGTAAAGACCATCTTCGAGTTTTACACCTTCACGTTCTTCCCACTCTTCGACAGTAATAGAGTATTTCTTTTGGATTCTGTCTCTGTACCATTCTGGAATTACATTAAATGCACAGAATGGAACTATTCTAAGGTCTGGGGTAACATAATGAATATCACATCTTTGTAATCTTTCTAAATCTTCATTGTATTTATCTTGGAAGTGCATCATACCAAGGAATAGTCCTTTAACGTGCCATGAACCAACTGAATCAAATGATCTCTTCATGAGAATATTGCCAAACATTTTTGCTAAATCTAATCCTGCTGGTTGTTTTTTACTGTCAACAAAGCCTTTGAGTTTTCTAACGACTTCGAGCATTGTAAAGTACTTGTTTTTACCAGAACGGATTTCTTCTGCTTTGTCCTCAAAGAGTTCTAACATTCCTTGAATATCACAGAATTTTGTTAATGGAACAAATTTCTTTGTATCTGCATCTTCAAAGATGTATGTTCCTGCACCACAAGCAAAGTGAATAGACAATTCGTATTTTGGCTTACTTGAGAATGCTTCAATTACATTAGTTAATGGCATACAACTTGGAACTGGGAACCAATCATCAATGGTAACTTGACCATCTGTTTGTTCTTCAATTCTTTGAACACAATCAGGAACTGTAATTCTATATTTTTCTCGTTCAGATTTACCCATTCTTCCAGTTAATGATACTGGTTGGAAGTTAACAGCGTGAACTACATCCATGTTCTTTTGTGCATATCTAATAATTCCACCTAATTCATGATCGTTAATTGATTTGATTACTGTTGGGACAAATACAACTGTAGTACCTGTTTTTCTGCAACTATCAAGAGCGTATGGGATTTCCCAGTGATTTTTAGGATTTGTTCTTGCAGTTACACCATCAAATGAAAGATACAAGTTGTTACATCCAGCAAGTCTAACTTCTCTTGCTGCTTCAGGATCCATTGCGTGTCTAATACCATTAGTATTCATTTGAATATGGTCAACACCTTCTTCTTTCATAATTTGAATAACATCAGCAATATCTTCTCTAAGCATTGGTTCACCACCAGTAATTTGCATGGAATTTCCTGGAATTGGTCTTTCTGCTCTTAGAGTTTTCATCATACCTCTAACTTGAGTATGATCTGGTTCATACATGTAAGCACCTTCAAGACCTTTCTTTACATAAAAGAAACAATACCAGCATGTTAAATCACATCTATTAGTTACAATCATGTTTGCTAATCCGCTGTGGGATAAGTGGTTTGAACATAGACCACAGTTATTTGGACAAGAACATTTGTCAATCATTACGTTTGGAGAATGTGCACCTTTACCATCCATCCAATAAGTACTGAATTTTTTGTACATTTCATAAGAACCAAAGTATAATTCCTCACATTCACCGTGAGTTGGACAAATTTTTGACATGAAAACTTGACTATCTCTTTCAAAGACTTCAGCATCTAAAATCATGTTACAATCAGGACAGATACTTTGGGTAAATCTGATAGTGGATTTTTTACCCAAATTCTTGTTTGTTTGATTGGAAATCTGAATTAGTGCCATACCTGTAACTAGATTTCTCAAAAAACAGTATATAATTTGTTACATACTAACCCCCGTATGGAATTTAGTAGATAGTCGTGACGGGTTTAAATATCAAAACTGATCGACTAGATCGCATGAGTATATCTGATAAAACAAAAAAATCTTTAGAAAAAATTGGGCTTACTAGTTATGAAATCAAAACATTTTCTGCATTATTAAAATCTGGAGAGATGACAGCATCTGATCTTAGTCAAAAATCAAGTGTTCCATATTCAAAAATCTATGAAGTGTTAGGAAGTTTAGAAGATAAAGGATGGATTGGTTCAGATGATTCAAGACCAACCAAATATTTTGCAAAGTCACCATCAACAGGAGTTGAGAGTACAAAACAAAAAATGCAAAGTGACTTTTTAGAAAATCAAAATATTATTTTAAATGAATTAGTTCCTTTATATGAAAAAAGTGGAACAAGTGAGAGACCAGACATATGGGTACTTTCTGGAGCAGTAAACATTACTGCAAAAATTTTAGAGATGGTAGATAGTTGTAGAGAAGAAGTAATGATCACATTACCTGAAGCTGGTATAGAGTTAGTTAAGCAAGCATTACCAAAGTTAAGAGCACTGCATGACAAAGGGGTTAAAATTACAATTCTAACATCAGATAAAATAGATAAAGAATCTGTTACTGCAATCAAAAGAGTTGCTGATGTTAAAATGAAGAAAGGTTTGTTTGGTGGCGGAATAATTTCTGACAAAAGATATGTGGTTATATTATTAGGTCCAGAAATTGCTGCTGAAAATTCTTCAGAAGTAATTGCAATTTGGGCAGATCATATAGGTTTAGCAGGATTTGCACGCCAATATTTTGAATATTTATTAAAAGATTCAAAGAAGGTATAGTGTTATGGATATACGCAAAGAAGAAAAACTATTTGTTGGAACTGCTGAAGCAGAACATGTTGAAATGTATCTTAAAGCAATTTGGCACATTAGGGAAAGAGGAAATGATGTTAAAATTAGTACAATTGCAAAAATTCTCAATATTAGACAACCAAGTGTAGTTCAAATGCTAAAAAAACTAAATGGAAAAAATCTTGTAGAATATAACAAAGCAGGTGTAAATCTTACAGAAGAAGGAGAAAATATTGGTGCTAGTATGATGAGAAATAGTAGATTATTAGAAGTTCTAATGGATAGTGCATTAAAAGTAGAAATTGATGAAGAAATGGTATGTGGAATTGAACATCATATGAATAAACAATTTACTGATGCATTATGTACAATGTTAGGTCATCCAAGAAAAAGTCCACATAACCATGATATTCCAATGGGTGAATGTTGTAAAAAAATTAAAGACATCCCAAAAGATATATCAGATTAAGAATTACATTTGATATGGCATGTTTCTGTGGTTGTGAAACCTATGTGAAAAATGAAGATGGTTTTAAAATTGCATGTGTAAAATGTGAACATGGTCCTCAAAATCATGATGATGCATTTAGAGATGCTGCAAGAAAGAATGAATCACAAAGTCAAAAACGTGATGCAGATTTCGGATAAAAAATTACTCTCCAATAATTTTGACTAAAACTCTTTTTGATCTTTTGCCATCAAATTCTCCATAGAAAATTTGTTCCCATGGACCAAAATCTAATTCACCGTTTGTAATTGCAATAACAACTTCTCTTCCCATAACTTGTCTTTTTAGATGTGCATCAGCATTGTCTTCTCCAGTATCATTGTGTTTGTATCGATCAATTGGTGCATGAGGTGCTAATCCTTCTAACCATTTTTCATAATCATAATGTAACCCAGATTCATTATCATTTATGAAAACACTTGCGGTGATATGCATTGCATTAACAAGACAAAGGCCTTCTTTTATCTTACTTTTTGAAACTAATTTTGAAATATCATCAGAGATATTTACAAATTCTCTTCTTTTTTTTATATTAAAAGTGAGATATTCAGTTAAGAATTTCATATTAAAACAATATAGATCTAGAATTAAAATCATGAGCAGACTCAGAACTCAAGATCCTCATCATCAGTCAGAGGGATAGAATCATCACAGCCTGTAAGCCAAATTTTAGAGATATTCCTATTGAGTCTTTCAAGAAGCTTGATAAATGGCCAATAGGTAGTCAAGCAAAATGGTAACAATTAGCACTCCAGCAACATTGGAAAGTTTTAGAAGATTTATTATTTCGAGTACTTGTAAATCCTATGCTCCAAGAAGTTATTTAGAAGATTCAGAAGTATTTCCAGAAAGAGAAGATAATTTGGGTGCAATATATGTCGAGGCTGCAGACAAAGTTACATTGAAAAAAATTAGAGATATAACATTTATGAATGCAAAAGATGTTCTTGGAATTATTTATAATTCAAAAAGTGGAAACACATCTCTAAAATGGCGTCAAATAAGAAGAATGGAAGGCAAAGTAACAGGTGAAGCTTCTCCAAATTCTTTAACTAACTTAGCAGAGTCAGGAGTTCTTACTTTAGATTGGGTTGAAAATTATCTAAAGAAAAAATCAGAAGAAGAAAAAACTACTGAAACAACAAAGTAAACACTTTACTTTTTGTAAATTATAACAATATCATGATTACAAAGACAATAGATGAAAATTTAATTTCAGTTATTCCAGAAGACTCAGAAGACTTGTTGAATTTACGGCGTATAATTAAAGAGAATGATAAAGTAATTGGAGATACAACACGAGTTCTAAAACAAGATAAAGAATATGCAAGACCAGACAAAGGTGAAAGAATTAAAATTAGAATTGCATTAACTGTAGAAAAAATTTCATTAGATGAAGTTTTAGATAAATTAAGAATTGGAGGAGTGATTTCTGAATCAAGTAATGAATCAGTACCACATGGTTCACATCACTCATTTATTTTAGAACTTAATGATGGGATAACAATTTCAAAGAAAAAATGGTTACCAGTTGAGAAAAAACTTTTGAAATCAAGTAATAATCAAGTAAGTTTTGTTTTAATTGCAATTGATACTGCTGACTGTGGAATTGCAAGGTTAAGAGGTACTCATTTAGAATTTATGCCAAATATCTATTCAGGATCTGGTGGAAAGAGATACAAAACTAGTTTTAATATTGAGAAATTTTTTGAGCATGTTCATCAGGCAATAACTTCTATTTTTAAAGAGGGTGATATGCTAGTAATTTTTGGTCCAGGTGAAACAAAAAAAAGATTTGCAAATCACTTACAAAAATCACAAAAATATAAAATTCAAGTTGTTGATGGAATTGATTCAGGCGGAGAAGATGGGATTTACACATTCACAAAATCTCAAACAATGCATGAAATAATGTCAGATAGTAAACTAGCAAAAGCTGCAGCAATAATTGATGAAATTATGATTCTTGCAAATAAAAAAAGTAAAAAATTTACAATGGGATATAATGAAACATTAAATGCCAATCAAATTGGGGCTGTAGAGTCAATAGTATTTTCAGATAAAATAATTCAAGATAACAATGAACAAGAAATAATGGATTTTTTAAATGATATAGAAAATAAAGGTGTTAAAATTTACAGTGTTGATTCTTCTACAGATATTGGATTAAGAGTTACAGGATTAGGTGGAATAGTTTCTTTGTTACGATATGCATTAGAGACTTAATTTGTTGATTCTATCAACCAGTTCAAATATGATTTATTGATTGAAGTAACATCAATTTCAGCTATTTCAGGAACATCATATGGATGAGTTTCTGCAATTACTTTTTTGAGTTTAGTTTTATTTTTAGTTACAGTTTTGAATATTGCAATATATTCTGATGAATTTTGAATTTTCCCATTCCAGGAATAAATAGAATCAATTTTTGAAATATTTACACATGCTATTATCTTAGTTTTTACGAGATAATTTGAAATTTTTGAAATGGATTTTTTATTAGGATATGTAGAGATAATAAATACAGGTTTCATAGTAACCGATAAATGCCCGTACCTTAAAAAAATTAACAATTAGTTTGGAACTTGATTTTATTACTGAAAATTCGATAATCTACGTATTAATGGCATGGGTAGTCATTTTCATATCAGCTAAGGCTCTAAAATTAGAAAGATTCGGTTTTGAAATTAAAGCATACAGCCTAGTTTACAAAAACAAAGGAGTCAATGAAATTTTAATTAAAATTCTAGGAAGAACAAGAGCAGCAGTTTCAGTATTTGCAAATGTCAGTGTAATTGCAGGTTTCTTAATGATGGGTTTTGCATTTTGGTTTTTACTAAATAATGTTTCAAACTTTTTTGTAGCACAATCCGAATTTAATGAATTAACTGTATTAATTCCAGGCATAACATTAACTTCAGCACCAGCCATTACCTATTTCTTACTTTCAATTCCAATTGTACTGGTTATGCATGAAGGTGGACATGGAATTGTAGCTGCACTTGAAAAAATTAAAATTAAAACAGGGGGTTTTGCAATTTTTATCGCAATGTTTGCAGGTTTTGTAGAACCAGATGAAGAAGAATTTGAAAAAGCTAAAAAGATTTCCAAACTAAGGGTTATTGGTGCAGGTGCAACATCAAATGTATTATTTGCACTAGTGTTAGGTGTCATACTTTTAACAAATCCATTTTTTGCAATGGTAGTTCCTGAACCATTATTGAGTATATTTTATGAATTACCTGAAGGAGTTTTGATACTTTCAATTATAGAGAATTCAGGAGCTGAACAAGCAGGATTATTAGCAAATGATATAATCACTTCAATTAATGGAATACCGATTCTGAGTCCAGCAGATTTTCCTAGTTTAAGTCCAGGTGAAACGGCTACTGTTTCAGTACTAAGAGAAAGTCAATCGTTAGACTTTGAATTACAAGTAATGCCAGCACCAGATGATCCAGAAAGAGGATTAATTGGAATCATGAGAGATAATTCTTTTGCGTACACACCTGTAATGAATTTCATTGAATGGAATGATCCAACTGTTTCAATGTTCTTACTATGGTTATGGATGATTTCATTTTTCATAGGCATAATCAACATGTTACCATTACCAATTCTAGATGGCGGAAAATTTATTCATATTATTATTGATAAAAGAATTTCAGAAAAAGCTGTCAAAATGACAATGTGGATAATTTACGCATTTACATTTACTCTATTTGGATTAAATATTGCATTATCATATATGAAATCTGGTTGGTTTACAATCTAAAATACCTAAAGAATCATTAATGAAAAATAATTATTAAATTTATGACCTGTGATAGGTGTAATAATCAAGTAGCATATACAAGAAAATATTCGGGTGAAAAATTATGCTCTCAATGTTTTTCAAAATCTATTGTAAAAAAAACTGCTAAAACCATTTCAAAATATAAAATGATTAAACATGGTGAATTAGTTGCAGTTGCAGTATCAGGTGGAAAAGATTCACTAGCATTACTCAAAGTTATTCATGAAATGTCATTAACACATAGTTTTAAAATTAAAGTCATAACAATTGACGAAGGAATTCCGGGATATAGAAATGAGGCATTAGAAATTGTTAAAAAAGTTTGTAGTGAACTTAATGTGGATTATAAGATATATTCTTACAAAGATCTTTTTGAATTAACACTTGATGAAGCATTAGATTTACGTGAAAATGAAAAAACATCTTCATGTTCAATGTGTGGAACATTTAGAAGACGTGCAATGGATTATGCTGCAAAAGATATTGGAGCAGATTTAATTGCAACAGGACATAATTTAGATGACACATTACAAACTTTTGTGATAAATATGCTTTCAGGAGATACAACTAAAGTTGGTTGGATGAATCCAGATACATCTACAAATTCATTAAGAAAAATAAAACCATTTTGTGAAATATACGAATCTGAAATTGTATTTTATGCATTTACAAATAATATGCCATTTCAATCTGAACCATGTCCTCACATGAATGAAGGAATAAGAACAGATATTCGTGAATTTTTGAATTCATTAGAAAATCAACGTAGTGGAATTAAAAATAATTTGTATCAATCAATAATCAAAGTTTCAGAAGTAATGAAAAATTCTGATTCAAATTCAAAAGAAAAAATAAATTGTGAAAAATGTGGTGCTGAATGCACAGGTAACATATGCTCAGTATGCACCATGGTCTTGAAATTAAAATCAAATCAAACCTAATGCAAATATAACATACCATATTAGAAAAGGCGGTAGTAGGTAGGATTGGGGCGCCAGCCGTGCCCTATTCTGAAACCGGCTATATGCAGAGATCAGCAACTGTTGGGTAAATCTCTAGATGGGTAATTCCCGCTTGGTGTGCGGAAATGAAATCACGCCGAGGCGGGTGGTTGCAGGACTAGAAATATTCGAAGGAATAACTTCTAAGACCGAACTATCGAAAGGGATGAGGTCCGGGAGGGAGCAATCCTAAGGTGGAGCATCCACGCTTCCTCGTCTACGTGGCGGATCTTGTACGCCTTGAAATGGGGCTATTCGTCTAGACTGGAACCAGCGGATCTACTACCTTTATAATTAAAATTAAAGCTCCATGGTTATGGATGGATTAATTTCATTTGGTAATAAAAGAAATTATGAAGACTTTAAAAGACAAATTCCAATAACAGTTTTGCCTCTTTTTGATTCAATTAGAGAATTCTGCTTCAATTTAGGAGAAAATGTACTGGAAGATGTCAGAATGCACAGAGTTGTTTTTTGTAAATCTATGACATTTAGATGGTTTATTGATGTTGAACCAGAAAAAGATGGAGTTAAAATTAAAATTCAAAAAAGTAGAAAAGATCCAATCCAAACTATTCAAATTAAAAAAGATCAACAAATTTCAGAATTCACTGAATTATTCAAAACAGCATATGAAAATATCCATTAATACAAAACATCAAACTTTGTAAATTCATTACAAAATTTTTCATTATGAATTTCAACATTTTCAACTATTGCATTTGCTGGACCAGTATGAGCCCATTTTACCAATACAGAAATATTTTCTTCAGTGCCTTCTAAAAGACATTCAACACGACCATCTGGAAGATTTTTTACCCACCCAAAAATATTATTTTGAATAGATTTAACTTTCAAACTTTGACGGAAAAAAACTCCTTGTACTCTACCAGTTACAAAAAGTCTCATACACTGATTAGACATTGATAGAAAATTTAAGGAACGTATTAATCAATTTTAGCTTTAAAGAAAAACTACTTTCTTTCTTTAATTCTAGCTCTACCAGTTTTTCTAGCAGCAATACTTCCTACCTTTGCTCCAGGAGGTGCATCTCTAGAAACAGTAGAACTTTGTCCAACGTGTTGGTGTCTACCACCACCGTGTGGGTGAACATATGCTGCTTGTGCAACACCTCTAACAATTGGATATTTCTTTCCTTTAGCTTTAAAACTACGCCATTTGTTTCCAGCACTCATGAAATGACGTTCAGTTGCACCACCACCAGCAAGAGTACCTATCATTGCTCTATTTTTTGGATTAAGAGTTGCAAATTTACCAGAAGGAAGTTTAATTGTAACACCATCATCGCCGTGTGAAAAAATAGTTGCATCAGTTCCTGCAGATTTGACTATTGCACCACCATCACCAAAATGTCTTTCAATATTACAAACAATAGTACCATCAGGAATATTTTGAACACTGATTACATTTCCTTTTTCAATTTTTGATTTTAAGCCAAATTCCAATGATTCTCCTACTTTAGTTCCAATTACTGCAGGAATAAAGGAAACAGATCCATCTTCAAATCTAACTTTTGATAGCGGGGCTTCTCTTCCACGCTCATGAACTAAATCTATAATTTCACCAGTATGATTTTCTGCTAGTGGAAAACGTGGATAAGTAGCAGTTTTTCCGACTTTACCTGTAGAAGTGGATCTAAATTGATTACCTCCACGGCCTCGTCTACGTACTAATGGTCTTTTACCCAAGTTGATCGTTTCCATCTCAAAAGAGAATTTTAAGCTTTGGTATGGATTAGAACATGGATAAATTACCACAAAGGTATAAAAATTAGATTAGAGGTTCTTTGTATATGAGTCAAAATGCACTTTCTCTCAAAGTTCTTGAGGCATACACAAGAGATGTTGGAAGAGGAGTAGCAAGAATTGATTATGATTCAATGGATACCCTAAATGCCTCAACAGGCGATGTAATTGAAATTAAAGGTAAAAGAAGAACAGTAGCAAAATGCCTCCCGCTTTACCCATCTGATGAAGGAAAAGGTATTATCAGAATTGACGGACTCGGTAGAAATAATTCTGGAATAGCAATTGGAGATACAATTTCTGTTAGAAAAATTAAAGCAGTTGCTGCTGAAAAAGTAGTAGTTGCACCATTAGAAGCAATTCCTCCAATAGATGAAAGATATCTTGCAGATGCTCTAGAAAGTGTTCCATTAATCAAAGGAGATAATGTAATGGTTCCATACTTTGGTGGACGTTTAACATTCCAAGTAATTGGCGTAACACCAGCAGCTGATGCAGTTTTGATTACACAAAAAACAGTTTTCCATATTGCAGAAAAAGGAGAAACATTACGTGGTGTTCCTCAAGTCACTTATGAAGACATTGGTGGAATACATAATGAAATTAAAAAAGTTAGAGAAATGATTGAACTTCCATTAAGACATCCTGAAATTTTTGAAAAATTAGGTATTGAAGCTCCAAAAGGTGTTTTACTTTATGGTCCACCAGGAACTGGAAAGACCTTACTTGCAAAAGCAGTAGCAAATGAAAGTCAAGCACATTTCATTAGCATATCAGGTCCAGAAATAATGAGTAAGTTTTACGGAGAAAGTGAAGCCAGATTAAGAGAAATTTTCAAAGAGGCTAGAGAAAAAGCACCATCAATAATTTTCGTAGATGAAATAGATTCTATTGCACCAAAAAGAGAAGAAGTTACTGGAGAAGTGGAACGTAGAGTAGTATCACAAATGTTATCATTAATGGATGGTTTAGAAGGAAGAGGAAAAGTAATTGTCATTGCAGCAACAAATAGACCAAATGCAATTGATCCAGCACTTAGAAGACCAGGAAGATTTGACAGAGAAATTGAGATTAAAGTCCCAGATAAAAAAGGAAGAAAAGACATTCTTGCAATTCATAGTAGAAACATGCCTTTAGCATCAGATGATCAAGAATTACCAGTAGATATTGATAAAATTGCTTCAGTTAGTCATGGATATGTTGGTGCAGATTTAGAATATCTCTGTAAAGAGGCAGCAATGAAATGTTTGAGAAGATTATTACCAGAACTAAATTTAGAAGAAGAAAAACTTCCACCTGAAACTTTGGATAAATTAATTGTCAATCATGATGATTTTACAAAAGCATTGATTGAAGTCACTCCATCTGGAATGAGAGAAGTATTCATTGAAAATCCAGATATAAAATGGGAAGAAGTAGGAGGTTTGGAAGATGTTAAACGAGAATTACAAGAAGCTGTAGAATGGCCAATGAAATATCCAGGATTATATGATAAACTAGGACATAGTATGCCAAGAGGCATCTTACTTCATGGTCCAAGTGGAACGGGTAAAACATTACTTGCAAAAGCAGTAGCAACACAAAGTGAAGCAAATTTCATTTCAGTAAGAGGACCAGAATTATTATCTAAATGGGTAGGTGAATCAGAAAGAGGTATTAGAGAAATTTTCAAAAGAGCAAGACAATCAGCTCCTTGTGTAGTATTCTTTGATGAAATTGATTCTATTGCACCAATTAGAGGTGCAGGTGGAGAAACTGCAGTTACTGAAAGAGTTGTCAGTCAATTACTTACAGAATTAGACGGTATGGAAAATATGCATGGAGTTATAGTTTTAGCTGCAACAAATAGAGCAGATATGATTGATCCAGCATTATTAAGACCAGGAAGATTTGATAAAATTATACAAATTCCACTTCCAGATAAAGAAAGTAGAAAGAGCATTTTGAAAATTAATGCTGAGAAAATACCAACAATTACCGAAGCAAGTGATCCAAAACATATTGACTTTGAAAAACTATCAGAAATCACAGATGGACTTAGTGGTGCAGATACAGCATCAATTGCAAATACTGCAGTATCATTAGTAATACATGAATTCTTAGATTCACATCCAGATGTAAAAGATATTGAAAAAACTAGCATTGATGCCAAAGTAAGTATGAAACACTTTGAAGAAGCAGTAAAGAAAGTAAGAGAACAAAAAGACCTCAAGTTAGGTGAAAAACTCGTAGCTTCCTATTACAGGTAGTTTTAATAAAATAGTAAATCTAATTCTCATAAATGTCAGAATATACAGGATATAATGGGAATTCATTAGAATTTCTTAAATCAAATAAAATTTTGGTAGGAGATGCTGTAAAAATTTTAGCTGATATTACATATTCAGGAATAATAATGCCAAGATATGAGCACACTGATGATAAACATATTGTTTTAAAATTAAAAAGTGGATATAACATAGGTCTCGAAATTAGTAAGATTAAAAAAATTGAGAAAAATTCATCAGTTGAGAAAAATTCATCAGTTGAGAAAAATTCATCAGTTGAGAAAAATGGTAGTTTACCAAATATTTTGTTATTATCAACAGGAGGTACAATTGCAAGTAAAATTGATTATAGAACAGGTGCTGTTACACCAATATTAACAGCTGAAGAATTAAATTCATCAGTTCCAGAACTCAGCAAAATTGCAAATATTGAAACAAAAGTACTATTTTCAGAATATTCTGAAAACATAATGCCTGACCATTGGTTAAAAATTGCTGAGACAGTAAAAGAATACAGTAAGTCAGATTATTCAGGAATAATTATCGCTCATGGAACAGACACTATGCATTATACATCATCATATCTTTCTTTTTCATTAGCAGGGTTTCCAATACCTATAGCATTAGTTGGTTCACAAAGATCATCAGACCGTGCATCATCAGATGCTGCATTAAATCTAATTGGGGCAGTAAAATTCCTTACTGAATCTAAAACTAATGGAGTCTACATTGCAATGCATCAAGATGAAAATGATGAAACAATTGCATGTCATATAGGTACTCGTGTAAGAAAAAATCACACTAGTAAAAGAGGAGCATTTCAAACAGTAGGAAATAATCCAGCATTTTTAATTCTAAATAATAAAATTCATAAAAATATTGAAAAAAAATTTTTTGCAATTAATGAATTTAATCCTAAAATAAAAATAAATGAAAAAGTTGCTCTAGTAAAATATCATCCAGGATATAATCCAGATTTATTAAAAAATATAATAGATTCAGGATACAAAGCAATAATTTTTGAAGGTACAGGTCTTGGACATATTGGAAAAAATATGTATCCAATAGTAAAAATGGCAAATGAAAAAGGGATTTTCATGGGGATGACTTCACAATGTATTGATGGCAGAGTAAGGATGACAGTATATGAAAGTGGGAGAGATCTATTAAATTTAGGAATCATTCCACTTGAAAATATGATTCCAGAAATTGCAGTAGTCAAAGCAATGTGGGTAACAGGAAATACTGAAAAATATGATGAAATTAAAGAAAATATGCTTAAGCAGGTTGCATCAGAATTTACAACGTGATCAGGTAATAAAATGGAAAAATTTTCAATAAAAGATGTAGGCGTAAAAGTAGGCTTAGAAATTCATCAACAGCTTGAAACTAATAAAAAATTATTTTGTAATTGTAATCCAATTGAATCAGAGGATTATTCAATTAAATTCCAAAGAAAATTACGAGCTTCTAAAAGTGAATTAGGTGAATTTGACCCTGCTGCACTTTTTGAAAGTACAAAATCAAAAACTATCATGTATTATGCAAATGAAGAAAGTAGTTGTTTAGTTGAACAGGATGAAGAACCACCACATGAATTAGATAATGATGCACAGAATATTGCATTGATAATTTCTTCAGCATTAAAATCAAATATTTTTAGTGAAATTTATCCCATGAGAAAAACTGTGATTGATGGTTCCAATACAACTGGATTTCAACGCACCATGTTAATTTCACAAGGTGGATTTTATAATGCAGGAGAAATTAAAATAGGAATTCAGTCTATCTGTTTAGAAGAGGATGCTGCAAAAATTTTAGGAGGAGAAGGAACAATTAGAAAATTTGGACTGGAAAGATTAGGTGTTCCATTGGTTGAAATAGCAACAGATCCTTTTGAAGTGGATCTAAGTGAAATTAAAAAAATTGCATTGTCACTTGGAAGAATTTTGAGAAGTACGAAAAAAGTGAAAAGAGGATTAGGTTCGATTAGACAGGATGTTAATGTATCAATTAAAGATGGGAAAGGGGTCGTAATTGAAGTTAAAGGAGTACAACAATTAGATCAATTAGAAAAAGTTGTAGAATATGAAGCAAAAAGACAACATGGATTATTAAAAATTTCAAAAAAGATACAAGAAACTAATTGGAAATATGAAAAAGAAAATAAAAGAGATGTCACAGAATTATTTTCAAAATGTCAATCAAAAATTATTCAAGGAGCAATAAAGAAGAATCAGGAAATTATAGCAATTTCATTTAAAAATATGAGTGGAATCTTTGGATATTTACCGTATGAAGGCATTAGATTAGGAAAAGAAGTAGCTGAATTAGTTAGATTTTTTGGAATAGGAGGAGTTTTTCACTCTGATGAATTACCAAATTATGGAATAGAAAAATCTGATATAGATGAATTAAAAAATTTATTAAAAATTAATGAAAATGATGCATTTTTAATTTTAGCCGCTCCTGAAGAAAAAATTCATACTGTAATTGATCAAATAATTTTAAGAATAGAACATATCAAAAATCACGGCATACCAATAGACACAAGATTAGCTACTCCAACAGGTGAAACAAAATTCCTTAGACCAAGACCAGGAGCTGCACGAATGTATCCAGAAACAGATATTCCACCAATAATAATTACTGAAAAGCAATTAATCAATGCTAAAGAAAATATTCCAAAATTATGGGACCATGCAATTAAAGAAATAGAAGTAAAGCATAACATGAATCAACAACTTGCAGAACAAATTTTTGATTCTAAATATATTGAATTATTTGAAAATATAACTAAAAAAATAAAAACAAATCCAACATTTGTTGCGTCAATTCTTTGTTCCACAATTACAAATTTAGAAAGAAAAGGATTAAATTCAAATTTATTAAAAAATCAAGAAATTTTCAAATTATTTGAATTATTAGAAAAAGGAAAAATTGCAAAAGAATCAATTGAAATAATATTTGAAAATATAATGTCAAAAAAATCACAAAGTGTAGAAGAAGCTATGAAAAATACTTCAATTGAATCAATTAATGAAGAGGATTTAGATAAAATTATCAAAAATATAGTAGATAAAAATTATGAAATAATTAAAAATCAAAAAGAGAGAGCAATGGGACCTCTAATGGGAATTGTGATGAAAGAATTAAGAGGTAAAGCATCTGGTGAAATAATTAACAAACTTCTTTTAAAAAATATTAAAAAGAAATTAGAAAATGATTAATTAAAAATGCGAGAAATGGGATTTGAACCCATGAACTCCTAAGAGATAAGGATCTGAACCTTACGCCTTTGACCAGGCTGGGCGATTCTCGCATCAAAAAAATTAAAATTCTAAAATAAGTTCTTTATTATACAAGAGATAGACATTTAGATTGATCACGTGGTTAAATGGAGTTTAGAGAAATTTATTGTACAAGTTGTAAAAAAGTAATTGGACGATATAACATAAAATTTTACAGTGAAGATAAAATTGCAGAACTAATGAAAACTAGTCATGTTACTCATGTTAGAAATGGACATCAAATAAACATTAGAAAATTTGTAAAAAATTAATTGGATTTAATTATTTCAATTGCCTCAGAAAGATTTGAAATTCGAAATAATTCATGATTAGAAATATGTTGATTCCAAGGTTGGGAATATAGAATCACTTTTTTATTATTTTGAATAAATTTTATTGCATTCAAAGGTGAATCGTCAATAAATATATCATAATCTAAATCAGCTTTCATTGGACCATCAATAACTGATACATAGTCATGATATGAAATATCATGATGATTTAACCAATTTTTTACAAAAGAATCAGTGGAACGCTCTCTAGCAGTAACAATATCAACTTCACCAAGTTTTGAAAGATTTTTTGTTATATCGGATAAATTTTTTTCTGTGCTAGGAATAGATTTCCAATTTTTCCAACACGAACTTAATTCTGAATAAAAATCAAATGGATTAATATCAAATTTTTTCCAAAATTCCCAATCAGTCACTTGATTTTTAGAAATATGTGGTCTAATTGAATTACTATAATTAATCCAAGAAACTATTACGTCTGCAAGAACTCCATCAACATCTAATGCAATTTTCATTATTATCAACTAATCAGAAGTTTTTTGAAATTCATCTAAGAGATTTTTCTGATGTTTACTCAATTTTTTAGGAATATTAACTACCATTCTAACATACTGATCACCTGTTCCCCTAGAATTAATATGAGAAACACCTTTGCCTTTTAATTTAATTATTGTATTTGGTTGACTGCCTGATTCAACTTTAATTTTTTCATCACCTTGTAAAGTTGGCACAATCATTTCGCAACCTAATGCTGCATCAATCATGGAAATATCTTGATCATAAAAAATATCTTTCCCATCCCTGTTAAAATGTCGATGTGGTTGTACTTTAACTCGTATTACTAAATCACCATTTACTCCATCAGGGATTTCATTGCCTTCATTAGAAACAATGTAATCACCTGAGTCTATTCCAGGTGGAATTTCAAAATCTACTTTTTTACTTCCTTTTACTCTACCTTGCCCTTTACAATTTCCACATGGAGTTTCTATCATAGAACCTTGACCTCTACAAGTAGGACATGGAGCAGCAGTTACAAATGAAGCAAAGCCCATATTACGAGTTTGCCTTACTTCACCCTGACCATTACATGTCGAACATGTTTTTTTATTTGTGCCAGGTTTACAACCAGAACCTTGGCAATTATCACATTTAATTTGTTTTTGTAAATTAATTTCCATTTTTTTCCCATGCAATACATCCTCTAATGTTACTGTTGTTTGGTAAAGAAGATCTGAGCCACGTTGTTGTTGGGTAAAACCCCCTCCACCACCACGACCAAAAATGGATTCAAAAATATCATTAAAACCCCCTCCACCACCTTGAAAAATATCTTCACTACTGTATCTACCATCTACTCCTGCATGTCCATGTTGATCATAGGTTTGCTTTTTTTCTGAATCGGATAGAACAGCATAAGCTTCAGAAATTTCCTTGAAATGTTCTCCAGCATCAGCAGATTGATTACGATCAGGATGAAATTTTAATGCTAATTTTCTATATTGATTTTTAATTTCGTCTGGTGAAGAAGTTTTAGAAACTCCTAGAACTTCATAATAGTCACGTTTTGCAGCCATGAGTTATTTCTTCATTTTAATTACACTATAAATGATTAAATTTGAAAAATTAATTACTTTTTGGTTCATCAGTTGAATCTGATTCTGTTGGTTGTCCATCAGCACCTTGTTGTCCATCAGCACCTTGTTGTCCATCAGCACCTTGTTGTCCATCAGCACCTGGAGGTGGAGCAGCATTCTTGTAAAGTTCTGTAGTTACTTCATTAACTAAAGTTTGAAGTGCTTCTAGTTTAGGTTTTAATTCAGATGGTTCTTTATCTAAAACTTCTTTGACTTCTTTCACTGCATCAGTAATTTTAATTCCTTGTTCTTGTGAAATCTTATCTTTAAGATCAACATTCACTAATTTTTCTGTAGTGTAGATATAGCTCTCTGCCTCATTTTTAAGATCAATTTTTTCTTTCTTTACTTTATCTTCGTCAGAAAACTTTTCTGCATCCTCTTTTAATTTTTCAATTTCTTCTGGAGATAATTTAGAATTTGATTCAATTGTGATTTTTGCTTCTTTTTGTGTACCTAGATCCTTTGCAGTGACATTGATAATTCCATTTGCATCAATATCAAATTTAACTTCAATTTGTGGAACTCCTCTAGGAGCTGGTGGTAAATCAGTTAGATTGAAACTTCCTAAAGAAACATTATCAGTTGCCATTGGTCTTTCACCTTGAACAACATGAATTGTAACAGCTGTTTGATTGTCAGCAGCTGTTGTGAAAACTTTAGCTTTAGAAGTTGGAATAGTTGTATTTCTTTCAATTAATGGTTCTCTTACACCACCTAATGTTTCAATTCCCAATGTTAATGGAGTTACATCAAGTAAAACTATGTCACTTGTAACATCACCAGCAATAATTCCTGCCTGTATTGCAGCACCCATTGCTACTGCTTCCATTGGATCAACGCCAGACTCAGTTTCTTGACCTATTACTTCACTAACAAATTTTTTGACTAGAGGAATTCTTGTTGGTCCTCCAACCATGACTATTTTATTAATATCAGAATTAGATAATTTTGCATCTTCTAATGCTTTTAGAATTGAAGGTTTGCATCTATCAACAATCGGTCCAATTAATTCATCAAGTTTAGCTCTTGTAATTCTTAATTCAAGATTTTTTGCACCTGCAGAAGGATCATGTGCAATAAATGGTAAATTGATATCGGTTTCCATAACTGTTGATAATTCAATTTTTGCTTTTTCACAAGCTTCTCTAATTCTTGTCATAGCTGTTGAATCAGAAGTTAAATCAACACCTTCTTTTTTCTTGAATTCATCTACTACATAATCAATTAGAACTTTATCCATATCGGTACCACCTAATTTAGTATCACCAGAGGTACTAAGTACTTCAAAGACACCACCTCCCATTTCCATTATAGTAACATCTAATGTACCACCACCAAAATCAAAAACAAGTATTTTCATATCTTGTTTAGCTTTATCTAAGCCAAATGCTAAAGATGCAGCAGTTGGTTCATTAATAATTCTAACAACATCAAGACCAGCAATAGTTCCAGCATCTTTAGTGGCTTGACGTTGATTGTCATCAAAATATGCAGGAACTGTAATTACTACTTTATCAACTGGTTCACCAACAAATGCTTCAGCATCTTTTTTAATTTTTTGAAGAATAAATGCTGAAATTTGTTGTGGTTTGTATTGTTTATCTAAAATTTTAAAAGTCTCATCAGAACCCATTTTTCTTTTAGCAGCAACTATCGTATTATCTGGATTAGTTACAGCTTGTCTTCTAGCTGGTTCGCCAACTAAAAGCTCACCTTCCTTACTAAATGCAACAACTGATGGGAATGCTTTACCTCCAACGGTTGCACCTTCAGCAGCAGGAATGATGGTTGGTTTTCCACCCATTACAACTGCTGCAGCAGAGTTACTTGTTCCTAAGTCAATCCCAATAATTTTAGTCATTTTTATCATTATCCTCTTTTTTTGAAATTTCTACTAGCGTAGGTCTTATAATCTTCTCATGAGAAATATATCCCTTCCTGATCTCTTTAGTGATTGTATTATCATCTAAAGTTGGGTCAGAAATTATTGAAATAGCTTCATGGAAATTTGGATCAAAAATTTCACCTAGTGCTTCAATAGGTGTAACATTATATTTTTGCATTAGTGATTCCATATTTTTTAAAATCGAATTTAAACCATCTGCATTAATTTTACTTTCAGAAATTACTTCTTTGGCACGAGTAAAATCATCATAAATTTTGATAAAATCTAACATAAATTCATTAATTTTAGAATTTACACCATGTTCAATATCAGATTGTGTTTTTCTACTAAGATTTTGAAAATCTGCCAAAACATGTTTTAATTTTTCTTCAAATTGAGATACCTTTTGTTGTTCTAATTCTAATAATTTTGGTAGATCCTCAGAATTTTGTTCTATATTATCTGTATGTTTAGATTCTTCTTTAGAATTGTTTGTTTCAATTTTATCCTCAGAAGTGACTTCAACAGGAATCTCACCAGAATTATTTTCATTAGACAATTTAAACAGAATAATTTTTTAGCTAATTTATATCATTATTGAAGTGTTTCACAAATAGGATTAGCTTTAACAATGATTAGATTAGAATCGTTTTTAGTTTTTTTAATATTATCAAAATCAGATTGTGAGCATGCCACTATAATTGTGGTTTTATCACTATGGAATAAATTAAAATCTGGATCCTCATAAGCCTCAACATCTCCAATATAATCACGTAATCTTGAAGTTAAATTTTGAAGCATTTCTATTTTATCTCCACGCATTGCATGTTGATCAAGAGTCCAAGACAAAGCAATTTTTGTTCTGCTTGCTTTTAGATCATTTTTCTTTAATGTTCCACGAATTTCATCAATTAATCTTTTAATGTAACCATCAATACCTTTTACACTTCCATTAATCAAATACATCAATGAATTTGAACCCTCAAAAGATGAACCTAACGCTTTTAGATCAAATAATCCGTTTATCATATTGTCTAAAAATATTTCTTGAAAATCATTTGAAGAAAGATCATTTTTTGTAATTTCATCGTGAGCGTATTTACAAACTTCTAAAATGCTACATAAACTAGAAAATCTAGACAATGTATCAATTGCATGAAAATGCTCTGATGATGAAATAGCTACAAAGTTTTTTTCTTTTTTACCAGTGGTAAGTAAATCAGATAGAACTGAATCTTCTTTGCCATTAAACGAACCAATAATTTTTGGTTGTTGATTAAGATCCTCTAGAGGATAATAAAAGTATGATATATTTTTACCAGCTTGAAGTCCAGTTACATGTTCCAATAATGAGATATTTTCATTATTACCTCCAAAGCCTGTTGCTAATGTGAATATTACTGAACTATTTTTCTTCAATGATGTAACTGCATCTTTGAATTTAGAATGAATTTCTGTTTTAATATCTTGACCAGTTTTTCTAATTCTTGGAGTAAAGAAGAGATATTGAGCTTTAGAAATGGCTACATCAATTGGTTCCATAGCTAATAATGGTTCATCTTCTTTTAGAGAAGAAACATTTGGATATGTTTTAGCAATTTCAGCTTTAAGAGATATTGCAGATGGTGTAGATTCATCTATAATGTATACATCAGCACCTTTAATCGCCATTTGAGACGCAATAGCATATCCTTCTGTACTTAAGCCATAAACAACAACTTTTGGTCCTGCCATCAATTAGAGATGATTATGGACTAAGAAAAACTTATTGAAGTACAGTAATTATCAAGAATACTTGAAAATATGGATTGATATTCTAACACCAAAACAATTATTGTTTTCAGAACCAATAGTTGAAAGATTAGGTAAAAAACACGACCTTTTGTGCACTTCTAGAGAATACCATGAAGTTTCAAAATTATCAAAAATACGTCATTTTGACCTTGTTTTTATTGGAAAACATGGTGGTGGGGATAAAAAAAGTAAGCTCAAAGCAAGTATTGAAAGAATAGAAAAATTATCAAAGAAAATAAAGAAATTTCAACCTGATTTAGTAATTAGTTTTGGATCACCGGAGGCTGCACGAATTTCATTTGGATTAGGAATTAAACATGTAATGTTTTGTGATTCTCCTCATGCCAATGCAGTAATGAAATTAACATTGCCATTAATTCAAAAATTACTTATTCCATTTGTAATACCAAAAAAAGAATTTTCTAAGTATGGAATTAATGAAAAAGATATTGTTCAATACAAAGCAATTGATGCAGTAGTAACAATGAAAAGAGAAATTAATGAGGATGTTAAATCACCGTTTAAAAATAATAATAGAAAAAATATTTTGATCAGAGTAGAAGAGGAAGAAGCAGCATATACATCAGAATCAAGTAAAATTATTCCAATAATTCAAAAAATTTCAAATGATTACAAAAATGAAAACATTGTAGTATTAGGAAGATATACTAAACAAATTATTAATTTACAAAAAGTAATTGATAAAAATGTAAAAATTGTTAAAATGTCATTTGATGGAAAATACCTACTTAACAATACAGATATTTTTATAGGATCTGGTGGAACTATGACGGCAGAATCTGCTTTAATGGGAGTTCCCACAATATCATATAATGCAGTTCCAAATATAGTAGAGAATTTCTTAGTAAAAAAATACCTAGTAAAAAGAGAAACAAATCCAGTTAAAATTTCAAATTATATAAAGAAAATTTTTGAATTAAAAAACAAACAAAATCAAAAAAGAGCAGAAAAAATTGTTAAAGAAATGGAAGATCCCATAGAAAAACTAATTAAAATAATCAGAAATTAATTTAATTTTACTTTTAAGAGTCAAATTGAATTAAAAAGTTCATTAAGGGAATAGCAGTGCTCGATTTAGTAGCCCGGTAGTGTAGCGGTCAAGCATTTGGGCCTTTGAAGCCCGAGACGCAAGTTCGAGTCTTGCCCGGGCTACTCTATTTAAAAATCAATGATAATGGTAGCATGAACATAATATAGTCAATATTACTCAGATTAGGCATAATGACAGATATTATTTTAGGAATGGGAGAAGTAGGCGAGACATTATTTGATTTACTTGTAGATAGAAAATTTGATTGTGTTGGAATTGATTTAGATAATTCAAAATGTAAAAATTATTCAGAAAATCAAGTTATTCAAAATCCACAATACCTTCATGTATGTTTGCCAGGAGAATTAGAAAAATTTACAAATATTGTAATTGAGTGGGTTGATAAAATAAAAAATGTACAAGTAGTTGTAATTCATTCAACTGTTAAACCAGGAACTACAAAAAGTATTCAGGAAAAATTATCAATACCAATTTTATTTTCGCCAGTTAGAGGAGTACATAGAAGATTTTTAGATGATATTAAAAAATATACAAAATTTATTTCATTTGATGATGCAAACATAGATTCAAAAATTAAAAAAGATTTAGAGAATAGATTTGAAAAAATTGATTGGATGTCAACTACAAAAACTGCAGAGCTTGCAAAAATATTAGTGGATACAACATATTATGGATGGTTAATTAATTATGCTCAAATTACTAAGATGATTTGTGAAAAAGAGAATGTTGATTTTGAGGAAATGTGGAAATTTGCTGATGAAATTCATGAAAATTTAGGTAATAGACCAAAAATGTTTCCAGGTATTATTGGAGGACATTGTGTCATTCCAAATTTAAATTTAGTAGAGTATGAAAATTTAGATATGATTAAAGCAATTAACGAAATGTATAAAAAATTTAAAAAATAAATTTTAAAAATCTAATCTTGTTAATAATTTTGATGCAATAATAAAAAGAATAGCGGCAAGTGTAGCAAGAATAATCATTTCATAAATAACAAATTCTGTTACAGTTCCAAAAATTCCTGCTCTAATGATATCAACAAGATATGTTAATGGATTTAGATAAAATGCAGTGCGTAATGGTTCAGGTGCAGTGTCAGCAGGATAGAATGCAGAACTAACAAACGCAAAGAAAAGAAAAACAGTATTAATAATTACGTTAAATCCTTCACTTGAGCGTAATCTAGTAGAAATAATCGAGGCTAAAGATCCAAACAATATTGAACCTACAATTGCACCAAAAATAATGATTGGAATTGTAACAATTGAAAATTCTGCTGATTGGAAAATGACAGGATATCCAACTATTGCAATTAACGAAGCACTAACAAGTCCAATTATGCCTATAGTGCAAATATTACTAAGAATGTAATGGCTTCTGGTAAATGGACCGGACATAATCTGTTCAAACATTCCATGTCTTCTATCATTCCAAATTAAAATTCCAGAAATCAATGTACTATTCATAATATTAAACCCAATCATACCAGATGCTAAGAATGCAGGATAATCAAGATCTTTTCCACCAAATGGAACTTGATTGATTAACGGACCATATGCAAAACCTGCTACAAAAATATAGATTAAAGGAAAAATAATTTGCCAAATTAAAAATCCAGGATTAAGTGAAATCGTTAGATTTCTATTAACAAGTCTAATTATTGGATGCATTTTCCCTCATCATTTTTAAAAATATATCTTCAAGATTTGTTGGTACTGCAGATAAATCTTCAATATCTATATTATTTTCATTAAGAATTTTTAATACTCTAAGTAAAATTAATTCTGATTGTTCTGAATGAATAATTATTGTTGTTCCAGTATCAAAATTAATTTCGTAATCTGGTATGTCATCTAATAAAGAATCAATATCAGAGTATTTTTTTAATAAATGAATTTTAATTGTTTTTTCTTTTCCAAATTGATTTTTTAAATCATCTGGTGAATCAACGGTAAGAATTTTTCCCTTATCAATTATAGCTATTTTATCACAAAGATATTCTGCTTCAGATAAAATATGAGTAGTATAAAAAATTGTTAGACCAGTTTTAACTTTATTTTTTAAATAATCTAATAATTTTCTACGTGCTTCAGGATCTAATCCCACAGTAGGTTCATCTAAAAATAAAAGTTCCATATCATGCATAAATTCACGTGCAACTTGCACACGTCTTCTTTGACCTATAGAAAGATCCTCATTTCGTTTTTTACGAATTTCAATTAAATCAAAATCTTTCAAAAGTTGTTCTAATCGTTTTTTACGCTCAGTTTTTGAAATATTCCACATCATACCATATTTATCAAGAGATTTTTCAACTGATAGTGTAGGTTCATAGCTAGGTTGTTGTAAAACTACACCGATTTTACTACGAATTTTTAATGGATTTGAAATTGCATCTATTCCTAAAATAGATAATGAGCCAGATGATGGTCTAATCAAAGTTGTAAGTAATTTGATGGTAGTGGATTTTCCAGCACCATTAGGTCCCAAAAATCCAAAAACCTGACCTTTCTTAACGGATAAAATTAGATCATCTACAGCATTAATTGATCCATATGATTTGGATAAATGATTAACATCAATACAAGACATAATCAAACTGCGATCATCCTATTAATTTAGGTAATGAGATGAAATAGGGATATTTACCAATGATTTGATTTTATTTATTAAAAAATAGTCTAAAAATTTTACAAAAAGTGGACTTATCAATTTTATAATTAAAGAAAATCTATCATTTCTATTAAAATTAATTTAGAAATCAATGAAATTTTTATTAATACAAGATGTTTATGAAAACTGAATGTCAGAATCACAAGATCTAATTGATAAATTATTAGAACAAAAATCTGAGTTAACCAAAGAAATTATTGATGAAAAAATTGCAGAAAAAAAGGAGAAAATAGGGGCAGGTTATCTAACAGACCAAGGTGCTTTATTTCTAATAGCATCAGATTATGGAGTTACATTAACAGAATCAACAAAAACAGAAATTAGTATAAAGGATCTTTATGCAGGTGCAAAAGAAATCTCTTTAGAAACAAGAGTTTTAAATCTCTCACCTACAAAACAATTTTCAAGAAAAGATGGTTCTACATTTGATTTAAGAACAATGACAGTTTATGATTCTGGTTCTACAGCTAGTGTAAAATTATGGGATGAAAAAGCAAGCTTACCAGGTATTGAAAATCTAAAACCTGGAGATTTAATTAAAATCATAAAGGCCTATGTAAAATCAGATTTAGATGGTTCACCAACTATCAATATTGGATCAGGATCAAATATTCAAACTATAGATACTGAAAGTCAAATTCCAATGATTGATAAAATTACAAAAGATATTAGTGAATTACAAGATGGACAAAAAGATCTTGTAATATCAGGAACCATTGATGGAATAATTAGTGGAATGCAATTTACAAATTCTAAAGGTCAACCTGGTACAGCACTTAGAATGAGACTAAAAGGAAATGATGGATCTGGAATGAGAGTAGTTCTTTGGGGTAAAGATGAATCACTAATTCCAAATATGATTTCACAATCAGCAAATGTGAAACTACTAGGAGTTAGAGTGAAATCAGGAAATCAGGGATTAGAAATTCATGGTAATGAAGCAACAATTATTGAAATTGAAGGTGGAAAAGAAGCAGAACCTATTGTTGCAAGAATTTTATCAGTTGTAATTACAGAAACTGGGAAAAATATGATAGTAGCAGTAGATAATCAAAAAAATATCTACAATATCAGTGATTTTTCAAATTCAACAAGCATTTGTGTTGAAGGTGATGTCATTGAATGTATGCCGTCTAAAGTATATGGAAATTCAGTAACATTAGATGAAAATTCATTTGTAAGAAAATTAGAAAATGATGAAACAATTCCTTCATTATCAAAAATCAGAACAAAAATTAGTGATGTAAAAGCAGATGAAACATATTGCATTGAATCAATAGTGCTAAAAGTTCCTGAGAGAAAAGAAATCCAAACCAAATCAGGTGAATCAATTTCACTTTCAGAAATGTTTGTTGAAGATGATTCAGGTCAAATTTGGATAAAGGGTTGGAGAAATCAAGGAAAAATTATTGATAAATGTGAATTAGGAGAAATTATTTCCATTACTGGATTAACTGCTAAATTGAATAATTATGGAGAAGGCAGAATAGAATTATTCTTAACTGCACATTCAAAAATTATTAAGAAAAATTAGTAATTGTCAGTAGATATGCCTGACGGTGTAATTGTATAAGAAAAAGATGCTTTATTGAAGGCTGAATAGATTTTTCCATTGAATATTGACGAATTTTTTGAAAGATGGATTTTGATATGAGTAAAAAGATCTATTGAATTTGCCATATTTTCTATTTCCTTATCATCCATATTTCTAATCATATTAGTTATTACAATAGGAATTTTATGATTAATTGCATAAGCAGACAAATCATGCATGTATTTCATGAATAAAGAATTTTTCTCAAAGATGGATTTATTATTTTTATATTCATAAGAAAATAAGTCAGTAACATTATCAATTACAATTAAAGAGAAATTATTTTCTGTAAGAGTGTTAAGTAAATTAATTTGTTCAGATGTATTTGTTATTCTAGATACAGTAATTTTATCAAGTAAATTAATATCTAAATTAGATTTTTTTTGTATTTCCAATATTCTTTCAGGTCTAAATCCACCAGTAGTATCTAAAAATAAAACATTTCCACCATTTTTAATTGAATTAATTGATAATTGTAATGCTAACTGAGTTTTTCCAGTTCCATTTCCTCCAAAAATATCTATTATTACCCCATTAGGAATTCCTCCAGACAAAAAAGTATCTAATTCTTGTAAACCCGTTGAGATCATCTATACAATTTATACAAAAATAAGAAAAAATTTAAAGAATTACAATTCTTACAGGCGTGGGAAGGCTTTTATGCTGGATTGAAAGTTTTGAAAATAAGTGAACATTTAGTGTCTCAAACAAACAGTGCAAAAAGACCATTAACAATTCTTCAAAAAAGCACAAAGAAAAAAGTTACAGTTAGATTAAAAAACGAAGTTGAATACAAAGGTAAAATGGACAACGTTGATTCATACATGAATTTGATAATGACAGATGCAGAAGAAATCCATGACGGTAAAACCATTGCAAACTATGGTAGAGTTATCGTTAGAGGAAACAATGTATTATTTATCAAATTAGAAAATGAACTTTAATTAAATTATAAGTGGTTTTATGACCAATACTTTTCTATTTACATCAGAATCAGTAACAGAAGGTCATCCAGACAAAATATGTGATAATATTTCAGATGCATTTTTAGATGAATATCTAAAACAAGATCCAAATTCAAGAGTAGCAGTTGAAACAATGGTTACAACAGATTTTGTAGTTGTATCAGGTGAAGTAACATCAAAAGCAGTTTTTGATAAAAAAGCACAAGAAGAATTGGTAAGAAAAACAATCAAAGAAATTGGATATAATGATAAAGAATTGATGTTTGACGGGGATACATGTAAAGTTGATTTAAGATTACATTCACAAAGTCCAGATATCAGTCAAGGAGTAACAGCAACTGAAGAAAAAGAACAAGGTGCGGGTGATCAAGGATTAATGTTTGGTTATGCAACAAATGAAACTGAAGAGTTAATGCCTATGCCAATTTTGTTAGCTCATAAATTAATTCAAAGATTGTCAGAAGTTAGAAGAAATAATACATTAGCATGGGTTAGACCAGACGGAAAATCTCAAGTTTCAGTAAAATATGAAGATAACAAACCAACTGGAATTGAAACAGTTGTAATTTCAACACAGCATGCACCTGAAATATCTCAAGAAGAAATTACAAAGGAGATAATTGACAAGGTAATCAAACCTGTTTTAGGGAATCTTTGGAATGATAAAATTAAAATTCACATAAACCCTACAGGTAAATTTGTTATTGGTGGACCTCATGGAGATGCAGGTTTAACTGGAAGAAAAATCATTGTTGATAGTTACGGTGGTTTTGGAAGACATGGGGGAGGAGCTTTTTCAGGAAAGGATCCATCTAAAGTAGATAGATCCGCTTGTTACATGTGTAGATATATTGCAAAAAATCTTGTTGCAGCAAAATTTGCTGATAGATGTGAAGTTCAACTTGCATATGCAATTGGTGTAGCAGAACCAGTTTCACTTTATGTCAATACGTTTGGTACCAATAAAATTCCAGAAAATCAAATAGAAGAATTAGTTAGAAAGAATTTTGATATGAAACCCTCAGGTATTATTACAGAACTAGATTTGAAAAGACCAATTTACAAAAAAACAGCAGCATATGGTCATTTTGGAAGAAATGAACCAGAATTTAGTTGGGAAAAAACAGACAAAGCAGAAACGCTAAAGCAATCTGCCGGACTTTAATAATTCTATAACAGATTCAAAATTCATTTGAGTTATTTTTTGTAATTTATTATAATTTCCCTTAAAATCACCAATTAGAATATTCAAATCATCAACTCCAAAATTAGATTTTGAATTAGTTATAGCATCAAAATATGCATTTTCTAAATTAATTTTTTTAATTTTTGTTTTTGTTCCTTTAGAAAAAAGTTTCACATATTGTTCAAATGTAAGGTAATCAGGACCAACAAGGTCAATTATTTTATTTTTAAATTTAATTTGATCAAATGATTGAAAAATAATTTTTACTACATCATTAATAGAAATTGGTTGAATAGAATAATTTCCAGAACCAGGAATTTCAATTGTTTTAATTTTAATTCGTTTTTTCAAAAACTTTGTAAATAAATCATCTTTTCCAACAATATAAGATGGTCTAAAAATAGTGTAGTTTAAACCAGAATTTATAATAATTTTTTCAGCTTTATATTTAGAAATAAAATACCCCACAGAAGTTTTACTTGAAACCCCAAGACCACTGTTATAGATAATTTTTTTAATTTTAGCTTTTTTAGCCAAATTTACAATATGTTTTGTAAATTCAACATTTATCATTTCATAATCAATATCAACAGATTGCTTTCCAAGTCCTACAAGATGAATTATTACGTCAGAATTTTTAATTTTATTCAAAATAATTTTTTCATCATAATTTTTTGAAATAATTTTAGATTCATTTTTGTATTCTTTAAAATCACTTCGTGAAATTGAAATTAAATCTATATTATTTTTAGATAAATATTTTCTAAGGTTTTTTGCTACAAATCCATTTGCTCCAGTAATAACAACTTGAATACGTTTCACCATGATTATCTAAATTTACTTTTAATTTTAAATCTATTCAGAGAATTTCAAAATTCTTGAAATAAGAGTTAATACTAGAAAATGAATCTAAGAGTCATGGTCGAAGAAAAAGTGGAATTAAAAACTGGTTATACGACTGGAAGTTCTGCAACTGCTGCTGCAAAAGCTGCATTATTATCAATTATTCATCAAAAAAAAATTCAAAATGTAGATATTATTTTACCCAGAAGATCATTTCTCCAAATTCCAGTAGAATCTTGTGAATTTGAAAATGAAAATGCAAAGTGTTGTGTTATAAAAAATGGTGGTGATGATCCGGATGTAACTCATGGTGCCGAAATAATTGTAGAGTTATCATTTACAGATAAAGTAAATGAAATTGAAATTGGTGGTGGTGAAGGAGTAGGAATTGTTACGAAACAAGGATTGGGTTTAGAAATAGGAAAACCAGCAATTAATCCCGTACCTAAAAAAATGATTAATGAAAATTTAAGAGAAGCTGGAAAAGAAATTCTTGACAAAAAAGGAATTAAAATTATAATTACAGTTCCAAAAGGAAGAGAATTAGCACCAAAAACGGATAACCCTAGATTGGGAATTAAGGATGGAATTTCAATTTTAGGAACCAGTGGAATTGTAATTCCATTTTCTACAGCATCATATGCAGCATCAATTAGACAAAATTTGGATGTTGCAATTGCGGCAGGAAATGAAACCGTAGTATTAACAACTGGTGGTAGAAGTGAGGAGTACGCAAAAAAGATTGTAGATTTACCAATACATTGTTTTGTACAAATGGGTGATTTTTCAGGATATACAATACAACAGTGTGGTAGAAAAAATATTAGAAAAGCATACGTAGTTGGATTTATTGGGAAACTTGCAAAAATGGCAGCTGGTGTTAAACAAACTCATGTTAAAGGATCAAAAGTAGATATGAACTTTTTATCAGAATTAGCAAAAAAAGCAAATGCAAATGAAAAAGTTATTGCAAGTATTAAAAAAGCAAATACAGCTAGACATGTTTCAGAAATAATTAAAGAAAATAATATTTCTGGATTTTTTGAACTAATTTGTGGTGAAACCTATAAACATATGAGAAAACATTCTGAAGAAAAAGTTCCAATAGATGTAATATTATTTGATTTTGAAGGAGAAATACTTGCTAGAAAATCACAAGAGTAAGGTATTTTATTAAAGTTAGAAAGTTTTGATTATGGAAAAAGTATCAGTTCTTGCAATTACTAAAAATGGTATTAATATTGGAGAAAAATTAAAAGAACTTTTTCCTAATTGGGATATTTTTGCTCCAATCAAATTATCAAATCAAAATAATAGTATTACTTGGTATGCTGAGCCTACAACAGATAAAATTATTGAACTTTTTAAAAATTCTAATGCATTAATTTGTCTTTTTTCTTTAGGTGCAGTTATTAGATTAATTGCACCTCATTTGAAAGATAAGAAAACAGATCCCGCAGTAATTGTAATTGATGATAAGACAAATTTTGTAATTAGTGTTTTATCTGGCCATATTGGTGGAGCAAATGAATTAACTCAGGAAATTTCTGAAAAATTAAATGCTTTACCTGTAATAACAACTGCAGCAGATGTAAACAAAACGATTGCAGTGGATTTAGTAGGTAGAGAATTTGGTTGGAAGATTGATGATGACACAACAGTAACTAAAATTAGTGCACACATGGTAAATGCAGAACCTATTGGTGTTTTTCAACAAACAAATGATCAAAAATGGTATAAACAATTACCAAAAAATGTTACAATTTATGATAGTTTAGAAGAGTTAAAAAAATCAAATTCTAAAGCATATCTTATAATTTCAGACACAATTATTGATAATGAATTATCTCAAGAATCTGTAATTTATCGTCCACAAAGTTTAGTGATCGGTATTGGATTGCATTGGGATACAACAAAAGATACAATCAAAGAAGGAATAGAACACTGTTTGAAAAAATTTAATTTAAGTTCGAAATCTATTGCAAAGTTAGTTTCAATAAAAAAACCTGAAGATGTTCAAGGATTAATAGATCTTGGAAAAGAAATGCAAGTACCTGTAGAATATGTCGATAGAGAAGAACTTGCAGAAATTATTACTCCAAATCCATCTACCACAGTAAAAGCATTTGAAGGAACTGCAAGTGTTTCTGAAGCTGCTGCAATTAAAGTATCAAAAGGGGAATTAATTGTAGAAAAGCAGAAATTCCCTCCAAATTTAACAGTAGCAATTGCGAGGAAAATAGATTGAAAAGAGGATTATTACTTATTGATAGAGGAAGTAGGCAAAGAGAGGCATCTGAAGAATTAGAAGTTATTTGTGAAGGAATTAGAGATAAAGGAGATTATAATTTTGTTGATTATTGCTTTTTAGAAGTAGAACCACCATATATTGAAGATGGCATTGAGAAATCGCTAAAACAAGATATTGATATACTTACAATAGTTCCATATTTTCTATATCCAGGGAAAAAAGTTAAAAATGCTGTAACAGATGTAATGAAATTTCAAAAAGATACTAAAATAAAATTTCTTGTTACTAAACCAATGATGATGCATAAAACTTTGGTAGAAATAGTTCAAAGTAGGGTAGACTCAACATTAAAAGAAAATCAAATTACTCTTGAGTCTAAAGATGTAGATGTTATGGTTATTGGTCATGGAAGTGTAGATCCTAATGCACAAAGATCACTAGACTATATTGTAAATGGATTAAAAGATAATTATAGAAATGTAAGTAGATCATGGTTAGAAATAGAACAGCCAGATATTTTTGAAGGAATAAAAAGTTGTGAAAAAAATAATCCAAATGTTCTAGTAAATGTATTTTATTTTCTTCATGAAGGAGCTCATGTAAAAACAGATATCAATAATGATTTAATCCCAGCATTAGAAAATTCTAAGATTGGCAAGAGCTATATTACAAAACATATTGGAACAGATCAAAAAATGGTAGATTTAATATTAGAAAGAGCAAAGGAAGTAGAGAATGCAAACTAAGAAAGGCCAATCAATTGAAGACGCTAGTATGAAAATGATTGAAGATGAAATAGGCCCACATAATTATAATAAAAAAGAATGGCCAATTGTAAGAAGAATTATTCATTCTACTGCTGATTTTGATTTTGCAGATAAAAATAGGCTCATTTTTCAAAAAAATGCTATTGAAAGTGGTATGAAGGCGCTCAAAAATGGATGTAGCATCGTAGTGGACGTAAATGGAGTAATAGGTGGACTCAATAAACAAAATCCAAAAGATTTTGGTAATGAAATAGTTTGTAATATATCTAAACCAGAAATAATGCAACAAGCTAAGGATGAAGGAAAAACACGTTCTCAAGTTTCAATGAGAGTTGCAAAAAATGATATTGATGGCGGAATAGTTGCTATAGGAAATGCACCAACGGCATTAATGGAAGTAATTGAAATGGTAAAAGAAGGTATAGTAAAACCTGCATTAATCATAGGAATTCCAGTTGGATTTATCTGTGCACCAGAATCAAAAGAAGAATTGTCAAAGTTGGAAGGAACTCCTTTCATTACTAATTTAGGTAGAAAAGGAGGAAGTTCTTCAGCTTCAGCAATAATTAATGCAATTTTTAAACTAATCAGAGCAGAATCATCTAATTGATACAAAAAATTTCATTATTTGAAATAAGGGTAATAAGTTAAGAAATTTATTTAAAATTGATTCACTTTGGTTCGTAATTTAATAGTAATATTAGGAGATCAATTATCTTTTGAAATTTCATCATTAGAAAAAATTAGTAAAAGTGAAGATAAAATTTTGATGATGGAAGTTTCAGATGAAATAGAATACGCGAATCATCATAGGAAAAAACTTGTTTTGATATTTAGTGCAATGCGTCATTTTGCAAGTGAGCTTAAAAAAAAGAAATTTGATGTAACCTATATTGAATTTGATAAATCAGAGATAAGTTTTACAAAAGAATTAGAGAATCAATGTAGGAAATTTAATCCAAAAACCATTAAAATTACTCATCCAAGTGAATATCGTGTCTTAGAAGAGATAAAAAAATGGGAAAAATTGTTAGATATTCCTGTTACAATTTTAGAAGATACAAGATTTTTTTGTAAAATAGCTGAATTTTCAGACTGGGCTAAGTCTAGAAAAGAGCTAAAAATGGAAAATTTTTATCAAAAAATGAGAAAAAAATACAAAATTCTAATCGATGATAAAGGAAAACCAATTGGTGGAAAATGGAATTATGATGTTAAAAATAGAAAAAGATTACCAAAAAATCATCCAAAAATTTCCTCTCCATTAATTTGCAAACCAGATAAAATTACACAGCGTGTAATATCACAGTTAAAGAAAAAATATACAAAACATTTTGGAAATATAGAACCATTTTGGTTTGCAACGACAAAACAAGAGGCAATGAAAAGTTTAGACGATTTTATAAAAAATAGATTAGAATTTTTTGGACCATATGAAGATGCAATGAAAGAAAAAGAAAAATTTCTATATCATTCAGTTTTATCCGTTTATCTAAACATAGGATTGTTAAATCCACAGGACGTAATTCAAAAAGTTTTACAAAATAAAGATTTGCCAATTGAATCAATTGAAGGATTTGTAAGACAGATTTTAGGATGGAGAGAATACGTAAGAGGAATTTATTGGTATCATATGCCAAAATATTCTCAAACAAATTTTTTTAATGCAAAAAATAAACTTCCAAATTTTTACTGGACTGGAGAAACAAAAATGAATTGTATGAAATGCTGTATTGATCAAACAAAGCATGAAGCATATGCACACCATATTCAAAGACTGATGATTACTGGGAATTTTGCATTAATTGCAGGAATAAATCCTAAACAAGTTTGTGATTGGTACTTATCTGTATATGCAGATGCATTTGAATGGGTAGAATTACCCAATACACATGGAATGATTCTTTATGCAGATGGAGGTATTCTTGGTTCTAAACCATATGCTGCAAGTGGGAATTATATCAATAAAATGTCAGATTATTGTACAAATTGTGAATATGATGTTAAAATAAAAAATGGAGAAAATGCATGTCCATTTAATTATCTTTATTGGAACTTTTTTTTAAAAAATCAAGAAAAATTGAAAAAGAATCCAAGACTGTGGACAGTATTTTCAAATATTAAAAATATGTCTGAAGAAAGAAAAAAACAGATTGAAAAGGATTCAAAAGAATTTATGAAAACAATTTGATATAATTATTTTATAATGAAATATATGAACAAATTAGATAGGAAAATAGTATTAGATTTTAACAATTACCAAATAATTTGTGACTAATTATCTACGGGATTCATTAAAACAGTTTTTTACAAAAATTTCAGCATAATTAGAACTATCAAAGTAAAGATGACCATATGATGCAAGAGTGTTATTTTGAATTAATCCATCTTGACGGTTTTTTATTCCTTCTCCAATATCTAAATTAAAAGCAAATTGTGAATCAGATGATACAGATTCTAATTGGGAATAATGAAATTCATGACCACGAAATCCATGTAGTGTATCAGATAGAATATTTTTATTAGAAAAGTTCCCTTTTGTATAATTTAGCCTCATTTTCTTCGTCATTACTGTTTCAGCATCAAACAAACCAACCATTTTGTATTTTTTTTTATTATTACTAATAGATTTAGTTAGATACATCAACCCTCCACATTCTGCATAAATAGGGAAGTTATCTTCAGATAATTTTTTAATTGATTTTTTCATAATTTGATTTTTAGAAAGATCATTTCCTAAAATTTCAGGGAATCCACCTCCAATGTATAGTCCGTCACATTTAGGAATTTTTTTATTTTTTATTGGACTAAAGAAAGTTAATGATGCACCTTCGCGTTTTAATGCATTCAAATTATCATCATAGTAGAAATTAAAAGAATTATCTAAAGCAACAGCAATTATTACTTTATTCTTTTTGTTAGTTACTTTCTTATTTTTAGGGATAGGTATTGGATTTTTAAGAATTTTAATTATTTCATCTACATCTAATGATTTAGAAATAATTTTTGAAACTTTTTCAAGTTTATTTTTTAAAATTTTATTATCATATGTAGAAATTAATCCAAGATGTCTTGATTCTAAATTTAACATAGGGTTTTTTGGAATTACGCCAATAATAGGTAATTTTATTTTTTCTAAAGCATTTCTACAAAGAATTTCATGTTTTTTACTTCCAATTTTATTTAAAATAATTCCTACAATTCTTGAATTTTTATGAAATTTTTGATATCCTAAAGCAGTTGCACCAATAGAACGTGCTGTTTTACTTGCATCTAATACTAAAATTACAGGAGATTTAGTTATGGATGCTACATGATGAGTACTAGCATGGTTAGAATTTCCTTCATAGCCATCATAATATCCCATTACGCCCTCAATAATTGAAATATCAGAGTTTGAATGAGATACAAAACTATCTAAAACTTGTTTCTGACCCATTAACCAAACATCAAGATTGTATGTTTCATTTTTTGAAATAGATGAGAGATAACTAGGATCAATATAATCAGGACCTACTTTGAAAGGTTGTACAGAAAAACCTCTTTTTTGTAAAGCATAGATAATTGCACATGTGATCGATGTTTTTCCAACACCACTAGTTGCTCCTGCTAAAACAATTCTTTTTATTTTCAATGTATGTGTAGAATTTTTTTTTTATTTAAATTAATACCTTAAAAAATAACGAATGTTTTTACTGATAAAAATTAATGAATAATTATGGTAGAAAAAGGCTTAACAATTGTCTATACAGGAAAAGGTAAAGGTAAAACAACTGCAGCATTAGGCATTGCATTAAGAGCTACAGGATATAAAAAGAAAATTTGTATGATTCAATTTATCAAGGGTTCATGGCATTATGGTGAAATGGATTCATCAAAGAGATTAGAGCCAGAGTTTGAAATGGTAGCAATAGGTAAAGGATTTGTTGGAATTATAGATGACACAAGTGAAAAAACAGATCATGAAAAAGTTGCAAAAGAAGCAATTAGAATTAGTAATGAAAAAATTCAATCTAAAAAGTACGATATAGTAATTCTAGATGAGATAAATTATGCAGTAAATTTGAACTTAATTTCATTAGAAGCTGTATTAGATTTAATTAAATCAAAACCAGAAAATATAGATCTAATACTTACTGGCAATTATGCTAAAGAAGAAGTAATTGAGGTAGCAGATTTAGTAACAGAAATGAGAGAAATTAAACATCCATTTCAACAGGGTATTAAAGCAAAAAAAGGGATTGATTTCTGACGAGCAACATTAATGTACAGATTGGAAAGTTTTAGAAGAATTGTCTGCTGAAATTCAAGAAATGCCTGAACAGGGAGAAATTATTCTAGCCACAGTAACTAAAGTTATGGATCATGGTGCCTACGTTACATTAGATGAATATGATGATGTTCAAGGATTTTTGCATATTTCAGAAATAGCACCAGGTTGGATTAGATCAGTTAATCGATTTGTAAAAGATGGGGAAAAGAAAGTTTTACTTGTTAAAAAAGTAAAAGCTAGAGATATAGACTTGTCATTAAAACAAGTTTCAAAAGATCAAAAAAAGCAGAAACTAAAAGAAGTAAAAAAATATGAAAAAGGTAAAACATTATTACAAAATGTACAAGATAAGACAAAATTAACAGATGAAGAAATCGAAAAAATAGAGGATAAAATTTATACAAAATTTGATTCAGTTTATGACGCATTTATGGAAATTGCAAGAAATGGAATTGATATAATTAAAGAACTTAAACTTGCAAAAAAAACTTCAACTGCAATTGAAGAAATTTGTTCCAAAATTAAATTACCGTCAGTAGAAATTAGAGGAATTATGGAAATTACAAATAATAAATCAGATGGAGTGGAAATAATTAAAAAAACATTATTGGATGTAATCAAAAAAGATTCAACAATGGACATTACGTATCTTGGTGCACCAAAATATAGAATATCTATTACTTCTGAAGATTTTAAATCTGCAGAAAAATCACTTAAACCAATTATTGAAGAAATTCAAACCAACATAGAAAAGAAAAAAGGTATTTTCAAATTTACAAGGGAAGATTCTAAGAAAACAAGAGAAAATTAAAATGAGATTTCAATTACGAAAATGTACAAAGTGTAGTCATTATACATTAAAAGACAAATGTCCAAAGTGTGATGGAGATACAAAATCAGTACATCCAGCTAAATTTTCACCAGATGATAAATACATGAGATATAGATTAGCAGAAAGATATTCTTAAAGGATAAAAATTAAGGCGTAAAAGTTCCAGTTAATTTTGCTTCAGCAATAATATGACCTTTCATTGCATCTTCTAACTCTTGTTTTGAGTAACCTTCCTTTAGTTCTGGTGTTGTATCTAATGCGTATGCTTTGAAAATGTATGTATGTCGACCATTAGGTGGTGCAGGTCCTCCATATCCAAGTTCACCAAAATCATTTAGACCTTTTCCAAATACTCCTGCTATGTTACCATTTGGAAAATTTAGAGAATTTCCATCAACCAATAACCAATGTACCCAAATTTTTCCAACTGCTGCCATTGCATCAGGATCATCCATAATTAATGCAATAGTCATAGTATTTTCTGGAACATTATGAAGTTCAATATTTGGTTGTTTATTTTCAAATTTATAGCCAAATTTCTTTGGAATCTCTTCACCTTCTTTAAAATCTTCAGAAGTAATAGAAAATGTGGACATACAAATTCAGTGAATTATTTTTAAAATAAAGTTTACTAACTTTCAAGAACAATCTTATCATTATGTATAGATAAAATAGAACTTCCTAGTTTCTTGATTTTATTTTTAAGTCCTTTATCCATTGTACCTATTATACTTCGATTATTTTTTACATAATCAATTAATTCTTCATCCGCATAAGTTCCATTAATTGAAATTATTTTAAAATTTTTAATAAAATTTAATGTTATAGTTACTTCTTGATTTTTTTCTGGAATTTCTTGTAGTCTTATTAATTCATTTTTAACAACTTCTGGAACAATAAAAGAAATTGAGCCTATTTCCATATCTAAATTATCAATATTTTTAATTCGCTTAGTTGCTAAATGAATTAAAAAATTGGTGTCACAGAGTACTTCAACCAACTATACCTGCACCAATTAATCTCCATCTTTCAGCAATTCTTCTACTTATTGCTACATGTCCATTTTCAAAGATGCAAGCAGGTCGTCTGAGTTCAATTTCTACTTTGGATGATTTCACTTTAATGACTTTACCTAATACTGGAGCAGTTCCAATGTTTAATCTTAGTAATTCACCTGTTTTGATTGGATCTACTTTGATATCTTCAGTAGTACCTACAGCTGAATCAAATAAATTTACATCTAGTTTTAGCTTTGTAGAGTTTTCTGGAAGTGTTCCTGGTTTTCCAATTACTGAACCAATGAATGAATCACTTCTAGTCATTGATGGATCTAATTTTGTACCAATTGCAACTAAACCTCCAGGTTTTACAGATTCAACAATTCCTGCAGCAGTTCCTAATGAAGTGATTTGTGTAAGAATAGGTTCATAAGATTTCTTTTTTTCATTCATTAAACCAGGTTTAATTTCTATTTCATCCCCAACGTTGAAAATTCCTTGAGTTAAACTACCACCAATGACACCTCCTTTGATGTCTTTTAATTTGATACCAGGTTTGTTTACATCAAAAGAACGTAATACATGCATGACAGGATCAGCTTTTTCATCTCGTTCAGGTGTTTTAATTGAAGATTCAATGGCACCAATTAATGCATCAAGATTTAACCCAGATTGAGCAGAAATTGGAATAATAGGAGATTTTGATGCGTTAGTTCCCTTAACAAATTTTGTAATATCCTTATAATTTGTCATTACTTCATCATATGCAACTAAATCTACTTTATTTTGAAGTACAACTATTTGTTGAATTCCAAGAGTTTGAAGAGCCAAAAGATGTTCTTTGGTTTGTGGTTTAGGAACTTGTTCATTTGCTGCAACTAATAATAATGCACCATCCATTAATGCAGAACCAGAAAGCATATTTGCCATCAGACTTTCGTGTCCAGGACTATCTACAAAGCTTACAACTCTAGTTAATTCACTTTCATCCCCACAATTATTACATTTTGGAGTTGTAGAATATCCTAAAGGTTCTTCACATTTTTTACATTTGTAAAAAGCAGCGTCAGAATAACCAACACGTATTGTAATTCCACGTTTTAATTCTTGACTGTGTACACTAGTCCACGAACCTGTTAATGCTTGAATAAGACTAGTTTTTCCATGATCGACATGACCAGAAGTTCCAATGTTTACACATGGTTGATAACCATATTTTTTAATGTACCAATCAGGAAGTGTATCTCGCCAATGCATGAGTCAAAATATAGAATCGGTATATGTTAAGTTATTCTTTCTTATCTTCGGTTTCTGCAGCTGGTTCTTCAGCTGGTGCTTCAACAGGTAATTCACCATCAAATCTACAATTAATTTGATAAATTTCTTCAGAGATTGTATTTCCACGAATTAATTTTCTAACCCTATCTCCATGTTCTGCATCTTGTAATCCTACACCTTTAGAAAGTAAAACACGTTTTCTTGCAGAACCATGAACATCGTCTCTCATAGGAACTCCAGATTTATCACTGCCTCCGGTGAGTTTTAATTTTCCACTAAGGCCAACAACAGTTGCATCTGTTTCGTTTCCTAATTGTAATCCCAATAATGGATTTGCATCGCTATCTTTGAGTTCTTTGGATAGAGATTTTCCTTTAATGTCAGATATTGTAATCTTGAAGTTTGCCAATTATTCAAAAAAAAAGTTGAAGTACTAATTAACCTTTGGACATTATTTTTAAATCAGAATTTCTATGGATAGTCATGGCAGAAGAAATCATATGTCCAAGATGTGAAAATAAAATGGTAGACATGCAAGCATGTCATATGTTTTGTCCAAATTGTGGCGCTCATTTAGATTGTTCAGATAAGGGAAATTATTGGTAATTACATACCAGGTCGATCTGGAATATAATCAGATGCTATGTTCATTGCATGATCCTTCATGATTTCAAGATAAGTGTCATAGTCTGCTTCAAAATTACAATGAGGACATTTTACACTGGTGACATCGTCATCTAAAACTGCGACTCTTTCACATTCGGGACATTTTGCATCCATACTGTAGTTAGTCAATGAAGATATTTAATTATAATTATTGAGTTACATTTCAATTGGAGTATTTCACAGTCGTATAACGTAAGATTATCCTCTATGTATGCTCAAATTTCTCTAATTGCTTGTTCTATTATTCCTCTATCAGGTGCTTTTGGAAAATATTGCAAATATGATTTAAGATCCTCTTTAGCATCAGAATTTTTATTTAATTTTTCACGCAAGTACGCACGATTTTTGTAAATTTTTGCAGATCTTTTTGGATTAATTTCAATTGCCTTACTGTAAGAATTTTCAGCTTTTTCAAATTCATTTATTTTTAAATAAAAATTTCCTAACCCGTTAAATGTCAAATATGATCTAGCATTAATTTTTAGGCTTCTTTCATAAAATGAAATACATTCTGGAGAATTTTGTTGATTCAACATTGTGCCATACAAATGTAAAGCTGTTGAATTATTTGAATCAAGTTCAATAGATTTTTTTAATGATGATATTGCTTCAGTAGAATTTTTTAGAATGTTTAGTTTTTCAGAATTAAAACATAAGCGATTAGATTCATTTTGTGAATTATTTTCTAATGTAACTTTAGATAAAATCTCAGATGGTGATATAATTATCAATAATCTTCCTTCTTCAGACCATTCCCTATCAAAAACATTTTGTGGAATTGCTCCTTCTTGTTGTTCACCCTCTTGATTACCTTTTTGAATATAATGAAGAATTGTTTTTTCTTCTTCATTATAACCAGTAATTACTGAAGCATGTTGTGTAATTTCAGGAATTCCAGGAAGAATTACAATTGGTGGAATACCGGAGTCAATAATTTTTTTTAATTCAATTAAAGAAGAATGGACAATTTTACAGGATAATCCATGTCTCTCTGCTAGTTCTATTCCTTCAATCATTATACTTCCATTGAAATCAGAATATTTTTTAGCAGATTCAGTAGCTTCTGCCATAGGTAATTCAATATTCCAATATCTAGAAACAACATTGATGGGTAAAGGTAGGCAAATATTTTCTTCCTCAACTAGAGGCAAAAGCAATTGATGTTCCTGTTCTTCATCCATAAAATAAAGAATTTTGAGAGTTATTAAAATCAATCAAAGTGAACAAAAATTTTCTATTAAATTATTACCATCAAAACTCATTTCAGGATGAAATTGAGTTCCAAAAATTAGTTTTTCTTTATGTTGAATAATTTCATATGTACAATTATTTGATTTACCAATCATAGTTAGCATATTAGGTAATTTAGAAATTTCAAATGTATGACTTTCAAATACATTGATTGAATTTTTTGTAATTAAATTATTACTCAAAATTTTAACTGTTTCACTTCCCTTCTGAATAGATTTTGTTTTTCTAATTGTACCTCCTAATGTTAAAGCTAATATTTCAGCTCCATAGCATATACCAAGTAATTTTTTATTATTATCAATTGAAAAATTAATAATTTTAGAATTAACTTCATTTATTTTCTTATCATTTTTTCGTCTTCCAGATAAAATAATAAATTCATATTTTTTTAATGAATTTAAATCTAAAATATGTGGAGTATATTTTTCAAAAGAAATATTTTTTTTGATTAAAAAATCTGTTAATTGTTTTGTATAGATAGAACCGTTATCAACAACAAGAAGCAATTAGTTGCCAACCTCAATTGATACATAATGTATCTCAGGTAATCCATCTTTCACAAATACAGTTCCAATATTGAGAATTGTGTCTTCTTCCCACATGAATACTCTATCACTACGTGGTTTTACGAAGTCATCAATGAATTGGGATAGGAATTCTTCTGTATCTGCACGATCATCTTCGGTAAAGAAGAATAATTCTCCTTCATTAAATGACAAAGGTATCTGAATTGATGTTGGTTCAGCAATCACAATTTCATTATTTTCAAATATGGATTTTATAATATCAATTCTATCTGATTTTAGTAATTCAACGTAATCATCATCAGCAGTTGTTGTAGTTGATGCTACACCAGATACCTTTTTCAAATATTGTTCAAATGCTTGTTCTTGAGTATCACCCAATCCTACAAAGTATTCTCCATTAAATGCTGCACCAACTGCTGCAATTGTACCTAATTGTGCAACTACACCGCCTGCACCAGCTGTATAAACAGGAATGAAGTATACATCATGATCACCTACACGATACAAAATATTATCACCAATTCTTGGATTTCTAAGTAATGTTTTCAATTGAGCAAATTCAGGATCTCTATCAAGAGCTTCCCTAACTGCAGTAGGTCCAATTAATTTTGTTTCAGAATCTAGTGGTATTTCATAAAATTGTAAATCACCTAAAGTAGCAAGATCATTTTCAACTACCATATATCCGGCAAGATTTCTTCCTTGTGAACCCTTCAATTCTAATGAGAGTAATCCCAAAAAGGAAGTTTTCTCAAATCCAGGTGGTTTTGCTTCTACATAGTAAGTATCAAGACCGCGTGGAATTTCATAAAATTCATTGGCTTGAATGAATGTTTCAACATTTGTTACGTGGTAAATATTATACATCTCAGTTTTCCAATTGAATAATTCTACTGGATATCTAATTTGTTCTTCTAACCATGAAGGCATTGGTTCAAATTGTTCAGAATATTGACTAGCAAACATATCGGTAAAGAAATCATCACCAGTTTTCAATAATTGGATATCACCATTATAGGAATCAACGAGTGCATAACCTACCAAACGTAAGTATGGATTACCAACAGACCATGGAACATCACGTGTATCAAATCCAATAATTAATGGAATTAACCAATAGGAATTTTCTCCATCAGTTACAGGCAATGAATCCAATTCTTTTCCAAATAAATCATATAGGAAATATGGATACAATGTTTCCATTCTATCATGCACATCCTTGTATCTCATAATATGTACAGATTCACCTGGAAATGATAGTAAGAAATTTGGTTCAAAGATCCAACTAAGTGGTGGTGCAACATCTAAACCTCCAATACCAGAATAGGATACACCGCCAAGTTCTGCACTAGTATCTCCTCTTCCTGTTGGAAATCCTGACCAAGTTTGTTCAAATAATCCACCTTCACCATAGTAAATTTCTCTTTGTTTGAAAAATTCTCCACTGTCAACAATCTGACCATCAGTTGCTTCTAAAGTCAAAAATCCTTCTGGAACGTGAGTATAGACTAAATGTTCATTGTACCATCTATTATCAAGACTAACAGAAGATGGGAGAATTGGTTTCATCGATGCAGTCCAATACAAAGTATTGTTAAATCTAAGAATGTCATTATCTTCAAAATCAACGTAAGGGATTAATCCTATTTCAGGTTTTAATTTAGCAAATGCAGCTTCCCAATCCCAAACTCGAATTACATCTAAAACATCACTATTTTGATTTACATAATTTTTAATATTATTCGCTGAAACGGATGTTAATTGTACATCATGAATATTTTCTTGAACATCATTTAATTCTCCAAGATATCTATTAACTCCAATTTGTTGAGCTGTATATGGTCCTAAAAATTCAATTTTCTTTGCATCAGCAATACTATTGTTTACTGCTACTACACCACCAACTATCAATGCAATAACAAGAATTGTTGCAAATCTGATTATCACATCACGTTTAAACATGTGAGTTAAAACACGTGCTCTAACCCTATCAATAAGTGAGAATGCAATTAAAGCTGCACCAATTACAAGTGTACCACCAATTACATATCTTGTGTTATAATCAATTTGATCTGTAAAGAAAAGATTAACACCAATCCACAATATAGCAATTCCAAAAATTCCCTCAATAGTTGAAACATAATTTAGGTAACGAGGTTTTCCTTCTTGAGAGTCTTTCAAATAAGATGTAACAACATCAATAATTCTATGAATTCCAACATACAGAACTAAACGTAAACCAATAGCTGCAAGGATTGGTGGAATTAAAATAACTAATGCAGGAATCATTGGAACTACTTGTTCAGATGCATAGTTTGGATTGGTATCAGGAGTTACAAATGGTAATGAAAATAATTTTGGTAAATTTTCAACACCTAAAGTATTTCCATCGATAAATGACATTGCTGCAAATCCAAACATAATATTTGCAAAAAATGCACCAAATAGGAGAATCTTAGTAATTTGCCATAAAATGAATTGTGGAGAAGATAATTTGTAATCTCTAAAACTTTGAATATCTACTGAAGCAGATTGTTGAGGACCTCTAGCAATAAATCCAATTGCAGTATTGATACCATACCAGAAAATTGAAGATCTGCTGGAAATATTTACACGAATCAAAGCAATTGCAGATAAAATTAAAGTGGAAAGTAAAGTGTAGTAAAGTGGTTTAGTAAATTGTTCCCCAAATTCAGTAAAATTCATTGATAAAATTACTGCTTGATTTCCAACCATAGCAAAAATCACAATTCCAATAATTGCAATTATGGCTAATCTGATGAATTTTCCAGTATCAGTTGGTGGAGTCTGCTTATCAGTAGAGGCGCTATACAAAATCACATTTAATCGAGATTCACTAAATTAAAGCCTTACCAGCAAAATTAAGCAATTGTTGCTAATTTTTTACAAATTAGATAAGCTGCAGCATATGTCGGAATAGATATTTTTTGATTTTTGTATGGTCCAAATTTTTTATTTTTCAATTTAAATTCAACTGGGCAGTTAGCTAAAACCTCAACAGAATCATCATTAAGAAAACATGCATCAGTATATGGTTCAAATTTTATAACATCAGTACAAAGACTTTTGGTAAGACCACTTTTACTGTTAATAGAGCCTGGTAATCTAAAAATCCTATGAATATCCATTGTAACATTAGGATCAATTTTCACACCAATTTGTTCTGAAACATCATCAAGTGTTTTTTGAAATGAAGAATAACCATTAGAAAGTAATTCTGAAATAATTTTTGAACGTTTTGATTTTGAACCAAAAACTTGTTTTGAAAATCTTCCATTCCAACCTTTTTGATCAAAATCTGGAAATGAAGATCTATTAGGCTTAAATTTTTTCATTCCAAATGTTTCCGGAATTGCACCATGAAACATAATGTAATCAACAAGTTCTGATCTTTCTTTTGAACCTAATTGTTGAAATTGTGAATTATAGACATAAACATGAAATCCTTCATTACCTGAAAAATAAATATGAATATCTTCTTTATTGATTCCCAAATCATCTGTCAAAACATTAGATAATTTTAGAACTTCAATTTTTGATGCTTCGATACAAGTTTTACATGGTAAAGATTTTTTTTCTAATTTAGTTGAATTACATTTTACACATTGATTAGTATTTTTTGAAATTTCATTACATTGATTACAAATAGATACGGTGTGGTTTTTTCTACATGATAAATTAAGATCTTTTGCATCAATATCAAAAATCAAATCAGCTTCTTTCCAATCTTTTTCATTCATTGGAGAATTAGGAAATGCATAATATGCATTTGAGCAATAAACATCTGATGGAATGTTTTGCATAAATAACAAATGTAATTCCTTATCATCTTTCAATGAAATATGTCTATTAAAAAAACTGGAATTGAATTTTTGATAACCAAACTCTCTCTCAGATGTACGTCCAGGACTAGAAATAAGATCAAAATGATTAAAATAATATTTCTTAAACGAATCCTCTAAAAATTTAATATCGATTTCATTCATTATTTTCTCTTCTTTCCAAATTGTGATGGATTAATGATATTATCACATTCTTTTGTAATAAAACAAAGATCTTGTGTTTTTAATTTTTCACATGAAGGGCAAGCATATTTTGTTGAACTGCCTGAAGTTCCAGCAAGATGATTAAGTTGGTAAAGTGTTACTCGTGGATTATAATCAGGTGCATTTTTGAATAGTGGTGCAATTTGTTGAACTGTTTGTCCTCGTGATAAAAGAAAAGTTGCAAGCATAAATCTTCCAGAGTGTGGAAGGTTTTCACCTTTTTCAAGTATGTCAATTGCATGTTTTATGCATGGAGGATATTCACCAGTGGTAATCGTATAAGTTGGTGTCAGTTTTTTAGAAATTAAAATTAATTCATTAACAATATTTTCAAGTCCAGGAATCATAGAAGGCTTGGGAGCATTGATAATTTTAGAACTAATGTAATTTCCTAATTCTTTTCGAATTAGTCTAACTGTTTTGTCAGGAGTAAGGAATACTTTACCATTCTCAACATGTCTATTGATTAATTTCCATTCACGTTCATGAAAAGTGACTGAATGTTTTAGATAATCAGATACGGGTATAACAAAAAAATCATTTTCTTTTATTATTTCAATATTAAATAAATCATAGATAATTCTAGTTGCTAAATCAATTTTTGATTTATTAGATGCATTTCCTAAATCTTTTTCTAAGTAATTTTCTGCCCGTCTAGCTTCTGCCAGTGCGAATCTTTTGATAAGTGTAGACATACCAGTTAATTTTATCAGCACTATAGCTAGAAGAAAAGAAAAAACTTCTCTTTCAAGAACATAATCTTTTGATGCCTGACCATCTTTATCAATATCTGATTTGTAAACTTCACCTGCTGCTGCAACCTTAATTCTATGTAATGCTTTTTCAACAGATAATTTTAAGACTGGATCGCTTCCAAATTGGACTAAAGAAAAGCCCTTATCTTTCAAATATTCACCTGCGTCAGCCAAAAAAGGGTATTTTGCTTTTTCATCTTGTCCAAGTACTAGCATAATAGTTATCTGAGTAATTTACATAAAAATCTGGTTCTCAAGATTTGAACGCTGGTTTAAATTATGTTTTAAGAAATTGATAAAATATGCAAGTTGGTTGTCATGTATCAGCATCAGGTTCAATTGATAAATCAGTAGATAATGCAGTTGAAAGAAATTGTTCAGCATTTCAGATATTTACAAGAAGTCCAAGATCATGGCATGCAAAAGATCTTACAAAAGAAGTAATTGACGCTTTTAAATCTAAATTAAAAGCTAGTAAAATCGATAGATTTGCAACTTGTGCACATATGCCATATTTACCAAATTTGGCTACACCAAAAGATGATGCATTTGAAAAATCAGTTAATACATTGCTAAACGAAGTTGAAAGATGTGCACAATTAGGAATACCATATTTAGTTACACATCTAGGTAGTCATTTAGGAACTGGAGAAGAAGCTGGAATTAAAAAATTAGTAGAAGCTCTAACAAAATCTGGACAAACAAAAAATGATGTAATGATTTTATTAGAAAATACTGCTGGACAAAAAAATTCTGTTGGTTCAGATTTTAAACAACTTGGTGAAATTTTTAAGCAATTAAAACCAGGAAAGAAATTTGGCGTTTGTCTTGATACATGTCATGCATTTGTTGCAGGATATGACTTACGAACAGCAGATAAAGTTAAAGAAACTTTTAAAGAATTTGATAAATATGTCGGAATAGAAAATTTGAAAATTCTTCATCTAAATGATGCAAGAGGAGAACTAGGATGTAATTTAGACAGACATTATCATTTAGGTTTAGGTGGAATTGGAGAAGAAGGTATAACATCAGTAGTAAAATTTGCCAATAAGAAAAAAATTCCTATAATTTTAGAAACTCCTATTGATGATGACAGAGATGATTTTGAAAATGTCAAAGTAGCAAAAGGATATGCATAGAAATGTATACAATTATTGAGGAAATTAAATAATGAATTATGAAGAAGTAATGAAATTAGCACTTGAACGGGGATTTTATTTTCCTAGTTGTGAAGTTTATTCTGATGCAAATGCTGGGTTTTGGGAATACGGCCCATCAGGTGTTGGATTAAAAAATAAATTTTTGGAATTATGGAGAAGGGAATTAATCAGAAGAGATGGAATGATGGAAATAGATGGTTCTCAAATTATGTCTAAATCAGTTTTTGAAGCATCAGGTCATTTAGGTAATTTTGCAGATCCAATAATAAAATGTACAAAATGTAATTCAACATTTAGGGCAGACAGAACAATTGCAGAGATCGCAAATATTGAAATTCCTGAAAGTGCAGATTTAGATGAATTTGATTATGCAATTAAAGAAAATAAAATTCAATGTCCAAAATGTAAGGGTGATTTTAGTTCAACAAAGAAATTCAATATGATGTTTAAAGTTGGAATTGGTCCTCAAGAAGAAGAAGCATATCTTAGACCTGAGACATGTCAATCAATATTTGTGGATTTTCCTAGACTTTTTAAAACTATGAGAGGAAAACTGCCATTAGGAATTGCTCAAGTTGGAAAAAGTTTTAGAAATGAAATAGCACCAAGACAAAGTTTACTTCGTCTAAGAGAATTTTATCAAGCGGAAATTGAAGTATTTTGTAATCCTAATAGACTAAATGAAGTTGAAAAATTTACTGAAATTGAGAATACCATAATCAGAGTTCAAACAGATGCTGAACCGGTTACTATGACATGTAAGGAAGCACTAGAATCAGGAACTGTTCCGAATAAATTTGTGGCATATTATTTAGGAATTTTAACAGAATTTTATGAAAAAACAGGCATTGATGTTACAAAAAGTAGATTTAGAAAATTAGGTGATAAAGAAAAAGCATTCTATGCAGAAGTTGCGTTTGATTTTGAAGTTGAAACCACAATTGGTTGGCTTGAGCTCGTAGCATGTAACTATAGATCAGATTATGATCTATCTAGTCACGCAAATAAGAGTAAAGAAAAATTTGAAGTAATGGATAATGATGAAAAAGTTTTGCCACATGTGTTTGAAATTTCAATGGGAATTGATAGAAGTCTATATACAATTTTAGAACATTCATTGAAAAATGATGAAGAACATGAAAGGATGGTTTTATCACTAAAACCATATTTATCTCCAGTTCATGTTGGAATTTTATCATTAGTTAAAAAAGATGGATTAAAAGAAAAAACAGATGAAATTTTTCTAAATATTAAAAGAAAATTTGATGCATTTTTAGATCATTCAGGTGCAATTGGTAGAAGATATCGAAGACTAGATGAAATTGGAGCTCCATTTGCAATAACAGTTGATCACCAAACATTAGAGGATAATACAGTTACAATTAGAAAAAGAGATTCGATGGAGCAAAGTAGAGTTGATATTTCAAAAATTGATTCAATTTTATTAGAATCTGTAGCATTTCCTTAATTTTTTAATTTAGCTTAATAGTTTTTTTAGAAAATAAAATAAAAATTAACTATCGCCTAATCTCAACTAGCTACTCAAAGGAAGAAGTAGAAGAGGTTTGTGACGAAAGTCCGGTTGAAGATGGTACAGATGGGAATTTGTCTCCTATCTGTTGCTCAGCTACTGCAGATGCTTCTTGAAGAATCTTATCTGTTTCTTCATTTGAAACATCAGACTCCATGTTAAATGAGTCTCCTGCAAGTGAATCCATCATAAGTCCATTAAGTGTCTGGGTCATACTATTCAATTCTGAATCAGCTTCTGGCATGAATCTTCCGAGCGATGACTTCAATCCCTTCATTGTAGACATAGCTGGTCCAATTGCTACCATAGCATCACCAAGATCATGAATAGTTGTCAGTCTTAGTTGAACTTGTTCTAATGACATTCTTGCGTTGCCGAGCATCTTTGTAACTTTACGAATTTCAGCTAATTCGTTAGACAAAACTCTACTTGTGCTAGTATCATGTTGCTGCATTGCAGTCACGACTCGTTGAAAGAGTTGCGCATCTCTTTCTTGCAGTTTACCTAACATTGAGTCCATTTTCGAAATTTGAACTTGTAGTTTGTTAACTGCAGTTTGAATACGTGGTTTTAATGCACCTTGAGGCTTTACTGCATCGCGTAGTTTGCCAGTTACACTTTGGGTCTCTTGTCGAGCCCATGTACTGTCGAAGTTTGGCATGATAATGAATTTAGAAATTTAGTCTTAATGAGCGGTGTAAATTTAGATCAGCTTTTGACTAAATTTAGCTAACAAACTATTATGGATGATTAATTAAAATATGAAATATTGGCAAAAATTGTTGTTTTTGATTCAGGTTTAGGCTCACTTTCAATAATTAAAGAAATTCAAAAAATTGTAAAAGCAGACATTGTGTATTTTGCTGATCAAAAAAATTACCCATATGGAAAGAAATCACAGGCTCAATTAAACAGAATAATGGAAAAAACAATTAATCTGCTTGAAGAAAAATTTATGCCTGACATTATTGTTGTTGCGTCAAATACACCCAGTTTAATGTTAAATTTAGAAAGAAAGAAAATTGTAGGCGTCAAACCTCCTTTAAAATTAGCTCAAAAAAAATCAAAATCAAAAAAAATTGCAATACTTGCTACAAAATCTGCTATTAACAGTAAGGGACTTGAAAATTATATTAATAAAAATAATATTCCAAAATCATATAAAATTTTTAAAATTAACGGAACAAATCTTGTTGATTTAGTGGAATCAGGAAAATTTCTTAATAAGAAAAATTATTGTAAAAAAGTAATTAAAGAAAATTTAGAAAATTATATTATTAAAGAAAAAATTGATACTATTACATTATCTAGTACTCATTTAGTATTTTTAAAAACATTATTAAAAAAAGAATTTCCAAAAGTACAATTTATTGATCCAGGAAATTTAGTTGCGACAAAAATTTTACTAAAAATAAAAAATAAACAATCAAAAAGAAATTCATTAAAAATTTTTACTTCTGGTAATGTAACTGATTTTAAAAATAAATTAAATAAAATTGGTATTAATAATAAAATAAATTATTTATCTACTTAGTTTTAGCTTTTCTAAAACCATGAGTAAATGTTTTATCATAAAGTTTTGAGTATTCATAAGATTTTGGTTTTATTACATCACCAATAATAACAATAGCAGTCATTGTAATTTTTTCAGCTTTTACTTTACTTGCAATATCTATTAGTGTTCCAATAATTATTTTTTGATCTTTTCTACTGGCTCTATAAACAACTGCAACAGGTGTAGTTTTTTTATATCCACCTTCAATTGCTTCTTTTGAAATTTTATTAAGCAAATGAACACTAAGATAAAAAATTAATGTTGCTTGATGTTTTGCAAGTTCAGAAATTTGTTCTCTTTTAGGAACTTTTGTTCTTGCCTCTGCTCTTGTAATTATCATTGTTTGAGTTACTCCAGGTAGTGTTAATTGAGTTCCAAGCGCTGCAGCTGAGGCTAGAAAAGAGGTAACACCAGGCACAACAGTAGAATCTATTCCTTTTTTTTCTAAATTGTCAATTTGTTCCCTAATTGCACCATAAATTGCAGGATCACCATCGTGTAATCTAACAACTAATTTGTCTTTTTTTGCATTTTTGTATAATAAATCAAAAATTTCTTCTCTAACTAATTTTGCAGCATCGTGTAGTTTACCTTTTTTACATAATTTCAAAATTGGTTCAGGAATTAACGAACCAGAATAAACTACAACATCAGCTTTTTGAATTAATTTTTTTGCTTTTACTGTAATTAATTCAGGATCACCAGGACCACAACCAACAAAAAAGACGTTAGACACGTTTTACCACCAAAATTGAAAAATATTTTGTAGTTAAAGAATCATCGTTTACTTCACCTAATTTCATTGTTCTAACAATTTCATTTTCTGTACCCAAGTCTTGTCCAATTGCAAAAAGAGAATCATCAGGAAAACCAGATTCTTTTAAAACTTCAATTACTTTATCAAAATATCTACCATCTTTTAAAAATATCATTGATTCAGAATGTTTTGCAATTTCTTTGACACTTGATAAATCATAACATGATGGAATGATTGCAACTTTTTCAGCACCTTCTGCAACACTAACACCAACTTTTGATGCAAATGAAAATATCGATACAATACCTGGTACTACACTAATGTTCATATCAGGATATTTTTCTGTTAAATCTCTGTGCATATAGATCCATGTACTATACAGATACGGATCACCTACTGTAAGATATACAACATTTTTTCCTTTCAAAACAGTTTCAGCCATTATTTTCGCATTTTTTTTCCAAGATGCTTCAAGAATATCTTTATCTTTAGTCATTGGGAAAATTAGTTTTATGACTTCTTGGTTTTTTGATTTATCGATAATAGGTGAAACAACGGATAATGCAATACTAGGTCGCGTTTCTTTAGAGGCTGGACACATGATAATATCGGCATTTTGGATTGCTTTGACTGCTTTTACTGTAAGTAGTTCTACATCTCCAGGACCTACTCCAATTCCAATTAATCCAGGCATGATTTTCATGCCTTTTTACCCAATTAAAAGTCTAGATTAAATTTTAGTGGCAGATATTATAGTAACAGGGTTTCTAGCTAGCATCATAGTGCCAGTAGTAGTTTTTCTGCTCTTAGAAATGGTAACTTGAGTGATATCAATAGAATCAAACTTCAATTTATCAAGAATTTGTAATACAGAATAGAGTGTTTCAATTAAAATAATTCCAATAACAATTCTACCACCAGTTTTTAATTTATTTTCAGAAAGCTTAACTATTTCTGCAGTATCGCCACCAGTTCCTCCAATAAAAATAACATCAGCAGATTCAAGTTCAGATATCTTTTCTTTAGCATTACCATAAATTACAGAAACATTAGAAAGATTAAATTTTTTTAAATTCTTTTTAGTTAATTCAACAGCATTTTCATCATAATCAACAGCTAAAACTTTTCCATTTGATTCAATTTGAAATGCAGCTTCAACAGAAATGGATCCACTACCACAACCAATATCATAAACAGTTTGACCTGGTTGTAATCTTGCTTTACTAAGTTGTATTGTTCTTACTTCTTCTTTTGTTATTGGAACTTTTTCAGCACGTTCAAAATATTCATCAGGTATTCCAGGTGTTTTATAATTCCACATAATCTATTTTCCTACTTTTTTTAATTTTTTTATAAATTAATTCCTGTAGAGACGTCACCAAGATGTGTTAATGTATAACTTACAATCCATGTGAATAAATACAAAAAGACATAACTTCCTATACCCTGTGTAACAATTTTCTTTCTATCTGATGACGGCAATTGCATTTTCATTCCTTTAGCAACTATAATTGAACCAAAAAATATAATTATCATAAATGCAATTGATGCCCATCGTCTTTCTTCACCCTCAATACCTTCAAAAATGAATGTTGTTGCAATACCTGCAATAACTCCTAAAGCAATACGCATCCAAAATAATTTAGCTAATTTTTTATCTTTTTCACTTTTAGCTGCATCGCTAATCGGTGGATCTTTAGATGGTTCTTTAGAATTATTTACTGTAGGTTCAGATTTTTCTATCTCTGGAGCATCAATTTCATCTACAATTTTAGGTTTAGAATCATCAGATCCAGGCGTAGGTGCAGATTTTTTCTTTTTAAATTTGGCCAAATTAAATTTCTAGCGTAAATCAAGCAAACCATGTTTAATATCTTTGGTAAAAATTTGAGCACATCATAGCAAGGGTATAATTTTAGACATAAAATACGAATATTATGGCATTAGCTGGAATAGAATTAAGATATTTAGTAAATCAAATTTCTGAACAAGTTCAAGGTTACTATATTAGCAATATTTATGGCATCAACAAAGACAGTATTCTCTTCAAACTTCATCATACTGAAAAAAGTGATCTCTTTATGATGATTTCAACATCTGGTGTTTGGTTAACTAAAGTAAAAATTGATCAAATGGAACCAAACAGATTACTTAAGAGATTAAGAAGTGATTTACTACGATTAAAATTAAAAAAAATTGAACAAATAGGTGCTGAAAGAATTGCATATTTTACTTTTGAAGGATTTGGTAAAGAATTCATTTTAGTTGGTGAATTTTTTGGAGATGGAAATATTATACTTTGTAATAAGGAAATGAAAATTTTAGCCTTACAGCATTCAATAGAAGTTAGACATAGAAAACTTAGTGTAGGGTTAGAATATACACAACCTCCAGAAAATAATTTAGATATTTTTAATTTAACTGAATCAAATTTTGATGAGTTAAAAACAACTGATTTAATTTCTGCAAAATGGTTTGGAAGAACTTTAGGTCTTCCAAAAAAATATGTTGAATCTATATTTGAAATTGCAAATGTTGATCGTAAAAAAATTGGGAATTTGTTAACAAATGAAGAAATAATAAAAATTCATGAAACAACAAAAAAAATTGTTTCAGATGTTGTATCAGGAAATCATCAACCAGTAATAATTGAAAATGAAAAAATAGAAGTTTTACCTGTAAAATTGGGGAATCTAGAAGGTGAAATAACTAATATTCCCACATTTATTGAAGGATTAGATTCGGTATTTACAAAGAATATCGTTGAAAAAGGTAAATCAATTCAATCTAGTGGTGCTGATAAAAAAATTAAAGATTTAGAGACTCAAATCTCTGAACAGGAAAAAGCTATTCAAACAGTTAAAGAAAAATCAAAAAATATTACAAATGTAGCAAATTCTCTTTTTGTGATGGTTTCAAAAGGTATAATTTCAATAAAAGATACTTCTGCACAAGAAATTTTAGCAACAAATAATGCAAAATTGATTAATGAAAAAGGAATTTCAATAATTATTGTTGAAGATGAAAAAATCAAAATAAATACAGATTCTCCACTTCAATCAATTGCATCTGTTTTATTTAATCAAGCAAAGAAACAATCGGGTGCTATTAATTCAATTCAAGCAATAAAAGAAAAAACAGAAAAGAAATTAGCAAAATTCCAAAATCAAACTGAAGCTGAAAGAAATTTAGTTGTTGTTTCAGAAATTAGAAAGAAAAATTGGTATGAAAGATATAGATGGTTTATGACCACTGATGGTTACCTTACAATTGGAGGTAGGGATGCAGCATCAAATTCAGCTGTAATTAGAAAACATTTAGATAAAAATGATAAAGTGTTTCATGGGGATATTTTTGGTTCTCCATTTTTTATTTTGAAAGATGCTGAAAATGTACCAGATTCAACAATGAATGAAATTGCGCATGCAACTGTTTGTTTTAGTAGAGCCTGGAGAGAGGGATTGTATGGGGTGAGTGCATATTGGGTAAATCCAGAACAAGTGAAAAAATCTGCTCCAAGTGGAGAATTCTTGCCTAAAGGTTCCTTTACAATAGAAGGACAACGAAATTTTATCAAATCAGAGACTCTAAAATTGGCTGTGGGAATAATACGATTGGAAGATAATGATTATGTATTAACATGTGGACCTCCAGAACCAATTAAAAAAAATTCTATTTGCTATGCAATAATTGAACCAAATGGATTAGAAATGGCTGAAAATGCAAAAAAAATAAGAATAGAATTTTTAAAAATATTTGAAGATATTACAAGAAAAATAAATATTGATGAATTTGTTCGTGCATTACCTGCAGGTAAAAGTCAAATTAAAGAAATTAGTTTAGGGGATTTAGAAAAAGAAAATTCTAACGATGAACAATTGGATTAGTTGAATCAGTATCAAGTAATATTTTCATTCCAGTTTGAATTGATTCAAATTCTTTATCACTAATAGTAATTAATGGAATATTAGCTAATGCACATCCAGTAGCAACTGTCAGATCTGCTTTTTTACAAATCATTGCAAGCGGTGCAGTATTATTTGATTTAATAGAGTATATGGTATATGCACCAACACTACTACCAATCCCAGATGGGAATACTAGAATTGAATTTTTGATAGATTTTTCAAAAAGTGTATGATCCTTATCGCTAATAATTCCAGTTTTTTTATCTACTGTTCCTAAAAAATTTATTGGGTCATTTGATTTTAAAACAATTCCTTCAATTTTACCTGAAACTAAAATTTTATTCATCTTGTTTCATCTTCAACAATTTCTTTTAATGATTTCAAATTAACACCTACGCCATTAGAATTTTTAAGATAAAATGCACCTTTGATACTATTAGTAGTAACTGCATCTACATCATCTTTAGATATCAATGGAGTCAAACATGTGCAACAATCAGAAAGAATTTCACATCCAGCACGCTCAAGTTCAGTAATGTAGCCAATTTTTTGAGCCTGTTGCTTTACAGTTCTTGGTAAGAAAACCATACATCTTTTTTGAAAAGAACGACCTTTCAGTTTAGCAGTCAAATCAGAAATTTCATCTAAACCTAATTGGGGGCTTCCCAATGTAATCAAATCACCTTTTTCTGAAGTATTTAGTTCATCATGAACAGTTTGCATCTCTTTTTCGTCAAAATCTATTTTTTCAGTATTTGAATCTCCCTCACCAAAATTAAATTTAGCACAAGTTCCAGATGTTCCCATTCCTCCACACATTGCTTTACATTGTCTTTGATCCATCTGTGCAAGACCAGAAATATTTACAGAGGTATCACCTATTTTCCCAGCATAAAATCCTAACATTCCATATGTCAATTCGTTTGGATCTTTTACTTTCATTTGAATTGTAATGTTTGGAGTATCTTCTTTTCGTAATGAAGAGTAAGGGCTCTTACCAACAATGGCACTAGCTAATGCACTAAATGCACTTTCCTTATTTGTTTTTAAATTATCATAAGAATTTGCATGAATTGCAGCATTACTTTCTGCAAATGCAACTTGTGTTCCATTTTTTGGAATATCAAAAATTTCATATGGAATACAAGAAAATGAAGGAATAACACCCATTGTTTCATATGAATTTTTTATTGATAATTGTTTAGAAATAAAATTTTCATCTAATTTGTAATTAGACACATTATCAATATCAAATCCCATTGGATTCAAAGTTGTTTTTACTTTAACACGAGCATCCTTACTAATTTTAGATAAAAATTCTTCACCTGCATCTCCAATAGTATTATAATTTACACCAGAAAGATGAGCCCATTCAATTGGAATTAATTTTTCAGCGTCTGTTGCTTCACCAGTTGCAACTAAAATTCTATATGCCATTTGCATAATTTCACCTTGCTCACCCTTTAACGCAGATTCTTCTTCTCGAGTTAATTCCAATGGTAAATTATCATTATTACAGTTATAATACTTGTGCGTAGATTACAATTGAAAATGAAAAAAATACTTGATGGTATGACAAATACCATGAATTCTGTAAAACCACCAAGAATTACAGCATTAAGAGATCTACACAATGCTGAAACAGGTCCATTTAGTATTTTAATTGGAACTATACTTTCTGCAAGAACGAAAGATGAAACAACAACTAAAGCAGTGAAAGCATTATTTTCAAAATATAAAAATCCAAAAGATCTTGCAAATGCAAAAATTAAAGATGTGGAAAAAATAATTAAATCAATTGGATTTTATCATGTGAAATCTAAAAGAATAATTGAAGTTTCAAAAATAATTCATAAAAAATACAAAGATAAAGTTCCTGAAGATCTTGACACATTAGTACAATTACCAGGTGTTGGAAGAAAAACTGCTAATTGTGTTTTAGTATATGCATTTGAAAAACCAGCAATACCTGTTGATATTCATGTTCATAGAATTTCAAATAGATTAGGTTTAGTTGAAACAAAAAATCCTGAAGATACAGAACAAGAATTAATGAAAAAAATTGATAAAAAATTTTGGATTGATATTAATGATACATTTGTAATGTATGGTCAAAATATTTGTAAACCAATTTCACCAATGTGTGACGTCTGTAAAATTAAAAAAAGTTGTAAATATTATAAAACTCTTAACGTTTCTTAGTCAAATATAAAGTTCCAACTAAAATTCCAATTCCTGCTGCAACATAAAATGGAAAAAATGCAAACTGATTTTTTGCAGGATCACCTGATAAAATTTCTACAATCATAATTCCAGAATTTATTGCAGGTGGGTCTTGGCTTCCTTCCATTCCATGAACTGAATATGATTCAAGTTCAAATTGTCCTATATCCAAATTTGTTACTACTATTCTTGCTCCATTGTTTACAGTTAATCCTGCTCTATCAGTAAATGATACTATAGATTTTGCTTCAGGATACCAACCTCTATCTAAATCCCTATGAACAACAACGTATCCTTCATCAGGAGTTTGTACTGCAACCCAAAATTTAAGATCAGGTTTTGGACCCATACCTACTTCAATAAATTCAGTATTATCCAATTTATCATATACCCTAAAAACTGCATTTCCATTTGGATTCGCATAAAGTAAGTTATTATCAAGAGTAATTTGCCAGCTAACACTGTGAACAGTATCTAGTGGAATAATTGGTGCATTACGTAACACAGTATTGAAATTTTCAGCAGAAATTTCTAAATTTTCTATAGTTAAAGAGGGATTAACTTCTTCTTGGGCAAATGCAGGGATAATTAAAAATCCAAGAAATAAGATTATTGGAATGATATACTTCATGAGCTAATGTAAATTTGTTTGAATAAATATCTAATCAACAAAAGGTTTTGGAGTATCCAAAATTACCTTTGCTACTTCAGGTCTTAAGATAAATTCAGATGGTGCTTGACCATTTTGAATCATTTCTCTAAGTGCAGTTCCACTAATTTGCTCTTTTACATCATTATCGTGTGGACATGCTTTTGGAGTTGTGTATGTTAAGCATTTTTTACAATAAAAGAATGGTGGGAAGAACACTGGAGAAATTTCTAGTTCAGGGTAATCATCAAAGATTTTTTGTGCTGCCATAGGATCATAGAATTTGCCAACACCTGCGTGATCACGTCCTATAATGATATGAGTACAACCATAGTTTTGTCTCATAATTGCATGATGAATTGCCTCTTTTGGACCGGCGTATTTCATTTGTGTGTGTAATGTTCCCAGTTTACATCTGTTCTCAGGATAGTATAATTTTATCATAGTTTCATAACACTTTACAATCACTTCATCTACAAAATCACCAGATTTTTTCTTACCAATTACAGGATTAACAAAAACACCATCACGGGTAGTTATGGATGTCTTTTGCAACATTTCATGTGCTACATGTGGTGGATTTCTTGTTTGAAATGCACAAATTGTTTTCCAACCAGCTTTTGCAAATGATTCTCGAGTTTGAGTAGGTGTCAATCTATTATTTCTAATTTCAGTATCATTTGGTCTTTGAATAAAATCAATTTTTCCACTAACCAAGAAATCTTTCATTGACATTGTATATGCCACACCAGGGTGTGATGAATCAGTAGTACCATAAACTCCTTGAGCAGTTTTTTCTTTATCAAAACTAAATGTTTCATCGACATGTAATACTGCAACTCCAATACCATCTGGATTTTTTAACAAAACATCTTTAGCTTCTTTCATTTTAGAGGCAGTTTCTTCATCAACATCAAGTACAATTGGAATAGTCCATGCTAAATCATTGGATAATCTTCCACGAGATACAACACTTTCGAAATCTTGTTGTCCCAAAAATCCCTCTAGAGGACTAAAAATTCCATCAGCAATGTTCTCTACATCATTTGCTAAATCTTCAGTAATAGTAATTGAAAATAATCCGGTAGAATCTACCTTAGTAATTCTATTAATTAAAACTCCGCCATGTGCTTTAATTGAATTATTTTCGGACATATCTAAGCCTCTATTTATGGTCTATATGAAGGCCACACTCTTTGTTACCATCTTGTTCCCACCACCATCGACCTGCACGGATATCCTCACCAGGTTTTATTGCTCGAGTACAAGGTTCACAACCAATACTTGGAAAACCCTTGTCAAGAAGACTGTTGTATGGCAAATTATTTTTTTTAATATATTCTTGAATTTGATCCCATGTCCAGTCAACTATTGGATTAATTTTTAAAATTCCACCATGACCATGATCTAATTGAAAAATAGTAACATCCTCGCGATTTTTGGTTTGATCACGCCTCAATCCTGTTATCCAACCATCTAAAGTATTCAACATTTTATTCATTGGATGCACCTTACGAATTTCACAACATTGTTTTCTGTTATCTACACTTTCATAGAAAAGATTCATTCCTTTTTCTTTAACCATTTCTTCAACTTCCTTTGTATCAGGAAACAATACTTCAATTGAAATATTGTATTTTTTTCTAACAATATCCATAATATCATAGGTTTCTTGTGGAAGTCTTCCAGTATCAAGAGTAAAAAATCGAAAATTAGGATTAATTTTCAACATTATATCCATCACAACTGCATCTTCTGCACCAAAACTTGATGCTTTAGCAACCTTAGGATGCAAATTATCAGATACCCATTGTAAAGCTTCTTCAGTTGTTTTAATTGTAGAATTAAGATCATCTACTTGTTCTTGCGTAAATTTTGTCACATATTCATTTAAAATATTTCTTTTATATTGATTACCCAAAAATTTGTGCTAAATTATAAACAAGTAGAATTGAAAATATAAAAGATGAATGAAATATCATATGTAGTAGTTTTTCCAAGTATATTTTCTAAAAATAAAATTCCTCAATTAATAAAAAATATTAAAAAAATTCTTAAAATAAAAAATCAAGAATATAATTCTGTAAAACGTGATGGAGATATTATTTTAGTTGATGCAAATGATCCTGTTTTTGCATCATCAGCTATCAATTTACTTTTTGGTATTGAAAAAATTGCTATCGCAAGACAAGTAAAAAATGATTTTCAAAATATCATTTCAGAAATAACAGCAATTGGAGGAAATTTATTATTAAAAGGAGAAAAATTTTTAGTAAAAGTAGAGGGAATATCAAAAGGATTTCTTGTTAAAGATATAGAAATAGCCGCTACATCAAGTATAATTGAAAAAAAATCTAATTTAGGAGCTTATCCTGGAACTGATGAAAATTTTGATAAATTGCTTTATACATATTTAACAAAAAATAATGCATACATTTGCATTTTTTCAGATAATGGTAAAGGTGGAATTCCATATCAATCACAAGATCAACAAACAATTTGTGCAATTTACGATGAAATTTCAGCAGTATCATGTTATGAAACAATTAAGCAAGGTTATGATACAAAAATCATAGTTTGTTATAGACAAAAATCTGAACTAATGAATCTAGCTAAAATAATTAATCAAATAATTCCAAGATTAGTACAAGAAAAAGTTGAATTAGAATTTTATCATTTAAAAATAAAACCAAATGGGGTTAAAAATTATTTAATTTATGTAAATTCAATATTAGAAATAATGTTAAATCATTCAAACAAAAAAATATCTTTAGCATTATCACCACTAATATTTCCTGCAAATTTTATTGATAATGCATTAAATCATGTATTTACTAAAAACAGAATTCCAATTATTCCTCTTACAGGTGTAGATAACGAATTATTTACAGAAGCAAAAGAGATAGGTTTGGAACGAAATATCAAAAAATTAGAAAAAATGATCAATATTACTTCAAATGATGTTACTACATTTTCTAAAACTAGTGTAGAATCTGCTCACAAAACAAAACAAGAAATTTTTGTTAGATTAGGAGCAAATAATGTTCATGATATTTTAGACTCATTAGATGAAAATCATTGAAAATTTAAACACCATATTTAATTAGAAATTGTGCTCAAAATAGGTGAATTTATCTATCCATGGGGAAGTGGTCATTATTCTCGAATGATGAGATTAAATGATGCATTAGCAGTTGAATTTAAAGAAGAATTAGATGTTCATTTTTCTAGTAAGGACCATGTTTATGAAAAATTATTGAAAAAATTTCCTGATAAAAAAGAAAAAATTCATGAAATTTTAATGCCTACACCTATTGATGGAAAATTTGGACCTAGTGTTTCAAAATCATTAATGAATATTCTATTACCAATTCAAAATAATCCCTCACTCATTAGACAAATTATTAATTATTTACGAGAAGAGAGAAAATTATACAATAAAGAAAAATTTGATTTAGTAATTAATGATGGAGATATGGGATCAAATATTTTAGCAAATAATAGAAATATTCCAAGTTTGTTTGTTACAAATCAATTTAGACCAAAATTATATAATTCAAGATCATATCTTTATCCATCATTAATTTTTATTGCAAAACAAATCAATAAAGCAACAAAAATTCTTGTTGCAGATTCTCCTCCCCCATATACTATGTGTGAATATAATTTAAATTTCATAAAAGAAGCTGAACACAAAGTAGTTTATGTTGGACATTTTACAAATAATAAAGAAATTAAAAATGAAACTAAAACAGATCTTGAAAAATTAGTTGAAAATAATAATTTTGGATATTGGATGAGAACAGGAAATAAATCTACAAATGATGGAACAGGTCAAAGATATGAAGAAGTATTTCATCAAAATGAAATGAAAAAAGAAAAAAGAATTATCTCACATGCAAGAAATGAATCCGCTATTGATTCAGTATTAGATAAAGATGGAAATAAATATTCAATTTCAGATGCATTAGAAAAAAAAATTGATTGGGTACAAATTGATATTGGATTTTTATCTGAACAAGAAAAAGATACTGTATTGAATTTGTGTGAATATACTGTTGTTAATGGTTCACATACAGTAATGGGTGAAATAATGGGTGGAAAATCAAAGCCAATTATTGGAATTCCAATATACGATGAGCATACAAATAATATCAAATGGGCTCAAGAGAAAAATCTTGGAATTTTAGCGCTTAAAACTAAACATGTAACAGAAGGAATCTCAAGAATTAAAGAGAATTATACTGATTTTGAGGACAATTTGAAGGAATTTTCAAAAAATTTTATTCCTAATGGTGCTCAAAATTCAGCAAAAATTGCAGCTGAAATATTGGAAGAAAAGAGATAATAGATTATTTTTAGGAATTTTCTCATCTGGCACGCGGGATTTCGATGGGCGAACGGACCGCAAGGGATGATGAAAAAATCCGCGTGTCAGATAAAATATCGATCAATAAAGAACGTGCGAACGCTTTTATGGAAAAAATTAATCTGAATTTCATTGGTTGTTTGTCCTGAATGTACAGCAAGAGCAAAGAAGAAAATTCTAACTAAGTACGAAGAGGAAGTTGCAGAAGAAGATAGAGACAGACAAGATCTTTACAAATTATACGATGAAGTTGAAATTCCAATGGAAATGGATAAAAATACAAAGAATTTCATTTGTAAAAAATGTGGATTATATGCATCAAGAGAACAAATTTCAGATATTAGATACAAATTAAATCAAAAAGAAAGAACACGTGATGATAAAAGTGATGACTACCTTGAATGGTGGAATAAAAGTAAAAAAGATAAAAATCTAGATAGTTAGTGGTAATTTAAAATGGTAAAAAAGAAAGATGAGATTCCTGATTGGGTTACTGATGAAATTCAAAATGCTAAATTTGAAAAACCTAAAAAATTAAAAATTTCAGGATATGTTTTAGAAATGTATCAAGATGATAATAAAATAGACACTCAATTGTATGAACCTGTAGAGGATGGAAGACAAATAGTTACAATGGATTTATCAGAAAAAATTAAAATTGCAGAATTAGAAAAAGGACTTGTTTACGAATTTAATTTTGAACAACATAAAGCACCATTAAGTAAAAAAGTTTCAGAGTTTTTAGAAAAAGAGAAAGAAATCGAAATGAATGCAATTTATGATTTTAAATTAAAATCAATTAAATTGATAGATGAGAGTAATTCCAATCAAGCATCTGAAGAATAAAACTAGTCAATTTTTGTAGAATCTAATTGTTTTTTGAAAGATTTTCCCAAAATTGGATTAATAAAATAAGGAAATGTGTGTTTTAACCATACTGCAATTCTAACTACTGATGGTGTAATAATTTCAAGTCTAGATGAATTTGCAGCTTTCACTATTGCTTTAGCAACTGTTTTAGAATTAAGAGATGTTGGAGAGTATTTTGGCATTTTTTCAAAAGATGGATGTTCAAAAAAATCAGTTTTTACCATTATTGGACTAACAACTGTTATTCCAACCCCAGTACCACTAAGCTCATGTTTAAGACCTTCAGAAAATCCCAACATTGCAAATTTTGATGCACAGTATGAAGCAATTCCAGGTAATCCAAAACTTGCTGCAACTGATGCTACATTAACTATATGACCTGATTTTTTCTTTAACATTAATGGAAGAAAATTTTTGGTACAATAAATCATACCGAAATAATTAGTTTCCATCTGAGATTCTATTTCTTCAATTGAGAGATCAAATACAGAACCATAAATTGCAAAACCAGCATTATTTATCAAAATATCTACAGAATTAAATTCTTCAAGAACATTTTTTGACATAATTTCTACTTGATCCTTTTTTGAAACATCACATGAACAAACTAATGTGGTTACATTGAATTGCTTCAATTCATTTTCTACTTGTTCAAGTTTATCTTTTCTTCTTGCAACTAAAATAATATTTGAACCTAATTTAGCAAATTCAATTGCAGTTTGTTTACCAATTCCTGATGAAGCTCCAGTAATCAAAACTGTTTTATTTTTATAATTCATAAATAAAAAAAATCATTTAGCGATAAAGTGGTTTCTATTAATTTTGTGTTTTTGGAATTTTACTCAAGGCTAATTTTACTAATAATAGCCATGTAATTGCTATTGGAACATAATATGTTGCAATTCTCCAACCAATTACTGCATCCCAAGCAAGAATTCCTTCAGTGATGCTAAAATCAAATGGATTTAAATTATTTAGATAAGCCACAATACCAAATTCAGCTAAACCTGAACCACCAATTGTAATAGGTAAATTACCAATTGCATTTGCACCCATAACTGCCATTATCGAATCAAATGCATTAATTATGTAACCAGTTCCCATTGCAATAATCATAAAAGAAATTCCATAGAATGACCAAGAAACCATTGAAAGTAAAAATGAAACTGTAAATATTTTTTTAGATTCTGGAGTTTTTATATTTTCTCTAATCATAGTACAAGTTTCTTCCATCCAATTATTTGTTTGATTAATAATTTTAGTTCCTTTTTCTTTTCCTAATTTTGTAACAAGTGTTTCTAAAACATTTGGAACTTGAAATGTATGTTTAGATGATAAGAAAAACATAACCATCCATAACGTTGTGATAGAAATACTAGTAGCTAAAATTACTATTCCTACAACATATGCTCCATTCAATAATGCGATTATTCCTGCCAACATAGACAATAAACCTGCTGCAAGAACTTCAGTTACAATATCAACAAGTGCAATCCATGTAGCTTTTGAAAGTTCTATTCCTTTTTTCTTCAAATAATAAATTACAACAAATTCTGCACCAATAAACATTGGAGTTGTAAATTTGATAAATTCACTACCTACTCGAACTCCTACTAATTTTAAAAATGAATCAGTATTGCCAAGATATTTTCTAGTGATATATGCAAATTTAACTCCCTGTAAACCTAGTTTAATCATCATAGCAATAATTGCTCCCACAAATGGAAAAATACCAATTGCAAGAATATCTTCTATCTTAATATCAAATTGAATAGCAATTAGAATAATTGGAATTAATGTAACAGGTATAGCTACTATTCTCCAGTTCATTTGATATTTTTTTTAAGGAATCAAATATGAAAGTTGATGAAATTTTAGTTATAGAATCTTCACGCCTATATTTAGGCATAAAAAAGAGGATTAAATTGAGATTTGGGTGGTTTTTTGGATTAATTCTAAATTTAAAATAATTATAAAATAAAATTCATTAAAAATTTCTTCAATTTTCATCTAGTTTGAAATATAAGCAAAGAAAAGAAGCCAAGACAGATTGAAAACAATTTTTGTTACAGGGACAGCTGGTTCTGGTAAATCATCATTAACATCGAAATTATATGAGTATTATACAAGAAACGGAGCATTTGCTGCAGTACTAAATTTAGATCCCGGTGTTGAAAGCATGCCATACAATTGTGATGTTGATGTTAGAGATTATGTGGATTATGTTTCAATAATGCAACAGTATAGTCTTGGACCAAATGGTGCATTAGTAATGGCAAATGATTTGATTGCATCAAAAATTGATGAGATACAAAATGAAGTTAATAACATAAATCCAGATTACTTGATTGTTGATACACCAGGTCAGATTGAATTATTTGCATATCGTTCTAGTGGTAGATTCATTATAGATAATATTACATCAGATGAAAAAACAAGTATCTTTCTTTTTGATGGTTCAATAGTAACTACTCCTGTTAACTTTGTATCAATAGCATTATTAGCAACATCAATTAGGTTACGACTTAATTTACCAACAGTAAATGCAATAACAAAAACTGATGTAATAGAAACTAAATTAAAAGATATTCTACAATGGTCAACTAATTTGAACACATTAGAAAATGCAATATCTAATGATACTGACGGTGAAACTTATACACTTACTACAAGCATTCTACGAGGATTAAATCTTAGTGGATTTGCACAAGGATTAATTCCAATTTCAAATTCAACCGGTGAAGGAATTGTTAATCTTGAGAGTGCATTAAGCAGAATTCTTAATTTAGGTGAAGAGGTAGAAGATTAAATGGTATCAAAAGTAACAGTAAGAGCACCATCATCTACAGCTAATTTGGGTCCAGGATTTGATACATTTGGATTAGCAATTGATGCATTTTATGATGAAATTACATTAACAAAAACAAAAAAAGGTATTACAATTATTACAGATGATAACATTCCTACAAATCCAGAAAAAAATACTGCTGGATTAGTGGTGAAAAATATGAAACAAAAATTAAAAATAAAAAGTGGTATTGAAATACAAATAAAAAAAGGAATACCTGCTGGATTTGGAATGGGTAGTAGTGCTGGATCTGCAGCAGCAACTGCAGTAGCATTTAGAAAATTATTTAAAATTAAGTTAAATTCTAATCAACTTGTCGAATTTGCTGGATTTGGTGAAAAAGCAAGTGCTGGAACAATACATTACGATAATGTTGCAGCATCAGTTTTAGGAGAATTTGTTATAGTAAAAACAGATCCATTAAATGTAATTAAAATTGAATCACCAACCAATCTGAGAATGTGTGTTGCAGTCCCAAAAATTGAGGTTCCAAAAAAGAAAACTAAAGTTTCACGCGGAGTAATTCCTAAAAAAGTGAAATTAACAGATGCTGTATTAAATTTATCAAATGCTTCAGCAATAGTAGCAGGATTTATGAAAAAAGATCCAAAATTAATTGGAAATTCGATTGTGGATGTAATTGTGGAGCCTGCAAGACAACATATGATTCCGGGATATAAGCAAGTTAAGCAAAATGCACTAAAGGCAGGAGCATATGGTGTAACAATTAGCGGTGCAGGTCCATCAGTAATTGCATTTTCAAAAAATTCATTTGATTTAAAAAAAATTAGTACTGCAATGGCAAAAGGTTTCAAAACAGCAAATATTGAATGTCAAACAATAATTTGCAAACCAAGTAAAGGTGCTATATCTACAAAAAAATAATTTTATGATGTGATATGAAGAAAGCGGTGATTGTATTTAGTGGTGGAGTAGATTCTGTATGTGCTGTATCATTTTTAAAATCAAAATATGAATTATATGGAATTACATTTTCATATGGTCAAAAAGCAAATATGGAAATTAAAGCAGCAAAATCTTTTGCAAAAAAATTGGGATTGAAAGAACATAAAATTATTGATATTGGCTTTATGAAAAATCTTTATGGGAATTCAAATGTTTTAACAAGTTCAAAGAGAAAAATTCCAACAAAATTTGAATATTCAATTGTAGTTCCAATAAGAAATGCAGTATTTCTTTCAATAGCATCTGCATGGGCTTTTACACTTAATGCATCTCTTGTTGCATATGGTGCACATACAGGAGATACAAATTATCCAGATTGTCGACCAAAGTTTGCAAAAAAATTAGAAAATGCGTTTAATGAAGGTGAAATTGATGGAATTAATTCAAAATTAAGAAAAAATATTGAAATTTGGTCACCTTATCGTAAGGGGTTATCAAAAAGTGATTTATTAAAATCTGGAATTAAAAATTTGGGTGATTCAATTTTTAAAACTTGGAGTTGCTATGCAAATAAAAAATATCATTGTGGAATTTGTGAATCTTGTAATAATAGAAAAATTGCATTTACAAAAGCTGGAATCACAGATAAAACAAAGTATCTTAAATAAATTATTTATCTAAGAATTTTCTTTTTTAGAATTATACTTCTAATTAGCACATACCAAACTAAAAAGAATGATGCAAAAATTCCTGTAATTACATAATTATGTTGTTCAGGAGTTAATCCTTCAAATGTATTAGTAATTTGAACTGCTGATAGAAAAGCAATTACAATAAGAGCAACACATTCTACTGCATACCAAATCCAGCTTGGAAATGATTCTTTTGGAATGTGAACATATGGATTTGCTTTTCCCATATTGATGGTGAAAAATATTGATTATTTAATATTTGAGATTCTTAAAATGATGAATCTGACGAGCGTTTTCTAATTAGTGCCAAAACACTCTCTTTTTCTTCTTTATTTTCATAAATTCCTCTAAATGCTGATGAAGACAGAGTTGCATCGTTTCTAACACCACGCATTTTCATACAAAGATGCTCAGCATCAGCGAAGACTGCAACACCCTTTACTCCTTGAGAATATAGTTCGTCTGCAATATTTTTAGTTACACGTTCTTGAATTTGTAATCTTTTTGAGTATTTTTCAACCAGTCTGACTAGTTTTGATATACCAAATACCCTTCCATTTGGAGAATAAGCAATGTGAATTTTACCATAAAATGGTAACATGTGATGTTCACACATTGAATAAAATTGAATATCTCGTGCAATTACTACATCTGAGTCTTCTGAAAATTGTACAGATAGTTCTGAGTCTGAATCGTAACCAGCAAAAATTTCTTTATACATACTTGCAATTCGTTTAGGAGTTTCTCTTAATCCCTCACGAGTTGGATCCTCACCAACTTCAATAATTAATTCTCTAACAAGTTTTTTTACGCGTTCTTCATCCATTTTGTAATTTTATGCATTTTTTCTAGTATTTGAACGTAATCTGGTTTTTAGGCTGATGCCAAGATTATGGGGCACCAATAAATTTGTGTAATTGAGGAACCACCTTAACATCGATATAATGTGGAAAGACGATATCATACAAATTTAATAAAAGATCTAAAGGAGGCTCAGAAATCCCATATGTTGGTTGGATTACAAATCCATGAATGTTTTCCTTTGAAATATTACTAAAAATATCATCAACCAATTTCTTAAATTCATTTAATTGGGTTTTAGAACTTACAACAATTTTGACATATGTTGTTTTTTTAGATTTTACTGAAGATTGAAGACATTTCATTGTATGACCTATTAATTTCTCATAATGTTCAGAATCTACAAAATCAGAATCTTTTGTTTTAAATTCAATTTTGACAATATCAATAAAAGGTAAAACATGATTAAATCGATCAATATCAAAACATGATGATTCTAAATATGTTGGAATTTTTTTATTTTGAATATGTTTTGCAAGTTGTGCAACTGCCTGATGTTGAATTAACGGATCACCTCCAGTAAAATTTACTTTGTAAGTTTGATTTTGTAAATTGGAATCAATTAACTCATTTGCTTCATCAATTGTATATTCTTCACCAGAATCAAGTGGTAACGATTCCTTAGTATCACAATAAAAACATGTGAAAGGACATCCTGCAAGTCTAACAAAAAGAGTCTTTGTACCATAAAGAATACCTTCTCCTTCGACTGATGTAAATATTTCAAATAATCTTACTTTCAAGTAATAATACTAATTTTTTTCATTATTTATTTAATGAGTTTGTGTTATTGCATATTGGGTTCTTTTGTATAGAATAATCCAGAAATAAAGAATACTACACCTAAAATTCCAATAGTACTTCCAATCAATTCAACTTGACTTTGTAATTCTCCTCCCATTGGAGACATTAACCAAGTCATTAGGGCCCCAACTATAATCATTGGAATGCCTACGCCTACAATAATTGATTTTGAGACCATGATGAAATTCTTTACAAAATGTATATGAAGCTTATGTTATCCTTACTGAAATTCCAATATTTTTTAGTACTACTTTTAATTCAGAATATACTATTTTTGCACTATTAATTTGATTTTTTGAAAGTAATTCTCTAATTTCAAGAATTAGTCCTTTTGCCTTATCAATTTCAGTTTGATCTACACCTGAATCTTTTACTTGAATTACTTTTTGATCAATTTGATCAATTAATCTTTCAAAAAATCGTTTAATTGCAGTAGATTGCTTTTCAGCTGCAGATTTACGCATATCATTTTTGATTGAATCTACAAGAATTTTTAATTCATTAATATTTTCAGATGGATTTTCACCAGTAGAAATTTGATTGCGTATTTCTTTAATTAGGGAATAAGCAGTAGGAAATTTATCACTATTTTGTGCAACATCATTATGCTTTTTAGAAATTGATTCTAATTTTTCTACATATTTTTCTAATCTATCAAGTTCATTAGAAATTTTTTGATTAGATATATCAAGTGTAGTTTTAACTACAACATTTTCTGAAGATTGAGAGATTATTCTAGAAATTTGCATAAATGAATTCATTGCTAAAAGAAAATCTCGTTTTGCCTTTTCAATATCATTATTAGATAAAGATTCATCTAAGGAGTTAACTGCTGTATGACCTTCATCGTATAAAATTTCAATATTTTTAGGTACTTGGTTTGAATAAATATTATTTAATTGATTTACAACTTGTTTATCTGCTTGGATAGCAATACGCAACAAAATATTTGGATCAGTTTGTGCATATGCATTATTAGCTAGTGAGGGTGAGATTGTACCAAAGACTAAGACAATAATTGTAAATAATGCGAGTTTTTTCATTGTTCTTCCTCCATATTCTTGCGTAATTTAACTAAATTTTGTAAATCTTTCTTTTCAATTTCAATTACTCCTTCACGTTCCAATCTTTTTACTGCACGCCACATGGTAGTTCTTGGTTGTAAGAATTTTTTTCGTAATTCACTTTCAAGTGCTTCTCCATCATTATTAAAAATAAATTTCACTAATTCTTTATCGTCTTCACGAAGATCTGGTTTTAATTTAAAAATTGTTTCAAGATTTAAAATATTATTTTTTATAGGAATTTCAATATGTTCTACAGAATTAAGATTTTTTTGTTTATTTCTAACAAAAATTGTAATACCAATTAAGACAATTACTATAATTCCACCAATTATTAAATATGAAAAATAATCAATTTCATTTTTTGGTTCAACTATTGGATTAGTAATAGTATTTGTACTAAAAAAATAATCAATTTCAGTTTTACCTGAAGATAATGTTAATTGATTTTGATCATTTACTATTTCCATATTAATTGGAAGATTAGTCATTCCAACAATTGCAGAGTTTTGTGGTAATAGTAATTTAAAATCAGAAGGCGAATCTAAATAAAATGTCCAAAGTTTTCCCTGTTTAGATACTAAATCATGAATATCATATTCTATACTTATTACAGTAGTTCCAAAAGTTTGAATCAAAACAGAATCATCTATGATATTAGTATCTAGTAGGAATTCATTATCTCCTATTACAACTAAATTATCAATAGTACTTCCAAATAGATTTAATTCATAATCAGTTAGAAAAGGATCTACTTCAATTTCTGTAGTAACATGTGTAGTGCCATCTGGATAAATAATTAGATCAAGATCTCTAGGAGAACTAAAGGAAGATTGGATAGGGAGTAAAGCTGCTACAATAATCATACTAGCTACCAAAAGAGGTGTTTTGACCATTGTATCAAAGATACTGTCATTCCTTACAAAAAGTATTCCATCGTCTCCTAGAGAATGTTTCAATTGAGTTGGTTCGATTAATGAGGTCATGGCTAATACCTTAGATTCATGCTTTCTACAAGTTGTTGAAATCTCTTGAATTCCTGGAAAAAGCCTAAACCCTTTTCAGTTATTTGAAAGACCCTATTTCTATCATTTTTGATAGATTCTACCAAGCCAGCTTCTACCAATTTCTCACATTTGTCTAATACTGCATAGTGAGATAGGTTGGCTTTTCTAGATATTGCAGATATAATGATTCCATCACGACCACCATTAGCGGTTACGTCAAGGATATCACCCATTATGCCCATTTCGGACCTGTATTGTTGTTTTGACATGCAATTGTATAGAATGTAGTAGTTTATGAGGAACATTTTGAAACTTTATAGCGGAACACAAAGCGGAACACCTGTTTCACTCAAAAAAATCCCACAATTTTGGCAAAAATGAGATTTTAATGGGAAATGGTAAAAAAACGAGGCTAAAAAATTGTATCAAAATTCATTCACAAGGTCAGCTTTGAGATTCATAATAACTTTTTATTCCCAATTTCAATAGAAAATCATAAAATGTTTGATAAATTCAAAGAAGAGAAGGGTGGAGAGATGGTAGAAGAAAGAATTGATGAGAATTCTAGCGAAAGTGAAACAGTAGAATCATCTCCAAACAGTGAATCTACCATTGGAATTGGTGAATTAATGGGGAAACGTGCCAAACTAGAAGAAGCAATTGATTACGTTGGTTTAATGATTAAAAATCTTAAAGACAAAAGAACTATGCTTGAAAAAGACATAGAGGAAGAATCTGTAGATATCAAAAATCTTAAAGAAAAATTACAAAAAGTTAGTGAATACATTGATGAAGAAAATAGAGGAATTCAAGATCTTGCAGATAAAAGAATGAAAGTAGAAAATGAAGCTGATGAAGTGGCTACAATAATCAGTAGTTTAAGAGATAAACTTTCAGGTATTGACACTATTGTTGGGGAAGAAGGAAATAGAGTTAAACAAATTAAAGAAACTAGAGATTCTATAGAAAATTAGTAACTAGAAAAATTTGGTAGATGTTTGTTCCTTACTAGTGGATGGAACGGATGGAAACATTTCACCTGTAGAACTTTCTGCAACAGCAGATGCTTCTTTTAATATTTTCTCAGATTCTGCGTTAGTTGTTTCATCTATTCCAAATGCTGCGTCACCTGCGAAACTTTCAGTCATAAATCCTCCAAGCATTTCTGCCATTTGACCAATTTCTTGTTCAGCACCAGGCATCACTTTTCCTAGAGAAGATTTCAAGTTTTTCATTAATCCCATTGTTGGTACCATAGCAACTACAGTGTCACCAAGATCATTACAAGTAGATAATCTCAATTCAATTTGTTCTAAAGCAATTCTAGCACTGCTTAAAATTTTTGTTACTTTACGAACTTCAGCTAATTCATTTCCTAAAACTTTACTAGTTTGAACGTCATGATTTTGTGTTGCAGTAACAATTCTTTGAAATAATTTAGCATCACGTTCTTGTAAACTAGTTAACATTGAATCTAATTTTTTAATTTGTGATTGTAATCGTTTTATTCCATCTTGAACTCGTGGTTTTAATGGACCTTTAGGCTTAATTGTATCATTAATTTTATCAGCTATGCCTGTTTTTGGTTGTGTTGACCATTTAGTTTCAAGACCAGTCATGTGTTTAATTCTGAAATTGTTACTTAATTTCAAGTGTAAAAATTGCTTAACAGAACGTGAAATTTAGTTAGCTAGGTTCAAAATATTTTTTATAATAGAATTTGTCATTTAATCCATGAAAAAGAAAATTATGATTATACCCATCATAGTAATAATAGGATTTATTGCAATTGATTGGATTACAGGCTTTTCAGATCAAAAAGAGAAAATCGATAATATCATATTTCATATAACTTTAGCAAATCCTGAACTTTACACTGATGGAGTTTATACTGATGAATTTTCAATTGAGCCAGGAACGTATTATTTTAGATTTGTTCCAAATGGAAGTAGTCCAGAGATATTATCAATAAAATTAACCGGTCAAAATTATAAATTTGTAGAAAATTTTAATCTCATAGGTATTCCTCATGAATCAGAAACTTCAAAATATTTTACATGGGTGTATGAAGGAAATGGAGAAATTATGATTAACTCATCACAAAATATTTCAATTAGCATTAATCCAAATCAAAATGTAATGGGTTCAGTATCAGTAGATTTGATAAAGAAAGAGGCGTAAACCCCATAACTGCAGAACATTAAGAGATTTCCTCTTGTGGTCAAGCGTCTAAACGCCTGATTGCCTTTTTCGTTCTGCGGGGCTACGCTAACTAGTCGATAGAAATAGCAACTTTCGACATTATTTATTATAGTAAATTTATGTATTTAAGATTTTTTAATAAAATTTAGTAAAAAAATGATATTTTTTAAAAATATTTTAATTATTTTATAATAATTGATCTATAAATTACGAATTTGAATTTTTAAGATATTGAAATTATCTGGTAAAGTTGCTCTAATTACAGGAGGAAGTAGAGGTATAGGATTTGCCATAGCAAAAACTTTGTCAGAAAATGGAGCATCAGTTGTAATAACATCAAAAAATTCAGAAAAATTAAACATAGCAAAATCAAAAATTTCTAACTCATTTGGAATAACATGTGATATTAAAAAAACAAATGAAGTAAAAAATGTGGTAGATGAAACAATTAAAAAATTTGGTAGATTAGATATTTTAGTAAATAATGCAGGAATATTTCCAAAAATAAAAAAATTGCATGAAATTGATGAAAATGAATGGGATGAAGTATTAGATGTTAATCTGACAGGACAGTTTAGATTTACTAAAGAAGCAATACCTCACTTACAAAAAACATCTGGTTGTATAATTAACATATCATCAGATGCAGGATTAAAAGCATATCAAGGATTTAATGCGGATGCATATTCTGCGACAAAAGCTGCCTTGATTGTTCTTACAAAGTGCTGGGCATTAGAATATGCAAAAGACAAGATTAGAGTGAATTGTATTTGCCCAGGAGTAGTTGATACGGATATGACAAAACCATTTTTAAAAAATCAAAAAGATATAGAATTTATGAATAATGAACATCCGTTAGGTAGAATTGGTCAACCTGAAGAAATAGGAAAAGCTGTATTATATTTTGTATCAGATGATGCATCTTGGGTTACTGGATCTATACTTACAGTAGATGGTGGAGAATCAATAAAATAGATTCACATGAATTTAATACAACCCAAAATTAGAAAATATAATGGAAGATAAGAAAAAATTTAGGGCTAAACTAATAATTCTCTTAGGAGCAATTTGGATAGTAATTACATTACCATTACCATGGATTATCAATAATCCAGCAGTTTCAGATGCTCAATTTAACACTGTATTAGGCATAATCGGAGTAATGTCAATTCCATTTGTCATGCTAGGCATAGCCTGGTCATTAAAACCAGAATTAACAACGTAAGGAAATCACAATTGAACAATATACCAATTTCTAATAAAATTCCTGAATTAGATATTGCAGTAAAAGCTGCACAAGAAGCAAGTAACATAATTTTAGAAATATATCAAAAAGATTACAATACATTTACGAAAAAAGATGATTCGCCTGTTACAGATGCAGATTTGCAAAGCAATAAAATAATTAATAAAATTTTATCAGATACAAAATATTCAATACTTTCTGAAGAAGATACTGATGATCAAAGTAGATTATCAAAAGATATGATATGGATTGTTGATCCACTAGATGGAACTTCAGATTTTATTGATAAAACTGGAGAATTTACTGTCATGATTGCACTAATACAAAATAGAAAACCAATTCTTGGTGTAATTGCATGGCCTACGGAAAAAACACTATTTGTAGCACAAAAAAATTGTGGTGCGTTTAGATATTCAAATGACAAATGGGATAAAATTTCAGTAACTAAAATAAATGAACTTCCTAAATGCAGAACAGTAGGATCAAGACATCATTTATCTAATAAAGAAAAAGATTTCATTCAAAAAATTGGAATTGAAGATTTTTCAAGTATAGGTAGTTCATTAAAAGTTGGAAAAATTAGTTCGGGTGAAGCTGAAGCATACATTACTACAACAAACAAAATGAAAGAATGGGATACAGCTGCATCTCATTGTATTATTTCAGAAGCTGGGGGAAAAATGACAGATATGTTAGGAAATGAATTAACGTACAATAACAAAAATGTGCATCATGAAAATGGTATTCTAGTTACTAATGGATTAATTCATGATAAAATATTACAAGAATTTAAAAAATTAGAGTAGGTTTCTTTCATTAAGAAAGTCCTTTACTTTATTTGCACTATCTGAAAGTGGTTCATGTTCAGTATCAATTACTAAATCTGCTTTTTCAGGAGCTTCATAAGGATCATCAATTCCTGTAAATCCCTTAATCTCTCCTTTTCGTGCCTTGGCATACATGCCTTTGACATCTCTTTCTTCACATTTAGCTAATGAACACTTTACATACACTTCTGCAAATTGATCACCTGCAGCAATAATCTCTCTAGCATTTTCTCTATTTTCAACATATGGTGAAACTAGAGATACTATACTTGGAACACCATGATTGAGCAAAAGTTTAGCTAAATGAGCAACTTTTTTGTTATGCTCATCACGTCCTGCTTTTGAAAAATCTTTAGGTGAGAACCATTCTCTTAGTTCATCACCATCAAGCATTGCTAAGTTTGGAATATCTTTCTGCAAATCTTTTACAATGGTAGTCTTACCTGAACAAGGAAGACCAGTCATCCAAAGAATGAAAGGTTTCATGAACACAAATATTTGAATAACCAATAAAGAGCTTACGTTAATTTTTAGCCCAATCTTGATTTTCTAAATACTCAATTTCTTTAACCATATCTTCCATTTTTTTTGTAACTGTCATAACTGATTTGAATTGTTCATACATTTCAAATTCTTCTTCTTTTGATATAATTTCAGCCTCTGCCTTATCAAAAAAATTTTCTTCTTTTTTCATGTGATCCATTAGATATGTTGAATAGGTTTTCAAGAAGCGTGCAACAGGTTCGCGTGCATCTTCACCATTTTTCCATCTTTTAACATGTTTTTTAATCTGAATTGCAATTCTCCTTGAAAATTCATGCTCAATTAGTAATGCACGTATTTCTTGTTTTAGATGATCGTAACTTGCAACACATGGAAAATAAGAGTCCTCCTCTCGTGAATAATGAATTGAATCAAAAAATTCTTCGATGACTATTGTAATTTTTTCTAAATCAGAAATTGGAATATTTTTACCTGCATAAAGATCTGTATAACATTTAATGATGACTTTATCTAAACGTCTAATTTGTTTATGATCCTCACGTAATGAATCAGTTGCACTCAATAAGAAAAATGATTGTTACATTAGATTTAATGTTTTTCTAGAAATTTATCATACTCATGAAAAATTCAGTTTACTTTTTAACCATATAGAATTTCAATCAATTAGTAATGAATGCAATTACTTTCTCAATTTTAAACTTGATAACTACACAAATTGAAGATTTTTCATTATCAGAAATTGATTTAACATTAATTTTGAATAAATTAACAGAAATACAAAATTCAATTTCTTCATTATCTATACAGAATGAACCAATTGCAACTGCACCTATAATATTACTAGCTGCAGGTGTTGTAATATTTCTTGGAGTTGCTGGTGAAGCATTTTTTAAAAAAACTGGAATTCCAGATGTAGCATTTTTAATGATTCTAGGAGTCATTATAGGACCTGTGTTTGGAATTATTCAAGCTGAAGCTGTAATTCAAGTTGTACCATATTTTGCAGCTCTTGCATTGATAATTATTATGTTTGATGGAGGATTAAATTTAGATATTAAACATGTTGTAAAAACTGCACATTATTCAGTTACATTGGCAATTGTTGGTTTTATTTTATCAGTAATAATAATTTCAGTTGCCACTCATTATGTACTAGAATGGACATGGTTAGAAAGTATTTTGTTGGGTTCAATTGTTGGAGGTAGTAGTTCGGCAATTGTTTTTGGATTAGTAAGAAATATTAGAATTTCAGAAAAAACTAAATCAATTCTAAGTTTTGAATCAGCGGTAACAGATATTCTAGCTACAATTATTGCATTTATTTTATTTGAAGCTGTACTTGCAGGACATTTTGACTTACAAACATTACAAGAAACAATTGGTAGAGCAATTGTTGTTGGTTTAGTTCTAGGATTTGGTGTTGGCATACCTTGGATGTATATTTCAACTAAATTTGGAAATGCACAACACGCCTACATGTTGACATTATCAATATTATTTGTTCTATTTTTCTTGGCAAATTCATTTGGAGAATCAGGAGCATTAACTGCACTAGTGTTTGGTTTAATGATTGGTAACAAAAGACATCTCTCAAGAATTCTTAGATTTAAAGTTCCAAGGATTGAAATGGATGATCCAACACACAATCAATTAACATTTTTGGTAAGATCATTTTTCTTCGTATTTGTTGGATTAATGGCTACATTTGGACAAATTGAATATATGATATTTGGAATTGTAATTACAATTGCAGTGTATATCGGTAGAGCAGGTGTTGTAAAAGCTGTATTAACAAAAAGATTTTCTAAATTAGATAAATCAGTAACAAATTCAATGATTCCAAGGGGATTAGCTGCTGCTGTACTTGCAACTTATCCAATTACAATGGGATTGCCAAATGCAGAGGCTTATCCACAAATGATATTTTTCATAATTTTATCATCAGTAATTATTACAACTATAGGATTAGGTAAATCAAAAAAGATTCCTCCACCAGATTCAATTCGTGGTGGTTTTGTGAAACCATCAGATGATCCATTAGGTGATGGAACAATTAGTGAGGAAGTAGATGAATATCATGGAAAGTTAGATGGTGGTTTTGTGAAACCATCAGACGATTCTAAAAATTAGTAAATTTTTCATTAATTTTGTTAATATACTTATTATTGTAATCATTAAACATCTCAATTTTACTTTGATTCAAAGCCATTGCACCAGGTCTAGTGTTTACATGTTTTTCACAAATTTTTTGTTGTTGTAATAAATTATCTAAGCTTTCTTTTGAAATTGATTCTAAATTTTTAATTAAAATAGAAAGTTCCTTCTCAAAAATTACTTTAATTTGAGAAATTGATGGTTCTGAACCAATAATTTCTTGAGTCATAATATTACCAAATACTTTTTTATTTAATTCTAACAATGTATTAACACAAAATTACTGATATAAATTCAATTTGATATTTATCAATGTTAGAAATAATGTTTATGCTGGTTCACCAAGAAAATGTATAGTGTCATTATTTACAACAACTGTTCTATCTTTTGGAATATGGAATAATTTTTTTGAACCATTTAGTGATTGAACAATAAGTTTTGAATAGGGATCCTTTAGTGATTTGTATAAAATACCTTTATCGCCTACAGATTGAGACCAATGAACCCCATTTACAAATGAAATTGTTTGAAATTTTATTACTTGATATGAGTAGACCATTTACAATTAATTATGAATTTTTCTAGTCATTAAGGATTTACTTTTAATTAAAATTGTAATAATTATATTATATTTTTTAGAATATTTACTAGTATTACAATACATTACAGTTTTTATAGGTTTGAAAGTGTTCAAAGATTATGACAATTAAATTAAGATGTAATGATTATGGTTATGAATGTGATTTAGTATTAAATGAAGAATTAACTATAGGTTTAATTGAAAAATTAAGAAATCATTTTGAAGAAGAACATGGATTAGATTACACTATTGAAGCAGTAACACAAATGATTACAAATCGTGGACATTCTTTAGAGTCAATCAAAAAATAATTAAATTATTGGTAAAAATCAGGTTCTTGATCTTTTTTCTGTTTTGGAAGATCTTCCATTACAGCTTGAACAACTTCATTGTGATTATATGTCAAATGCCTAAGAAATTTTGCAGATTCATCTGAACGTGTTTTTTCATCAGCAAATAGCATTTCAGGGCTACTTAGTTCAGCCATCATTTCTTTACATTCTTTGCATGGCTCAAAATCAAGGTAAAGTTTCATAATCTTATCTCATTATCTCAGTATTTAGACTATTTTATCGCTTGAGGTATAGGTGCTTCCTTTTTTTGAGGCTTAATTTTACCTACAGCATCAATCAAATCTTGTTGTGAAATTTTAATTTCTTTAATATTTTGAGATTTTCCAGTAACATACCTTTTCAAAGCAACAAGAGCAGCTCTATTAGTAATTGCAGCAATTTCTGCACCACTAAATCCATCTGTTAATTCAACTAATTTTTTTATATTAACATCAGTTCCAAGTGGTTTCTTTTTTGTATGAATTTGTAAAATATGATTTCTTCCTTTGGAGTCAGGATTTCCAACTTCAATTATTCTGTCAAATCTTCCTGGTCGTAAAAGTGCTTCATCAACAATATCTAATCGATTTGTTGCTCCAATAATTAACACATTATGTAATTCTTCTAATCCATCAATTTCAGTTAAAATTTGTGAAACAGTGTTTTCTGTTACATGTGAATCAGAATTTCCATTTCCTCGTCTAGGAACAAGTGAATCAACTTCATCTAAAAATATTATACATGGTGCTGCTTGTCGTGCCTTTCTAAAAATTTCTCTAACTCCTTTTTCAGATTCACCAACCCATTTTGATAGTAATTCAGGTCCTTTGATACTAATGAAATTTGATTCTGTCATTTTTGCAAGTGCTTTTGCAATCAAAGTCTTACCAGTTCCTGGTGGACCGTGTAATAAAATACCCTTTGGGGATTCTACATCAACATAATCATATGCTTCTTTATGTTTTATAGGCCATTCAACTGCTTCACGTAGTTCATCTTTTAATTCTTCAAGACCTCCAACATCATCCCAATTCACATCAGGAATTTGTACTTGAACTTCCCGTAATGCACTTGGTCTCACTTCTTTAAGTGCTTCTCTAAAATCATCACTTGTGATTTCAATTTTTTGAAGAATTTCAGAAGAGATTTTATCTTCATCAAGATCAATTTCTGGAAGTATTCTACGTAATGATCTCATTGCTGCTTCTTTTGATAAAACTTCTAAATCAGCTCCTACAAATCCATGAGTTGTTTTTGAAATTTCTTTAAGATTTACTTTTTCATTAATTGGCATTCCACGTGTGTGAATTGAAAGAATATCAAATCTTCCTTCATTATCAGGAATTCCAATTTCAATTTCTCTGTCAAATCTTCCAGGTCTTCTAAGTGCAGGATCAATAGAATCTGGTCTGTTTGTTGCTGCTATAACAACCACTTTACCTCTAGATTTCATACCATCCATGAGTGTTAATAATTGAGAAACTATTCTTTTCTCAAGTTCTCCTGATACTTCGTCTCTTTTAGCCGCAATAGAATCTATTTCATCAATGAATATGATACTAGGAGAATTTTCTTCAGCTTGTGCAAAAATTTCTCTAATTCTTTCTTCACTTTCACCGTAATGTTTACCCATGATTTCAGGACCACTTAATGAGATGAAATGAGCATTTGTTTCTCCAGCTACTGCTTTTGCAAGTAAGGTCTTGCCAGTTCCTGGTGGACCATAAAGTAAAACACCTTTTGGAGCTTCCACGCCTATTTTATCAAATAATTCAGGATGACGCATTGGTAATTCAACCATTTCACGAATTTTTTGTACTTCATTTTTTAGACCTCCCAATTCATCATATGTAATTCTTGGAACAGATGAATTGACAGTTTTAGTTAATGAACCAAGTTTGAATATAGTATTTTCAGTAACAATTACTGGTTTAGATGGTTTTGTATTTGTTATAACAAATTGAACTTTACTTCCCATTTGTGTATTGAGAGATATTGAATCTCCATTAGAAAATACATGATTAAGATAATTGTATATCATATATTCCTGTAATCCATCTGTTGTAATTTTTTCAGTTGGAGATAAGGTAATTTGTTCAGCATTCAAAGCTTCAACTGATTTTAAAGATATTTTATCATCTATTCCTGCACCAATATTTTGTCTAGTTATACCATCAATTTTGATTATTCCTGCACCATATTCTTGAGGTGATGCTGGCCAAAGTTTAACATATGTTTTTTTGTTATAAGTTAGTTCTAATATTTGACCAACATTCCAATTTTGTTCTTCAATTATTTTTGGATCAATAATTGCTCTACCTTTACCAACATGTTGTTGTGGAATTTCATTAATTTTTAAAATTATTTTATTCATAATATATCACTAAAAAAATGAAGGGGGGGTTATTCAACCTCCACTATTTTACCAGTTTGTTTTTCAACAACTAGTTTGAAAACCAATTGCAAGATTCCATTTTTGTAAGTAGCCTTTGCTGAATTTTCATTGACTTTATGCTGTAGTGGGACTTTACAATGGTATTTTTTTTCACCATGTTTTGCACTTATATTTACAACATTTTTGTCAACTAAAATTTTGACATCAGTTTTTTCAACTCCTGGCATTTCAGCTATGAGTTTTACTACTTTCTCTTTTTCATCTACAATTGTATCTACAATTGCTTCTCTGGCATCAGAAACTAGGGGACGATCTGGTTTGACGTTTCCAAATTCTTGCACAGAAGGTTTTCCATCTGAACCAATGGTCATTGTATAACCATAAAAAATTGGGTCAGAATTGGAATTACCATTGAATTCTTCAAAGGTATCATTTACATCAAAAAATGAATTTGACATTTTTTTGAAGATTCTATCAATTTCGGTATCAAAGAAACTTGTCATATTTATCTACATAATGTAATATGTATTACATTATATAAATATATTGAAATTATATCAATTTTATTACATAATCCTATTATAACTGACATATTATAATATTTTAATGAGATCTGTAGTGTCTGTTCCTGAAGTAGTTCGAGAAGTCATTACAAGGAATAGATCGATTTATGATTGTATGAAAATGGATTTGATTAATTATACTGCATTAGCAGTAAAAATCCAACCGCAAATAGAAAAAATTCTAGGAAATTCTGTTAATCTCAATACAATAGTTGTTGCAATCAAAAGATATGCTGATTCATTTGAAATTAAAGAAGAGATGAAGGAAGAATCAGTTTTGAAAAATGCCAGATTAGCTTTAACAGATGGAATAATGGATGTTAAATTTTCTGTAAAGGATTCAAATGAAATGGATCCAATGTCAATTTTGGATAAATTTTCTAAGGTAACAAATAATTATGAATTTTTTAGATTATCTGATTCATTTAGATTCCTTACAGAAGATATGGATGACATTAGACAAATTTTCAATAGTGTTTCAGAAAGAGAAGATATGTTTAGTACAGGTCTTGCAAAAATTAGAATATCAATTCCTAGTTCACAAAATCAATCTGATGTAGTGTCATATGTTGCAGAAGTATTACATGCAAATGGTGTAGAATTAGTTAACGCATTTTTCAGTCAAGATAACATTACAATAATTCTGAATGAAAGGGACTCATCAAGAGCATATGATATTTTACATTCAGATATTATGAGAAAATAACAACTAGTGCCATTTTCTAATATTGTATTAACACCCTTTAATTATTCAATATACAGAAATTAATGAGTGGCAAAAAATAAGAAGAGAATTGTAATTTTAGGAAGTGGGTTTGCTGCAGTAGAATGTGCAAAAAAATTAGAAAAAGAATTTGGTAATAATTCTGAAATTGAATTAACCATGGTAGGTGAAGATAATTTTTTATTATTTACACCAATGCTGCCACAAGTAGCCTCAGGAATGATTGAAACTAGGCACATAGTATTTCCAATTCGAACAATTTGTAAAAAAACAAAATTTTATGAAGGAAGAATTAAAAATATTGATCCACATGGAAAATTAATTACACTTTGGGGAACTAGAGATAAAAGAAGTATTTCAATTAATTATGATTTTCTAGTAGTTGCACTTGGTAGTGAAACAAATTTTTTTGGTATGGCTGATGTTGAAAAAAATGCCTACACAATGAAGACACTCAATGATGCAATATTATTACGAAATAGAGTTATTGATATGCTTGAACAAGCAGAAAATGAGACAGATCCAATCTTAAGAAAAGGTATGTTAAATTTTGTAGTAGTTGGTGGGGGTTACGCTGGAATTGAAACTGCTGGAGAATTATTAGATTTACTTTTTGATGCAACAAAACATTATCCAACAATCCAAAAAGAGGATGTTAAAGTAATTGTGTTAGAAGCAATGGGAGAAATTTTGGGTGGAGCAAATAAAAAATTAGCAAATTTTGCAAAAGATGAATTAATGAAAAGAGGAATGGATATTCAATTAAAAAAAGCAGTAACTAGTTTTAATGGAAATGAAGTAATGATTAAAACATTAGATGAAACACCAAAGGACTCTATAGATCAATCTGAAGTTAGTTCCATAATTACAAAAACGTTGATTTGGACTGCAGGAATTACTTCAGTTAGCACAATTAAAAGATCCATGTTTAAAACAGATAAAGGAAAAATTGTAGTCAATAGATTTCTTGAAGTTAAAGAATTTCCAGGAGTATTTGCAATTGGAGATTGTGCTTTATTTGTAGATCCGATAACTAATAGACCATTACCTCCAACTGCACAAATAGCAGAAGCACAAGCAAAGTTAGCTGCTAAAAATTTAATTTCTATAATCAAGAATTCTGAAAAAGAAAAATTTGTTTACCAATCAAAAGGTCAATTAGCAATAATTGGAAAAAGAACTGGTATTGCAACAATTCTTGGTATGAATATATCGGGATTTTTGGCTTGGTTGATTTGGAGAAATGTGTATTTGTCAAAAGTACCGACGTTTGATAAAAAAACACGTGTACTTTTAGATTGGATAATTGATTTGTTTTTTGATAGAGATGTTTCAAGACTAAATTATATCAAACGAGAAACTGAA
>JAOLZN010000029.1 GCA_028343855.1 Candidatus Nitrosopumilus sp. | reverse complement strand
TCAAACTAGTAACCGTACATAGGTTCTATTTCACGTTGAATTCGAACTATTTCAGTAAAAATTTCTTGTTCTTCAGTACTTAATTTATGCAAAAATTTGTTTAGTATTTTTTTTGCCTCTGGTGATGGAGGAAATGTATAGTATACATCTTCTTCAAATATTTGTCTACCAATTGTAACATCCTTTACAGAACATGCAACTTCATCTCCTGTTTTTGCAGAAGAAACAGTTTTTTTATCAAGTTGAAGTTGGTGAATAGTTCCAACTTTTCTTCCAGACATATTCATAAATGGGATTTTATGTTTTAAATTTCCAACATCAATACGTACACCAAAAACTGCAGGATTGTTGTTACGAAATACCATTCCTTTCATAAATGTAAATTTTGAAATTGGTGTTAATTCTGCAAACATTGCATCCTCTTCATTTGCAGAATCCTCTTCAACCCATGCATTGTAAGTATCAATTAAACTGTAAATTACTTTATCCTCAAATAATTTGATATGACTTGTTTCAGATTCTTCCAGTGCATCGGGCAATATCTTAACATTAAATGCTAAAACAATTCCAAGATGTCTATCTTTTTCTTTGATAGCTTTAGCTTCAATAACATCTCGTCTATTTACTGGGCCAATGTCTGCTTTTGCTACTGGAACTTGAGAACGCTTTAGCATTTCAACTATAGCCTCAAGTGAGCCTATTGTATCACATTTTAAAATAATTCCATTAGTTTCTGTATCAATAAACATAGATTGCATTTCAGATTCTATGAGTTTTGTAAATGTTTCAATTTCAGCATCATTTTTTGCAACATAAAGAGTACTTCCTGGAAGAACACCTTCAAGATCAGGTGATGCAATTTTGAGACCAGCGGCTGCATCAACTTGGGGAACTGGTTTAAATTTATCTCTAGGATCTCTCATTTCATCAAGAGGTTTTGGTAAAAGTAATGCCTTAGGTTTTGTAACAATTACAGCATCACGTTTTGCCACAACAATACTATTTTCTTTTTTAATAGTACCATCAATTAAAATAACATTTGCAGTTTGACCCAATCCAACTTCATCTTTTACTTCAAGAACAATTCCACGTGGTTCTTTTTCTTCCTGATCTAATCTTTTTTGCAAGTATTGTTGAGTCAATCCTACTAAAACACTTAGTAATTCTGGAATTCCAACACCAGAACGTGCAGAAATCGGAACTATGGCTATCTCAGATTTGAAATCTTCAATACGATAAAATGCTTCAGACTTGTATCCCAAAATTGATAGAGTTCCTACAACATCATAGATTTTTTGATCTAAATCAGTTTGAATAGATGCATCTTGTTCTTTAATTGCTTGTGAAATAAATTTAGTTTCAGATTTTCGCCATCCAGAAATCTGATCACATTTATTTAATGCAACAAGAAATGGAACTTTTCTACTTTGTAATATTTTTAGACTTTCATTTGTTTGAGGTTGAAATCCACGGTTAACATCAACTACCAATATTGCAATGTCAGCAGCAGAGCCACCTCTAGAACGAAGATTTGTAAAAACTTCGTGACCAGGAGTATCAATAACTAAAAGTCCAGGAACTTTGTGTTCTGATTTTTCTAAATTCTTGTATAATGGACCACACATTTCTTTGATAGTATCAGATGGAAGAAAACTTGCTCCAATATGTTGAGTAATTCCACCTGCTTCTCTACCTTGTACACCAGTTCCACGAATTCTATCTAACAGAGATGTTTTTCCAGAATCTACGTGACCAAGAACTGCTACTATGGGTTGACGAATTTGCAAATCATATCACTCAAATGCTACCTTTGACTCGTGATCAAAACTTTCTTGTGAATCTGATGCATGAATAATATTTTCACTAAATCCTAAACCAAAGTCACCTCTAATTGAACCTGGATCCGCTTCAAATGATTTTGTGGCTCCAATCATAATTCTAGTAGTAGCAATTGCATTATTTCCTTCAATAATAGCAGCAACTACAGGTCCTGATGTAATGAATGATGTTAGTTCACCAAAAAATGGTTTATCTTTATGAACACCATAAAAATTTTCAGCTTGTGCTTGATTAAATGTAAACATCTTTAATTTTAAAAGTTTGAATCCTTTTCTTTCAAATCTGGATACAACTTCTCCAACTAGATTTCTAGCTACAGCGTCAGGTTTTACAATAAATAATGATTGCTCAGTCAATTCTAATTCTTTCTAATTCCGCCTTTGACATGTTTCTTAGTCCACTTTAATTTTCTTGGATCACGTTTTAGAACTAATGCATTTTTTTTACATTTTGCAGAACAGAACCACAAAACAGTTCCATCATTTTTAGCAAACATTGTTCCAGAACCTTTTGCAACAGGTCTATCACAAAAACTGCATGGTTTAACTAAAAGGCTCATTCATATCACCTATTTGATTTTCTTTGCTTCCCTTTCAGTTTCTCTTAACATTAAAATTTCATTCATTCTAACAGAACCTTTAACATTTCTTGTAAGAATTCTACCCTTATCCTTACCAGTAAGTACTTTAACTCTAACTTGAATAACTTCGCCAGCAATACCAGTTCTACCAACAATTTGAATAATTTCAGATTCTACTACTTCTTCAGTTGCGCTCATTGCTCAGATTTACCGCCTTTAAGATCAGCAATTTTAGTTGTAACTTGGTCGACGATATGTTGTGCATCGCCAGCATCCAAAATTGCTGCAGCGGCTGAAGTAATATCAATACCTAATGATTTGCCTAATTCTTCTTTATTTGGAACAAATGCATATGCTGCACCTTGTTCTTCACATAGAATTGGAAGATGTGCTACTACCTCTGGTGGTTCAACATCTTCAGCAATTACAATTAATTTACTAGTACCACGTTCAATGGCCTTTGTTGCTTCATTTGTTCCTTTTTTGACTTTACCGCTAGTTGATGCAACTCTAACGGCTTCCAAAATTGGACTAACTAAGTCTTCAGGAGTTTCAAATTTAACGTAATAGGCTTTTCCCATAGTATTATCGAATCCTGTGGTTGGTATTAAAAGTGTTATCTGGAAATGATAGATTTTACTTTTCGAAGGAATTGTATCATTAATGCCTCTAATTTCTCGTGACTTTCAGATTCAGCATAAATTCTAATGATCGGTTCAGTTCCACTTGGTCTTATCATGACCCAATTTTTAGAATCAATAATAATTTTGATTCCATCAGAAGTATCAGATTGCGGATATTCATCTTTTAATGATAAAATAATTTTTTTAGTATCTTCAGAGGAACATGGAATTTTATCCTTTGTAGTAAAAGAAGGTGGCAATTTAGAAATTTCTTCAGAAAGAGAATTAGATGTATTTGATAAAAGATCAAGCATCAATGCTAAACTCATACAACCATCTCTAACTTGATTATGATCACCAAACATGAATCCACCATTTTCTTCAAATCCAATTAGTGCATTTGTTGAAAGCATTTTTCTTGATACCTCAACACTTCCCACTTTGGTACGTATAACTTTAGAATTATATTTTTCAGTTAACACTTCAGTGTTTGTACCGGAATTCAAACAAGTAACTACTAAAGAATCAGGATTTTTAGTTAAAATATGTTGAATAAGAATCAGTGCGGATCTGTCACCAGTTAAAATATTTCCAAGGTTATCACAAAAAATACTTCTATCACCATCACCATCAAATGCAATTCCAAATTGAGCTTTGTTTTCTATTACAGTTTTTGAAAGAATTGAAAGATTTTGTGGTGTTGGTTCAGAACCACGTCCTGGAAAATTACCATCAATAGTTTCATTTACAAGAATTGGTTCACATTTTACTATTTTACAAAAATCTGGTGCAGTAACGGCTTGTGCACCATTACCCAAATCCAAAACAACTTTGAAAGATTTTGATTCTATAAGTTGAGAATCAATATGAGATTTAATACCTGTAAGATACGTTTCAATTGCTTTGGTTTCTTCTTCAGTTGTTCCTAATTTTTTAGAAGGGGGTAACCAATTTTTTTTAAAATAGATATCTTCAATTACTAATTCATCCTCACGTGAAATTTCCACTCCATCTTTTCCTGCAGGTTTAATTCCATTATATTGTGGAGGATTATGTGAAGCAGTAATCATTATTCCACCAGAATAGCCAAGAGATTTTACTGCATATTCAAGACAGGGTGTTGGAACAAGTCCAGCTATTTTGCAATTAATCCCAACAGAATTAAGAGTAGAAGTGATAACTTTACAAATCAAAGGGCTTGATTCTCTACCATCATAACCAATCAGAATTGGTCCTTTCTCAAAATAAGTTCCAATAGATAATGTCATATCATGAATGAATTCTAGCGAAAAATCATCAGGAAATACTCCTCTAATTCCATTAGTTCCAAAAAATTTTGCCATGAGGTTATTCAATAATAGATAAATTTGTGTTTAATGGCTATGTCGTTGCGGGAGTCGCCCAGCCTGGTCAAAGGCGTAGGGCTTAGGACCCTATCTCTTAGGAGTTCGTGGGTTCGAATCCCACCTCCCGCACCATTTAGGTTCCTGTGAATGATTAATAATGAGAAAAACCTGATCATTCAAAGTTATGAAAAAAACAGTAGTTGGAATTACAGTCGTTGGTAGAGATAGAGAAGGTATTGTTGCTACATTTACTAATTTTGCTTTTTCAAAAGGCGGCAATATTGAAAAAGTAAATCAAAATGTTATCAAAAATCTTTTTGGTATGTATCTAGAAGTTTCATTCTCTAAAAAAATAGATGTAAAAAAATTTGATACTGAAATTCAAAATTTAGCAAAAAGAGAAAAAATGGATGTAAACACACATCATGAAACTAATTTAGAGAAAAATATTGCAATATTTGTTACAAAAGAACCACTTTGTCTTCAAACATTTATTGCAAATAGAAAAGTACTCAAAGGAAAAATTTCAGTGATAATTGGTACTGAGAAATCATTAGAATCAATAGCAAAAAAAGCAAAAATTCCATTTATTGCAGTAGAAGAAAAAAATCAAGCAAAAGCAGAAGAAAAAATTATTCAGATTTGTAAAAAATACAATATTGATTTAATATCACTAGCAAGATATATGAGAATACTTAGTCCAAATTTTGTTTGGAGATATCCAAATAGAATAATTAACATTCATCCATCACTATTACCTGCTTTTCCTGGTGCATCAGCATATGCTCAAGCTTATGAAAGAGGTACAAAGATTGTTGGAGTAACATCACATTATGTTACAGAAAACTTAGATCAAGGACCAATAATTTTTCAAGATTCTTTCAAAGTTGATCCAAATGATACATTAGAAAAAATAAAAGCAAAAGGACAAAAATTAGAAGCAGATACACTGCTAAAAGCAACTAAAATGCATTTAGAAAATAAATTAGAAGTTCGCTGGAGAAAAGTTCACATAAAATCAAAGTGAATTAAATGGCAGACATTAAAACACAATTTGATCCAATTCTAAGAAATTTAATTAAAAGTAAAAAGAGAATTGCAGTTATTCCTATTGGTTCAATTGAACAACATGGACCGCATTTACCAATTTCAACAGATTCAGATATTGTATCAAAAGTAGCAGAAAAATTATCAGATAAAAATGGCTATCTTCTTCTTCCCACTATAACATATGGAATTTCATTTGAGCATGCGCCATTTTTTAATCTGAGCATAAAAGAATCAACACTACGTACAATTCTAATAGATTTGTGTACATCATTACTTGAGAATAACATTAAAACAATTTTCATAATTAATGGTCATCATGGAAATTTAAAATCAATTAAAAATATTGATTTAAAAATAATGAAAATTTTAAAAAATAAAGTTAAGGTTTTTCCATTATCATATTGGCATTTTATGAATAGAGATTTCGATCATGCAGGATTTGTAGAGACATCATTGATGCTAGCAATTTCAAAAAATGTTAAAATGAAACTAGCAAAAAAGGATTGATCACAGATAAAATGACAAAGCAAGAAATTGTTAAAATTGGAAAATTAGCCAATCAATCATTTCCAAAAGCTACAAAAAATGGAATTTGGGGCGATCCTCGAAAAGCAACAAAAAAAGATGGAATTAATATTTTGAATGAAATAATAGAAAACTTATCAAAAAAGTGTCAAACTTCCCTTACTGAAGGTACGTTATAGCTACACAATGATATTTTAATATAATCCCTCAACATGGAAGTCAATGAGTGATATAGATGTCCGTTGATATGGCAGTAAAAGTATTGGATGAGAGTATTAATCAAGTTGTATTAATAAAACTCAAAGGAAGCAAAACAATTAGAGGTAATCTCTTAGGTTTTGATCAACACATGAATCTGCTACTCGATTCTTCAGAAGAAATTCCTATTGAAGGCGAGACAAAAAGCCTTGGTTCCATTGTAGTCAGAGGAGACAATGTCGTAATGATATCTCCTCCACCACCAACAAATTAGGTGATTTGGAATGACAAAAGGTACTACTTCTATGGGTGGATTTACAAAAAAGAAAGTTCACATTAGATGTAGAAGATGTGGTAAAAATTCACTTCACAAGCGCCATCACCAATGTGCTAGTTGTGGATTCCCAGAGGCTAAACGAAGAAAGTATTCCTGGATTAAATGGTATACATAGATGCAAGAGATTGCCTTAATTCTTAGTTCAATTGCAGGAGTTGCAACAGCAGCTGCTGTAAGAAAAATTCCTAGAGACAAAAATCAATTATTAAGTTTAGGTGCAAGTTCACATATCAAAAATCAAATTAATTCTTTAAAAATTGAAAAAGATATTCTAACAAAAACAATTTCAAGATTATATCAAGCTGAAGATGAATTTTCTAAAATTCAAAAAGATAAACTGTTATTAAAATATCAACATCAATTGGGAATGATTTTAGCAAAATTAGAAAAACTTGAACAAGCAAGT
>JAOLZN010000028.1 GCA_028343855.1 Candidatus Nitrosopumilus sp. | reverse complement strand
TGCAGACTTGGAACGTGAAAGCCCAATCTTCAAAGAGATTGTAAAAGCTGGCTTGACACCAATGCTCTCAACTTTGGCAATAATGGAAAGTGCAGAATCTGAATCAGAAGTTTTAGGACTTGGACTCTCAGTGATTGCATTGAATTTGGGAATGTACATTGCAGCACCTGCATTAATCGCAATGAAAGTTAATCAACAAATTAAATCAAGAAAATAATTTTATTATTTTAGCATAATAGGTTCTTATACTGAAACAAAGTATCTCATACTATGAATACTGAGTATGAAGAATTTGAAAACATTGAAGATCTGTTCATGTACATGTCTGCAGCAGCACCTCCAATGAAAAATACCATACCAATCAATTCTTACAAAGGTAACATAATGTCCTTCATTCCTCTTAGTCCATCAACTGGAGAATCTTATCTTATGCTATATGCAAAAGGTGAACTTGAAGCTGGAATTTATGAATTTGATGTATCTTCAAAATCTTATAAAAAAGTGGAATCAGTTGAAAGAGCCGATAAAATTTACTTTATCTCAATAACACCAAAACGAAATACAATTGCTGATAAAGCTCTTCAAGGCTTATAATTTGATTCTATTTTAGAAATACTATAATTTTAACATCTATTCAATTTACTTTGTTTTTCTGAATAAATTTTCACTAAATTATCTGTGACCTTTATCTTTGATAGATTCATTATTTTTCTATGGTCATATCTGGAATGTACATGTTAAATTCTGAAGATTATACTCAGGAAAAAATTCATGAATCTTTAGATATGATGTTTGTTGATAGAAAAAATCAATTTCGTGAATTAGCTCAGGTACTACTTCCTGAAAATGCATCCGAAACAATGCCCACTTGGAAAGAATTTATTTTAAATTTTAGCTTGGACGTGGAAAGTGCTTTTGAGACTTGGTCTGGAAAATCTTCATTATCCGCAAATTCCCCTCAAAAATCTTTGACTATTTTGAGACAGTTAGGTCGTGATGGTGCATCTCTAAATTTATTGGTACATCGACTTAACATGTCGTATAATCTTTCAACAGAATTCAAATCTATCTACAAACGACTAAAGTAAATTCTAAAGTTTCTTAGTTAGGAATTTTGGTTCAGACACTGATTTTGTTCTTGCATATTTGTCAATGATTTGATCAGGTGTTTTACCATTGAATAGGTCCTTACATAATCCTCTAAGATATCTCATAATTGCCCATGTACCTGCTTTCAGAATTCCATACATGAAGACCTTCATTGGTGGTCCATATGTCTTATTTCTTAGAATAATTGGAATAATATCATTAATTACACGCAAGTTGTTCTCCCAACATTTCCAAAATAGTGTAAATTGTGCTTCATTTAGGTTTCCAAAGTGCATAGAGTTTTTCTCACTAAAGTCTTGATACAGTAATGGTGCTACTAGCCCTCTAAAGTCCATTGTTCTAAAGTCACTCATCATGTCAATTGTATATTGAACATCATCTGGGGTTTCATCAGGCCATCCTATGATTATAGTTGCAGCTGGGAACCAGTGATTTTCATTTAGAATTTTTGCCCCTTCTCTTACAACACTACCCCATTCTTCAGGTGCAAATGGTTTTGTTTTGACACCCAGGTGCTTCTTTACCATATCTGGTGAAACTGTCTCAATACCTAGATTTGTTGCAAGCCATCTACCTGTTTTATCTTGCTCATTAACTTGAGAAATTTGTTGCATTAATGTAGGATCTGCTGCAACTGCTGAAAATGTCATATGTGTAGTTCCAATGAAATTAGCTCCTAACCCTTTGAGTCCTTTCCATAAATCTACAATTGCATCTCTATTTGGAACGAAATCTCTGCTGTCACATCCATAAAGTAACATTTCATCTGAATGTAACCATATTGAATCAAATCCATAATCTAAGTTAGTTTTTGCTTCATGTTGTAATCTTTCTAACGGTAAATCTTTTTTTGATCTTTTGTTCACATCACAAAAGTCACATCCCCTTCCACAACCTCTCATTGCTTCAATTAATGAGTTAATTGTAGGACCTTCTATAACTGGAATATTTTCTAAATTTCTTACAAAACAATGCATTAATTCTGGTGCATCATTTTGTTCTAAGTCTTGGAATAAATCAACTGCTAATTCATCAGCTTCTCCAACAACTACTGTATCGATTCCATGAATTTTCATTCTATCTGATTTTGCTAATTCCCATGCTCCATTACCTCCAACTACGACTTTAAAATCATATTTCTTTTTGAGTTGAATAATGCTTGCACACATTTTTTTAAATTTCATTGCGACATAGGATAATTTTTCCGGTGACATTGTTGTAGTAACTGGTGCCATTCCAAGAGGATCCATTACATTGATTCCAACAACTTTAGTATCTGGACCAATTGATTTTTGAAGCATTTCTGGATGTGCCATGAACACATCTTCTTTCTTATATCCTCCGTTGATTAGTGAACTTTCAATTCTCCTTAATCCTACTTGGGCAACTTTTACTTCACCAGTAATTGGGTCTGTTTCTACTGATGGACAAAATACTTTATCAAAAACCCATTCTGGTAAAACTTCATACGGACCACATGCGATGAATCCATATAGGAAATTTCCTCTATAATTTGTCATCAAACTACGGTCTGCAGTTAGAACAACGCGTTTACCAGCCACTAACTCCAATCCTTAGAGTATCTTATATATCATTTACGAGCGTGGTGAACCTAGTTTTTTGGTATTTTGATTTTTCTTAATGGTCAACAAATATTTTCTCAACGTTAAATATCCTAAATTGACTTAGAATATTTAGTGAAATTTCAATTAATGATTTTTGCACTATTTGGTATCTTAATTACAAGTCTTGGTGTCACTCCAGCGTTTGGAGAAAATGATTCAATTATTGTCACTACTGATAAATCCACATATACGGAAGATGAAACAATTTCAATATCTGGAGAAATAAAATATCTTGCTTTAGGAAATCAATTAACTATCTTGATTACATCTCCCAATGGAAATATTGCTGAAATTGATCAAATAACAGTTGGTTCAGATAAACAATTCAATACAGAAATTAATCCTAATGGGGTATATTGGAAAATATCTGGAACATATACCGTTCTAATCACTCAAGATGAAAATAATCAAGCAACTACTTCTTTTGAATTTGGTGGAATTACTGATACATCATTAAATGATTTAGAAGAAGTTATAGTGGATGATCTAATTACTGATGATCTAATTACTGATGATCTAATTACTGATGATCTAATTACTGATGATCCAATTGTTTTAGATTCTGTATTAACTGCAACCACTATTACTGTTCAAGACTCTACAGATTTGGTTTCATATGAAATTGTAAATGCAAAATTACTTAATGTAATACCTGATATTGATGCCGTTTCTTTACTCATCTATATTGAAGCAACAGATGATGGGTCAATCACTTTAACAATTCCAAGGTCTGTATTAGATGCAAGTATCAATGATGGAGATGACGAATTCTTTGTATTGGTTGATGGTGAAGAAGTGGACTTTGAAGAAATTACAACCTCTATTGATAGAACGCTGACTATTGAATTTAATGCAGGAACTGAACAAATTGAAATTATCGGTACCTTTGTAATTCCAGAGTTTGGTACAATTGCAGCCATGATTCTAGCAGTCGCAATTATCTCAATAGTTGCGATATCCGCAAAATCGAAATTGAATATGTTGTCAAGATATTAAAATAATAACTTTTTTTCATGTGTTATATATACATAAATACCGAAACAACGTGATTGCAACTAGATGAATTTCAAAAATTCAATACGATCAATTAGTCTAGTCCTAATGGCAGTAGCAATAATGTCAGTGACTTCAGTTAACCAAGATGCTTTTGCAGCAGAATCTGGTATGTCATTAACAGCTACCGCAGACGAAGGATCAAACATTATCTCAGTAACTGGAGAAACATCATCTAATTTGACAGATGTCATTTTTAGAGTGTTAACTCCAAGTGGAGATAGAGTTGTTAGCGTTGATCAAGTAACACCAGATGCAAATGGCGAATTTAGTACACAATTCAATGTTTCCAATTGGGGACAAGATGGAATGTATAAAATTAAAGCCAATCAAGGAACTTCACTAATCTACAGCATTACACTTAATGTTGAAGTAAATGCTGGAGCAACTGCAGAAACATCAACAACCGATTCTAGTATCGTTGATAATTATTCTACCAGTGATGCATTAGACGTAACTACAGAATCTACTGAACAAAGAAGTGGATTATCTATTATGGCAAATGCAATGGAAGGATCAGATGTCATCGAGATAACTGGAGATACTAGTAAAACCAATGAGGATGTCACATTTACAGTGTCATCACCAAATGGGAATATAGTTAGTATTGATCAAATTTCACCAAGTGCAAACGGTGACTTTGCAGTGGACATTGCAGTTGGAGGCCCATTATGGTCCCAAGACGGAGCATACACAGTAACTGCTCAACAAGGCAATGATTCAATGTTTACAGATTCAGTAGAAGTTGAAGTAGCAGATGGACTAGTAGTTCCAGAGTTTGGTACAATCGCAGCCATGATTCTCGCAGTCGCAATTATCTCAATAGTTGCAATTTCTGCAAAATCAAGACTTAGCATCGTTCCAAGATACTAAAATTACAACTTTTTTTCTATTTTTTATTTTTCATTATACATAAATAGTGACTATCCCGTTTTGAAATAACATGAATAGCACCACATCGTTAATGCTAGTAGCCCTAGTGGCAATAGTAGGCACCATAGGCTTTGCTTCGGAAGCACATGCTGGACACCATTCAGGTGATCATGCAAATCTTCCTTTAACAGTTCACACTGATTCAGCAACATATGGTCACGCTGACACTATTACCGTTACAGGACACGTGCAAAACGTAATTCCAGGAAATGTACCAATCACAGTTACTGTGATGAGTCCAATGGCTTCCCTTGTTACCATTGATCAATTCAATGTTGCAAATGACGGAAGTTTTGAGACAACTATGAGTACAGCTGGTAATTTGTGGAAATATGATGGTACATACACCATTCAAGTAAACTATGGCAGTTTAGACAATAATGTCAAAGTTGAATTAGATGGTGGAGTTGCAGTTGTTGAGAAAAAACACATGGATCATGGTGATAAAGAAATGCATCACGATGATGTTGAATGTGGTTCAAGTGAAGTAAACATTGGAGGTGATTGTACTTCTTATGATATTTCAAATGGACATGTAGAAAGTGCAACAGTAAACACAGATGATAATTCAGTCATTATCAACATTGACGCAATGGATGATGGTGTATTGACAATCAGTCCTTCAACATCAACACAAAAAGGTATCTTTATGGTATTAGTTGATGGTGAGGAATCAGACGATGCAGAAATTAACGGTAACACAGTTATCGTTCCATTTGGTGCAGAAACTGAGCAAATTGAAATTATCGGTACCTTTGTAATTCCAGAGTTTGGTACAATCGCAGCCATGATTCTCGCAGTCGCAATTATCTCAATAGTTGCAATTTCTGCAAAATCAAGACTTAGCATCGTTCCAAGATACTAAAATTACAAAACTCTCAATCTATAGATTGAATTCCTGAAAAAAGGGTTATTTTTCATTGAAACATTTGTTTAGGATCGAAATAACATTCCACTTGGAGCCCAGGACTATTTTGTATTGATACTTGTAGAGTAGTAGATTTATTTTCAAAGAATACTGTATAATATCATGTTAAAATTTTCTCTCATTGCCATGGGTGGAACTTTTGATATTATTCATCAAGGACATATCACTTTACTTTCAACAGGATTTGAAATTTCTGATAAAGTCATTATTGGATTAACTAGTGATGAATTTGTTCAAAAAAAAGGAAAAACTCCTCTTCACAAATATGATGAGCGTCTCAAAAATTTAACATTAACAATTTTTAAAAAATTCCCTGATGCTTATTTTGAAATTATTCAATTAAACAATGACTTTGGCCCCGCGGTTTTAGAAAAAGAAGTTCAGGCACTTGTTGTAAGTGATGAAACAAGTGATCAGGGAAACGTGTTAAATAAATTAAGATCTGAACGTAATTTGTCCCCAGTAGAGATTATCACAGTTCCAATGTTTTTGGCAAAAGACGGAGTAAGAATATCTACAACTAGAATTAAAAATTCTGAGATTGACTCTGATGGAAACTTGCTACCAATTGACAAATAGCTTACAGTATTTTGAGTAATCTGAATAAAACAAAATTCTCATATGAAATTTTATGACAATAATCAATCATATGATGAAGAAAATTGATACTGATGTATCAAATCTAAAACAAGGTCTTCAACCTCAAAATCTTTCATTTTGGTATGATAAAATTATTAAAGAAACAATTGAAATGGCCCCACCTTGGCTTCAAGACAAAATTAAAGTACATCAGGATCCTATTCTTACAATGAAATTTAATTTAGATATTTCAAAAAGAGCTGTTAGATATTTTATGATTGTAGTTGATAATAATTTAGATGATATGCCGTACTCTACAAGATTATATTTTCTTAAAGTTCAGGAATTAATGTCTACAGAAATGGATAAATCTCTAGTTTGATATTTTTTTTAACTTTTAGGCACAAATTAGAGATCTAAGCATCTATATCCAACAACTCTCAAATTTATTCTAAAATGGACCTATACAGATCAAAACATTCTGATAAAAAATATCCTAATCGTAATTCTTCTTCTAGCGATAGACCTTCCCGTTCTTTTAGAAATTCTCGAGATAATGATGGCGAATCTACAACTGTAACTTGTGCTGATTGTGGTGATCAATGTACAATTCCATTTATTCCAAAAACTGATAGACCTGTTTACTGCCGTGATTGTTTTAGAAAAAATAAACCAGATGAT